>JAPSJV010000007.1 GCA_031178005.1 Pseudarthrobacter sp.
ATTGGTCCGCTCCACTGTTCTTTTAACCGCATTACAATCATCTTGGCGTTCCTGACGTCCGGAAACAGCAAGAGGAGATCCACGTGGCCAGCTTTGTAGACCGGGTAGTACTGCACGTATCCGGCGGAACCGGCGGTCACGGGTGTGTCTCTGTGCACCGTGAAAAGTTCAAGCCGCTGGGCGGTCCCGACGGCGGTAACGGCGGCAATGGCGGCGACGTCATCCTGCGCGTCGACCCCCAGACCACCACGCTTCTTGACTACCACCACGCACCGCACCGGCACGCCACCAACGGCGGACCAGGCATGGGCGACTGGCGTGGCGGCAAGAACGGTGAAACCCTTATTCTTCCCGTGCCGGAAGGCACCGTGGTCAAGGCCAAGGACGGTACCGTCCTGGCTGACCTGGTCAGCCCCGGCATGGAATACATTGCTGCCGCAGGTGGCATCGGCGGCCTGGGCAACGCAGCATTGTCTTCGCAGAAGCGCCGTGCCCCTGGCTTTGCGTTGCTGGGCATTGAAGGCGAATCCAGCGACGTCATCCTGGAACTGAAGTCCATCGCGGACATTGCCCTGGTGGGCTTCCCGTCAGCCGGCAAGTCCAGCCTGGTTGCTGCGATGTCCGCTGCCCGGCCCAAGATCGCCGACTACCCGTTCACCACTCTCATTCCCAACCTGGGCGTTGTACAGGCCGGCGAAGTCCGCTTCACCATTGCAGACGTTCCCGGCCTGATCGAGGGCGCCAGCGAAGGCAAGGGCCTTGGCCACAACTTCCTCCGCCACGTAGAGCGCTGTGCGGCTCTGGTACATGTCCTGGACTGCGGCACGCTGGAATCGGACCGTGATCCGCTGGCAGACCTCGCCATCATCGAGGCCGAGCTGGAAAAGTACGCCGTTGACATGAGCTATGCCGGTACCGATGGCGAAGTGGTGCCACTGAACCACCGCCCCCGCCTGGTGGCCCTGAACAAGGTGGATCTCCCTGACGGCCGTGACATGGCCGAGTTTGTCCGGCCGGACCTGGAAGCCCGCGGCTACCGCGTCTTCGAAGTCTCTGCCACCAGCCACGAGGGCCTGCGCCAGCTGGGCTTCGCCATGGCAGAGATCGTGAAGACCGCCCGCGAGAACCTGGCCGCTGCACCGCCCAAGGTCCAGCCGCAGGTGATCCGCCCTCGTGCCGTCAACGCCGCAGGATTCCGGATCCGTCGCGAGGAGCAGAACCTCGAGCCGCTGTTCCGCGTCATCGGTGAAAAGCCGGTGCGCTGGGTCAAGCAGACCGACTTCACCAACGAGGAAGCAATCGGCTACCTCGCGGACCGGCTGGCCAAGCTGGGCGTTGAAACCGAGCTCTTCAAACAGGGTGCCAAGCCCGGGGATGCCGTGGTTATCGGCGAGGATGACGGCGTCGTCTTCGACTGGGAGCCCACAATGGTGGGCGGCGCGGAACTTCTTGCTGCGCCTCGTGGCACGGATATCCGCTTCGCCGACATCGGCGATCGGCCCACACGCGGCCAGAAGCGCGAAGAACAGCAGGAGCGTAAAGACGCGAAGGCGGCAGCGCGCGCTGAACTTGAGACCGAACGCAAGGCAGGCATCTGGACCGAATCGGTCAGCAAGCGCCGGTCCGACAACCTGCCGCTCAAAGAGAGCGGGCTGGCCTCGGAAGACGATGCCTAGCCCCGCCTTGGCCAGCCAGCACGCAGCAGTGGACCGCAGCGTGCTGGCTGGTGCCCGCAGGATTGTGGTCAAGGTGGGATCGTCATCCCTGACCAGCATCAAGGGTGGCATTTCCGAAGAAGCGCTGACAGCTTTGGCTGATGCCCTCGCCCACAAGCGGAACAGCGGCACCGAGATCATCCTGGTGTCCTCGGGAGCTATCGCCGCAGGGCTGGCCCCGCTGGGTCTTGCCAAGCGGCCCCGCGATCTCGCCACCCAGCAGGCTGCCGCCAGCGTAGGCCAAGGGCTGCTGATGGCCCGATATACCCATGCTTTCGGAGCACACGGCGTCACAGTAAGCCAGGTCCTGCTGACAGCGGACGACCTCATGCGCCGAAGCCAGCACACCAACGCCCTGCGCGCCCTGGACCGGCTCCTGAGCCTTGGTGTTGTGCCCGTGGTTAACGAAAATGACACCGTAGCCACCCACGAGATCCGGTTCGGCGACAACGACCGACTGGCTGCTCTCGTCGCCCACCTGGTGCGGGCCGATGCCCTGGTGCTGCTGTCCGACGTCGACGCACTCTACGACGGTCCGCCGTCGAAAGGTGCCAGCAGAATCCCGCTCGTGGCCGGCCCCCAGCACCTGGAAGGCGTTTCAATTGGAAAAGCCGGAAAGGCCGGAGTCGGTACCGGGGGCATGATGACAAAGGTCGAGGCAGCCACCATTGCCGCCGGCTCCGGAATCCAGGCGCTGGTGACGTCCACCGCCAACGCCGCCAAGGCCCTGGCAGGGGAGGACGTCGGCACCTGGTTTACCGTGAACGGTTCCCGAAAGCCTGTCCGCCTCCTGTGGTTGGCCCATCTTGCGTCCGTCCACGGCCGCCTGGAGCTCGACGCCGGTGCCGTCAAGGCAGTGCGTGACCGGCACACCTCGTTGTTGCCCGCCGGCATTTCCGGAGTCTCCGGGGACTTTGAGGCCGGCGATGCCGTGGAGATGGTTGGACCTGACGGATCGGTGATCGCACGTGGCCTCGTCAACTACTCAGCGGGTGAACTTCCGCAGATGCTTGGCCGGTCGACCAAGGAACTGGGCAAGGCGCTGGGACGCGGATACGACCGTGAAGTTGTTCATGTTGACGACTTGGTGCTCCTCTAAGTGCAATGCTCGCCTAAACTTGGAGGATGACTGAGGCATTGACCCACCACAACGCTGCAATATCCGACGCTGTGATTCCCGAAGCCGCTGTTCCTGCGGCGGCCAACCCGGAGAACACGCCGCTGGATGCGGCAGGCGTTGAGGCTGCTGTCCATGCCGTCGCGGATCGTGCCCGCAAGGCGTCCCGTCCCATGGCCAGGGCCAACAGGTCATGGAAGGATCGTGGCCTCCGTGCCATCGGCAAGGGCCTGATTGAAAACAAGTCATCCATCCTTGCCGCAAACGCCGAGGATGTTCGCGCCGGCAAGGCCAACGGCACCTCCGCCGCCATGCTGGACCGGCTGACGCTGACCGATGCGCGGATCGATGGCCTGGTTGCCGCCCTGGAGAACCTGGCCAACCTGCCTGATCCCGTGGGCAACGTAGTGCGCGGCCAGACCCTCCCGAACGGGCTTCGGCTCCGTCAAGTGAACGTGCCCATGGGTGTTGTCGCCGCCATCTATGAGGCCCGTCCCAATGTCACCGTTGACATCGCCGGGCTGGCACTGAAGAGCGGCAACGCCGTCATCCTCCGCGGCGGTACTGCTGCAGCGGCAACAAACGAAGCCTTGGTGCACGTATTGCGGACCGCCTTGGATTCCGTGGGCTTGCCCGCCGATGCCGTCCAGACTGTTGACCAGTACGGCCGGGACGGCGCCAATGCCCTGATGCGGGCGCGCGGCAGGGTGGACGTCCTGATTCCCCGCGGCGGCAGGGAACTGATCCAGACCGTCGTGACGAATTCCGCTGTACCGGTCATTGAAACCGGCGAGGGCAACGTCCACATCTTCCTGGATGAATCCGCCAACGAGGAAATGGCTGTGGACATCCTGCTTAACGCCAAGACCCAGCGGCCCAGTGTCTGCAACACCGTGGAGACACTCCTGGTCCACTCGGGTTCAACAGTGTTTCCGGCCGTCGCCAAGGCGCTGTCCAAAGCGGGCGTAACCCTGCACGTGGACCAGCGGGTCCGTGGAATCCTTCCCTCAGGTGTGTCCGCAGAAGATGCGACGGATACCGACTGGGGGAGCGAATATATGGACCTGGACCTCGCCGTGGCCATGGTGGACAGCCTTGATGATGCCGTTAAGCACATCCGGACCTGGTCCACGGGGCACACGGAGGCCATCCTGACCAACAACCTGGCCAATGCCGAGCGCTTTATCGCCGAGGTTGATTCCGCTGCCGTGATCGTTAACGCGTCCACCCGTTTTACCGACGGCGGTGAACTGGGATTGGGTGCCGAGGTAGGGATTTCCACCCAGAAGCTCCATGCCCGCGGTCCCATGGGTCTGACCGAGCTCACTACCACCAAGTGGATAGTGCAGGGCGAGGGCCAGATCCGCGGGTAATATAGAACAGAAGTCCGGAACGGCTGAATCATCCGCCGTCAAAATTCCTTGAACATTAGGGGAGAACATGCTGCTCCAGCAGATCGCCATGACCGTCAGCGCCGCAAGTGAGGCCGAACACGAGGAACTGGCGCCGTTGTGGGCGGATCCGCTGGTCTTCGGGATTGTTATGTTCGCGTTCATGCTGGTTTTGCTCTTCATCACCTGGTCCTACTCCAACCTGGGCAACCGCCACACTGCCGTTGAGGAGCACGCTGACCCGCACCGTCAGCACCCCAACAAGCACGATCACGGCCAGGGACACTGAACGTTCCCATAGTGCTTCCCAATGGCAGTGGCAAGGCGCGGCTGAGGCTGGGCGTGATGGGTGGGACGTTTGATCCCATCCACCATGGCCACCTGGTTGCGGCGAGTGAGGTGGCCGCAAAGTTCGGCCTGGACGAAGTGGTCTTCGTTCCCACAGGGCAGCCCTGGCAGAAGTCCCATAAGCGGGTCAGTGCCGTTGAGCACCGCTACCTCATGACGGTGATTGCCACGGCATCAAACCCCCGCTTCACCGTGAGCCGGGTGGACGTGGACCGGCCGGGTCCCACCTACACCATTGATACCCTCCGGGACCTTCGGAGCCAGCGTCCGGACGCTGACCTGTTCTTTATTACCGGCGCTGACGCCCTGGCCCAGATTCTGTCCTGGAAGGACATTGACGAGCTGTGGTCACTCGCGCACTTTGTGGGTGTCACCAGGCCCGGCCATGTGTTGGACGGGATGGGCCGTAAGGATGTCAGCCTCCTTGAGGTGCCGGCCATGGCCATCTCCTCCACGGACTGCCGTTCCCGGGTAGCTGAGAACAATCCCGTCTGGTACCTGGTACCCGACGGAGTGGTGCAGTACATCGCAAAATACGGTCTCTACGCGGCCGAAAAACCCGCTGCGGACCAACCAGAACCATCCGTCGAATCCGCCAGCACTGAATGAGTTTTCTATGAGTCAGGAACAGCCCCCACTGCGGAGCCGTCGCGAATTGCGGCAGGCCCGTGCCGAGGCCGCGCCCGAATCCGGCCTGACCCCTCGGCAGCAAAGCACCGGACCCCGTACGGACAGGGTCCGCCGTGTTTCAACCGGACCGGTGGATTCCCTTCCGGAGCGTGGCGGGGAAAGGTCTTCGCAGGTCCGTGCCCGTGACAGGGCAGCGCTTCGGGCCATGAAGGAACGGGGCGACAAAGAAGAGCCTGAGTTCAACAGCGGACCTCCCACTCGCCGGCAGATGCGCCTGCGCCAACTGCAGCAACAAAGCTCGACGGCGGCAGTTCCCGTGGTGCCCGCAGCGGGCGCGGTGCCTGCTTCGGATGCCGACGGAATGAGCGTTGAGCAGGCCCTTGCCGCCCGTGCTGAGATTGCCGAGCAGGCAAAGAACCACCTTGCGCAGATGGAAAAGTCGGCAGGTGCTGATCCGGAGGCCGTGGATCCGCAGATCCTGAAGGAACAGCAGGCGCTTGCCCAGCGGGCGGCCGCCGTCAATCGCAGGAATGCGGAACAGCAGAACCAGACCGGGTCCACGGACCGGGCCGTCAGGCTTTCCGACCCTACCGAAGCCAGTAACCTCGGGATGGTCACGCCGCTTGAATTCATTAAGGTTCCCGGTGTTGACCGGCCCGTCATGAAGCCCCCGGCTACCTCATACGTCCCGGTGGTGACCCAATCCCGGCCCAAGCTGCCGCCGTCGGACGTTGTCAAGGGTTCCGAAAACCGCAGCGGACGCTCCTGGGTTATTGCACGTGCGGAGGCCGCAGCCAAAGCGGCTGACGGTGCCGCCGCCCAGGCTCCGGAAGTCGACTCCGCACGCGAGTTGCCGGCCGAAGAGTTTTTCCAGGAGCAGGCGCCCGTGGCTGCTGCTTCCGCCTACGGACTGGACCCGCTGGATGCGGCCACCGCGGGCCTGGCGCGTGCGCAGCGGATGAAATACATCCAATACGGCGTCCTCGTGTTTGGGGTCCTGGCTCTTGTGGCGGGCCTCATCCTTATCATCAGCGGCATGTCGCGTTAACGCGCATGCCCGCACATTCTTAGCTTTAGAAAACCATCAAGGAGTCCCGTGACTGCAATCGATTCATCCGTAGAGTTAGCCCGCCACGCCGCCAAGGCCGCGGCAGAGAAAATTGCCCAGGACATTGTGGCACTGGACGTGAGCGAGCGGATGGCCCTGACTGACATTTTCGTCATTGCGTCTGCACCCAGCGAGCGCCAGGTCAACGCCATTGTTGACGGCATCGAGGAGGAACTGGGCAAGCTGAACCGCCAGCCCGTCCGCCGCGAGGGCCGGTCCGGCGGCCGCTGGGTATTGCTGGACTACTCGGACATCATCATCCACGTCCAGCACGAGGAAGACCGCGTTTTCTACGCCCTGGAGCGCCTGTGGAAGGACTGCCCGGTGGTGGATCTGCAGCTCGGTGACGATGCATCTGCCAAGCCGGCTGCCTCCGAGGATGCAATGTAGGAAGTCTGCGGTCCGGTGAATATTCCGGATTTGGAATTTTTGGAAATGCTGTTCTAAGATATTCGAGTTGCTTCGGAGAAATCCGGTCAACATCCGGCATTTTCCGGGGCTGTGGCGCAGCTGGTAGCGCACCTGCATGGCATGCAGGGGGTCAGGGGTTCGAGTCCCCTCAGCTCCACCAATTAAATACCAAAAAAGGGAACCACCAGATCTGGTGGTTCCCTTTTTGGTGTCCCTAGCTGATGGGCGTCGGCGGTGGACCACCGCTGAGCACGGCAAGGGCGTTGTCCGCCGCCAGCATCGCCATGGCTGTGCGCGTTTCAACAGTGGCGGATCCGAGGTGCGGCACAAGGACCACGTTATCGAGTTCCAGCAGCCCGGGGTGCACGGCGGGTTCCTTCTCGAAGACGTCCAGTCCGGCGCCCGCGATCTGCCCTTCACCAAGGGCGGCGGCAAGTGCCGCTTCGTCGATGATGGGCCCCCGGGCGGTGTTGATGAGGTAGGCCGATTCCTTCATTGCCACAAGTTCCCCCGCCCCAATCAGGTGGTGGGTGGCGGGCCCATAGGGGCAGTGCAGGGAGACGACATCGGAGACTGCCAGCAGCTCGTCGAGGTCCACCCGCCTGGCACCCAGCTCGGCGGCCACGCCTGGGTCCAGCTCGCTCCGGGACTGGTAGACGATCTCCATGCCAAACGCCTTGGCCCGGCGTGCGGTCGCTTGGCCGATTCCGCCCATACCGACGACGCCCAGCGTTTTTCCCTGCAGGCTGCTGCCGAGCAGGAAGAACATGCCCCATTTCCACTCCTGGCCGGAGCGGATGAGCCGTTCCCCTTCCCCGAGTCGGCGGGTTGCGGACAGGATGAGGCCGAACGCGATGTCCGCCGTCGCTTCCGTGAGCACGCCGGGTGTGTTGGTGGCGATGACGCCCCGCTCCGTGCAGGCAGGCACGTCGATGTTGTCATAGCCGACGGCGACGTTTGCGACGACCCTCAGCTGCGGCCCGGCGGCGTCAAGCAGTTCGCCGTCGATGCGCTCGGTGAGCAGGCTCACGATTGCATCCGCGCCGGCCACCCGGCGCAGCAACTCATCCCGGCCGATCGAGCCCGGTCCGGTCCAGGCGTCGACATCATGTTCGGCGCGGAGCTTCTCAAGTGCGGCTTCGGGTACCCGTCCCGTGACGACCACCCGGCTCATGCCGTCTCGATCCACTTGCGCAGCCGCCCCAGGCCATCGCGGATGTCCGCGACGTCGATGCCTGAGTAGGCGAGCCGGATGTACTGCCGCTCCTCGCCGGGCAGGCGGCGGCCGAAGTGCTCGCGGGTGCAGAACGAGACGCCGGTCTCGTGCAGGGCCGCCGTGGCGAAGTCGCCCACTGCCGTGTAGCCCATACGGGCCATGGCCTCGGTGACATCGGGGAACAGGTAGAACGTGGACTGCGGCACGGCGACGTGTACGCCGTCAATGTCGTTCACAAGTTCACAAGCGGCATCGCGACGCTCGCGCAGGATGTCCAGCATCTGCTGTACGGGTTCCTGCGTACCGCGGAGTGCTTCGACGCCGGCCCATTGCACGTAGTGCGTGGTGCATGATTCGTCATTGGTGTTCAGGGTACTGAGGATCCTGGCGATCTCGATCGGAGCGACGGCACAGCCCAGCCGGGATCCGGTCATGGCGAACTTCTTGCTGAAGGTGTAGAGGATGACTGTGCGCTCCGCCATTCCGGGCAGTGATGCGATTGAGCTTGAGACGCCCTCGTAGCGGGTTTCGAAGTAGGCCTCATCAGAGAGCACCCAAAGATCGTGTTCGATCGCGAGCTGTGCGATTGCTTCCCGTTCGGCCGCCGTCGACTCGGCTGAGATGGGGTTTTGCAGGTCGTTGTAGATGATCGCGGTGGTATTCGGCGTGATCGATGCGCGGACCTGGTCAAGGTCGATTGCGAAGCCCCGGCTCGTGGGCAGGTACCGGTACGGCAAGGCCGTGCCGCCGAGGTACTCGATCTGGGATTCGTAGATCGGGAAGCCTGGGTTGGGGTAGAGGACTTCATCGCCGGGGTTCATCACCGCCTGCAGGAACTTGGTGATCACGGGTTTGCCGCCCGTCATCACTACTACGTTGTCGGGGGAGAAGGTGATGCCGCGCCGTGCTCCGATGTCGTCGGCCAGGGCCTCGCGGAGCTGTGGGATGCCGGGGCCGGGGCAATATCCCGTGTAGCCGTCGGCGATGGCCTTGTTCATGGCTTCCATGATGTGCGGGGCCGTGGGGATGTTAATGTCCCCCAGATGGAAGGGGTACACCAAGTTTCCCTTGGCTTTCCATGCGGCCGCGGCCTGGGCAACGCTGAAGGCCGTTTCGGTGCCCAGGCGTTCTAGCCGGTGTGCCAGTTTCTGCATGTGCTGTTTCACTCCTCATTGAGTTCAGGGAACGATCCTGCAGCGGATCTAGTATGTAACTAATATGTTAGGTAGGGGCAAGTTTTGATACTGCTGGTGGAGCGGAAGTGCCAGGCAGCTGTCAGCGGCGGCCAAAGTCGGTGTCAATGTACGAGCCCGGGCGGCTCTTGCTGCCGTGCTGGCAATTGCACCCGCCATCCACCTCAAGGCGAACGGTCACTGGACTCGCTGATTCCAGGCGGATGCCGACCGGCTCCTGTCCGTTGGTGTTGAGGCGGAGGATCTGGTCCTGGTCGATGTGTGTGGTCATGGAAATTGCCTTTGCTGGTGTGTGGGGTTGGGAACGCCCCGGCGGCACCGGTTGCGAAGCCGCGTGCCACCGGGACGGTTGCTGCTTACGTTGGACAGCTAATTGCTGCCCCGGTCCGCATGCCGGACCTCGGGGTTGGGGACGCCGCTGCCAGCGTGGGTGCCGCCGGTGTGGGAGTCCGGGTCCGGGCATGATTCAGCGCACTCGTGCTTTGTGACGAGGTCGAATTGAACGCCGCCGTGCTGTTCGACACCGGTCCGGATGGCCCGGTCGACCACGGAGGTGGCCAAGCGTCTGTGCAACGCCAGAGGATCGCGGCGGAGGTCCTTGAGGAGAGCGAAACAGAGCAACAGCATAACGATTACGAATGGCAGGGCAGCCACAATAGTGATGCGTTGAAGTCCCGACAGTGCCGCGGCGGGTTCATCACCTCCAGCCAGGAGCATGACGGAAGCCACCGCGCCGGTGAGCAGGCCCCAGAAGATGACCAGGTGCCGGGGTGGGTCGTTGGAGCCGTTGGAGCTCAACGAAGCTATCACGATAGAGGCCGAGTCGGCACTGGTGACGAAGAAGTTCGCAATGAGGACCATGGCCAGCACTATGACTGCTGTGACTGCCCAACCCGGCATGCCCAGGTTCTTGATCACATCGAAGAGTGCTCCGTCGAAACTGATGGACGGGGCTCCGTCCACCATGGTAACCAGGCCCGGCGTGCCTGCCTTATCGGCCTCGCGCTGGATGTTGAAAGCTGCCCCGCCGAAGATGCTGAACCAGATGACGGTGACGACGCTGGGAACCAGCAGCACGCCCGTGACGAACTGGCGGATGGTGCGGCCACGGCTGATGCGGGCAATGAACAGTCCTACGAACGGCGTCCAGGAGATCCACCAGGCCCAGTAGAAGATGGTCCAACCGGACATCCAGGTGCGCAGGGCCTCATCGCCAACGGCCTCCGTGCGGGTCGACATCTCCGCGAGGTCGCGGGTGTAGTCACCGACGGCCGACGGGATCAGGTTCAGGATGAATAGGGTGGGACCTGCGACGAAGACGATCACGGCCAGGGTGGCGGCCAGGATCATGTTGATGTTCGAGAGCCATTGGATGCCGCGGCTGATGCCCGAAACGGCGGAGGCGACGAAGCCGCATGTCAGGATTGCGATGATCACCACGAGTACCGGGGTGCCAATTTCTCCAAGCCATCCGTTCGAGGTCAGGCCGTTGCCGATCTGCATTGCGCCCAGGCCCAGTGAAGCCGCAGTTCCGAAGAGGGTAGCAAAGATGGCCAGGATGTTGATGAATTTTCCGATAGGTCCTTCCACCCTCTTGATACCGAAGAGCGAGGTGAAGGCTGCGGAGATGAGCTGCCTGCGGCCCAGGCGGAAGCTTCCATAGGCCATGGCGATGCCCACAACTGCGTACATCGCCCAAGGGTGCAGGGCCCAGTGGAAGATCGAGGTTGCCATAGCCGTTTGGATGGCCTCAGGGGTCCTTCCGTCCACCGTCCCCGGGGGTGGGGAGACGAAGTGGTAGAGGGGTTCGGCCACACCGTAGAACATCAGCCCGATGCCCATGCCAGCGGCAAACAGCATCGAAATCCAGGAGACGGTCCGGAATTCCGGCTTCTCGCCGTCCTTGCCGAGCGGGATGTTGCCGAACTTGCCGAGGGCAAGCCACAGGACAAAGACCACAAAGATCGAAGCCGTGATCATGAAAAGCCACCCGGTGTACTCCATGACCCAGTTGAGGGCCCCGGTGGAGGTCGCGGCGAGGTTGTCCTTTCCGGCGAACCCCCAAACCACAAAGGCGACGGCTGCGACGCCGGTGATTCCGAAGGTTACTTTGTCGAGCGTCAGCTTGTTGTTCCGGCGTGCCGAAACGGCCCGCTCGGTTTTGGCGGAACGCAGTTCTTCCAGGATCTGCTCGTATTCTTCTGAATCGGCGAGGTCCTCTGCGGCTCCGTTTTCCGCTCCCGGGGCGGCGGGGCCTGTTGGAATCTTTGGTCCACTTTCGGGCACGTCATCGGAGGAAGTTGCTGCCAATGCATTCTTGGCGGGCAACTCCTCGGGGGTTGAGGGTTTTAAGTCACTGCTTGTAGCCATGAGCGAATCCTTTGCTCGGCGGATCTTGGGCTTGCGGTTATACCTGGGCGTGGGTCCGGGGAGGCTTGGGTGATTCCCCGGTTTCAACGACCATGATGTTTCCGCTGACGGTTGGTACTTGGTGCGCGCCTACCGGCGGTTTGGCCGGAATGCGTCGACGCCATTGATTCGAAGGTTGAACCTGGAGGCGGGAAGCAGACGCTGAACCCATCAGTCCCGACATAGCCTCGGCCAGTTGGGCATCTTGGTGGGTATGAGTGTCATTGAAGGCAAAGATCGCATCGTCCTCCGTAGGGAAGGCACCAATTGGTGGAGCTGTAACGAGCCGTAAGACCTTCCCGGGAGCGAGTTCCTTGACCGGGCAGGCCTTTGGCATTTGGTACCTCATCGGAGTCGGGGATCGAATTCCTTGGTTGAAGGCCGGAAGCCTCCAATGCGTTCCGCATGGATCAACAGATTTCACGCTAAGCAACAGAGTGCTCCTCGTCACAGTCAATGTCAAGGTATTTTCAGGGCACTCTTCCGTATTTCTACGCCTCCCGTGCTGGCCTCGGCGATGAGAGTGGCATAAGTCGTTTTGTTGCGTAATATGACTGCAGTTGCGTAGAGAGAGCTAATGGAGGCCAAGAGGGAGGTCGTCCGCGATCGCCGGCACATCTTTGGCTGATCGTTCGGAAGCGCGCGCCCAGAGCCCTCCTGGCCCCTGGAGCGGCCCTATCGGCGCTGGTAGCCCATTCTTGTGCTGATGGCCATCCCTGCCTCGCGAAGGCCGTCAATAAGCCCGGGTTGCTCCTCCGGCGAGAACCGGAAGTTCGGACCGGAGATGCTCACCGCCGCGATGACGGTCCCCAAGTGACTGAAGATGGGAACGGCCACCGCAGTCAGGCCGATTTCGAATTCTTCGTGGACCACGGCGTAGCCTTGCCGGGTGACGTCCAGCAGCTGCTTCTCGAGTTGCGCACGGTTTGTTACGGTTCGCGGCGTGCGGGCCGGCAGCCCCACCCCCTTGAAGATCGTGTCCCTTTCGTTCGTCGGCAGGGCAGCAAGTAGCACCTTGCCGCTGGAAGTGGCGTGCAATGGAGTCAGGCTGCCTACCCAGTCGTACGTCGCGAGGGTCGAGGGGCCCATCGCCTGATCCACATTGACGGCGAAGTTCGATCGCAGGACAGCCAGGTTTACGGTTTCCTTGTACTGGGCAGCCAGGCCCTCCAGAACTTCGCTGGCTGCGCGCACAACACTTAAGCGGCCAGGGACGGACGACGCCAGTCGCAGGATTCCAAAACCCAACTGGTATTTTCCGCGTTCACTGTTCTGGCGGACCAATTCCCGGCCCAGGAGAGAACCTACGAGCCGCGACACGGTGGATTTGTGGACGCCCATCTCTTCTGCGATCTCGCTCACGCCTGCATCCCCCTGGCGGGCGATAATTTCCAGAATCTGGAGGGCGCGGTCGACCGATTGAACGCCTCCGCCCTGGGCCTCTGCGTCCGGGGCCTGGCGGTCGTTGCGTGCGGCCATTGTGCCTCATGTCATAGTCCATGCAGGATGCTCGGGACTTGAGGTACCCCTTGACCCCGCCCTTGTCATCTTCATCGTAGACCGACCCTTGCTCGACAGGATTGTTTCGTTGGTCTGCGTCCACGGGAGGGCAAGCACAGGAACCGGCTCCCCGGACTGGATTCCGGCAGGGGAAACGGCCATGACGCCGTCGGAGCGAGCCAGTCCTCGCATCATGCCCGGCCCAGTGTGAGAGGCAGGGAAGGCCAACCCCTCGATGAACCTGCAGGGAATCAGGCGAGTAGAGCCAGGATGCGGATCAACGTCAGATGCAGAGATCACCTCTCCAATGGCGCTCAAGGGCCGGCCCCCAAGGGCCTCCAGGAGGGGCGCGCCGATTGTAATGAGGGCCATCATTGCCGCCAAAGGGTTGCCGGGCAGCCCGACGACGAAGCGGCCGTCCGGCAGCTCCGCCAGGACGGCCGGGTGGCCCGGCCGCATTGCGATGCCATCCACCAGCAGCTGTCCGCCGAGCGCCTTGATGGCTGCACGAAAGTGATCTGTCCCGGAACAGCCGGTTCCCCCGGTGGTTATGGTTACGTCTGGCATTCGCCCAGGGAAGGCGTCCGGGCCCGCCAGCGCAGCGAGCCATTCGGGGTAGGAATCCCCGATCCGCAGAGGGCCGGCAACTGTACCTCCAAGAAGGGAAATGACCGCACCCAGCTGTGGACCGAAAATGTCGCGGACGCGGCCTGGTTCCGGAATGCCCGACGTGACCAGTTCGGAACCGGTCAGTACGATTCCGACAACCGGCTTGGCCTGAACCGGAAGGTCGTCGTATCCAGCCACGGCGGCAAGGGCAATGTGAGCGGGATTCAATGTTGTGCCGGCTCGGATTAGCACTTCACCCGCTGCAGCTTCTTCGCCGGCAGGACGGATGTGTTGGCTCGTGCCGGGCTCACCTTCCTTTGCATTGTCATTGAGACGCAGGCGGAGGTTGCCATCGGCATCTTGGTGGACCTGGCCGCTTTCCTTGCGAAGTATCGACTGGGCGCCGACAGGTACCTGTCCGCCTGTGGCAATGACGCTGGCGTGGCCCGGAAGCAAAGCAGGTTCATGACCGGCAAGGATCCATGGCGCGTCGCCGTTGACGGCCCATCCGTCCATGGCGGAAGAGTCATAGTGGGGGAGTTTTTGCAATGCAGTGACGTCGCGGGTCAGGGCGTGGCCGACTGCAAGCGGGAGGGGGACATTCGCGGGGGCAAGCGGGACCGCGCAATTGAATGCGAGTCGGCGGGCTTCGGGCCAGGCAAGGGAGGGATGTCCGGACGGTCTCCCGGCGGAAGTCAACTCCGAAGTGCTGCCGCTCGTGGCGGCTTCTTGGGCGAGCAACGGTGCCCCTTTTCTGAAGGTAGTAATGCAGGAAACATGCAGGGCCAGTAAGAGTCACCATGCGGCGCAACCCTTACCGGCCCCGACGCCGTTATCCGGGTGCTATGCCTTGACGTAGCCGTTCGGGTTCAGGACGAACTTTGTTGCCGAACCTGCATCGAATTCGGCGTAACCGCGCGGTGCGTCCTCAAGCGGGATCGCTGTGGCGTTCACGGCCTTGGCAATCTGGACCTTGTCATGCAGGATGGCCATCATCAACTGGCGGTTGTACGACATGACAGGGCATTGGCCAGTGGTGAAGGACAAGGACTTTGCCCACCCGGTGCCCAAAGACAGGGACAGGGAGCCGTGCTTGGCGGCGTCGTCAATTCCACCTGGGTCTCCGGTGACGTAAAGGCCGGGGATGCCAAGGGCTCCGCCTGCGGCGGTGATGTCCATGAGGGAGTTCAACACTGTAGCCGGGGCTTCGTGCGAGGCATCCTTGCCGTGTCCTCGGGCCTCGAACCCTACCGCGTCAACGCCGCAATCCACTTCGGGTACTCCAAGGATCTGTTCGATCTGGTCCTTCGGATCCCCGTTGGAAACGTTCACTGTTTCGCAGCCGAAGGAGCGGGCCTGTGCCAGCCGGTCCTCGTTCATGTCACCGACGATCACGACGGCGGCACCAAGCAGTTGTGCGCCAACTGCTGCCGCAAGGCCGACCGGTCCTGCGCCGGCAATGTAAACGGTGGATCCGACGCCGACTCCGGCGGTGACGGCGCCGTGGAACCCGGTGGGGAAGATATCGGAGAGCATGGTCAGGTCCATGATCTTTTCCAAGGCCTGGTCGCGGTCCGGGAACCTAAGCAGGTTCCAGTCTGCGTAGGGGACCAGCACGTATTCTGCCTGGCCGCCCACCCAGCCACCCATGTCCACATAGCCGTAGGCGCTGCCCGGACGGTCCGGGTTGACGTTCAGGCAGATTCCTGTTTTGCGCTCCTTGCAGTTCCGGCAGCGGCCACAGGAGATGTTGAAGGGTACGGAGACGATGTCTCCTACCTTGATGAACTCAACGTCAGGCCCGACTTCCACCACTTCGCCCGTGATTTCATGGCCCAGGACGAGGTCCTTTGGAGCGGTGGTGCGGCCGCGCACCATGTGCTGGTCGGAGCCGCAGATGTTGGTTGTCACCGTCCGCAGGATTGCACCGTGGGGTACTTTCCGGCCTACGTTGGCCGGGTTGACGCCAGGCCCGTCCTTGAGTTCGAACGTCGGGTAATCGGTATTGATGATTTCGACGACACCGGGTTCCTTGTAGGCGACTGCTCTGTTTCCTGACATGGATGCTCCTTTGGATACGGGGATGGTCCAGGGATTGGATACCAGGCCTGCCATGCCGGCTTGCCTGGCCCTGGTCCGGCAAATCGCCGGCACTGCCCCGTTGCCCGAAAGCGGTGCTTCGATGAGGAAACCTCCCCAGGTGTCAGGCCACCGAAGCACCATTCACGGGAACGGCGCAGCTGATATTTTTATATCGTCGCTAACGATATATCAGTCATCCTAGGGCAGCCAGGTGGGCATGTCCAGAGGTTTCCTAGCGTCCGTGGATGAGGCTGAGCGCCTCGGCCCGGGCCGCAGGCAGACGCAGTTCACCCCGGACCGCAGAGGTGATCGTCCTTGCGCCCGGTTTGCGGACTCCCCGCATGGACATGCACAGATGTTCGCATTCGACCACCACGATCGCCCCCAGCGGCCGCAGTGACGTCACCAGTGAATCCACTATCTGGGTGGTCAGCCTCTCCTGCACTTGCGGTCGACGCGCAAAGACGTCCACCAGCCGTGCCAGCTTGCTGAGCCCTGTCACGACCCCCTCGTCCGAAGGGATATAGCCTACGTGTGCCACGCCATGGAACGGCACCAGATGATGTTCGCAGGTGGAATAGAACGGGATGTCTTTGACGATGACCAGTTCTCCGTGCCCGATATCGAAGGTCCTGTCCAGGACTGCGACGGGATCCTCATGCAACCCGCCAAACGTTTCTGCGGCAGCACGGGCGACGCGGCCCGGCGTGTCCACAAGTCCGGGCCTTTCCGGGTCCTCTCCGATAGCCAGAAGGTACTCCCGGACAGCCCGTTCCACCCTTGGCCCGTCCACGCCCTTGCCAGCGGTTGTGTTTGTCAGGGCAGTCCTCATGCTTCGGCCCGTTCAAGCCTCACAACAACGGACTTCGAGGTCGGTGTTCCGCTGGTGTCTGCTACGGAGTCAAGGGGCACCAGCACGTTGGTTTCCGGGTAGTAAGCCGCCGCGCAACCCTTGGGTGTCGAGTAGGACACAATGCGGAAGTTTTCGGCCCGTCGTTCAGTCCCCTGGAATTCGGAGATGAGATGGACCATGTCCCCGTCCTTGAAGCCCAAGCCAGTGATGTCGTCGGCGTTTATCAGGACGACGCGGCGCCCGCCGTGGATGCCGCGGTAGCGGTCATCCTTTCCATAGATCGTGGTGTTGTACTGGTCATGGGAACGCAGGGTCTGCAGGACAAGCCGTCCCGCCGGAACCCTGATGAACTCCAACTCATTGCCCGTGAAGTGAGCCTTGCCCGAAGCAGTTTCAAACTTCCTGGCGTCACGGGGCGGGTGTGGGAGGACGAACCCGCCGGGGTTCTTGATCCGCTCCTCGAAATCCTCGAAGCCGCTGAGGACCGCTTCGATGTGTTTCCTGATGACGGAGTAGTCATCCCGCATGGCGAGCCAGTTGGCTTTAGGGGCATCCGGCAGCGGGAGATTATCGCTGCCGGTGAAGACTCTATGCGCGATATTGCACACGATGGCCACCTCGGAATGCAGGTGCTCGCTGGCGGGCTTAAGACGTCCGCGCGAGGCATGGACCGCACTCATGGAATCCTCTACCGTCACTCTCTGGTCGCCCGTGCGTTGCGTGTCCTTCTCCGTACGCCCCAGTGTCGGAAGGATCAGCGCACGCCGGCCCGTCGACACGTGGGAGTGGTTCAGTTTTGTGGAGATCTGCACCGTGAGGCGGGTGTTGGCCAGCGCCTGTTCCGTGACCTCGGAATCCGGGGCGGCCCGAACGAAGTTGCCCCCCATGCCGATGAAGACGCGGACCTTGCCGTCCCGCATGGCACGGATGGCGGCGACGGTGTCGAAGCCGTGTGCCCGGGGGGAGCGGAACTGGAATTCGTGGTCAAGCCTGTCGTGGAAGTTCTCCGGCATTTTCTCGAAGATGCCCATGGTCCGGTCACCCTGGACGTTGGAGTGCCCGCGGACCGGGCAGACGCCGGCTCCGGGCTTTCCGATGTTGCCTTGGAGAAGCAGGACATTGACCACGTCGCGGAGGGTGGGTACCGAGTGCTTGTGTTGTGTCAGGCCCATGGCCCAGCAGACGATGGTGGCGCTCGAAGCCAGGAGGCGCTCGCCGGTGGACTCGATCTGTTCCAGCGTCAACCCCGTGGCCTCGACGATGTCCTCCCACTGTGCCTTTTCGAGGTACTGCAGATATTCGTCGAAGCCAACGGTGTGGTCCTTGATGAATTGATGGTCCAGCACGGTAGAAAGGCCAGGGGTCTTGCGTCCCTGGGCTTCGGCCTCAACAAGATATTTGCCAAGCCCTTGGAACAGGGCCTGATCGCCACCGGCGCGGATCTGGAGGAAGTCGTCGGTCAGCTGTGTGCCTACCACCATGCCGGAGATGTTCTGCGGATTCTCGAACCGAAGGAGCCCGGCCTCGGGGAGCGGGTTTACCGAGATGATGACGGCGCCGTTCTTTTTCGCTTTCTCCAGCGCGCTGAGCATACGGGGATGATTGGTGCCGGGATTCTGGCCCGCCACAAAAATCAGCGACGCCGTCTCAATGTCAGTCAGGCTGACGGAGCCCTTGCCAATGCCGATGGTTTCGACCAAGGCCGAGCCCGACGATTCGTGGCACATATTGGAGCAGTCCGGGAGATTGTTAGTGCCGATTCCGCGGACGAGTAACTGGTAGGCAAAGGCTGCCTCGTTTGATGTCCGACCGGAAGTATAGAAGACGGACTGGTCGGGATGCTCCATGTCCCTGATCTCCTGGGCGATGAGCTCGTATGCGTCGTCCCATTCGATGGGTTTGTAGTGCGTTGCGCCTTCATCAAGCAGCATAGGATGCGTCAGCCGGCCTTGCTGGCCCAGCCAGTAGTCGTCACGCGTCTTCAGGTCCGCAATGGAGTGCTTTGAAAAGAATTCGGGTGTGACGCGGCGGCGCGTGGCTTCTTCGGCCACCGCCTTGGCGCCGTTCTCGCAGAATTCCGCGGCATTGCGCTTTTCGTGTTCAGGCCAGGCGCAGCCCATGCAGTCAAAGCCATCAACCTGGTTCACTGCCAAGAGGGTCTGGATGCTGCGCACCGGGCCCATCTGCTCAAGGGAAATTTTCAGCGCGTTCGCTACTGCGGGAAGCCCGACGGCGGTGGTCTTGGGCTTCGTCAGGCTCAGTTTTGACTCGTCGATATTGTGCTTGGGTGCTTTGGAAGCCATAGTGACCTTCCCTTCAGATCTTGGCAGGAAACAGTGGAATGGCGGAATCGCCTGGGGCCGTAGCGGGGTTCGGGAGTGGTGCTTGCAGGCCATCCAGCAGGTTGGGGAGGCGGTTGAGGTCGGTGAAGGTGTAGACGTGGAAACCGGCAAAGAGGGGATCGCCTGCCAGCTCCTGCTCCACCTCCCGGATCAGGCGTGCGCTGTCGTAGCTGAGGAAGTCGTTGCGCCGCCAAAGGGCTGCCGCCATCCCTGTGCCGCGGGCCAATTTCAGGGAGCGCCCGACACCAAGGCGCGCCCCCAGGGATACCAGTTTCGGGATGGAGACCGGGCCGGGTACGCCGACCCAGACTGGCAGGTTTATTCCGCTCCTGCGGATGGTCCGGAGGTACCGGCCGATCGCCTCGGCGGAAAAGCACATCTGCGTGACGATGGAGTTCGCCAAGGGCGCTTTTGTGTGGAGGCTGCTGTTGAGTTGCTCCTCGCTAAGGTCTGGGTGGCCTTCCGGGTACCCTGCGATGCCTATGGAGAAGTCTTCTGAATAGGCGTTGACTGCCTCCAGGAGCTGCCCGCTCCAGGCATAGGGCCCTGCAGGCGTGCGCCGGTCACCGGCAACCAGGAACAGCTCCGAGATGCCGGCATCCTGCAATTGCAGCAGCAGCGAATGGAGCTCCGACTCGCCCGTGATGTTGCGGGCCGCAAGGTGAGGAACTGTGTGGAAGCCCAGTCGGGCCAGCTTGATGGAGGTCTCCACAGTCCGTCCGGGCCCGTGGTGCGGGAGGCATGTCACGCTGACTGATCCCGACGTTCCGATAGCTGCTGGTAGCTGCGCGAGGAGTTCAGCCGACGGAACAACTTCCAGTCGTATCCTTGCGACAGGATCCCTGCTCATGACTCTCCGTTCTTCGGCGTGACTTCACTAATGCCTGCCGGAGCGGATATCCTCCAGCCGCACCGGAGGCTTGACATTTTTGAACTGGCCTATTGATATATCAGTTCTAGGAATACTATGTACACGGAGCCTTCCCGTCAAGGCTCCAACGTGCATCGGGAGGAGACTTAAAAATGGCAAGCGGTGGAGAACTACCGTCGGATACGGGGAGCTCATACCTGCCCGTAAGGCAGGAGGACGAGTCCTTCGCCGACTTCGCCTACAGGGTGCTATGCGATGAACTGATCGTTCTGGACATCAAGCCGGGTGAACCGCTGAACGACGAAGTGATTTCCAGACGGCTCGGCGTCGGCAGGACTCCGATCCGTGAAGCGATGAAGCGCCTTGAAAACGACCACCTGGTGGTGGCCTACCCCCGGCGGGGAACATTTGCCGCAGGGGTGGATATCACCGATTTGGCCGAAATCTCCGAAATCCGGCAGCTCTTGGAACCCGCTGCGGCTGCCCGGGCAGCCCGGATGGCGTCCCCGCAGCTCCGTCAGGAGATCAAGGAATTTGCCAGGGAAGTCGGTGAGCTCCTACCCCGAACGCATTCGCAGCGGGACCTGATGCGCCTGGACATGCGGGTACACCGGACGATCTATCGCGCCACGGGAAGCCGGCATCTTGAGGATGTCCTGATCCGGTATGACAACCTGGCGACACGGATCTGGAGCCTTGTGCTGGAGAAGCTTCCCCCAGTGTCTGAGCATATTGCCCAGCACATTGAGCTGCTCGAGTGCATCGCGGAAGGGGATTCCGAAGCTGCTGCGCGGCTGACCACCAAGCATGTGTCGGATTTCGAGAACCTGATCAGGGCCGTCCTCTAGCACCCCCGACAGGACACGGCTTCGCGCCCGCGCAGATCGTATGGATCTACACGGGCGCGGAGGCACCACCGGGCCTGCGGCAAGCACGTGTTCCGGCCGCCGATTACCCTGCTGTTCCCCGGACCAAGGCACGTGCCTGTTCCCGGGCGGCCTCAACGGTATGCAGGAGAAGCAACGACGTGGTGACTGAGCCGACGCCACCCGGAACGGGTGTCAGCGCCCCGGCGATGCCCCGTACGCTGGCTTCGTCAACATCCCCCACGAGGGATCCGTCGGAAAGGACGTTGGTACCGACGTCGATCACCACGGCACCGGAGGAAATGTGGCCGCCGTTCAGCAGGCCGGTACGCCCGGCGGCGACCACCACGACGTCGGCCGTCTTGGTGTATTTGTCCAGCGTCCCTGACTTGGAGTGGCAGACGGTCACGGTGGCGTCGCGTTCGAGCAGCAGCAGTGAGAGCGGTTTACCGACGACTGTGGAACGTCCAATAACGACGACGTTCCGTCCCGCCACCGGGATATCGAAGTGATCCAGGATCTCGACGACAGCCTGTGCCGTGGCAGGTGCGAACGAGGGCTGGCCTACAGCCAGGCGGCCGAGGCTCAGCGGATTCGCACCGTCGACGTCCTTTCCGGGGGCGATATGACCAACCAGCGCATCCGCGTCAACGCCGGGAGGCAACGGTGTCTGGAGGATGATGCCGTTAACTGACGGCTCGGCGCTGAGTTCTGTGAGAACGGAGGCCAGTGCCGCTTCTGACGCGTTGTGGCCCAGATCCACGATCCGGCAAATGATGCCGGCGCTTTCTGCAGCGCGTTCAATGGACCGGACATACCAGTGCGTGGAGCCATCGTCGGTCGCCACAACCACTGCAAGAGTGGGGCGCGGGCCGGAAGTTTCGAGGTTGCGCGCTTCGGCCTGGGCCTTCTGCTTAATGAGTTTTGCCAGGTTTCGCCCGGAGAGGAGTGTGGTGCTCAACCAAGAATCCTTTCACGCACGCGCTTGACGAGGGCGTCGGCTGCCAGGATGACCTTTTCCTCAAGGCCATCGGTCCGGGCAGCCAACCGGGAACGTGTTTCGGTGTCCTTGACGGCCACCACATTGATGTCAATGTTTACCCGGGCAGTAGTTGCGGCTGCCCGTGCAGCGTCGGCGGCAGCGGCTACGTCGCTGACCACATTGGCGTTGGCTACATCGAACAGCTCTGTGGCATGGTCCACGACGGCACCTGCAACGAGGACCAGTTGAGCCGGTACTTCCGCGGCCTGGACGAGCGCGTCCTGAATGGATGCCGTCCGTACGGCGTTGAGTTCGTCAGTGCCTGAGGGGAGCTTGTAGGCGTCGATGACGGCTTGGAAGGCGCGCTGGTCCGCGTCCGCGAGACGCAGGGCCTGGGCCACCAGGCCGTCGGCACCGCTGATGATCCTGGCGACGAGGTCGGCATGCTGCTCGTATTTCGGGCCGGTTGTGTACCTGGCCACCATGGCGACAAGTGCCGCCCCCTGGGCAGCGTGGAGAGCCGCTGCCGCGCCGCCGCCCGGGGTGGGTTCGCGCGAGGCAAGACTGGCGAGGTAGTCGCTAATTGTTGCTGAACTGATCATGTGTCTTCCTGGCTGAAGCTTGAGTCGACTGCGTCGGGGCATGGAAAGCAGCGGCCCGGACTCGGATTCCGGGGGAGTGGGTTCAGGCCGCATGCCTTCTTGGTCGGTGGCTGTTAGCCGCGGAGCCTGGTCATGGTGGGGTCGTACAGCGGATCCGCCGTGACAGTCGCCTGGATGCGGCGGCCGAAGTACTCAATTTCAACCGAGTCGCCAATGGAGACAGCGGCGGGCAGGTAGGCGTAGGCGATCGGCTTCGCCACTGTGTAGCCGTAAGCGGCGCTGGTGACGTAGCCGACTGCCTGGTCCTTGTAGAAGACAGGCTCCTTGCCCAGCACGATGCTGCGACCATCATCGACAGTCAGGCAGCGCAGGCGGCGGGCGGAGTTTTCTTCGGTCCGGCCTTCCAGGGCTTCCTTTCCGACGAAGTTTTCCTTGGCCATCTTCACGGCGAAGCCAAGCCCGGCTTCCAGCGGATCATGCTCGGTGGTCATATCAGTGCCCCACGAGCGGTAGCCCTTCTCCAGGCGCAGTGAGCTGAATGCGGCGCGGCCGGCAGCGATGACGCCGAACGGCTGCCCGGCCTTCCACAATGCATCCCACAGGCGCTGGCCGTTGTCTGCGCTCGTGTACAGTTCCCAGCCAAGTTCGCCGACGTAGGACAACCGCATGGCGGTGACGGTGACGCCTCCGATGGTGACCTTTTTGGAACGGAAGTACTTCAGGCCGTCATTGCTGAAGTCATCGCTGCTGACGGTGCTGATGAGGTCGCGGGCCAGTGGACCCCACAGGCCGATGCAGCAGGTGCCGCCCGTGGTGTCACGGACCTGGACCCAGTCGCTGGCGGTTCCGTTTTCCGTCTGGTGGCGTGCGGCCCGCTCGAAGTAGGCGGTGTCGATGTTTCCGTTGGCTCCGAGCTGGAAGGTGTCTTCGTTCAGCCGGGCGACTGTGATGTCGCTTCGGATGCCGCCGGCGTGGTCCAGCAGGAGGGTGTACGTGACGGCGCCCGGCTTCTTGGACATGTCCGCAGTAGTCAGCTCCTGCAGCAGCTTGAGGGCTCCTGGGCCGGAGACTTCAAGACGCTTGAGCGGGGTCATGTCATACATGGCTACGGCCGTGCGGGTTTTCCAGGCTTCGGCGGCGGCGATGGGGGAGCTGAACATGCCGGACCAGGCATCGCGTGCGGGCGGCTGCCATTCGTCGGGCATTTCCTTGAGCAGTTCCGCGTTGGCTTCGAACCAGTAGGGGCGTTCCCATCCGCCACCCTCCAGAAAGTAGCCGCCCAACTGCTTGTGGCGGGCGTGGAAGGGGCTGACGCGCAGATTCCGCGGAGAGAGCTTTGGCTGCAGCGGGTGCAGGACGTCGTAGATTTCCACGAAGTTCTGCTGGGACGTTTCGCTGACGTATTCGGGGGTCAGCTGAACCTCTTCGAAGCGGTGGATATCGCAGTCTCCCAGGTCGATCTGGGATTTTCCGGTGGTCAGCAGTTCGGCAACGGCACGGGCGATGCCTGCCGAGTGCGTGACCCACACGGCTTCGGCGACGAAGAAGCCGTCCACTTCCTTGGATTCGCCCACCAGTGAGCCGCCGTCCGGGGTGAAGGAGAAGATGCCATTGAAGCCATCCTCGATTTCGCTTTCCCGCAGGGCCGGCAGGATCTGCTTGGTTGCTTCCCACGCGGGAAGGAAGTCTTCCAGCGTGAACTCCAGGCGGGAAGGCATGTTGTGTTCGGTGATGCTGCTGGGCTCGTAGCTGCCCAGTTCATCAAGATCCACGGGCATGGGGCGGTGCGCGTAGGAGCCAATGCCGTAACGGTCGCCGTGCTCGCGGTAGTAGAGGTCCTGGTCCTGGTGGCGCAGGATGGGCAGCTGGGCTCCGTTGGGCAGTTCGTTCTTGCCCTTCTGGGCGGGAACCGGTGTGGTCTTGACGTACTGATGTGCCAGCGGAAGGAGGGGAACGGACATCCCGATCATCTCGCCGATCTTTGCGCCCCAGAAGCCTGCGCAGGAGACCACGATGTCCGCGGGGATGACGCCGTCAGCGGTCTCCACTCCCGTGACCCGTCCGTTGGACTGCTCGATCCCGGTTACCTCGGTGTTTCCGATGTACTTTACTCCCGCGGCTTCCGTGCGCTTGATGAGCAACTGGACTGCACGGGCCGCCAAGGCAAGGCCGTCGCTGGGCACATGGAGTCCGCCCAGGATGTCTTCCTCGTTGATCAGGGGGTAGAGCTCCTTGCATTCCTCCCGGGAGAGAATCTTGCCGTCGATGCCCCATGACGCCGCGTATCCGAGCTTGCGCTTAAGATCAGCCAACCGGGTCTCTGTAGTGGCGACTTCCAGGCCACCCACCTGGTTGAAGCAGCTTTGCCCATCCTCGGTGAGGGACAGCAGCTTTTCCACCGTGTATTTCGCGAAGAGCGCCATGGACTTCGAGGGATTGGTCTGGAAAACGAGGCCCGGGGCGTGGGACGTGGAGCCTCCGGGTATATTCAGGGGGCCCTGGTCCAGGACGGTGATGTTGTTCCAACCCCGCGTGACCAGTTCGTCGGCCAGGTTCGTGCCGACGATTCCTGCTCCAATAATGACAATGCTTGGCGTCGAAGCCATGTGGTTTCTCCTGCTGCTTTTCGTGTGGTGTCTCTGCTGATGTGGTGGTGGTGGTTACCGGAACACGACAGTGCTTGTCTGGTCCAGCAGCACACGGTGCTCGCAGTGCCAGCGCACGGCGCGGGACAGGGCCAGTGCTTCAGCGTCCTGCCCTACCGTGGAAAGGGCGGTGGGGCCGTAGCTGTGATCGACGCGGATGACTTCCTGTTCGATGATCGGACCCTCATCCAGCTCCGCGGTCACGTAGTGGGCGGTGGCGCCTACCAGCTTGACGCCACGGTCGTAGGCCTGGTGGTACGGGCGTGCTCCCTTGAATCCAGGAAGGAAGGAGTGGTGGATGTTGATGGCCCGGCCTTCAAGAGAGCGGCAGAGGTCATCGGAGAGCACCTGCATGTAGCGGGCGAGTACGACGAGATCGATGTTGTGCTCATCGACGAGGTCCAGCAGTCGCTGTTCGGCCTCTGCCTTGGTCTCGGGGGTCACCGGGAGGTAGATGAAAGGCAAGCCGGCGGCGTCGGCCATGGCCCGGTGCGTTTCGTGATTGGAAACCACGAGGACAATGTCGCCGCCGAGGCTGCCGCCGCGCCAACGGAAGATCAGGTCGTTCAGGCAGTGCCCGAACTTGGAGACCATGACCAGGATCCGTTGCTTGGTCTGGTCGTGGAAGCTGAACTTCATCTCGAAGCGGTCCGCAATGGCGCTGAACTCCTCCTGGAGCCGCTCCGGCGTGTATTCGGGAGAACCAGAGAATGCGGTGCGCAGGTGCAGGGTCTCGCGGAGTCCATCGTCGAACTGCTGGTGCTCGTCGATATTGAAGCCGCGCTCAAAGAGAAATGTGGTGACTGCCTGGACAATGCCGGCACGTTCGACGCACGACAGTGTGAGTACGAACTTTTGGGTCTGGACCTTCACGCCGGGGTCGGTCTGAGTCAGCGTGCTGGTTGATGAGTCTGTTGCCACTAGGGTCATGTCTCCTCCTTTAGGTGTCTTCCCGTTAGATATATTCTCAGATCATTAACTGATATATTAGGGTTGGAATCAGCGTATACTGGTCAGTGGGTGAGGTCAATAGCCCGTTTGGCTTGATTGGAAAGGGGCTCGGGTTATGGCAGTTGAAGCATTGGCGATCATGGAAGAAGTTGCCAAAAAGTCGATGGCGGACATTGCGTACGAGGGCATCCGGGACCGCCTCCTGATGCTTGACATCAAACCCGGGGATCTTCTTAATGACGATCACCTTGCCAGGGATCTGGGCATGGGCCGAACTCCCGTGCGGGAAGCTTTGAAGCGGCTCGAGCTTGACCGCTTGGTGGTTTCTTACCCGCGCAGGGGCACTTTTGCCACCCGCGTGGAGGTCACTGACCTTGCTTATATTTCCGAAATCAGAACGCAGCTCGAACCGCTCGCAGCATCGCGGGCTGCCCGGGTGGCTACGGACCGGCAGCGCGAGGAGTTGCGGGCTGTGATGCGGGCTGTTGAATCCTTTGATACCAGTGCGGCTTCCGTTGTTGAAACCCTGCGCTTGGATGCGCGCGTCCATCAAGGAATCTACGCGGCTGCCGCCAATCCCCATCTCGAGGACGTCCTGATCCGGTATGACAATCTCGCCACCCGGATCTGGTGCATGGTGCTGGATCGCCTTCCTGATCTTTCCGGCCATGTGCATGAGCACCTGGACCTGCTCGGTGCAGTGATTGACGGCGATGAGGCTCGGGCGGCCGATCTGGCGAGGATCCATGTGAGTGGATTCGAGGATGCGGTCCGCAAGGCGCTCTTCACCTGACGCCGGAGCCGCACCTCTTGGAGTGTTACCAAAAGCGCGGCCGTTCCGGCCGCGCTTTTTGTGTCTTTTGGATGGCCCGAAAAATCTGTTGACACTCATCGGCCCGAATAGCATACTTGAGTCACGAAACTAATATATCAACAGGATATTAGATAGCAGAGGAGAAAAGATGGTCGACGTTCTGACCCGTACGCTCGCAGAGACCGATCCTGCGATCCACGCAGCCGTTCAGCAGGAGCTCCTGCGCCAGCAGGGCACGCTGGAGATGATTGCCTCCGAGAACTTCGCGCCGACTGCCGTCATGGAGGCGCAGGGATCCGTCTTGACCAACAAGTATGCCGAAGGCTACCCGGGCAAGCGGTACTACGGTGGCTGCGAACACGTTGACGTGGTCGAGCAGCTGGCCATCGACCGTCTTAAGTCCTTGTTCGGCTCCGAATTCGCGAATGTGCAGCCCCACTCAGGCGCCCAGGCAAACGCGGCGGCGATGTTCGCCCTGATCCAGCCGGGCGATACCATCCTGGGGTTGAACCTTGCGCACGGCGGCCACCTGACCCACGGTATGCGAATCAACTTCTCCGGCAAGCTCTACAAAGTAGTTCCTTATGGGGTCGACGAAGACTCCATGCTGATTGACATGGCTGAGGTCGAGCGCCTGGCCGTTGAGAACCAGCCGAAGCTGATCGTCGCCGGCTGGTCCGCCTATTCCCGGCAGCTGGATTTTGCCGAATTCCGCCGGATCGCGGATCTGGTGGGCGCCTACCTGATGGTGGACATGGCCCACTTCGCAGGCCTGGTTGCCGCAGGACTGCACCCGAACCCGGTGCCTCACGCCCACATCGTTACGAGCACCACCCACAAGACCCTTGGCGGCCCCCGCGGTGGTGTGATCCTGACCAACGACGCCGACATCGCCAAGAAGGTCAACTCAGCAGTGTTCCCCGGACAGCAGGGTGGCCCGCTGGAGCACGTCATTGCCGGAAAGGCTGTGGCCTTCAAGCTCGCCGCCGAGCCAGCGTTCCGTGACCGCCAGGAACGCACCTTGGAAGGCGCCCGCATCATTGCCGACCGCATGTTGTCTGCCGACGTTGCCGAGTCCGGCGTGACCGTTGTCAGCGGTGGCACGGACGTGCACCTGGTCCTGGTGGACCTGCGGAATTCGGAACTGGACGGCCAGCAGGGCGAAGACCGCCTGCACCGGATCGGCATCACCGTCAACCGCAACGCCGTGCCGTTCGACCCACGCCCGCCGATGGTCTCCTCCGGTCTTCGTATCGGCACGCCGGCCCTGGCCACGCGTGGCTTCGGAAAGGCAGAGTTCACCGAGGTGGCCGACATCATTGCAGCAGCACTCAAGCGTGAGTTCAGCGACGAGACCGTGGCGGAACTGCGGCAGCGGGTTGAAAACCTGGCCGGAAAGTTCCCGCTTTACCCGAACCTCTCCACCGACGCGAACGAGGTGGCATAATGGCCGATCTGCTTCCGGAGCACCCGGATTTCCTCTGGCGGAACCCGGAGCCCAAGTCCTCTTATGACGCCGTGATCGTGGGCGGCGGCGGGCACGGCCTGGCCACCGCGTACTTCCTGGCCAAGAACCACGGAATGACCAACATCGCGGTCCTGGAAAAGGGCTGGCTGGCCGGTGGCAACATGGCCAGGAACACCACCATCATCCGTTCCAACTACCTTTGGGACGAGAGCGCGGCCATTTACGAGCACGCACTCAAGCTCTGGGAGATCCTGCCTGAGGAGCTCGAGTACGACTTCCTGTTCAGCCAGCGCGGCGTGATGAACCTGGCCCACACCCTGGGTGACGTCCGCGAGAGCATGCGACGCGTGGGCGCCAACAAACTCAACGGCGTGGATGCGGAGTGGCTTGACCCCAAGCAGGTCAAGGAACTTTGCCCCATCCTGAACATCAACGACAACATCCGCTACCCGGTGATGGGCGCCACCTACCAGCCGCGCGCCGGCATCGCCAAGCACGACCACGTCGCTTGGGCCTTCGCCCGCAAATGTGACGAGCTGGGCGTGGACATCATCCAGAACTGCGAAGTCACCGGCTTCGTCAAGGACGGCAACCGCGTAGTGGGCGTCAAGACCAGCCAGGGCACCATCAACACTGAAAAGGTGGGCCTCTGCGCGGCCGGACACAGTTCGGTCCTGGCCGAGATGGCCGGTTTCAAGCTGCCCATCCAGTCCCATCCGCTCCAGGCGCTGGTCTCGGAGCTTCACGAGCCGGTCCACCCCACAGTGGTGATGTCCAACCACGTGCACGTCTACGTGTCGCAGGCCCACAAGGGTGAACTGGTGATGGGTGCGGGCGTGGACTCCTACAACGGTTACGGCCAGCGCGGCTCCTTCCACGTGATCGAGCACCAGATGGCAGCCGCCGTCGAGCTCTTCCCGATCTTTGCCCGGGCACATGTGCTCCGCACCTGGGGCGGCATTGTGGACACGACCCTGGATGCCTCACCGATTGTGGGCACCACTCCGGTGGACAACATGTTTGTGAACTGCGGCTGGGGAACCGGCGGGTTCAAGGGAACTCCCGCTGCCGGGCTGACCTTCGCGCACACAATTGCCACCGGAGCCCCGCACAAGCTCAATGCGCCCTTCTCGCTGGAACGCTTCGAGACCGGCGCCCTGATCGACGAACACGGCGCCGCCGCCGTGGCCCACTAGCCGCCGGCGCTATAGAAAGGCAACGCACATGCTGCTCATCTCCTGCCCCAACTGCGGCTCGCGCGACGAGACCGAGTTCCACTACGGCGGCCAGGCCCACGTGCCGTACCCGGAAAATCCCAATGAACTGAACGACGTCGAGTGGTCCCGGTACCTGTTCTACCGTGAGAACACCAAGGGTGCTTTCGCCGAACGCTGGCTTCACAGCACCGGCTGCCGGCAGTGGTTCAACATGCTCCGCGACACGGTCACCTATGACATCCAGGCCATCTACCCGATGGGTACACCCCGCCCGGACAGCCCGGCCGCGACCTCAAGCAACCCAGGCACCAAGCCCGGCACCACCGCCCCGGAAGGAGCAACCAAGTGACGTCCCAGAACGCCCGCCTCGCCGCCGGCGGCCGCATTGACCGCACCATCTCCTGGCGTTTCACCGTGGACGGTGAAGAATTCACGGGCCACCCCGGCGACACCCTGGCATCCGCCCTGCTGGCCAACGGCCGCATCGCCGTGGGCAACTCGCTGTACGAGGACCGCCCCCGCGGCATTATGTCCGCCGGCGTGGAGGAAGCCAACGCGCTGGTCCGCATTGAACCCCGCTTCCCCGGCCACGTCGCCGAGTCCATGCTTCCTGCCACCACCGTCACCCTGGTGGACGGGCTCAAAGCAGAGCTGCTCAACGGACTGGGCCGCTTGGATCCGGACGAGGACCGGGCCGAGTACGACAAGAAGTACGTCCACACCGACGTCCTGGTGGTTGGTGGCGGGCCGGCAGGCCTGGCCGCTGCCCGCGAAGCCGCCCGGACCGGCGCCCGTGTCATGCTGCTGGACGACCAGCCGGAACTGGGCGGATCGCTCCTTTCGGCGTCAACCGCTCCCGGGCTGGCCGAAACCATCGAGGGCAAGCCCGCCCTGGAGTGGGTAGCAGATGTGGAAGCCGAGCTGGTCTCCGGTGCCGAGTCCACCGTCCTGAACCGCACCACCGCGTTCGGCGCCTACGATGCCAACTACGTGATCGCCGTCCAGAACCGCACGGACCACCTCTCCTCGCCCGCCGCCTCGGGAGTCTCCCGCCAGCGAATTTGGCACATCCGCGCCAACCAGGTGGTCCTGGCACCGGGCGCGCACGAACGCCCGCTGGTGTTTGAGAACAACGACCGCCCCGGCATCATGCTCGCCTCCGCTGTGCGCAGCTACCTCAACCGCTATGCAGTGGCAGCCGGACAACGCGTTGTCATCAGCACCACCAACGACAGCGCGTACACTGTGGCCGCTGACCTGCAGGCCGCTGGAATCACGGTCGCGGCCATTGTGGACGCCCGTCCGCAGCTCACCCCGGTGGCGGCTGCCGCCGTCGAAAGCGGAATCCGCGTGCTGATCGGCAGTGCCGTGGCTGACACCTCCTCTGGAGAAGGCACCGCCGACGGCCGGGTGCAGAGCGTCACCGTCCGCAGCATTAACGACGACGGCGAACTCACCTCCGGCGTCGAGGATATCGCCTGTGATCTTCTGGCCGTCTCCGGCGGCTGGAGCCCGCTGGTCCATCTGCACTCCCAGCGGCAGGGCAAACTGCGCTGGGACGACGAGCTGGCAGCGTTTATCCCCAGCACCGTGGTTCCCAACCAGCAGATTGTCGGCTCGGGTCGCGGCTCCTTCGCCTTGGTTGACTGCCTCACCGAAGGCATTTCCGCCGGCGCCGCCGCAGCCATCGCAGCAGGGTTTGAGCCGGAAAATCCAGACGCAGTCGTGGTTCCTCTCGTCCTTAGCGAGCCCAAAGCCTCCGCACCCACCCGCCAGCTGTGGCTGGTTCCGGGCGGAACCGGAACGCCTGACGACTGGCACCACCACTTTGTGGACTTCCAGCGCGACCAGTCAGTGGCGGACGTGCTGCGGTCCACCGGTGCCGGCATGCGGTCCGTGGAGCACATCAAGCGCTACACCTCGATCAGCACGGCCAACGACCAGGGCAAGACCTCCGGCGTCAACGCGATCGGCGTTATTGCCGCTGCGCTGCGCCAGGCAGGCGAAGCATCCCGTGGCATCGGCGAGATCGGCACCACGACGTACCGGGCGCCGTTCACTCCAGTTGCATTCGCGGCTCTGGCCGGACGCCAGCGCGGCGAGCTTTTCGATCCCGCACGCAAAACCTCCATCCACCCGTGGCACGTGGCAAAGGGCGCCCTGTTCGAAGACGTCGGACAGTGGAAGCGCCCCTGGTACTACCCGCAGGTCGGGGAGGACATGGACGCTGCCGTGCTGCGTGAATGCGCTGCGGTCCGCGATTCTGTCGGATTCATGGACGCCACCACGCTGGGCAAGATCGAGATCCGTGGCAAGGACGCCGGCGAATTCCTCAACCGCATCTACACCAACGCCTTCAAGAAGCTGGCACCGGGCTCCGCACGCTACGGCGTGATGTGCACGGCCGACGGGATGATCTTCGACGACGGCGTGACCCTGCGCCTTGACGATGACACCTACTTCATGACCACTACCACCGGCGGCGCTGCGAAGGTGCTGGACTGGCTGGAGGAATGGCTGCAGACCGAATGGCCGGACCTGGACGTGCACTGCACCTCGGTGACCGAACAGTGGACCACCATTGCCGTCGTCGGGCCCAAATCCCGTGATGTATTGGCGAAGGTAGCGCCCGACCTGGCCGCGAACGGCGGGCTGGACGCGGAGGCTTTCCCGTTCATGACCTTCCGCGAGACCACCCTGGCTTCCGGAATCCGGGCCCGGGTTTGCCGGATCTCCTTCTCCGGTGAACTGGCCTACGAGATCAATGTGCCGTCCTGGTACGGGCTGAACACGTGGGAGTCCGTGGCCGCAGCAGGGGCTGAATTCAACATCACCCCCTACGGAACCGAGACCATGCACGTGCTCCGCGCCGAAAAGGGCTACCCGATTGTTGGCCAGGACACCGACGGTACCGTCACCCCCCAGGATGCGGGTATGGACTGGATCGTTTCCAAGGCCAAGGACTTCATTGGCAAGCGCTCCTACGCCCGTGCGGATGCCCAGCGGGAAGACCGCAAACACCTGGTCAGCGTGCTGCCCGTCGACGGCACCATCAGGTTGCCGGAAGGTACCCAGCTCGTGGAAAAGGGCCGCTCCACCAATCCCGCCTACGGACCGGTTCGCATGGAGGGATTTGTTACCTCCAGCTACCACAGCGCCGCCCTGGGCAGGTCCTTTGGCCTGGCCTTGATCGCCAATGGCCGGAACCGCATCGGCGAAACCCTGGTGGCAGCCGCAGGCGACCAGCTGGTGGATGTTGTTGTCGCTGAAACCGTGCTTTTTGACTCCGAAGGGACCCGCAAAGATGGCTGAAACAGCAGCACCCGCAACTAAAAAGAACCTCTCGCTCCGGACCAGCCCCGCTGCCTTGCTTCGGGCAGCATTCGAAACCGGCTCCGTCCGCGGAAGCGCGGAACTGAGCGAAACTTCGTTCTTGACCATGGTGGGCGTCCGGGTCAACCGGGACAGCGGTGCCGGGCAGCGGATCGCCTCGGTCACGGGCGGCCTGCCGGCAAAATGCGGCGAAGTCGCCGGAGCCGGCGACACCTCCGTGCTGTGGCTCGGGCCCGAGGAATTCATGGTGGTCGCTCCCGTGGAAGCCCACGAGTCCCTCGGCGGTGACTTGCTGCAGGCCCTCCGTGAAGCCTTGGCCGACGGCGAAGGCCAGGTGGTGGACCTCTCCGCCAACCGCACCACGTTCGAACTCACAGGGCCGCGCTCCCGAGCCGTTCTGGAGAAAGGCTGCTCGCTGGACCTCCACCCACGCGTCCTTAAATCAGGCACGGCGCTTTCCACTGAAATTGGAAACATCCCTGTGGTCTTGTGGAAGATCAGCGACGAGAGCTTCCGGATCTTCCCGCGGGCCTCATTCGCAGAGTTCCTGGGCCGCTGGCTCCTTGACGCGATGCGGGAATACGCCTCTCCTGAGGTCCCTTAATGGCACTTAGCGTCCTGGACCTGTTCTCCGTTGGCATCGGGCCGTCGTCGTCACACACGGTCGGCCCGATGCGGGCAGCAAAGTTGTTCGCCGACGGGCTCAAAAGCGACGGACATCTGAGCTCCACCAGGCGAGTGCAGGCCGAACTGTTTGGCTCGCTCGGGGCGACCGGCCGGGGCCACGGCTCGGATAAGGCCGTGGTCCTGGGTTTTAAGGGGCTGGACCCCGAAACCGTGGATACCTCAACAGCCAATGACCAGGTGGCCGCGGCGGCCCTCGATGCCGAACTGTGGGTTGGCGGGGTCCACCGGGTGGATTTCAACTGGGACGAGGACGTGGTGCTGCACCGGCGCAAGTCCCTCCCGGCGCACCCCAATGGCATGACATTCCGCGCACTGGACCACAACGGCTCCGTGCTCAGCGAACGGAGCTTCTATTCCATTGGGGGCGGCTTCGTGGTCGACGGGGATGCCGACGCCGGCGACCGCGTGGTGGCCGACGCCACCGTGCTGCCCTATCCCTTCACCACAGCGGATGAGCTTCTGGAGATCTGCAGCCGCGAAGGCATGTCGATCTCGGACGTGATGCTCGCCAATGAACTCACCTGGCACAGCGAAGCGGAAGTCCGGGAGAAGCTGTTGGGGCTGTGGGCGGTGATGCGTGAATGCGTGGACAACGGCTGCGCCGCGGAAGGAATCCTTCCCGGCGGATTGAATGTCAGGAGGCGGGCGCCGTCGTTGTTCAAAACCTTGACGGCGGATACGGGAGTGACCGACCCGCTGCGGGCGATGGAATGGGTGAACCTGTTTGCGCTGGCAGTCAACGAGGAGAACGCCGCCGGGGGCCGGATTGTTACAGCACCAACCAACGGTGCGGCCGGCATCGTTCCGGCGGTTCTCCATTACTACGTGAAGTTCGTTCCCGGGGCGAATGACGACGGCGTGGTCCGCTTCCTGCTGACCGCGGCCGCCGTCGGAATCCTGTTCAAAATCAACGCCTCCATTTCGGGAGCCGAAGTAGGCTGCCAGGGCGAGGTGGGTTCCGCCTGCTCCATGGCCGCAGCCGGCCTCTGTGAAGTGCTCGGCGGCACGCCCGCGCAGGTGGAGAACGCCGCCGAAGTAGGCATTGAACACAACCTTGGCCTGACCTGTGACCCGGTAGGCGGGCTGGTGCAGATCCCTTGCATCGAGCGCAACGCCATCGCCAGCGTCAAAGCCATCAACGCCGCCCGCCTGGCGCTGCACGGCGACGGCAGCCACAAGGTATCGCTGGATAAAGCGATCAAGACCATGAGGGAAACCGGCGCCGACATGAAGAGCAAATATAAGGAGACGTCCCGTGGTGGCCTGGCGGTAAACGTCATCGAATGCTGACTCGCTGAAGTACCTAAAGCCCCGGGTGTGCAACTTACACCCGGGGCCATTCCCGTTATCCGAATGCCTGGCTTCACAGGCACCCTGTCCCCTTGGAGCAAGAAGTGACCCTGAAACGACTCCCGTATGAACATATCGCTGTCGCGGGCAGCAGCCGTGTTAAGCGCGGTATGGCTGAGATGCTCAAGGGCGGCGTCATTATGGACGTCGTCAACGTCGAGCAGGCCCGCATCGCTGAGGATGCTGGTGCTGTGGCTGTGATGGCTTTGGAGCGTGTTCCGGCTGATATCCGCGCCCAGGGCGGGGTTTCCCGGATGTCGGATCCGGACATGATCGATAAGATCATCGATGCGGTGTCTGTTCCGGTGATGGCCAAGGCGCGGATCGGGCACTTTGTTGAGGCTCAGGTTCTGCAGTCTCTCGGGGTGGATTACATTGATGAGTCCGAGGTTCTGACTCCGGCTGATTACGTCAACCACATTGATAAGTGGAACTTCACTGTTCCGTTTGTGTGTGGTGCCACCAACCTTGGTGAGGCGTTGCGTCGTATCAATGAGGGGGCGGCGATGATCCGTTCCAAGGGTGAGGCCGGCACGGGGGATGTTTCCAACGCCACCGGGCATATGCGGAAGATCCGTGCCGAGATCGCCAAGCTGGCTGCCTTGCCGGAGGACGAGTTGTATGTTGCTGCGAAGGAACTGCAGGCTCCTTACGAGCTGGTCAAGGAAATCGCTGCGACGGGCAAGCTTCCGGTGGTGCTGTTTACCGCCGGTGGCATTGCGACTCCGGCTGATGCTGCGATGATGATGCAGCTTGGTGCTGACGGTGTGTTTGTTGGTTCGGGTATCTTCAAGTCCGGCAACCCCGCCGAGCGCGCGGCCGCCGTCGTCCGAGCAACCGCTTACTACGATGATCCGGATGTTATTGCCAAGGTCTCCCGCGGCCTGGGCGAGGCCATGGTCGGCATCAACGTCGACGAGATCCCGCAACCGCACCGGCTGGCCGAGCGCGGCTGGTAGAAGCCATGACCTCTCTGGCGATGCGCGAACCCCGGAACACCAGCGTACGGGGGCTTCGCGACGACTGGTCCCGATTGACGGGTCACACGGTGGAAGTGTGGTTTATGGGTGAGCATGTCACCACCGGTGTGGTCGAGCAGGCGGCCGACGACGATTCTGTGCTCTGGATCGCGGGAGCGGGAGTTTTTACCCGGAGGCTGTTCGATAAATCGACCGGCTTTAAGGTCTGGGTGTAAGTTGTCGAAAATCCCCGGGGGATGGAGCGGCGAATTCCCGTTTAGGGCATAAGGAAACTTTGGGCATAAGGAAACCCGGAACGCCTGGCGGCGTTCCGGGTTCCTTATGCCCAGCCGGGAGCGCTATGCGTCAATGACCATATCGGAGCGCGCCGTGGAGCAGCAGGGCAGGAACTTGCCCGCATCAATTTCCCGCGCCCGGATCCCGCCCTGGTGGTTCATTTCGATCTCCCCGGAGAGCTTGACGACCTTACAAGAGCCGCACATGCCTTCCTTGCAGTTCGCTCCGATCCTGACGCCCGCACGCTGGGCCGGACCAAGGATGTGTTCGTCGGGGTCGATGCGCACATTAATGCCGGTACGCAGGAAGGACAGGGTAAAGCTTCCCGTTCCGACCGTGTCGAAGCTCGACGAGTCAGGGGACTCCACCTCCGGCTCCGGTTCCTGGCTGTCACTGGGCGCTTCGGCGCCGGGGGCCACTGAGTCCACGGTTTCCAGCGGCATCCCCGTTGCCTCCAGGGTTCCATCGGCGTCGTAGCCGGGCTCGTAGAGGCCGAAGGCTGTGGGCTGGCTTTCGTAGTAGTCCTCGGCAGAATCGGCGATCTCTTCGGCGATTTCCTCTGCAATGTCCGCTGCAAATGCGACTTCCGCCTGGTACTCGAGGATCGTTTGACGATCCCCCGCGAAGAACTCCATGTAGATGGAGGTGTCATCAACCCCCACCTTTCCGAGGAGCTCGGTGGCGGTGTTCAGGTAGCCCTCCGGGCCGCAGGCATAAACCTGGCGGCCGTTTGCGTCGGGGGCCACCTCTTCAAGCATGGCCGCTGTCAACCGTCCGGTCAGCCCTTCCCATCCTTCGGGTTTGCTGCGGTCGCCCAGAGCGTAGATGACCTTGATGCGCGAGTCGACGGAGGCGATGTAACCCAGTTCTTTATTAAAAGCAAAGCCTCCGGCCGCCGCTCCGTGGTAGAGCACTGTAACGTCAGCCGTTCCGGGCAGGGAGTGGATCGCCCGCACCATGGACATGATAGGGGTGATGCCTGCGCCGGCAGCAAGAAGGAGGTAGCGGGCCCGTCGGTCGGCGTCGGGCAGGTGGAAAGCACCTACCGGCCCGAGCATCTCGAGGACAGTACCGGGTTTGACGTTTTCGTGCACCCACGGTGAGACCAGGCCCGCGGAATCGCGTTTGACAGTGATTTCAAAGGTCCACGGCTTGGTAGGCGAACTGGACAGCGAGTAGCTGCGGTCTACAGGATCCTGGTCCTCGCCGTTCACAGGGAAGGCAATGTTGACGTATTGGCCCGCGCGGAACGCCAGCGGCGCACCGTCGGAGCGACGGAACACGAAGGTCATCATGCCGCCCACCTCGGGCACCACCTCGACACATTCGGCCATGAACTCCTGCGGATGCCAGGGACCCAACGCCCGGGCGGCGCTGGCAGGTCCCTCGGTACTGCCCATCACCCTGTTCCACGGCATCTCCAGGCCGCGGATGCGATGTGGTTCCTGGACTTCCGTCTCAGGGAGGACTTCGATCATGCCAAGTGCTCCTGCACGCGCTGCACGTACCAGTTGATGAATGCCTCTACCTGGTACTCACTCTTCATGTATGGGCCGGGCTCGTAAGCGGGGCTGCCTGCGCCCGTCTGGCACAGCTCCACGAACGCCTTGTCCTGCAGATTGGTCTGCTTCCAGGTGTAGGTGAGCTTCTCCAGGTCGTAGTCGACGCCTTCCTTGGCGTCGTCAGCTACCAGCCAGGTGGTACGTACCAGGGACTGGTGTTCGTTGATGGGGAAAACGCCGAACGTGATGACGTGGTCTCCCAGGAAGTGGAACCAGCTGTTGGGCTGCAGGTGCATCGAGCACCGGCCAAGACGGAAGTCCCGCAAGTCGCCGAGCAGCTTCTTGGAGAGCCGGCGCCCGTCGGGTGAGAACGATTCGCCGTCACCGTCAAGGGATTCCCGCGAGATGCGGATTCCGGCTATGCGGGTGTCAAGCTCCTCGACCACCTCGTAGGGAAGGCCGTAACGGCGGCAACGCTCCTCGAGCGAGGACTGTGCCTCCTTGTTGCGGTTCCAGACTTCCTCAAGGTGGGCAGGGATGAGACCCTCGGTCAGGCCCCAGGTGGGGAACAGGGAGCAAGCGAGTTCCGGGTGGCCGTCACAGTGGTAGCACTCACGGTTGTTCTCCATGACGAGCTTCCAGTTGCCCTCTTCGATGATGTTCTGCTGGTACGCGATCTTGGTCTTCGCCAGATCGTGGGGCGCAAGGTAAGGCTCGAAGATCTTGGCGGTCTCGTCGAAGTCGGTGGGCGGTTCGTCAGCAATGCAGACAAAGATGAGGCCTGCCACTTCGCGGCCGTGGGCGCGTTTGAGGCCGAAGCAGCTCTTGTCGAACTTCGTCTCACCCGGTGCCGAGGCGTGGATCAGGTTGCCTTCGGGGGAGTAGGTCCAGGAGTGGTAACCACAGACCAGGTTTCCGGTCGACCCGGTGGTTTCGGTCAGCACGCGGGCACCGCGGTGGCGGCACACGTTGTGCAGGACGTTCACGCCGCCGTCGTCGTTGCGCAGCACGATCAGGGAGTAGGGGCCGTAGTCGACGGTGACGTAGTCCCCTGGCTCGGGCAGTTCAGCGGTGCTGGCTGCGAAGATCCAGTGCTGGCCGAAAATGGCTTCCATGTCGATCTTGAAGATCGTGGGATCCGTGTAGAACGGTGCGTCGAGGGAGTATCCCGGGCGGCGGAACTCGAACAGTGCGGAGATTTCCGCCAGCTGCTCTGCAGGCAAAGATGAAGCGAGTTTTCCGCGTGAGTTCAGGGGCACGTTCACAGGGGCAGTCATGTATTTCCTCCCGGGAGGGCAGTTTAAAAGTGGAGATTCCGACGACGACGTAGTCGGCGGGAAACCGGCGTTGTTGAAAAGCTTGTAAACAAGAGATTAGGGACGATCGATCTGCAACAAAAGCGCAAGATTTTGGATATAACCCTGCATAATAAATGCATGATCGATCCACGACTTTTAACACTTCGGGTGTTTGCCCGATGCGGCACCGTTGGGGCAACTGCGGAGCTCACGGGCTACTCTCCTTCCGCGGTGTCCGCGCAGTTGCGGGAGCTTCAGCGTGTGCTTGGAATGCAGTTGCTTGCCAAGGACGGACGGGGGGTGCGTTTGACCGCCACGGGCCGCTACCTCGTGGCGGGATCAGACACGCTGATTGCCGAGTGGGAGAGGCTGCGCGCCGACGCCATGCAGGCCGGTGGGCAGGTGCAGTCCCACTTCGGGCTAGGCGGTTTCTCCACTGCGGCGGCCCAGTTGCTGGCGCCACTGGCCGCCACCCTGCGTTCGACGCGCCCCCAGGTGGAGGTGCAGGTACTCGAGGCCAATCCGGCCCGCTGCTTCGACCTGTTGGTTGCCGAGCGAATCGATCTCGCTGTCATTGTCGCCATGCAGTCCGACATCCATGTCGAGGGCGATCCGCGCTTCGAGCAGACCGTGCTGCTGGATGATCCCTTGGACGTGATCATTCCATCCGACCATCCGTTGGCATCCCGGGAAACCGTCACCCTCGAAGAAATGGCGTCGGATCCGTGGATCACCGATGCCGCCGGTTCCACCTACCATTCCCTGTTCTCCGCGGCGTTCACTACGGTCGGCGTGACGCCGCGGATTGCCCACGAAGCCGTTGAATGGGAAACCCAGATCGCCTTTGTTGGTGCGGGGATGGGTGTCGGCCTGCTGCCGCGGCTGGCGCCACTGCACAATGCCGAAAATGTCATCAGGCTTCGTATTACCGGCAAGGGGAAACCTGCGCGCCGCATTGTCGCGGCCGTGCGCAAGGGCAGTATCGCATCGCCCTTGATCCAGGAGTCGCTCGGCATCCTGCAGGTCAACGCCAAAAGGATACTCAGCACCCGGCTTGAAGACGAGCTGTGAGAACGCACCCCATCTTGGATTCGTGGAGGCATTTATGACGTGGTCACAAATGGTGGATCAGCGTCCGGAATAGCCCCCGAGGCGAATCGGTCGTCTCAGCCGCCCTGCCGCCGGCGGACCATCTCGTTGATCCAGGAGGGTGCGAACGGCGACGTGCAGCCTGGTGAAGTCGGGTAGTCCTTGAGGACCTCCAGTCGCTCCCCGATTTCCAATGCCCTGGCGCGAAACCCGGAGTGCTCGATCCCGATCTGGGCCAGGCAGTGGTTCATGGCCCACTGCAGGCGCTCGGGAGCCTCCTTCATTCCGGCCTCGATGGTGTCGAGGAGCCCCAGGATATCCAAACCTTCAGGCTTCTTCGCAACCCGTTCAGTGGTCAGTGCCCAGCCGGCACTTGCCACCACCGGGTCCGGATCCGGGAACCACGCCACCCGAAGTTCCTCACAGTGCGGGCTCTTCTTCACCACATAGTTGACCAGCCAGTCCTGCACCTTGGGGGACCGGGCCTCCCGCAGCATCCTGTCCAGTGCATCCAGCCCGAACGCCTTGGGCCGGCAGATCAGGAGCGCCAGGAGCCTTGCGGCGGTGTCTCCCGTGTCCCAGAGCAGGGAGGCGAGTTCCTGCTGCGTTTTCAACTCCTTCGCGAATGAACGCAGCTTGCTCAAATTGACCCCGTGGTCGTCTCCGCGTTTCTGATTGGCTTGACGCATCCCGGGGTCTTCAAGGGCAGCCAACCTCGCCATCACCTCGTCCACGGCCGAAGGGGCAAGAGCTGTTTCAGCCACCGGATGGTCCTCTCGATTGATCGGCTACCCGCCTTATGGACAGAAGCCTGACGTGGGCTTCATAGTAACGATTCGGGGCCCGTTGCATAACGTCCATTGCTCCGGGGCCGGCTTCGGGCGAACCATAAGACATGCCTGGAACCAGTATCCGCCTGGCCTTCGGTGTCGGGATCGTGGCCGTAGGGCTTGGCGCCGGCGGCTGCTCCAGCACGTGGTGGAACGAGCCGCCCTGCATGCCGCCGGCCTTTTCGGTGAGTCCGGGGACTGCCGGACCCGGGGAGACGGTGGTGGTTTCAGCTGACAACGCAACTTGCAACCCGCGGTATGGTGCGGATGCACTGGCCCAGATCACTGTCACAGACCAGTCAGGCCGTCTAATCATCGACACCACTACGGACATGAGCGACGCCGGACGGTTCAGCTATTCCTTCGAGGTGCCTGCCCAGGTGCCCCCCGGCCCTGCGCAAGTGACGGCGATGCCCTACGACATTGACTGGTGTGACGACACCGGGACCAACAACAGGGTCGTGGGAAACGGAAAAACCATTGAGCGGGTTTCCTGTGCGGAGCCCGTGAAACCGCTCATCATTACTGATTGACTGGCAGGCTGGCAGTTACGGCCGGCCAATTAGGTCCCGCCGCGATTCTGCACTAAGCTAAACGGGTTGCTTCCGGTGCTGAGAATTGGCCGGGCAATTAATGTTCGGGGCTGTGGCGCAGCTGGTAGCGCACCTGCATGGCATGCAGGGGGTCAGGGGTTCGAGTCCCCTCAGCTCCACCGATCAACACCCCGGTCCTCGGACCGGGGTGTTTCTTATTGCCGGCTTTCAGAGGGCAAATACCGCTGGCTTCCGGCGCCTATCATTGTCAGGTGACCGAATCACTTCCGCCCTGTCCTGCCTGTTCCAGCGAATACACCTACCAAATGGGTGCCCTGCTGGTCTGCCCCGAGTGTGGCCATGAGTGGGAACCTGGGGCCGTGGAGTCCGGAATTGACGAAGCCCGGGTGATCAAGGATTCTGTCGGAAACATCCTGGCCGACGGCGATACCGTCACCGTGGTCAAGGATCTGAAGGTCAAGGGCAGTGCCATGTCCATCAAAGTCGGCACCAAGGTCCGCAACATCCGTTTGGTGGACGGTGTGGGGGACCACGACATCGACTGCAAGGTGGACGGATTCGGCCCTATGCAGCTCAAATCGTCAGTAGTGAAGAAGGCCTAGCTGAACACCGAACCGTTGCGCGCCGACGTCGTTGTCATCGGTGCCGGCCAGGCAGGGCTTTCGGCCGCCTACCACCTCCAGCGGCGCGGGTTTATCGCGGCGGGCACTGACGCCGATCAGGCGTCGGCGACCTACATGGTGTTCGACGCCGAGGAAGGTCCGGGAGGTGCCTGGCGGCACCGCTGGAAGAGCCTGCTGATGGCCACTGTCAACGGCATCAGTGATCTTCCCGGCATCGCCAAGCCCGACGTCGACCCCAGCGAGCCAAGCTCGGAGTTCCTGACCCGATACTTCGGGGGATATGAACAGGAACTGGAGCTGGCCGTGCGGCGGCCCGTCAAAGTGTCCAAAGTCAGCAGGGCCGACGACGATCCTTCCGGCCGCCTGCTCGGTGAAACGTCAGCCGGGACGTGGTCGGCGGCGGCCGTGATCAACGCCACCGGCACGTGGACGCGGCCGTTCTGGCCCATCTACCCGGGCCAATCGAACTTCAAGGGGCGCCAGCTCCACGTGGCGGACTACGTCTCCGCCGAGGAGTTCCGCGGCAAGCACGTGATTGTGGTGGGCGGTGGTATCTCCGCCGTCGGCCTCCTCGAAGAGATCTCCAAGGTGACCACCACCAGCTGGTTCACCCGGCGCCCACCGGAATGGCGCGATGCCGGGTTTGACTCCCGGGCCGGCCACGACGCCGTCGCCTTGGTGGAAGAACGTGTGCGGCAGGGACTTCCACCGCAAAGCGTCGTCTCCGTCACCGGCCTCATCTGGACGCCTGCTCTGCGTGCGGCAGCCGAACGCGGTGCTCTGGACAGGCAGCCCATGTTCACCGCCATCGAGCCCGACGGCGTACGGCAGGCGGCGGGCACGCTTCTCAAAGCGGACGTGATCCTGTGGGCCACGGGGTTCCGGGCGGAGCTGGAGCACCTGGCGCCGCTGCACCTGCGCGGACCCGGCGGCGGCATCGTGATGGACGGAACCCAGGTGGCCGCTGAGCCGAGGGTGCACCTGGTGGGCTACGGCCCGTCGTCGTCAACCATCGGAGCCAACCGTGCCGGCCGTGCCGCCGTCAACGCAATCCTCCGGCTGCCGGCTCTGGCAGCCATCATGAAAGGCACCAACACATGATTTCCGATTCCCTGCAGGCCTTGTTCGAGGGCCTGCGTCGCTTCCCTGACGTGGAAGCGGAGAATCTGCAGGCCTGGGACGTTACCGACAAGCTGCTGCTGGAGACTGCCTTCGGACTGCCGTCAGTGCAGGATCCGTCTACGGCTCCTGTGCTGGCCATCATTGGCGACCGCTACGGCGCCTTGACCCTAGGCGCGTTGGAACAGTTGCAGCAGAATGCTACGGCTTTCGGCGGCGTCCATGTCCACCAGGACCTTTCCACCGGCATCCATGCCCTGGAGAACAATGCCGCGGCAGCAGGGCTGGGCGGTTGGCGGCAGCTTCCGCTGGGCGAAGAACTGCTGGCGGGGGCCGGCGTCGTAATCCTCCAGCTCCCCAAGACACTGGCAGAACTGGAGGAGACAGCCGAAGCCGTTGCGCGCTGGGCCCGCCCGGACGTCAGGCTGGTGGCAGGCGGCCGGGTAAAGCATATGAGCACCGGCATGAACGCCGTCCTGGAGCGGTACTTCGACCGTGTCCAGCCGCAACTGGCACGGCAGAAATCGCGGTTAATCCTGGCGGAGAGTCCCATCCCGCCGCAGGGCGCCGCAAAATATCCGGTTCTTGAGTACATCCAGGAGCTGGACCTGACCGTTGCCGCGCGCGGTGCGGTGTTTGCTGGGACCCGGCTGGACATCGGTACCCGGTTCCTGCTCAGTTTTCTGCCGCAGATGGCTGCCGTTGACCATGCCGTGGATCTGGGATGTGGCACCGGAATCCTCGCCGCCATGTATGCGCGGAGTAATCCTGGCGCGCACGTCACCGCCACAGACCAATCGGCCGCCGCAGTGGAATCGGCGTTGGCCACCGCCCTGGCCAACGGATTGGACACCCGGATCACGGGCCTTCAGGATGATGCCCTTTCCTCCATGGCGGATGGCAGCGCAGACCTGGTCCTGTTGAACCCACCGTTCCATGTAGGCAATGCGGTGCACGCGGGGGCCGGGCTCAAGATGATCGAAGCGGCCGGACGCGTCCTGCGGCCGGGAGGACAGTTGTGGACGGTATTCAACAGCCATTTGGGCTATCTGCCCACGCTGCAGCGGACCGTCGGTCCCACCAGTGTGGCGGGCCGGAACACGAAATTTACGGTGGCGCTCAGCGTCCGCGCAGAACGGTAACGTAGCATTCAGACATCAGCCCGAAACGCATAGGGGACAACGTGCCAGAGAACCGCCAGCCGTCACCAAGGCGGGGTACCAACCTGCCTCGAATGGGCGACTTCAACCTCACCGTCATCCTGGATGCGATACGGCGCTCCACCGGAGGCCTCAGCAGGGTTGAACTGGCCCAGATCGTAGGCCTCTCTCCGCAGACCATCTCCAACATTTCACGCCGCCTCCTGGACCAGCACCTCATTGTTGAGGCGGGCAAGGAAGGCAACGGCCCCGGCAAGCCCCGGACTATCCTGCGGTTGAATCCCGGCGGGCAGTACGCCATCGGTGTCCACCTTGACCCCGCAGTGACCACTTTTGTGGTCCTGGACCTTGTGGGTGAAGTAGTCCAGCATGCGCGCACCACAACACCGGGTGGCGGTAACCCAGCGGCCGTGATCGCCACGATAGCCAGCACCATCGAGACCTTGATCGCCGATTCCGGTGTGGACCGCAGCCGTATCGCAGGAATCGGAGTGGCAGCGCCCGGGCCCATCAACCTGGACCAGGGCACGGTGGTGGATCCGCCGCTGCTCCCGGGCTGGGACCGCGTGGAACTTCGGGATGCACTTCGTGATGCCACCGGCTACCCGGTGCTGGTGGACAAGGATGTCACCAGCGCGGCTGTGGCCGAGACCTGGGCGGGAGGTCCCAGCGGAGCGGGCAGCTTCATCTTTATGTATATGGGTACCGGCATCGGCTGTGGCCTGGTCCTCAACGATGAGGTGGTCCGGGGGACTTCCGGGAATGCCGGCGAAATCGGCCACATCATGGTGGATCCTGACGGACCTCCGTGCGACTGCGGAATGCGCGGCTGCGTTAAGTCATCCTGCATCCCACAGGCCCAGGTTGCGGAAGCCGCACGCGAGGGGATCCTTGAAGGCCCCTTGGAAGGACTCAGCGCCGCGGAAATCCAGGACGGCTTCGCCAGTCTCTGCCGCCTCGCCGATGAGGGAAACACACAAGCGGCAGCCATCCTGGACCGTTCAGCAGTCCTCGTGGCGCGGGCGGCGTCGGTGGTGGCCAACGCGCTGGATGTGGAACGGGTTGTCTTTGGCGGACCGTATTGGGCGCACATCTCAGCGCGCTACCTGTCCATCATTCCGGACATCATCAATGACGGGAGTGCTGCCGGCGTCATCCATGACGTCGATGTGGTGTCCTCCGGAGTCGGCGATGACGTCGGAGCGGTGGGTGCGGCTTGCCTGGTTCTGGAACACACGCTGGCTCCGCGGGCACAGCGGCTTCTGCTGGAAACCTGACTGGCCCGTAAATCCAGCCGGTCGTCAGTCAATATCTTCGAAAACCACTCCATAGGGCAGGGTTTCGTCAATGTGCGCCTGGTGACCGGTAGCTCCTGTGTTGTAGGTAACCCGGACGCCGTGCAACTCGTCAGCAGCTGACTGCTGCAACACCGGGCGTACGGCATACTGGACCCGCTCGCTCTGCTGGGCGAGATACTCTGCGTAACTTGCTGGAAGCTCTTTCATGGCATCAGGGTAGTCCTCTGCGGCGCGGATGGGGAGACCTGCCCATTGTGGCTTTTACGCAGGTGGACTTGGATAGGATGGCCGGTGGCGAACGCCGATCCACCCACACTTCAGCAAGGGGTAAATTCAGTGCAGATGACCAGCGGGACAGCCACCGTCGACGCCACGGAAATGGCCCGGGCTGTCCAGGTTGTCGCCAACATCTCACGCAGCTTTGAAGCCAAAGTGGTGGGGCAGGCACAGCTCCGCGAAACGCTGCTGATCGGCCTGCTGACCGGCGGGCACATCCTGCTGGAAAGTGTCCCGGGCCTGGCCAAGACCACCGCCGCGCAGACCATTGCGGATGCCATCAGCGCGGACTTCCGCCGCATCCAATGCACGCCGGACCTCCTTCCCAGCGACATTGTGGGAACGCAGATTTACGACGCCGGCAAGGGCACCTTCGTTACCCAGCTCGGCCCGGTGCACGCCAACATTGTCCTGCTGGACGAGATCAACCGCTCCAGCGCCAAAACCCAGAGCGCCATGCTGGAAGCCATGCAGGAACGGCAGACGTCCATTGGCGGCCAGGAGTACAAGCTCCCGTCGCCCTTCTTGGTGCTGGCCACGCAGAACCCCATTGAGCAGGAAGGCACCTACCGGCTGCCTGAGGCCCAGATGGACCGTTTTATGCTCAAGGACGTGCTGGACTATCCGAGCCCGGCGGAGGAAACGGAAGTCATCCGGCGTCTTGACGCAGGTGTGTTCAGCCAGGACCTGAAGCCCGCGGCTGCAGCATCGCTGGACAGCGTTACTGGCGTCCAGCAGCTGGTGGGCCGTATTTACCTTGACCCGGCAATCCTGAATTTCATCGTGGGCCTGGTGTACGTCACCCGCAACGCCGGCAGCTACATCGACCAGCGGCTGGCGGGCTTCATCGAATTCGGGGCCAGTCCGCGGGCAAGCATAGCCTTCAGCCAGGCGGCCCGGGCGCGGGCGCTGCTGCACGGCCGCGACCATGTGATTCCCGAGGACGTGAAGGCACTGGCACACCGGGTGCTGCGGCACCGGCTGATCCTGGGTTTCGAGGCCGTGGCCGAGGGCGTTCCGGTCGAATCGGTGATCGACGCCATCGTGGCCGCCGTCCAAACTCCCTGACGCATGGCCGCCCTACTGCAGCGCGTGAAGTCGAAGATGTTCATCTTCGCCCACCGGAAAGTACGGGGACTGCTCGACGGCGAATACGGATCCGTGTTCAAAGGCAGCAGCCTGGATTTTGACGACCTTCGCGCCTACGTTCCCGGGGATGATGTCCGGGCCATCGACTGGAAAGCAACGGCCAGGCATGGCTCGCCCCTGATCCGGCGTTATGTGGCGGTCCGGAAGCAAAACGTCCTGCTGGTGACGGATACCGGACGCAACATGGCTGCAGCCGCGCGTGGCGGGGAAACGAAGAAGGACCTGGCCGTTCTGTGTCTTGGTGTGATCGGCCTGCTGGCCCTGAAGCACGGCGATACCGTGGGGCTGGTGTCGGGGGATTCCGAAGGAACCAGGCACCTGCCGCCGAAGTCCGGTGAAGCGCACCTGGAACGGCTGCTGCGGGACGTGGACACCGCGTCGCTGGCATCGCCGCGAAGCAGGCTGCAGGACCAGCTGGACTACATCGCGGCCACATTCGGCCGGCGGATGCTGCTGTTTGTCGTGGCGGATGAAGTCGAGGCGGATGCCGGGCTGGAGAAGGTCCTCCGGCGATTGCGGGCACAACACGAAATCCTCTGGCTGACCATCCGTGACGCGGACCTGGTGGCCGCGTCGGGCCCGGCCATGTTCAGCGTTGATGACTTTTCGCCGCTGCTGCGAAAGCTGGCGGGCAGCGCCGGCGTGGCAGATGCCTACACAGCGGCGGCGCTGGACCGCGATACCGGGCGGCACGCCATGTTCCGCCGGCTGGGAATTTCCGAAGGCGAAGTCGCCGGCAGTGCGGACGTTATGCCTGCGCTGTTTGCCCTGTTGGAAAGGCATCGGCGTGCAGGACAGTGATGGTTTCTACGAGCCCCTGGCGTATGGCGCGTGGTGGGGGTGGGCCGGCCTGCTGGTGCTGCTGGCAGTTGCGGGCTGGCTGACCTACGTGCTGGTGTCTACCCGCAATCGGGCTGACCAAATCGTGCCCGGCCGGCTGACCCCTGCCGCGGACGGCGGGTTGCTGCGGGAGACCTACCGGGAGCGGATGGACACCGTGGTTGATGCTGCCAAGGCAGGCAGGATCTCCCTGCGCAGCGCCCACCAGGAGTTGAGCCTGCTGGCCCGTAAATACGTTCGGGATGCCTATGGAGTGGACGCACCCCGGATGACCCTGGACGAGGTGGCGCGCCATCCGTTGCCCGGCCTCGCCGCTGCGTTGGAGCAGTTGTACCCGGGGGAGTTCGGACCGGAGCCGCTGCCGTCCATAGACGTGTCCGCGGCGGCCGCGAAATCCGTGGTGGCGTGATGGAACTGATCAACTGGTGGCTCGTTCCGCCTGCAGGCCTGCTCCTGGCTGCCGCGCTGTGGTGGGCAGTAAGGCGCGGCGGTGCCAAGCCGCAGGGCACTCCGGCCGCGCACACGGCCCGCCTCACGGCGTTGCCCGCCTACCAGCGTGCTGTCCGCCGCCACCGGTTGCTCCTGGTAATGCTGGCCGCGGCCGGCGCTGTGGTGCTGGTGGGTGCTGCCGCTGCGGCTGCCAGGCCGGTACAGAGTACAACGGACCGCCCGGAGCAGCGCAACCGGGACATCATGCTGTGCCTGGACGCGTCAGGATCAATGAGCGACGCCGATGCCGCCGTCGTGGGAGTCTTCCGCGAGCTGGCGGCAGAGTTCGACGGCGAACGGATTGGCCTGACCGTGTTCGACAGTTCGGCGGCCCAGCTGTTTCCCCTGACCGACGACTACGAGCTTGTCCTGGACCAGTTGGAACAGGCACAGCAGGCCTTCGACGGAACAGCGGAGGGTACAGCGATCCTCTCTGGAACGTGGCTGGCTCCGGGGTCGTCGCTGATCGGCGACGGGCTGGCATCGTGTGTGCAGGGCTTCCCGGGACCGGACGACGGATCCAGGCCCCGTTCCGTGATCTTAGCTACCGACAACGTCCTGGCCGGGGAACCCATCTTCACACTCGAGGAGGCGGCAGGACTCGCAGCGGAGAAGGACGCCCGGATCTACGCCTTGAACCCGGGTGATTTTGACTACGGCCAGGAAGCAGGCCAACCGGGAGCACAGTTGCGGGCAGCAGCCGAAGGCAGCGGAGGCGCTTACTACAGCCTGGACAGCAGTGGAGCCGTGCCGGATATTGTGCGCCAGGTCCAGGAACGCGAAGCCGCTGCGATCCAGGGCTCGCCGCGCCGCATCGTGCATGACCAGGCAGCCTGGCCGCTCGGTATCGCCCTTGTTGGCGGCGTGCTTTTGGCCGGCCTGGCCTGGAGGGCCGAACAGTGAGCTTCCTGCCTGTCTTCCCCTGGTGGCTCCTGGCTGCCATAGCGCTCGCAGCGCTGCTTCCCGCCGTCGTACTCCTGGCCCGCCCTCCTGCCGCAGGAAACCGGAAGCCGCAGTTGCGCACCTGGCTGTTCCGGGCGGCCATGCTGATCCTGCTGGCTACAGCCGCTGCACGGCCAGGCATGGGCGGCGGAACGGTCCAGGCCACGGCCGTTGACGTGGATGTCTATCTGGTGGTGGACACCAGCAGCAGCATCGCCGCGGAGGACTTCGGCGGCGGCACCCGGCTGGATGGAGTCCGGCAGGACATCGCGGAGCTTGCCACCGGGCTGGCAGGCTCCAGGTTTTCCGTGATCACGTTTGATTCCGATGCCGCTGTCAGGATGCCGTTGACCACGGATACCGGCGCCGTGGAAACCCTGGCCGCCGTCCTGGCGCCACAGGTCACTGATTATTCGAAGGGCAGCAGCATCACTGCGGCGGGCCCGTTGTTGGAGGAACGGCTGGAAGCCGGCCGGGACAGCCACCCTGAGCGGCTGCGGTTTGTCTTCTACCTGGGCGACGGCGAGCAGACCAGCGCCGTGAAACCCGCCCCCTTGAAAGTGGGCCCCGGACTGGTGGATGGCGGTGCGGTCCTTGGTTACGGAACCGAGCGTGGCGGCCGCATGCTGGAGTACGCCGGGCTGCCCCTCTACGACCAGACGGAAATGGAATCGCCCGGGTACATTCAGGACAGGTCCGGGGATAAGGCTGCGGACGCTGTTTCCCGGATCGACCTGCCGGCGCTGCAGTCCATCGCCAAGTCACTGGGTGTGCCGCTGGTGCACCGCCTGCCCGGAAACCCGGCGTCGGACATGCTGGTGGCTGCGCGCCCCGGCCAACTACAGCGCGCAGTGACGGTACCGGATGAATCGCTGCCGGGCCGGGTGGAGCTGTATTGGATCCCCGCCCTCGGAGCGTTCGTCCTGGCGGTCCGGGAAACAGCTTTGACAGCCAGGAAGCTCCAGGAGCTTAAGGGGGCCATTACATGATGCCGGAGCAGGAAAGCACCAAGACGGTGGACCCGGCACCTTCGGCGCGGCTGGCGCGCCGGCGCCGGTTGCTGCTTTGGTCCGTGCTTCCGGTGGTGCTGGCACTGCTTCTGGCCGCCAAACTGCTGAGCGTGCCGCTGTTCAGTGCGCAGGCCGCGGCGGCCTTCGAAAGCCGCGACGCCGCGTCGCTGGCCCGGGCATCGGATGGACTACGGGTGGCGAACTTCCTGGAGACGCACAAGCCCGCGTTCGCGAAGGGTGACGCTTTTGTGCTGGCCGGAGACTTCGCCGGAGCGCGGCTGTGGTTCGAGGATGCTCTGGACTCAGGTCCCGGCGTGGACGAATGCCGCGTCCGTGTGAACCTTGGCCTGAGCATCGAACGGTTGGGGGACGCCGTTGCCGCCGCCGACGATGCGGCAGGCGCCGTCGAACTTTTTGGCCAAGCCCTTGAAGTGGTGGGCGGCGGGCCGGAAGCGTGTTTCGCCGCGGACGGCGCCGCTACACCAGGATTCAACGATGCCGGCGAGGGGGAGCAGCTCACCGCCGCGGCGGAGCGGCTGAAAGAAAAGCTGGCCGACGCCGGAAATCAGGCGGGTGCCGACCCGGTGGCAGAACCGGGCCTGGAACCAGAAGAAGAACCGGAGCCGGCTGACCCTGCGCAGCAAGGCCAGCTGGAACGGCTCAAGGAAATGGCCGGGCGGGCGCTGCAGGACAGGACTGAAAGCGAAGACCGGCAGGAATACCTGGAGGACAGCGGCCCGTCCGTTGACAAACCCTGGTGACAACAGGAAGAGCGCTGTCAGGCGTCCGGCTTTCCAGGCCCGAAACAGGCAGGCACTTCGCGGCCTGTTTGGGACCACAATGACCGTCTGGATGAAAAACGTTAGCCGCCACGTTGTGCCTGACATGCTGCTGCCTTCCATTCCAGTCTCCATCCTGGACCGTGCCAACGTCCGCGAGGGGGCTCCGGCAGATGCCCTTGCTGCCACGCTGCGACGGGCAAAACGAGCTGAGCAGCTGGGCTATCACCGGTTCTGGGTCGCTGAGCACCACGGTGTGCCAGGGATCGCCGGTTCGGCACCGACGGTGCTGATGGCCGTGGTGGCAGCACAGACGGAACGGATCCGTGTTGGCACGGGCGGGGTCATGCTGCCGAACCACCAGCCGTTGGTTGTAGCAGAACAAGCTGCCACCCTGCAGGCCCTCTTTCCTGGCCGGATAGACCTCGGAATCGGACGTTCGGTAGGCTTCACGTCGGCCGTTCGGGCCGCGCTCCGACAGGACCGGGACGCCGCTGACCGGTTCGAAGCGGACCTGTCAGAATTGTTGTCTTACCTCACGGGCACCTCCATCTTGACCGCACGGCCGTACGACGACGGTGCAACCCCTCCATTTATTCTGGCCACCGGCAAAGGTGTTGACATCGCCGCCGCCGCTGGTCTCGCCATTGTTGTTGGCGGCCCGATCTTCTCTGCCCGTAATTCCGAACGTGCCCGTGGCGTCCTGGAGCGTTACCGCAGGAACTTCCGTTCCTCCACGTATTACCCGGAACCGTACGTGATACTTTCCACAAACGTGGCCGTGGGGGAGTCTTTCGAACGGGCCGAGGACTTGCTGCTTCCCGAGGCCTGGGCGATGGCTGAATCACGCACCCGTGGGCAATTCCCGCCGCTTGCGCCGGCGGAGTCCATCAGGGAACGGCCGATGACCTCCCGGCAACGGGACATCGTCGCCGAGACGCTGAGCGCGGCCGTGTATGGAACCGCCGGGCAAGTGACGCAGGAACTCAGTTTGTTGCTGGAGGCGACCGGCGCCGACGAACTCATGGTCACCACCAATACCTTCGACACGGCAGCCCTGTCAGATACCGACCGGGAGCTGGCCGGACTTTTCACGCTGCCAACCCTTGCTGTTACGAAGGGCGGGTCTGACTAGTCCTTAACGGGTCGACGTCGGCACTGACCTGGAGGAGTCTTATCTAGCTCGGCTTCATTAGGCGAACAATGTTCAGCCTTGAAGCTTCATTTGCCGTAAAAGTGCGTCTTAATTCGACAACCGACTTGTCCCGGCCGGGACACCTCTCATAGAGTTCAAAACAAGTTACCGAGGTAACGTGTCAGCGATCCTCCGAACCGGAGGGTGTGGGTGCCCCCATGTGGGCCTGACATTTGCTCACGGACCAACTTCGTTTCAGGCGTACTCGTCGCGACTGCGTCTTGTTGAAGTTCCTTCCGTGCATCCCAAACTCAACACACCGAAATTGCCGCATCATCCGTCTACCGGCGGGGATTGCGCAAGGTCAGTGCCTCCAGCCAAGGACGCAAATGTCACCACCAAGCCTTATTGATACACATCCCGATCTCACCGGTACAGCTCCGGTTGCGCTCTCCTACGAACTCTTCCCGCCGCGTTCGGCGGCTGCGGCAGAGACTCTTTGGAACACCATCCGGGAGCTCGAAAGCACTGATCCGGACTACGTCTCCGTGACGTACGGGGCCAGTGGCTCCAACCGGGACACCGCCGTCGAACTCATTAACCGGCTATTGCTGGAAACCACCCTGCGGCCGTTGGCGCACCTGACCTGCGTTGGCAACACACCGCAGGAACTGGCAGAGATTGTTGGCGACCTCCTGGATCATGGCGTCCGCGGAATCCTTGCCCTCCGCGGCGACCTGCCCAAGGACAGTGCTCGGCCCGTCGAGGGATCCTTGCGGTATGCCCAGGACCTGATCGAGCTGATCCGCCGGGTGGAGCAGCGCCGTTCAGCGCTGCTGTGTGCAGGCAAGATCGCCATTGGCGTGGCGGCTTACCCCACACGGCACCCCGAGTCGCCGACGGAAGAACACGACGTCGAGGTGCTGCTGGCAAAGCAGCGTTCCGGCGCGGACTTCGCCATCACCCAGGTGTTCTTCCACACGGAGCAGTACGCGGACCTGGTGAGCCGGGCCCGCCGTGCCGGGGTGACCATTCCGATCATTCCGGGCGTCATGCCATTGACCAGCCTGCGCCGGGTCACCCGGCTGGGCGAGCTGACCGGCGTCGAACCGGCACCGGAACTGCTGGACCGCTTGGCTGCCGCCGATACCGACATCGAGCGTCAGCGGATCGGCGTCCGAGCCACCGTTGACCTTGCCAACGCGGCACTCGACGCCGGTGCGCCCGGGCTGCATATCTACACCTTCAACGAGCACCAAAGTGCCCTTGAGGTACTGGACCAGCTTGCCCTGCCACGCAACCCCCGCAGTGCGGGCCGGCGCCTGGCCCTCAGCCGTCAGCTTGCCGGCTAGCACCCTGAACTTCCCACATTTTTGATCCGCCTTTCCTGAAGGCGAAACAACCCAAGGACTTACCATGACTGAACAGCGCACCCCGTTTCCCGCAGCTTCCCTTTTGGGCTACCCCCGCATCGGCCGCCGCCGTGAACTGAAAAAGGCTGTCGAAGCCTACTGGGCCGGCAAGATCGACGCCGCTGCACTGGAAGCTGCAGCCCTGGACATCCAGCTCGGCTCCGCCAGGCGGCTGCAGGAATTGGGCCTGACCGAAGCCGCCGCCGTTCCCGGCACCTTCTCCTTCTATGACCAGGTCCTGGACACCACCGCGGCCCTCGGCGCCGTGCCGGCACGCTTCGGCAACCTGCTGACCGCCGATGGCCAGCTGGACCTGGACGGCTACTTCACGCTGGCCCGCGGCAACGCCGACCAGCAGCCGCTGGAAATGACCAAGTGGTTCGACACCAACTACCACTACCTGGTCCCGGAGATCGGCCCGGAGACCAAGTTCACGCTCGCCTCCACCCGCAAGGTTGACGAGTTCGCGGCCGCCCTGGCCGAAGGCGTGGAGACCCGCCCGTACATCGTCGGCCCGGTAACCTACCTGCTCCTGTCAAAGGCATCAGATGAAGCACCGGCAGGCTTCGAGCCCCTGTCCCGACTCGAGGACATCCTTCCCGTCTACGTTGAACTGCTGGGCAAGCTGGCAGCCGCCGGTGCCAGCTGGGTACAGCTGGACGAACCTGCACTGGTGGTTGACCAGGACATCCCTGCCGCGCAGATCGAAGCCGCTGTGGCCCGTGCCTACGAGGTGTTGACCGCTGCAGCTGACCGCCCGCAGATCCTGGTCTCCAGCCCGTATGGTTCCCTTGACGGCCAGCTGGGTACGCTCGCGGCCACCAACATCGATGCCCTGCACCTGGACGTCTTCAAGGGCGGTGTGCCCTCCGCGGCGGCACTGGCCAGCCTGGGAAACAAGACTCTCGTGGCAGGCGTGGTGGACGGCCACAACATCTGGCGCAACGACCTTGCCGCCTCCGCAGCCAAGCTGGCCGCGCTTAAAGCAGCTGCAGGCCGCGTCACTGTCAGTACTTCCACGTCCACCCAGCACGTTCCGCACGATGTGGCAGAGGAAACCCAGCTGTCTGAGCAGCTGCGCAGCTGGCTGGCATTCTCGGACCAGAAGGCCGTTGAGGTCCGCACCCTTGCCGACTACCTGGCGGATCCCGCTTCCGTGCAGGCAGCAATCGACGAGGCCTCTGAGGTGATCGCCTCCCGTGCCACCGCTGAGGGCGTCCGCCGCGACGAGGTCCGGGCCCGGACCAGTGCACTGACCGCTGCTGACTTCAGCCGCTCCGAGTATGGTGTCCGCGAGGCCGCCCAGACCGAAGCACTGGCCCTGCCGCCGCTGCCCACCACCACCATTGGCTCCTTCCCGCAGACGTCGGAGATCCGCTCGGCCCGTGCCCGGAACAACAAGGGCGACCTCACCAATGAGCAGTATGAGCAGTTGATGAAGGATGAAATCAAGCGCGTTGTTGAGCTGCAGGAAGAGCTTGGCTACGACGTGCTGGTGCACGGCGAGCCCGAGCGCAACGACATGGTCCAGTACTTTGCCGAGAACCTCGAAGGCTTCGACGTGACGGTGCACGGCTGGGTCCAGTCCTACGGTTCACGCTGCACGCGTCCATCCATCCTGTGGGGCGATGTCACCCGCAGCGCTCCGATCACGGTGGCCTGGGCAGAGTACGCGCAGTCGCTGACCAGCAAGCCCATGAAGGGCATGCTCACCGGTCCCGTCACCATCCTGGCCTGGTCCTTCGTCCGCGATGACCAGCCGCTGGGCGAGACCGCCAACCAGGTGGGCCTGGCCCTGCGCGACGAGATTGCGGACCTGGAAGCTGCCGGCATCAAGATCATCCAGGTGGATGAGCCCGCGTTGCGTGAACTCCTGCCGCTGCGCAAGGCAGATCACGCCGACTACCTGAAGTGGTCCGTTGACTCGTTCCGCCTGGCCACGGCCGGTGTTGCCGATGCCACCCAGATCCACACACACCTCTGCTACTCGGAGTTCGGTGTGATCATCGATGCCATCGACGGCCTGGACGCCGACGTGACGTCCATCGAGGCGGCCCGCTCCCGTATGGAGGTTGTCCACGACCTTGAAGGCCACGGCTTCGGCCGCGGTGTTGGTCCGGGCGTTTACGACATCCACTCGCCGCGTGTTCCGGGCGAGGCCGAGGTCACCGAGCTGCTCGCGACAGCTGTCAAGCACGTGCCGTCGCGCCAGCTCTGGGTCAACCCGGACTGTGGCCTGAAGACCCGCGGTTACGCCGAGACCGAGGAGTCGCTGCGGAACCTGGTGAAGGCAACCCAGGCGGTCCGCGCCGGACTGTTGGCTGAAGCGAAGTAGGTTTCGACAGGCTCAACCACCGGTGGTTGGGGAGCGAAACCCGGATCTTGCTCCCCAACCACCCCCTAGCCTCGCAAGCTCGGCCAGGGAACCCGGCGGTCGTGGGCCCAAGCTCGATCACCGGATAGACAACGACGCCGGCCGGTCACCTGTAAAAGGTGACCGGCCGGCGTCGTGATTTAATCCGTTGAAACCTACGATTCCCATAGGATTTCGTCGTCTACTACGCCGTCCTGGTCCGCCGAGGCCACGAGAACTTCGTCGGTGAAGTGCTCGCCCAGGGTGAAATCCATCACGAAGTAGCGTTCGGGCTGGCCTGGGAAAATCCCCACATGGCCCAGTTTGAGCGCTTTGAGAAAGACGTCGTTGGTCAGCTGCCGTTTGTCGCTGACGCCGAAGACCTTCTGCAGGTGCTCGTCCTTGATGGCATTGCAATGGAAGTGGAGGTACTCCTGGGGGCTGGTGCCCTCCTGGTCGAGTTCCTCCGCGATCATCTGCCGGACCTCGTCCACCAGTTCTGGAAGGTACCGGAGCCGGTAATCCACCTTGTGCATGGCGGCTTCATCGAAGTGGTCATGCGAGGTGATGTTCAGGTCAAGTTCCAGCGGGTGACCGGCAAGCTCATGTTTGGCAACGAAGTAATGATCGCGGCCGTGATTGAGCTCGATCTCACCAAAATGACGGCTGGCTACCTTGTTCATGCACTCAACATAGTCCCCGAACGCCGCGCATTCCAGCATTCCGCGCTATTTTGCTGCGGCGCTTACGGTGCCGAAGGTCTCCGCGAGGAGGTCAACGAACAGCTGCACGCGCGCGGTCTTCTTTTCGTTGATCAGGAGGGCGAAGACGTTCCGGGCCAGCCGGATTTCCGGGACATCCAGGACCACGACGCCGGCGGGCCGGTGCTGCAGGGCAAGCTCCGGAACCAGCGCCGCGCCCAGGCCCGCTGCTGCCATTTCCAGGCTGGCGTGGAAGTCATCGCAGTGTGCCACAACGCGCGGATGCAGGTTGCAGCTGACGAACAGCCGCTCAATAACGGTGGCGTCGGCGCTCCCGGGATGGTGCATGATCCAGGGCATTTCGGAGAGGTGGTCTGCTGCTACTTTGGCGTCAGGCCGGAAGCCCCAGCCCGCGGGGAGGACCACCCGGTAGTTGTCATCGCCGATCCACTGCCGGTTGATGGTGTGTGGCCAGGCCAGGCCGGACTGGCCCACCTGAAACACCAGGGCCAGGTCCAGTTCACCGCCGCTGCGGAGGCCCTGGATGGTCTGGCCGGGCTCGCCCACGGAGACCTTCAGGTCGATGCCCAGGTTCTTCCAGGCAGGGTTCTGCAGGATGCGGGGGAGGACGTAGGTGGCCAGGCTGGGAAAGATGCCCAGGCGCAGTTCCTCGCCCGGGGCGTCCTGGCCGCCGGATGCGGCGGCCAGGAGGGCCTCGACGTCGGTCAGCACCTTGGAAGCATGGCGGACCATGGTGAACGCGGCCTCGGTGGGTACTGCGCTGCGGGCGGAGCGGCGGAAAAGCTCGACGCCGGTATCGCGTTCCAGCGCAGCCATCTGTTGGGAAACTGCCGAGGAGGTGTAGCCCAGCCGGGCCGCGGCTGCGGCGAATGAACCAAGCCGGGTCACCTCGAGAAGGGTCCGCAAGTGAAGGAGATTTACCAACAGTGTTCCTTAGGCTGAGGGCGGCCGATGCGCATGCCCAGCCAGTGTAGCCCGTGTTGACGCGGCACGAAGGGGCGGTACTGCCACAAGGCCGGAACCGGCCGCGACACGCCGCCGGAACCGCGACACGCGGAGGATTAAATGTGCCTAACTACTCCACAGGGTGTGGATGAAGAGCCTCGGATTGGCGGAATCCCGGGCAATTTAGGTTGCCGTGCCTGTGGATTAAAGGTGCATAAAATGACATACTTGTAATACATCATCTAGGGGTTCCATCCGGCCGTCTGCACTACATGTAGTATCGAGATACGGATTGGGCGGAGCGGAAGCTTGCTCCTCCTGGAAGAGAAGAAGACGTCGAAAAAGGGGATTGGGATCATGACCGTCACGGTTTACACGAAGCCGGCTTGTGTTCAGTGCAATGCAACGTACCGCGCGCTGGATAAGAAGGGCATTGCCTACCAGAGCGTTGATATTTCGCAGGACGCTGAGGCCCTGGACCGCCTCAAGGCCCTCGGCTACATGCAGGCTCCCGTTGTTGTGACCGATCAGGATCACTGGTCAGGATTCCGCCCGGACAAGATCGAGGAACTGGCCCAGGCTGCAGTTTCCTCCGTGGCCTAAGGCCTTCCAAACCAGCCATCAGGCATCATTCCAAGCAGCTGAGGTGACTCTCGTGGCAGCACTGGCAATGGCCGGAGCGCCGGCAGGATCCCAGCTTTCCGCAGACCCTAAGGTCACGGAAAGCCAGCTCATCTTTTTCACTTCGTCATCCGGGAACACCGGCCGGTTTGTCCGCAAACTGGGCCGTGACGCGGCACAGATCCCCCTTTATCCAAAGGACGCACCGCTCCTTGCCACCAGGCCGTATGTCCTGGTGGTGCCAACATACGGCGGAACCGGGGGAGAGGGATCGGTACCCAAACAGGTGATCCGGTTCCTGAACAACCCGCGGAACAGGGAACTGATCCGCGGCGTCATCGGAGCCGGCAACACCAACTTCGGGGACAACTACTGCATGGCCGCGGACATCATCGCCGCCAAGTGCAACGTTCCCCGTCTCTACCGCTTTGAACTAATGGGCACGCCAGAAGACGTGGCCCGCGTAAACCAAGGATTGGATACGTTTTGGACACGACTGTCTCAGACACAGAAGTAACCAGGGCAACCGGCACTGACTCCAGTGCCGCCGTCGACAAGCCGGAAATGCCTGCCGCCTACAAGGGCCTGGGCTATCACGAGTTGAACGCGATGCTGAACCTGTACGGCCCCAACGGCGAAATCCAGTTTGAGGCTGACCGCGAGGCCGCCCATCAGTATTTCCTGCAGCACGTTAACAACAACACGGTGTTCTTCCATGACCTGGAAGAGAAGCTCGACTACCTGGTGAAGAACCAGTACTACGAGCGCGAAACGCTCGACCAGTACACGATGAACTTCATCCGCGAGCTCTACAACCGCGCGTACAAGAAGAAGTTCCGCTTTGAGACCTTCCTGGGCGCGTTCAAGTTCTACACGTCCTACACGCTGAAGACGTTTGACGGCAAACGGTTCCTGGAGCGCTACGAGGACCGCGTGTGCATGGTTGCCCTGCACCTTGCCCGCGGCGACGAGCAGCTCGCCCTGCAGATGGTTGACGAGATCATCGAAGGCCGCTTCCAGCCGGCCACCCCCACGTTCCTGAACGCCGGCAAGAAGCAGCGCGGCGAGCTGGTCTCCTGCTTCCTGCTCCGCATCGAAGACAACATGGAGTCGATCGGCCGTTCCATCAACTCCGCACTGCAGCTGTCCAAGCGCGGCGGCGGTGTGGCCTTTGCCCTCACCAACATCCGCGAGGTGGGCGCACCGATCAAGCAGATCGAGAACCAGTCCTCAGGCGTGATCCCCGTGATGAAGCTCCTCGAGGACAGCTTCTCCTACGCCAACCAGCTCGGTGCCCGCCAGGGTGCCGGCGCGGTGTACTTGCACGCACACCACCCGGATATCTACCGCTTCCTGGACACCAAGCGTGAGAACGCCGACGAGAAGATCCGCATCAAGACCCTCTCGCTGGGCGTTGTCATTCCGGACATCACGTTCGAGCTGGCCAAGAAGGACGAGGACATGTACCTGTTCTCGCCGTATGACGTCGAAAAGGTCTACGGCATGCCGTTCTCCGACGTCTCGGTCACCGAGAAGTACTACGAGATGGTGGACGATTCCCGGATCAAGAAGACCAAGATCAAGGCGCGCGAGTTCTTCCAGACCCTCGCCGAGATCCAGTTCGAATCCGGCTACCCGTACATTATGTTCGAGGACACCGTGAACCGGGAAAACCCGATTGACGGCAAGATCATCATGTCCAACCTGTGCTCCGAGATCCTCCAGGTCTCCCAGCCCACCACGTACAACGATGACCTCTCCTACGCGGACACCGGCAAGGACATCTCCTGCAACCTGGGTTCGCTGAACATTGCCAAGACCATGGACAGCCCGGACTTCGGCCTGACCATCGAGACGGCCATCCGGTCACTCTCCGCGGTATCGGACATGTCCAACATCACCTCGGTGCCGTCGATTGCCAAGGGCAACGACCAGAGCCACGCCATTGGCCTGGGCCAGATGAACCTGCACGGCTACCTGGCGCGTGAGCGGGTCCACTACGGTTCCGAAGAGGGCCTGGACTTCACCAACATCTACTTCTACTCGGTGGTGTTCCACGCGGTCCGCGCCTCCAACAGGCTGGCCATCCAGACCGGCCAGACCTTCGGCGGCTTCGAGAAGTCCAAGTACGCTTCCGGCGAGTTCTTTGACAAGTACACGGAGCAGGAATGGGTTCCGCAGACCGAGAAGGTTGCGGAACTGTTCAAGAACATCCACATCCCCACCCAGGATGACTGGCGTGAGCTGAAGGCTTCCGTCATGGAGCACGGCATCTACAACCAGAACCTGCAGGCTGTCCCGCCCACGGGCTCCATCAGCTACATCAACAACTCCACCTCCTCGATCCACCCGGTGGCGTCCAAGATTGAGATCCGCAAGGAAGGCAAGCTGGGCCGCGTGTACTACCCGGCGCCGTACCTCACCAACGACAACCTGGAGTACTACCAGGACGCGTACGAGATCGGCTACGAGAAGGTCATCGACACCTACGCCGCAGCCACCCAGCACGTGGACCAGGGCCTGTCCCTGACGCTGTTCTTCAAGGACACCGCCACCACGCGCGATATCAACCGGGCACAGATCTACGCCTGGAAGAAGGGCATCAAGACCATCTACTACATCCGTCTCCGCCAGCTCGCGCTGGAAGGGACTGAGGTGGAGGGCTGCGTCAGCTGCATGCTCTAAGCTTCAACTAAATTCTGACGTACGACGGCGGGTGCCCGCCCGCCGTCGTACCCTCGTAGTAAAGCTTTCCCGGTGGTCGAGTTTGTCGAGACCCTGTACAGATATTTCAGAGAGAGAAGGACGCGATGACCGAGAAGGTCAAGCTGCTTAGCCACGTCGAGGCGATCAACTGGAACCGCATCCAGGATGACAAGGACGTGGACGTCTGGAACCGCCTCGTCAACAACTTCTGGCTGCCGGAGAAGGTACCGCTGTCCAATGACGTCCAGTCGTGGGCGACGCTGACCCCCGACGAGCAGCAGCTCACCATGCGCGTGTTCACGGGCCTGACACTGCTGGACACCGTGCAGGCGACTGTTGGCGCCGTTTCGCTCATCCCCGATGCGTTGACCCCTCATGAAGAGGCGGTGTACACGAACATCGCGTTCATGGAGTCCGTGCACGCTAAGAGCTACTCTTCGATCTTCTCCACTCTGGCTTCCACCAAGGAAATCGACGAGGCCTTCCGATGGTCCACCGAGAATGTGAACCTTCAGAAGAAGGCGCAGATCGTCATGGACTACTACCAGGGCGACGATCCCCTGAAGCGCAAGGTTGCCTCAACGCTGCTGGAGAGCTTCCTGTTCTACTCGGGCTTCTACCTGCCCATGTACTGGTCCTCACGCGCCAAGCTGACGAACACGGCCGACCTGATCCGACTGATCATCCGCGATGAAGCCGTGCACGGCTATTACATCGGCTACAAGTTCCAGAAGGGTCTGGAAGGCCTCTCCGAGGAGCGCAAGCAGGAGATCAAGGACTACACGTTCGAGCTGCTCTTCGAGCTGTATGAGAACGAGGTCCAGTACACGCATGATCTCTATGACTCCGTTGGCCTGGCTGAGGACGTCAAGAAGTTCCTGCACTACAACGCCAACAAGGCCCTGATGAACCTGGGGTACGAGGCAATGTTCCCGGCTTCAGTCACCGACGTGAACCCGGCCATCCTCTCGGCGCTGTCCCCGAACGCTGACGAGAACCACGACTTCTTCTCGGGGTCGGGTTCCTCCTACGTGATCGGCAAGGCTGTTAACACCGAGGATGAGGACTGGGACTTCTAGCCACCGGCGATACTTCCTGAACCTGAGAACGAGGGACCCTGCACGCTTGTGCAGAGTCCCTTGTTCGTTGGCAGCAAATCCATGGATGCGCCATTAGGGAAAGATGAAGCGGCCGCCGGGCACCGTCCGGCGGCTTATCCGGCACCCCTAAATCGCATCAAGGTATACACGCAGGCAGTCTTCTCCCAGAGATGGCGGCATCGCACGATAGTCCACACTCCCATCCGGTGCGCTGGACGCAGTTGAGGGGCGTTGGGTCTGCGTTGCTCTGGCGTGCGTTGCCATTGAGCTCGGCAAATCGGGCGGTTCCCAGTCCTGGTGTTCGCTTCTGTATTTCCGCCCGGATGGTGAAACCCAACCCGGTGGCTCAAGCTTTGTGGCCGGTGTGGGTCTCCATCCGCTGGAATGTTTGAGTCTGTGGTGCCGTGGACATGGCTGTCCCAAATTGGTGATCCCAGTGGCTCCGCCGTGATGCCAGGCCAGAAGGTGATCGGCCTCGTTGTCCAGCGAATGGTTGCTGCATCCGGGGAACGGGCACTTGCCGTCGCGCATCCGCAGCCAGTTCCGCATCGCCTTGGTGAGACGGTAACTGGTGCGGCCGATTTCCAAGGGGGCGCCGTCCCGGGGATCCACGAGCACCCGATAGAACGAATCCGCCCCGTTGGCCACCAGATCCCGGGCCATGGAGACAGGGATGGGCCCGTACCCGTCCAGCATGGCAGGCTCCTCGGTCATCCCCAGCAGTGAGAAGACAGGAACAGTAACCAGGACCTCGGTCCGGGGCGTAGGGATATCGGCCGGACCCGGAGCCGCTGCGCCAGTCCCCGGCCCAGCTCCGGCGTCGCCGCCGCCGTCGCGCCGAAGGGCTGCTGCAGCAAACACGTCCGCCCGTAGCTGTGCCAGTGTCCGATCCTCGTGGGGACCTTGCAGGCCTCGGGCGATGGCCGTGCAGCGGTTCCAGATGGCTACCGCTCTGTCGGCAGGAAGGTAGGCAGCTAGCCGGGCCATGCCGTCCTGTTCCGGCGAATATTCCAGGCACCTGTCTTCAGCGCCCTTGGCATGGCGTTTTTCGATGCTGTCAGGGTGGTGCCGTTCGCGCCAGGTGCGTGCATTCCGCCGGAACCTGTAGGCGGGCATTTCGCCTATGGGGCACCGGCGGGCGGACTTCAGCTCGTCGTCATCGAGGAAGTGGGCTTCAAGTGCGCCCGCTGCGGCGCGGTCCAGGGTGGCGGTTTCGTCCACCATGACCTTGGCGTGTTGCCACGAAACGCTCCCTGCCTTGAGGGCCTCCAAAGTCAGTGGCAAGGACGTGGCCAATGCATACGATTGGGCGACCAGTGCGCCTGCGGCCCGGTCGCCAATGGCCAGTATGCAGCCAATCTCCGCTGCGATGGCCATTTCCTGGGCCTGGACGGGCATGTCAAGGGGCGCGGTAGACCGGGCGGACTCCGCGTACGTGGCAGCGGCTTCCGCCTTCAATGCTGCAATCCGGGCTTCGGTTCGTGAAAGACCGGCAAGGATATCCAGGCATCCGTCAGCGAGGGCTGCCAACGGGTCCATATCCACCGGCAGACCACAACCGGGCTCAGCTACCTCGGCTCGGAGCACGGCAATCGCGGCGTCTATCGCCTCAAAAGCTGTTACCACCGCCTCGTTTGCCATGTACCCATTATTCAAGTGGGGTCTGACATTTTGATGCGGCGTGAAAACCGAAGCCCACATCAGGCGTGCTTGCCTGTGAGTACTGTGCACTTGGATTGATCCGACGGCGGGAATCCGTCGTCAGAGGCCCTCCCGGCCACTTACACAACCAGTCGGAGCGGTCGATCCGCCACCTGGACCGTGATCTCCTGGCCCCAGGATGCGGTGAGGCGGTCCTCTTCCATGCCGTCGCCAAAGACAACAAGCCGGTCGGATGCGACAGTGATGCTCAGTGTTGTGCCTGCTTGCAGCACGCCTTCGGTAAGGGCGGTTCCAGTGAGGGGGGAGGGCCAGGCTTCACGGACGAACCATGCGAGCCAACGGTCTGTAGGCGCCGGCAGGGCGCGTCCTCCGCGTTCCAGCGCGATGGAGGCGCACCAACCCGTGGCGCCTGTGCCGGTGGAAACGATCAGGCCTGAGGAAGAATGGCTTTCTGTCCGGCCGCCGGGTTCCGTGAGGTCATACCGGGCCGACTGGTGCGAGGCGTGCCCAATGAAGACCTCGTTAAGTCCGGAGAGTTCCTGTCCGTCGTCAAGCCGTGCCGTCACCATGGCGAGCTCCTGGCGGTGCAGCCGCTCCGGTCCGGCCACGGCGGCAGCATCAAGGAGCTTGGCTGCCGCATCGAGCGTGTGGCGGACCAGGACTCCCGGGTTCGCTCCCGGCTCCGGATTGATCCCGATGACGGGCTGGCCGTCGAGGTACTTCGCTGCATTCGCCACCAGCCCGTCCTGGCCCACCACGGCGATGATGTCTTCCGGTGTGAGCAGGAAGCGGTTGAGGTCTGCCCGCTCCACTTCGGCGTGACGCCATTCGGCCGGAACCGCAGCCCGGACCATCCCCAGGGCGCCGGTGATTCGGTCGTGGCGCTCCTGCACGTCCTGGATTGTGCGACCCCGGGTGCGCAGGAAAAATTCGGCCTGGCCGCGGGTGGCATGCCGGTCCAGGAGTTCCTGGAGTTCGGTCCGCCGGTGGACGATGACGAGACGCGGTTTTGCCATGATGGATATTACTTTCCGGTGCGGGCGTCGGTACCGGCCTCTACGCGGGCTGCACCGGCTGCAGAGACGGCAACCATGCCCCCGGCGGGCTCCCGCAACAGCCCGGCAAGTGCCCCACTCAGCAGGTCCGGAGTGATGGTGAGATTTCCAATGTTGGGCAGCGATCCTGCTGCCTCACGTAGGGCCAAAGCCAGCAGTGTAGCCTGTTCCATACCCTGGTAGACCGCCATCGTGGCGGCCTCGCGTGCCGCTGCCGCCTCACCAACCAGACGGATCTGGTTCGCTTCAGCGGAGGCGTTGATGCCCTTGCGTTCGGCTGAAGCATGGGCCTCGATGAGTCCCGCTGCTGCATTTTCCTCAGCCGCACGCCGTGCGTTGGCGCCTTCCTGAGAGACCAGGCGTTCGCGCCGGGTGGCGAGTTCGATCTGGCTTGCCATTTCGTTTTCCGAGATCGTCCGTTCGCGTTCGACGGCGACGGCCCGGCGTTCATAGACGGCCCGGTCCGCTTCGGCCTGCAGCTGCTCCCGGACCGGGGTCTGGAGTGCCCTCTCGACGTCGGAGTGCGGCCGGACGGCCAGGACCTGCACCCCAAGGATCTCGATGCCGGTGGACAGGAGCCGGGGGTCCGCCCGCAGGGCCTCGGTAAGGACGGTGCGCAGCTGGCTGACGCCACGCTCCAGGGTCTGGGCGAGCGTAGTGGTGGCGATTTGGTCGATGGCATGGCTCTGACACAGCTGGCCGATGATTGTGGTTACCTGCTCCCTCCCGGCTGCAGGCTCGCCGCCTGCCGCTTGGAGGCTGAAATCGAGCCTGCTGGAGACTGCCACAGGGTCGATAAAGCGGTAGGTCACGTTTGCCTGGACGCTGACGTCCTGGTGGTCACGGGTGATGGCGTGGAAAAGGGTGGGCAGTTCCTGGTCATCGACAGGAATCTCGCTGAGCACGGAGTTGGCGGGGCGGTACCAGAATGCCTGACCGACTCCTTGGTGCCTGACCGAGCCCTTTTGGAGGTGGACGACGTAGCCGGTGGGGCTGCCAAGGAAGTGGCTGATCCAGGGGTAACGCGTGATGCTGGCCATGGTCTTCTCCTAAGTATCTTCGTTTTCGTCAAATTGACGATAAGCGACGATAAGCCTTCGTTCGATTAATTGTCAAGGTGACGATAAGTGTTTACTATGAGCTCATGACTGAATCCCGCACAGCGCCCGCGCGCTTCCCGGTGACGGTTGACGTTGTCGCTCTGACTGTGGCCGATGACGCCCTGAATGTCCTGCTCGTCACCCGACTCCTGGAACCCTTCCGCGGCCAGCTCGCCCTGCCCGGCGGATTCGTACTGCCTGGCGAGGATCTAGCTGCCGCGGCGGCCCGCGAACTGGCGGAGGAAACCGGCGTCGAGCACGTCCCGGGGCATCTGGAGCAACTGGGAAGCTACGGCCCGAGGGGGCGCGACCCGCGTGGGGATGTGCTGACGGTTGCCCACCTGCTGCTCGCCCCAAACTTCCCGGTTTTGTCCGCGGGGAGCGACGCGGAACTCGCGGCCTGGTACCCCGTCAGCCACTTTTTGGATGGCGAATTGCAACTCGCTTTCGACCATGAGCGGATCCTCGCCGATGCTGTGGAACGGGCGAAATCAAAGATCGAATACTCACCTCTGGGGGCGGTATTCTGCGCCGAAGAATTCACTGTTGCGCAGCTCCGGGCCGTCTACGAGGCCGTTTGGGGTACACGACTGGACCCCCGGAACTTTCACCGCAAGGCAACAGGAACGCCGGGATTCCTGGAAGACACAGGGCGCACGACCGCAGGCGACGCCGGTCGTCCTGCGGCACTCTTCCGGCTGGCACCGGCTGCCCGGCCAGCTGCGGGACAGCCAACGCGGGCCGTGCTCAACCCACCCCTTATGCGCCCGCCCTCTTGAAATCCATGCGGCCGGCACCGCGGCCAGCCGGGTAACTGCGCGGGCGACACCGGCCCTAGAACAGCGGCCAGGGCACAGCCGGCATGCCACCGCGCGGAGCCGGAAATTGTCCGGCCAGGCTCAACCGCGCACAGCGGGCGGCGAGCGCAGTGATCTCTTCGGCCGTGAGCAGCTCCGCCAGGCTTTCGCCCAGCTCACCGTCGAGTCCTTCGCTGACACGTTCGATGCCGTCGCGTTCCTCCGCGGTCAGGGTCTCTCCCAGCCACCCCCACAGCACCGTACGCAGCTTGTGGTCACTGTGGAAGGTGAGCCCATGGTCCACCCCGTGCCGGTGTCCGTCCGTCATTGCGAGAATGTGGTCGCCTTTGCGGTCGGCGTTGTTCACGACGACGTCGAACACGGCCATGCGCCTTAGCGCCGGTGTGTCCTCGTGGACGAGGGCGACTGTACGTCCTTTCTCATCCTGACCTTCAAGGACGTGTTTCCAACCGTTCTCCGGTACGTCGTCCGTTGCCACGAGGTCCACCGCGTTCTGGCCGGGCTCCGTTTCCTGCCAGAGCTGCACCATTCCTTTGCCCAGCGGGCCATCGCGCAACCAGGTGCGTGGCACCACGTTCCAGCCGAGGACCTCTGAGACAAGGTAGGCGGCAACCTCCCGGTGGGCAAGGAAGCCGTTCGGGAAATCCCACAGGGGCTTCTCGCCTGCTATTGGTTTGTACACGACTGTTGTCCCGCCGATGCTGCCCAGGAACGTGGCGTTTGACGCCGTCGTGATCCTGCCGGTGAGCTCCAGCTCAGCGGTCAGCAGGCGGTGCGCCGGCATCAGGCCTCGGGAAGGGTGCAGGCGTGCCCGTCAGGGTCTACAGGATATCCGCAGAGCGGGCAGGCGGGACGCCCGGCACCCACCACTTCCCGGGTGCGCTTTGCGAACGCGCGGGCGCTGCCCACTGGCATCCGCACCAGGAGCATTTCCGGCACTTCGCCGCTGTCCTCAAGCGGCTGATCCTCTTCAGCATCAACCTCGGTGACCGGGTAGGCCTCTATCACCACCTGCGCCGTGGTCGGGTCCCAGCCCAGGGTCATGGCACCGGCGCGGAACTGTTCGTCCACTGCGTCGAGCTGGTCGTTGTCGACGAGTTCGATCGGAGTACCTGTGGGGATGCTGAAGGGGTTGCCCTCGAGGGTGATGAGTTCATCGAGGATCTCGTCGATCTTCTCGGCCAGCTGGGCCGACTGCTGCTTTTCCAGGGCGATGCTCACGAGCTGCTTCCCGGTGCGTACCTGCAGGTAGAACGTGCGGGCGCCCGGAACGCCGATGGTGCCGATGACAGCCCGATCAGGCCAAACGAACTCATGAACACGTGTAGGCATACGAGTATTTTGGCACACGTGGCTCATGACGCCGTGTGGCCCGCACCGCCCCCCACCGGCGCATCCCCACTGTGTGTGACGTTTGCCAGCCAAGCCAGGTCCCCGGCCTCGGTGTTGGTTGCGTAGACGCTGGGCCGGCTGGCGCCGTAGCGCACGATCGAAACGGAAGCCGGACTCACATTGATTCTCTGGAACAGGTCAAGGTGCATCCCCAGCGCATCGGCGAGGATTGCCTTGATGATGTCACCGTGGCTCACCGCCACCCACGCGGCTCCTGGCCCGAACTCGGCTTCAAATGCAGCATCGTGGCGCCGGATCGCAGCGACCGCCCGGGCCTGCATTGCCGCCATGGATTCACCGCCGGGAAAGACGACGGCGGAGGGCTGCGACTGCACGGCGGACCACAGGTCCTCGGTGGCCAGATCGCTGAGCATGCGGCCCTGCCATTGGCCGTAATCGCACTCGGTAAGACAGGAATCAACATTGATATCGACCGGCGCATACGGAGTGCCGGCCTGCCGGTCAAGGATGAACCGGGCAGTCTCCTGGCACCGCTCAAGCGGGCTCGAAACCACCCCGACGACGGGGACCGCCGCAAGCCGGTCGCCAGCGGCGGCCGCCTGATCCCGGCCGGTCAGGTCGAGACTGACGCCGGGAGTCCTGCCGGCCAGCAGTCCGGACGCGTTCGCTGTGGTGCGGCCATGCCGCACCAGGATTACTGTCGCCATTTACCCAGCCTAACCACCGCAGTTTGCCCGCACAGGGCGGTACTGGGTGACAGGGCCTCGGGAGCGCGCCAAAAAGTGATGGAGCGGCTTATCAGGTGACAGTTTGGATACGCCTGTAGCCAAGGAGAGCTTAGCGGGCGGAAACTTGTGCCACCCAGGATGTCCTGGGCGGCACACGCTGATGTGTAAGCACCAAGGGGGGAAACCATGAGTACACCCGCTTCAGGTTCACCAGGCTCCCGCCCGTCCTTATTTGACTGGGCCCATCCTGGCTGGCGCCGCCGGATCGCTGCGCTGCTGGCATTGGCAATCGTGGCGGTGGCCGTCGTCGTAATCTCCAACTTCAATGCCAATCTCAACCGCGCCGGCGCTGAAGAGTTCCCGGTTGCCACCCAGGACCCGTCAGCGACCGCCACGCCGTCTGAAACTCCTTCCGAGACGCCCCCGCCGCCCCCGCTGCCTCCTCCACCTCCAATCCCGGATCTTCCGGCCGCGGCCATGAACATCCTGGTGGTTGGCAGCGACAGCCGCGGGAACGCACGCGACGATGCCGCACACACTGCAAACACCGGCGAGCAGTCGGACCATCGGTCGGACACCTTGATGGTGGTCCATGTACCGGCCGACCGGCGGAGCCTTTACGTCGTATCCGTAAACCGGGACCTGTGGGTGGATATCCCCAACTACGGCGGTGCCAAGATCAACGCCGCCTTGCAGGTTGGCGGACTGGACCTGGTGGACCGCACCGTTGAGCAGTTGTTCGGCATCCAGATTAATCACACCCTGATGATGGACTTCCATGGCTTCCGCGCGCTGATCGATGGCCTGGGCGGGATCGATGTTAACGTCACGGTGCCGTTCCAGTCCACACACGAAACGCAGCAGTACTTCCCGCCGGGTGTAAACCATTTGTCCGGCCAGGCCGCCCTTGAGTTTTCCCGTGAGCGGTATGCGTTCACGGACGGCGACTTCCAACGGGTCCGCAACCAGCAGACCCTGCTCAAAGCCATCTTGCAGGCCGTCACCTCCGGTGGAGTGTTGCACGATGTCACGGCGGTGCGGTCGATGGTGGATTTCGCGGGCTGCTGCCTCACCGTGGACAGCGGTTTCGATCCCCTTCAGGTGGCCATCCTCGCGTACAGCCTGCGGGACCTGGATCCCCATGCGATAGGCACAATGACACTTCCGACGGCGGGAAGCGGCTTCATCGCGGGCCAGTCGGTTTTGTTTCCGGACTACGGTGCCATCGCCGCCGTGGGCGCAGCCCTGCGGGACGGCCGGATCGGCGAGTTTGCGCGCCCATAAAGGTGGGCAGGATGGTGAAAGCAGGCCAATGACATGACGACATCGAAACCGGAGTCACCCGTGGAAGCGGAATCGGAACGGCTCGAACCTCTGCCCGACGGCGACTTTCGCCGGGTGCTGTGTGTGGTCGCCCATCCGGATGACATGGAGTACGGCACGTCCGCCGTTGTTGCCCACTGGACCCGCAACGGCACCGACGTCGCCTATCTGCTGTTGACCAGTGGCAGTGCCGGCATGCAGCGGGCGCCATCAGAGGCTGGACCGCTGAGGGTCAGGGAACAGCGGGCGGCCTGCGACGCTGTAGGCGTCCGGGGCCTGACGGTCCTGGATTACGACGATGGCGTCCTGGAGCCGACCTTGGAATTGCGCCGCGACATCGCTCGGGTTATCCGGCGCTTCAGGCCGGACGCTGTCCTCACCATGTCCTGGGAGATTGAGGTTCCTTGGGGGCTCAACCAAGCGGATCACCGGGTGGCCGGGCTGGCCACCGTGGATGCCGTGGCCGACGCAGGCAATCGCTGGATTTTTCCGGAAGTGGTTGAGGACGAGGAGCTGCCTCCGTGGGGAGTCACCTGGCTGTTGGTCTCCGGAACAGCAAAGCCAACCCACGTCGTCGAAGTCACCGGGGAAGACGTTGCCGCCTCCGTCACCTCCCTTGAGTCGCACCGGGCTTACCTTGCTGACCTGCCTGACCACCCTGCGCCCGCGGACTTCATTCCGGACATGCTGCACAGTATGGGATCGAAACTCGGCGTGGATGCCGCCGTCGCCTTGCGTGCCTACCGCTTACGAAGTTGAGCAGACACAGGCTGTCAGGAGGAGTATGCAATCACATGATTGCCTTCGTTATCATTCGCTTTCGTGCCATCGGTCACAGTATCGCCCTGTCGAGTTAGGGTAGGCTAAGTACCTGTCCAAGGGGGCTGGCTGGTGCCGGCCACCGGCGAGGAGCACCATGAGCATTTCCCTGTCTGACCTGCTGAAGGAATCCACTGCGGCCGCGCACGAGCAATCCGAGTCGTCGCCGTTTGTGGGCGAACTGCTGGACGGCAAGCTGGACGCCGAAGCCGTCGGCGCCCTCACCGCGCAGCTGTATGTCGTCTACTGGAACATGGAATCCACGGCCCAGGCCCACTACTCCCAGAACCCGCTGCTGGGCGGATTCCTGGATCCCGCCCTGGAACGCACCGGCGCCCTCGAATCGGACATGGCCTACCACCATGGTGAAGACTGGCAGGGCAAGCTTGACGACGGCGTGATCCCCATTGTTCCGGCCACGCGCACCTACTCAGATGCCATCACGAACGGTCACAGCGCCGAATTCCTCCTGGCCAACCATTACGTCCGCCTTCTCGGCGACCTCTCCGGCGGACAGATTATCCACCGCATGGTCCAGCGCCAGTACGGAATTCCCGACGCCGGATTGAACTTCTACCTGTTCCCTGCGATCGGGAAGATCAAGCCATACAAGGACGCCTACAGGCAGCGCCTCGACAAACTGGACCTGGATGAGGCCGGACGCAAGGCTGTGATTGGCCACGCACAGAGGATTTTCGGTTACAACGGCGCCATCTTCACGGACCTTTACGCCACATTCGGGGACAAGCAGCGGGGCGTGGCCTGAGCAGTGGACGCCTTCCTTGAGCTGCCGTTTGGGCTGGCGTTTGCCGCGCTCTTCGCGATCGTGATGATCCGCGTGAATGTGACGTACTGGATCGGCCGCGGGGCTGCTGCGGGAGTGGAGCGGACCCGCCTGTCCGGGGCACTGCACCGCCCCAAAGCAGTCCGGGCACAGGCACTGATCCAGCGGTGGGGGCCCTACGCCGTCGTACTGTCCTTCCTGACCATCGGCCTGCAGACCGCAGTTAATCTGGCCGCGGGGGCTGCGAGGATGCCGCTGCGGCGGTATCTTCCGGCAGCCATAGCAGGGTCCATCATCTGGGCGCTGCTGTACGCCACGATCGGGCTGGCCGCCATCGAAAGCTGGCTGGCCATCGCCGCAGCATCACCCGCCGCAGCCATCGCCATCGGAGTTCTGGTGATCGGCGCGCTTGTGTGGATACTGTTGGTCCGCCGGCGGCGCCGGACCCTAAAATCCAGCGTAGACAGCCTCGTCTGAATAAATCAGTGCGTGACCAAAGACTGGGTGTTTTCGCCGTCCTCAAAAATCTGTGATGCAGGCCCGACGATCAGGCTGTCAGGCGCACGGACCAGCTCAGTGTCCCTGTCCTCATAGTCGAACATGTGCAGGACGTGCCGCATGGCTTCCACCCTCGCCCGCTTTTTGTCGTTGCTCTTGACCACTGTCCAGGGCGCCCATTCGGTGTCTGTCGCCAGGAACATCGATTCCTTGGCCGCGGTGTAGGAGTCCCATTTATCCAGCGAGGCCAGGTCCATGGGGGAGAGCTTCCACTGCCGGACAGGATCCACCTGCCGGATAGCGAATCGGGTCAGCTGTTCGGTCCGGGAGACCGAGAACCAGAATTTGACGACGTCGATGCCATCGTTGGTGAGGACCTGTTCGAAGGCCGGGGCCTGGCGGAGGAAATTCTGATACTGGTCGTCGCTGCAGAATCCCATAACGCGTTCCACTCCGGAGCGGTTGTACCAGGAGCGATCGAACATGGTCATCTCACCGGCTGCCGGCAGGTGCGCCACGTAGCGCTGGAAGTACCATTGCGACTGTTCACGCTCGCTGGGCTTTTCCAGCGCCACAACATGGGCGCCACGCGGGTTCAGGTGCTCCGTGAAGCGCTTGATGGTTCCGCCTTTGCCGGCCGCGTCCCGTCCTTCGAAGAGGATGACGAGGCGGCGGCCCGTGGATTTGATCCACTTTTGGAGCTTGAGCAGCTCGATCTGGAGCAGCCGCTTCTCCATTTCGTACTGGTCCCTGGTCATCCGCTCGGCATACGGGTAGCCCTCGCGCCATGTATCAACGGGCGTGCCGTCCGGAGAGATGAGGACGGGATCGTCGTCATCGGTGTCGAGCACGGAAAAGCCATGGCGGGAGAGGTCGAGTACGTTCACGACGGCGACGTTACGTCCCCGCGGTGAATGGACGGTTAACAGGAAGGCAGGCGCTTTCGACGGCGGAACCCGCCTTGCGCTGTGAAGGCAGCTCCCGCCGTCGAAACACTAATCGGCCGTCAGCGGGAGTTGACCAAGGCGATGGTCTGTTCGTAGGCGCCGTTCACTTCGGAATACCGCAGGGGTTTCACCCGTTCGACGAGGATTTCCGTGGCATCCGGATTCTCGGCCAGCAGCGACATGGTCTCGCTGACGTAGTCCTCAAGCGGAAGGAATGCTTCCACCTGGGACTGGCCCGGCATCAGATCGGTGCGCAGGCCGGGCGGACAAAGCTCAATGACCTGGACTCGAGTGCCTGCCAGCTGCAGCCGTATGCTCTCGCTGAACAAATGGATGAAGGCTTTGGAGCCGTTATAGCTGGGCGTGATGCGCAGGGGAGTATGGGCCAGTCCGGATGAGACGGTGATGATCGTTGCCTGGGGCCGGGACTGCAAGTGTTCGGTAAAGGCCGAAACAAGGCGGAGTGGACCCAGGATGTTGGTGTTGACGATGCGCTCCGCGGCTTCGATGAACCCCGGCTTGGTGACGTCCTCGGCCACCATGATTCCGGCCATGGCAATCAGGACGTTCAGCTCAGGGTAGTCGCTGAGCAGTGCGTCGCGCGCGGCAAGGACGGATGCGGGATCGGTGATGTCAATAGCCACGGTGCCTAAACCGTGTACTGCCGCAAGCTGGTCCAATACCTCGGCACGGCGTCCGCCGATGACCACGGTGTTGCCTGCTTCCTTCAGGTGAAGCGCCAGTGAAAGTCCGATGCCCGAGGTGCCGCCGGGGATAAAGATCGTGTTTCCTTGCATGTCCATGTGAGTGTTCCCTTCATTGATTGGTTCGACTTCAACGATGCGCGGGATCCGGCATCCGCACGAGAGGACCGCTTGTCGTAGGACTGCCGGTCCCTCCCTCCGAGCCGGGAACTGTTGGAAGATGGAAGGCATGGACCGCCAACAGCTTGCTGATTTCCTTCGCCGACGCCGGGAAGGGTTGCGTCCCGAAGACGTTGGGCTGCGTACCGGTGTCCGACGGCGTGTGGCTGGCCTGCGCAGAAGCGAAATCGCGGAGCTGACAGGTATGTCCGCGGACTACTACACGCGCCTGGAGCAGGCCCGCGGGCCCCAGCCGTCTGAGCAGATGCTTTCCGCGATGTCCAGGGCAATGCGGCTGAGCGTGGACGAGCGGGACCACCTTTACCGGATCAGCGGCCATCACGCACCGGACCGGACACCCCTGGACACGCACGTCGCTCCGGCTCTTCAGCGGGTACTGGACAGGCTGGACGATACACCGGCGCTGGTCCTGTCCAGCCTCGCCGAAACCCTGGTGCAAAACCGCTTGGCTGCTGCCCTGCTGACCGATCATTCCCGTTTCACAGGACTTTCACGGTCCGGGATCTACCGCTGGTTCATGGATCCGGCTGAGCGCGCGTTGTACCCGGCAGAAGACCAGCCGCGCCAGTCCCGTGCCCACGCAGCAGGTTTGAGGTTGGCGTATGGATCCGAAGGTCCCACTTCACGCGCCGGGCGGCTCGTGAAGGCCTTGCTTAAGGAAAGCCCTGAGTTCGCCGAACTGTGGGAGCGGCATGAAGTGGCGCGGCGTTTCGCGGACCATAAGACACTGCTGCACCCCGTGGTGGGTGCCATTGAACTGGACTGCCAGGCGTTGATCACCGAGGACCAGTCCCAGGCACTGCTGGTCCTGACGGCCGCGCCGCGTACGGAAGCTGCGGAAAAGCTGGCTCTGCTCAGTGTCCTCGGCCACGAACAATTCACCGCCTGAAGAAGTAATGGCAGACTCGATGGGGCGGCACCCTGCCGGGCCCACCGCCCTGCCCTGCCGCCGCCGTCGTACATCTTGACCTACCAAAGGACCGACATTGATCTTCATCACCGCCAAGTTCCCCGTCAAGCCTGAGCACGCAGACGCCTGGCCCGAGATCTCCCGGGCATTCACCCAGGCAACCAATGCAGAGGAGGGCTGTGTGTTCTTTGAATGGTCCCGCTCGCTCGAAGAGCCCAACACGTACGTGCTGATTGAGGCCTTCCGCGACGATGAGGCAGGCGGACTGCACGTCCAGTCCGAACACTTCCAGGAAGCCACCAGGACCCTGCCGGCCTACCTGTCCGAAACGCCAGATGTCATTAACGTGAACGTGGACGGGTGGTCCAAGCTTGGTGAAATGGCCGTGGAGTAGACAGCGCCTCGGCGTTACTTGCTCAGGTTGGCCAGCCGCTCGGGGCTGAGGAGTTCCTGCAGCTGGGCGGACGTCAGCAGGCCGTGTTCGAGGACCAGCTCCGCCACACCCTTGCCGGTGGCGAGCGCCTCCTGCGCGATTGCCGTAGCCGTGGCGTAGCCCAGATGCGGGTTCAGGGCCGTGACCAGTCCGATCGACTGTTCCACTGTGAGCCGGAGATGCTCGGTGTTGGCGGTGATGCCGGTGACGCAGCGCGACGTCAGGGTGCGGCATGCCGCTTCCAGATGGCTGATGCTCTTGTGCAGGCTGTGCACAATAATCGGCTCAAAAGCGTTCAGCTGGAGCTGCCCGGCCTCTGCGGCCATGGTGATGGTCACGTCGTTGCCCACCACCTCATACGCCACCTGTGAGACGACCTCGGGGATCACGGGGTTGATCTTGCCTGGCATGATCGAGGAGCCGGACTGCACGGCCGGCAGGTTGATTTCGCCCAGCCCGGCGCGGGGGCCGGAGGACAGCAGGCGCAGGTCGTTGCAGATCTTGGAGAGCTTTACGGCGACGCGCTTCAGCACACCGGAAAGGTGGACGAACGCCCCGACGTCCTGGGTGGCCTCGATGAGGTCGACGGCAGTGACCAAGGGAAGCCCCGTGATCTCAGCCAGGTGCCGGCAGGCTGCCTCGGCGTAGCCGGGAGGGGCGTTGAGTCCAGTTCCGATGGCGGTGGCGCCCAGGTTGATCTCATGGATGAGCAGGTCCGCTTCGGCCAGGCGCAGCTTGTCTTCGCCGATGGTGACGGCGTAGGTGCCGAACTCCTGGCCCAGGGTCATGGGCACTGCGTCCTGGAGCTGGGTACGGCCCATTTTGACGACTGTGCGGAACTCGAGGGCCTTGGCGGCAAACGCGTCCTCAAGTCCGGTGAGGGCATCCAGGAGCTCCCGTGCAGCGAAGATGGTGCCCAGTTTCACTGCTGTGGGGTAGACGTCGTTGGTGGACTGGCTCAGGTTGACGTGGTCGTTCGGATGCAGCCGGGCGTAGTCGCCTTTTGGGTGGCCCAGGATTTCCAATGCCCGGTTGGCGATGACCTCGTTGGCGTTCATGTTCGAGGATGTTCCTGCGCCGCCCTGGATGACGTCCACCACAAACTGCCCGGCAAGTTCACCGTTCATCACGTCCTGGCAGGCCTGTTCGATCGCGTCGGCGCGTTCGGCATCCAGGAGCCCCAGTTCGCGGTTGGTGCGGGCAGCGGCGAGCTTCACTGCGGCAAGCCCCCGGACCAGGTGCATGTTGGTGTGCAGCGGCTGTCCCGTGATCGGGAAGTTCTCCACGGCGCGCAGGGTGTGTACACCCCAATAGGCTGCGGCCGGAACGTCCCGGTCGCCGAGCAGGTCGTGCTCGGAACGGGTGGCCGCAGCGGCGGATCCTGCGGCTGGCGCGTTGAGGGTCATGATGTCCTTAGGGCTTGATGGTGTTCGGATGATGTGTTGCTGCGGCGTTGCCGCGGGGGATGACGGTGCCGAGGGCACACTCCACCCCATGCAGGTGGCTGGTCATGGCCTGGGAGGCGTCTTCGGCGGAGCCGCGCTCAATGGCGTCGAAAATGCGGGCGTGTTCGGCTCCGGAGTCCTTGCGACGGTCTGCAACGAGGTTCAGTGTGTTGGACTGGTTGGCCATGGCCTCGCAAATGTCTGAAAGGAAGGACTCGAAGACGCCGTTGCCACTGGCCCTGGCTATCGTCACGTGGAATTCGGTGTTCAGCTGGACCCACTGCTGAAGGCTTTCTGCCTCGTCCATCTCGCGGAGGATTTCCCGCAAGGCCTCGAGGTCTTCGCTGGTCCGCCGTTCCGCTGCCAGGCCGGCCGCTGGAACTTCCACATGCGGACGGGCTTCCACCAATGCGCTGGCTGAATACTTGCCGAGTTTGAGGTCCTGGGCCACTTTGTCCGCAATGACGAAGGTGCCCTTGCCGGTGTGGGTAGCGGTAAGACCCAGTGCGGTGCAGGAACGCAAGGCCTCTCGGACCATGGTCCGGCTGACACCGAACTGCCGGGCCAGTGTGGCCTCCGAGTCCAGCCTGGTGCCAACCGGAATTTCGCCCGCCTCGATAGCGCCGCGGAGTGAGGCGAAGACGGCTTCCGCCGCGCCAATGCGAACCACGCGCTCTTGTCTAGCTGTCCAGCTGTCCAACAGGTCCATGGGAAGAGCTTGGCATCTGGCGTGCTGGCGTGTCAAAAGCCGATTGCACTATTCGCGTGGCGAGGTGCCCCGGGATGGGCGCCACCGCGCCGGGATGGCAGACTCGGTGACATGCGCGAACTTGCAGTCCTGGGGACGGCTTCCCAGGTTCCTACCCGGACACGGAACCACAACGGATACCTCCTGCGGTGGGATGGCGAGGGCCTGCTCTTTGATCCGGGTGAGGGCACGCAACGGCAGATGATCCATGCCGGCGTTTCCGCCACCCAGATCACCAGAATCTGCCTCACCCACGTGCACGGCGACCACTGCTACGGGCTGCCGGGCGTCCTGTCGCGCATGGTGCTCGACGGCGTTACGCACCCAGTGCACCTGCACTATCCTGCGTCGGGGGAAGAGACGGTCCGGGCCCTCGTTTCCGTGGCAACACCGGGCCTTGACCTGCGGTTCCACCCGCACGGGGCGGCCGGGGGGATTGCCGAAGGCCTCGAGGTACAGCCACTGAGGCACCGCATAGAAACCTATGGCTACCGGCTCACGGAGCCTGACGGCAGGACATTGCTGCCGGAACGGCTCCATGTGGCGGGGATTTCGGGACCGGACGTCGGGCGCCTCCAGCAGGCAGGTGTCCTGGGCGGCGTCCGGTTGGAAGACGTCAGTGTTCCCCGTCCTGGCCAGGGCTTTGCCTTTGTCATGGACACTGCTGAATGTGATGGTGCAGCTGAACTTGCAGACGGCGTGGACCTGCTGGTTGCCGAGTCCACCTTCAGTGACGACGACTCGGCGCTCGCAGAAGAGTATCGACACCTCACCGCCGGGCAGGCCGGGAAGCTGGCGGCTGGCGCGGGCGTCGGGACGCTTGTCCTCACCCATTTCTCTTCGAGGTACGGGGACGACGTGTCGTTGCTGGAAGCCCAGGCCACTGCGCAGGCGGGTGCTTCGAAAGTGGTGGCGGCCAGTGATTTTGACCGGATCGGGTTTCCCTCACGCCGGAACAGGTCAACGGCTGCGGGCGTAGGATGACGTGATGGGGGACAGGCCGGGGAAATCCGAAGGACGTCGAGATAGGTGGCCACACGGCACCGTCCCCCTTCCTGGCGGTACCGAAGTGATGCGGGGGTATCTCCGGCCCCGTATTCCCGAAAAGATTTACACTGATCCGGACGGCGCGAGAATCCACTACGGAAGCCGTTGGCCGGAATCCCCGCCTCAGGGCAGCTACAGCGTGAACAGTAACTTGGAACGGTTTGAGGGCCTTCACGCCATAGCCAGAGAGCTGATCCGTCACCTCTCCGCGCGATTCGAGACTGATATGGAAATCGGGTCAGAGTGCGCTGCAGACCTGATCCGGCCGCACCAACGAATATTGGATGCCGTCCGGCTGACTCCCCGCAACTCCCGCGCTGCCTCGTTGACCTTCGTTTTTACGGACTTTCCCGGCTTGGTGGTACACGCCGGTGCCCTTCATGACTTTCTGTTTCCGGTATGCGGGTGTGATGCCTGTGACGACACGGCAGAGCGGCTTGGCGATGATCTGGAACAGCTCGTCTTCGGGGTGGCTGCCGGCGGCTACGCCGAACGTTATTCCGCAGATGCGGGCAATCTCCACTTCAGCCTTCATGCCGCGGATGGCTCGGGGGCAAGGAGCGGCACGCAGTTTGACGCCGGCCCGGTGGACGTGAAACGCCTCGAGCGGGCGGCCCGGACATTGCAGGCAGTGCCCGATGGATGGGAAGCCTGGACACTGGTGCCCGGGTTTCGGACTTAAAAAGACCGGCCCCCGTCCTGTCCGCCAAATGTGGCGGACGGAACGGGGACCGGTTCCTGGTTGCGTTAGAACTTATGCAACGCGGACGAAGGATGCTCCACCGAGCCAGCTCATGGAGTGGACCTCGGTCTTGTAACCGTCGACGCCGCCGCTGACAACCATGCCGTCGCCGGCGTAGATGCCAACGTGGCCGGCGGTGATGACAAGGTCGCCGGGGGCCGGGGTGCCAACAGGGGTGCCGTAGGCGTAGAAGCCGCCCGGGGCAATGTCCCCAACAGGGATGCCGACAGACTGCAGGGCCTTCTCTACCATTGCGGTGCAGTCCTGGGAGACGCCCAACTGGCTGTATGCCGAGGACAGCAGGGCCGCGCCGGTTCCGGAGCCAGTGGACGACATGGGGGTCAGGTTCACTGGGGACGCAGCCGGAGCGGGGGCCGGGGCGGCAGTTGCCACGGTTTCCACGGGTGCCGCTGCCGGTGCTGCTGCGCTGCCGGCGCCGGGGATCTGGATCTGGTCGCCGGGGTAGATGACCGAGCTCATGCCCAGGCCGTTGGCTGCCAGGACATCATTCAGGCTGACACCGTAGGCGGCGGAGATCGCACCGAGGGTGTCACCGGAAACCACAGTGTGGACGTTGGCGGCTGCGGCGGGGGCCGAGGGGGCAGCCGCCGGTGCTGCAGCAGTGGCCTGAACAGAGCCGGATGCAGTGGAGTCCGGTCCGTGGACGCCTGCCTGGGCAGGGGCGCCGATGCCGAAGACGAGGCCGGAAGCCGCGGCAACGGCCAGGGCCGGACGGCCGACGGTCAGGGCGTGGGATTTAGCCGAGTAGCTCAGGCCGGCAAGGGCGACTGATCCGGCCGGGGTTGCGCGATGGCGGGCGGTGATTGCGTTTTTGGACACGGTTGATTGCCTCTCCCATGCCTGCGGGGTGAGCTGTCGGGTTCGGGTAGGAGATACCCGGCCGGTGCTCCCTGCTGAACAGAGCGCTACCGACTTAACCCCAAGGCCTCTGGTGAAGCCGTGGAAACTTGGTTCCCCCGTCCCTGCCACGATCAAGCGATGGGGTCCCGGGTCCAGCGGCAGGGCTCGGCATACTGGCGGGAATGTCCCGAGTTGGGCGGGACACCCGTCGACGATACCTTCTCCTCCACCCATATGTCACATTACGATAACGGGCAGGGCCGGTTCGGCGAGTCGTGCAGGTAGGCTGGGGGACTATGCCCCTTTCTGCGTCCAGAGTCAAAAGTCCCGTGATAGCGGGTCTCCTGGCGCTTGCCCTTGCGGGCACCCTTGCACTGCCGTCAGCCATGGCCGCGGACGATGCGCCGCCCAGTGGATACCCCAGTTGGCAGGACGTTGAAAAGGCCAAGCTGGATGAGGCGGCGAAGGCCACTGAAATCACCACCATCACAGGACTCCTGGACGGATTGCAGACCCAGTCCGAACAGCTTGGTGACGCAGCCGTCGCCTCTGCTGCCGAATACGCAGTAACGCAGGCCGCCCTGGACGCGGCCACCTCGAAGCTGGACGTGATCACGGCGCAGTCTGCCCAGGCAAATGCCGAAGTTTCACGCTACAAAAAGGAGATCGGCGCCCTCGCGGCCGAATCGTACAAAACCGGCGGAACCAACATGGGCTTTTTCGTTGCCCTGGATGCCGTCCAGACGGACAGTGTCCACGGTCTGAATCTGGTGCAGAAAGTGGGTGACAAAACGGCGGCACTCGTGGCAAGGTCTGCAGCAGCCGAGAAGGCCGCCAACGCCCAGGCCGGCCAGGAGCGCATAGCAAAGGCCGAACGCGAGCGCCTGAGCGCCGAAGCCAAGTCAACTCTGGAGGCCGCGCGGGCCGCCCAAGCCGCTGTGGCGTCGCACCTGGAGGAACAGCAGAAGCATGGCGCTGAACTGACCGCCCAGCTTGCCTCCCTGAAAGGCACCACGGCCACCGTTGAGTCTGAATTCCGCGACGGACAGGTGGCGCTTGCAGCCTACGAGTCAGCCCAGGCGGCGAAGCGGGCCGCTGCCGAGGAACAGGCCCGGCAGCAGGCCGCCGCTGCCGCCCGTGCCGCGGCCGAAGCGGCCAAGCGGCCCTCGGTCCAAGCACCTGCGAACCCGGCACCTCCCGCGCCGGTGGCACCTGCCCCGCCTGCCGCCGTCGTACCTTCCCCGCCTGTGGCTGTCACTCCGCCGCCTCCAGTGGTCCCCTCGGTGCCCGGCGGTGCCGTCAATGATCCTTCCGGTGCCAAGGCTTATGCATCCTCGAGGCTGGGATCTTTCGGTTGGGGGCAGGACCAGTTCCAGTGCCTCGTGAATCTGTGGACCAAGGAATCAAACTGGCTGACCACTGCCACCAACCCCTATTCGGGTGCTTATGGGATTGCCCAGTCGCTGCCTGCGAGCAAGTACGCCAGCGCCGGCAGCGACTGGCTCAGCAACTACCGCACGCAGGTGGATTGGGGTCTGTCCTACATCCAGGACAGGTACGGCTCGCCCTGCGCGGCCTGGGCTCATTCCGTGGCAAAAAACTGGTACTGATGTGGTCCCTGCCGGGATGGGGCTGGTTGAGCAGGCAGCCCAATTTATCGATCACACCCTGCAGAATGAAGGCGTCTGGTACCGGGCTGACGACGTCGAGTCCCGGCTGGGCGGCTCACTGGCCTCCTATGGTTCTTCCATCGGTGCGGTCCGCGGCACTGTCCGCGATGCGCTGAACAAGTTCAGGGAACTGGACCATGACGCCGTCGCCATGCTGGCTTCCGCGCTGTGGGGCCGGCCGCGGCCCGGCAGCAGGCCGGTGTTCGAGAGGAGGCTGGCCGCCGTCGTACTCCTGCAATCGCGGGTGGGACTGTTGGGCCATTCCGACCTCACCAGGATCGAGGGCTTCCTGCGCTCAGCGGAAACCGCCGAGCTGGCCACGCCCCTGGTGCAGGATGTTGTGGTTCCGCTGCTCAACAGACTGGACGGCCGCAGCCGGCACAAGGCCGGCGCCGTGATTGACCGTTGGCGCCAGGATCCGGACCCGCAGTTGCGCCACGCTGCCGCCGTGGCTCGTGCTGTGGATCCGGATTGAGCCCCTACGGAGTGGGATTGCCACCGTTGACGTTGAGCGTTTCACCAACCACGTAGCTTGACTCCGCTGACGCCAGGAAGACGTACGCGGGAGCCAGCTCGGCCGGTTGCCCGGCACGGCCCAGGGGAGTGGACTTGCCAAAATCGGGCAGCTTCTCCTTCGGCTGGCCGCTGCTGACCTGCAGCGGCGTCCAGATGGGGCCCGGCGCCACGGCGTTCACGCGGATCCCCTTCGGCGCCAGCTGTTGGGCCAGTCCCTTGGTGAAGTTGTTGATGCTGGCCTTGGTGGTTGCATAATCCAGCAGTGTCGGCGAGGGGTTGTAGGCCTGGATAGAGGTGGTGTTGATGATGGTCGAGCCCGCCGGCATGTGTTTGACGGCTTCCTTGGTCAACCAGAACATCGCATAGACGTTGGTCTTCATGGTGTGGTCGAACTGCTCGTCCGTGATGCCCCCGAGCTCCTCCTGGGCCACCTGCTTCCCCGCATTGTTGACCAGGATGTCCACCCCGCCCAGGACCGCAACTGCGGTGTCAACCAACTCGCGGCACGTATCGGAGTCTTTCAGGTCGCCTGGCACCTTGACGGCCTTCCGGCCCGCTGCCTCGATGATCCCGGCGATTCGTGAGGCATCCTCCTCTTCCTCGGGAAGATAGGAGAGGACGACGTCGGCGCCTTCCCTTGCGAAGGCAATGGCTGCGGCGGCGCCAATCCCTGAGTCGGCACCGGTGACGATCGCCTTCCGGCCCTCCAGCCTTCCGGTGCCATGGTAGGTCTCTTCGCCGTGATCCGCCTTGGGCATCAACTCGGCGTCCAGGCCCGGTTCCGGTTGGTGCTGCTTGGGTGGCGAGACCTCAGGGTAGGCGGTCACTGGGTTCCGGAAAGTGTACTGGTCCGTCATGGTCGCTCCTCTTGGGTCAATGAACATCGGCACTACTGAAGATGCTAAGCATGCTTAGGTTTATAGCCTAGGGGTGGTGGATGGAATATGCCAAGTAGGCGCCGCTACAGGCCGATGGCTGTCAGACTTGGGGTATGACTCATGAAGCACCCGCGACCCGGGAAGTGCGCTCTGCCGCGGCCCGTCGGGATGAGGCACTGTCACCGCAGGCCCCGTCCAGCATCAGGAATAAGCCGCGGGACGCCGGAGACGCCTGGGTGGACGGGGACCATGGCAGGTTCTGGGGCCGTTTCGGGGCAGCCGGTGTCCTGGCCTACGATCCGGCAAGAGGGGTGCTGCTGCAGCACCGTGCGGTGTGGAGCCACAACGGCGGAACCTGGGGCCTTCCGGGAGGAGCGCTGCACCAGGATGAGGATGCCGTGTCCGGTGCCCTCCGGGAAGCCTCGGAGGAAGCAGCGGTCCCTGCGGAAGGAATTGAAGTTCTGTTCACCTCAGTGCTGGATCTGGGCTATTGGTCCTACAGCACCGTTGTGGTGAAGGTTATAGAACCCTTCGAACCCGTCATCAGCGATCCGGAGAGCATTGAGCTGCGCTGGGTTCCGGTTGCCGACGTGGCAGCGATGGACCTGCACCCCGGCTTCGCCGCGTCCTGGGCAGCGCTGAGCGCCAAAATGCAGGCGCTGGCCGGCTAGTAGCCGTATTCGGCGGTGACCAGGATGGGCAGGTGGTCCGATTTTCCGCGCGGCATGGTCTGGACGCTGGTGATGTTCAGCCCCAGCGACGTGGCAAAGTCGAAGTGTCCCTTGAAGAACTTGTAGCGGGTGTAGGTGCGCTTGTCGCTCAGGGACAAGGCGTAGCCGGAGTTTTCCATGTGGGTATGCAGCTTCTTGGTGAAGAACGGATAGTTGAAGTCGCCTACCATCAGCGTCATCAGTCCGGTGCCCATCGTGAGCAGTTCGGCGTGGGCGGCGTGGATCTGCTTGCGGCGGAGCGAGTTTGACGCCGTGAGGGGTGCGGCGTGGAATGAGCCGATAACAAGGTGGTGGTCGGTCTCGTTATCCACTACACGGGTGCCGATGAGCCGCTCGTGGGCCGGTGCAAGGACCCTGTCATGGAACGACTTATGCAAGGCAAACGACTGCGTGCTTACCGCGGTGAAGCGGTCCTCGCGGTAGTAGATGGCGAGCCCCAGGCGATTGGTTTTTGTGGTGTCCGCCAACCGTAACGGGCCGATTGTGACCGGCAGGTCCTTGGAATCGCACTCCTGCAGGCACATGGCGTCAACGCCGAATTCCGTAGCCAGGTGCTGTAGTTCGCCGCTGGCCTTGTGCTTGCGGAGGTTGTAGCTGATGACTCGCATAAGAACCCACTTCCTCCAGGGTTGATGGCACGGACAGGGAATGAGTCTACCCATACAGACTGTCCGCGGGTTTCAGCCGGCACGGCACTTTCAAGGCGATAAGGTGAATTCCAGATTGCTGGTGCCATCCGAAAGGGCTACTGAGTTGACTGCTGATTTGCCGGACCTCGCTGAGGGCGACTACTACTACTACAAGTCCCTCGGCGCCGGACGCTACCGTTCCACCATCCACGCCCAGGGTGCCTGGAATGACCACGAGCAACACATGGCACCGGCCTCTGGCATCATGGCCCACGCTCTGGAGAACTTCCAGCCGCGTCCTGAACTGCGTATGGCCCGGCTCAGCTACGAAATCCTGGGCCTGATTCCCGGCGGCGAATTCGAAGTCACCACCACCATGCTCCGTCCTGGAAAAACCATTGAACTGGTCCAGGCCGAACTGACCGCCAACGGGCGCACTGCCATCCGTGCCAGCGCCTGGCGGATGCTGACGTCGGACACGTCGGAGGTGGCCGCCGTCGAAGATTCCCCGATCCCGGGCCCGAACGACTGCAAACCCTTCGACGCCGTGTCCGTCTGGCCGGGAGGCTACATCCGTTCCCTGGATTTCAGGGTGGCAGATGGCCATCGACCGGGTTCAGGTGCGGTCTGGCTCGCCACGCCCTATGCGTTGACAGATGCAGGATCGCCCAGCGAGATGGCCCGGCTCGTGGGGCTGGTGGACACCGCCAACGGTATTGCCGCCCGGGTGCCGCCTGGCAGGGACAGCTACGCCTTTCCCAACCTGGACCTGCAAATCCACATGTACCGCAAGCCCGCCGGGGAGTGGCTGGGACTTGAAAACAAGGTGTCATTCGGCGGTGACGGCATCGGGCTGACCTCTACGGTGCTGCACGACCTCCAGGGTCCCTTCGGCCGTGCCGAACAGATCCTTACCCTGCGCCGGAGCTGACCACCCGTGACTGTTATTGAGCCTGAACGGCACGCCGGGACACCTTCGGTGCTGAACGTCGTGATGCAGGAAAAATCCCTTGGCGCGGCGGCTGACCTGGACCATGCGCTGGAGCTGCTGGCCATGGCCAAAGCCGGCCGGATCGGTCCCACCCTCCGGCTTTACCGCCCGGAGCCCACGGTGGCCTTCGGCCAGCGGGATGCCAAGCTGCAGGGCTTCGAAGCAGCCGCGCAGGCCTGCCGGCGGCTGGGGTTTGAGCCGCTGGTGCGCAAGGCCGGCGGCAGGGCTGCCGCTTACCATCGGGGCACCTTGGTGGTGGACCATATTGAACCGGCTGCCGACGCCATCGCTGCCGTAAAAACGCGTTTTGGCTTGTTTGGCGGGCTGCTGGCGGGCGCACTGCAGAGCGCCGGGGTGGACGCGGCTGTTGGAGAAATCCCCGGGGAGTACTGCCCGGGGGAATTCAGCGTACACGGCGTCGACCCGGCAGACTCCGGGCACCGGATCAAGCTGATCGGCACCGCGCAGCGGGTGGTGGCGGGAGCCTGGCTGTTCAGCTCCGTCATTGTGGTGGAGGACTCGGGTCCCATCCGGAACGTGCTGACCGAAAGCTACGCCGCGCTGGGCCTGGACTGGGATCCGGCTACGGCAGGTGCAGCCAATGACCTGGTTCCGGGAGTCACCGTGGACGCTGTTGAACAGGCCGTCATTGCTGCCTATGCGGTCCACTCACGGCTGGAATTCGGCTAAACCGGCCGGCCGGCTATCGGTGACCACGGGCCCCGGCCCGGTATATTCCGCAGACGGCCCGCGGGTTCCGGGTGACGGAACGCAGGCCAGGGCCGGGTGAATACCCGGCCCTGGCCTGCGTTCACACAACATCTGTCTGCACACAACCCGACGGCGGCGCTGCCGCCGGCTTAAGCTCTTGCTGCTAGGCGGCCAGCCGGCTCTTGACCTCGGCAGCAGAGGGGTTGGTGGCTGCAGTGCCGTCCGGGAAGAGAACGGTGGGAACCGTGCGGTTGCCGCCGTTGAGCTTCTCCACGAGTTCCGCGGTGCCCTCGACTTCCTCGATGTTGATCTCCTGGTAACCGATGCCCTGGGCGTCCAGCTGCTTCTTCAGCCGGTTGCAGTAGCCGCACCAGGTGGTGGAAAACATGGTGATGGTGCCGGTTTCGGGGGTGAAGTCCACGTAAATCTCCTCAGTGATGGGTTCTCGACTGCTTCAACGGTAACCCGGGCCGGAAGTATTCCTTCGCTTGTGCCGTGCCGGATGAAGCCGCTGGATCACGCCTGCGGATGACACTGCCCTGCGCCGGTGGCATGCTGGTGGCATGTGTGGACGCTACGTAATGGCCCGGGCCGTCGGTGATCTTCTGGCTGAGTTGGACGCCCAGCTTGAGGAAGAACTGGAAGTGCCGCCGTCGTGGAATGTTGCGCCCACTGATCCGGTGCCGATCGTCCTGGAACGGATTATCGACGACGGAACGGTCCGGCAGCTCCATGTGGCCCGCTGGGGACTGGTCCCGTCCTGGGCAAAGGATCCGCGCATCGGCGCCAGCATGATCAACGCCCGCAGCGAGACGGTACTTGAAAAGCCGGCTTTCCGGAAAGCCATCAAAACCAGGCGCTGTGCTGTGCCGGCGGACGGCTACTACGAATGGAAGCAGGGCACGGGCAAGGCCAAACAGCCTTACTACGTTCATCCGGGAGAAGGCCACGGCCTGGTTTTCGCCGGGCTCTATGAGTGGTGGAAGGATCCTTCCAAGGCCGAAGGCGAGCCGGGGCGCTGGATGCTCTCGACGTCGTTCCTCACCACTGACACCCCGCCGCCGGGGTCCGAATCCACGGTGTTCGGCAAGCTCACGGAACTTCACGACAGGGTGCCGCTGCCCATGGGCAAGGAGGCGATGGAGGCGTGGCTGGACCCGCAAGTCGACGACGCCGCCGGGCTGGTGGATCTGGTGCGCTCCGGAGTCAAGGATGTGGCGGCGGACTGGCACGTCGATTCGGTGGGTCCCGCCGTCGGAAATGTGCGCAATAACGGCCCGGAACTCATCCAGCCCGTGGAGGCGCTGTTCTAGCCGCTGCCCGCGTGCTGCAGCTTCCGGCGTCGTAAAGTGTTCGACTCCTGCGCCTAGGCTCGCTAGTGTCGAAGGATGGCAACCATTCAGGGACATGAAAGAGACGCTTTGGCCGACAAGGAACAGCTCGCCGCGGTTCGTGTTGCCGTCGACGAAGTGGATGAGCAGATTGTCACACTGATCGCCCGCCGTGAGCGGCTGATCCGCATCGCCGGAACCCTCAAGGGGGATGACGCCGAAGTCCGCGCGCCCGGTCGGGTGGAACGGATCATCGAACACGTCAGGGGTGCCGCGGAGAAGAAGGACATTGATCCGGACATCGTGGAGCGGACCTACCGGGAGATGATCTCCGGATTCATCGAACTGGAGATGAAGGTCCACAAGGAAAGCAACTAGGGATTCCGCCCTAAAGCGTTTCCTCCACGGGAACTCCCGATTGGAACTCCCGGCCGTCAGCCTCGCTGAAGGCCGATATCACATGCCCTTTGCCAAGCCCGTGGATGGCATCGATGGGGAAGTGGCCGGTAATCGTGGTGCCTGAGTGGGACACCCCGCCCAGATCATAGTTTTCTTCCGTGCCCTGCTCATGGTGGAACGAGTAGAAGGCAATCGCCTCCCCGTTCATAAACTCAATGCCCAGCCGCCGTTGTGAGGAATAGTCCGGACTGGCGGCCACCAGCCCCACAACATAGGCACCCGATCCGGGGATGTTGCCATCCACGTCGAACCGGGCAATGAGGCTGGAGCCATTGGCCTCGATGCTGACCTTCTTGAGGAGTGCGTCATGGGTGCTCATGGGACCATCCTGCTACCCGCCGTGGTGTCCGTCCACCCCATGTAGTTTTTGTCCGGGGCCGGGCGTAGACTTTGGTTATTCGAATATGTGTTCGAACCTTTTCAGTAACCAGGTTTTCCAGGAGGTGCCATGGGCATGTTCAGCGAGTCGGTAGACGTCGACTGCACCACTGCCGGGCAACCGTTGCGGCTCCGGTGGGCGGGCAGGGATTACTCCCTCTGTGCGGATCCGGTGCGCTGGTATGAGCGGCGCCAATGGTGGGTGGAGGAAAGCCGGGCCCCGCTGGGCCGCGGTCCCGGGCTGGTGGACCATGAGATCTGGCGCGTCCAGGTCCGGGAGGACACCCCTACCGGGAGGAAGCCCGCGCTCCAACCTGAAGTACAGGAAAGCCTCACGCTTGACCTTGTCCGGCATGCGGCCAGTGGCCGGTGGCGGCTGCTGCGCATCCATGATGCCCTTCGACCCCAAAGCGCATGACCTTCACCCACCTCCATGTCTCCACCGCTTTCAGCGCCCACTATGGCGTGTCCTGGCCGGATGAACTGGCCCAGGCCGCCGTCTCGGAAGGCGCTACGGCGCTCGCCTGCACGGACCGGGACGGTCTCTACGGCACCGTCAAACACCTCAAGGCCTGCATGTCCGCAGGCATCGAACCCATCGTGGGAGTGGACCTCGCGGTTTTTGACGACGACGGCGACCACCGCACCCAGGTTTCCGGCCGCGTAGTGGTCCTGGCCCACGGGCACAACAACGGGGCAGGCTACCGGGCGCTCTGCCGGCTGGTCTCGGACGCCCATGCCCGCACCTCCGGCAAAGCCGGCGGCACCATTCCAGTGGCAGTCACCCGCGCCGAACTGGCCTCCCGGGTACTTGATCCCACTACCTTGAAGCCTGTCCTGACGGTGCTCCTGGGACCCGATTCCGACGTCGGACGTGCCATGGGCGGCCGCCGTTACCTTCGTCCCCGCACCCTCTTCAAGCGGTGGATCGACGCCATGCCGCCGCGCTCGCTGGTGGCCGAGGTGGTTTCGCAGCTAAGCGTTCCCGGCCAGCCAATGAGTACCGCGCAGGCAGTCCGCATGCTCAGGCTGGCGGAAGAACATAACATCCCCGCCATCCTGAGCAACGCCGTCCGCTACTGCCTGGAAGACGGCGCCGCCACCGCGGACGTCCTGGACTCCGCCCGCACCCTCAAATCCCTGCCGGAACTCTCCGCTGAACCAGTCCTCGCGCCCAACGGTCAGGCCTGGCTCAAACCGCCGGCACTGATGCGCGAGCTGGCCAAGGAGATCATTTCTGCCGCCGGCTACGGTACCGCTGACCTCAAGCAGATCCTGGCCCAGACCGAGGCGCTCGCGGACCGCTGCCGGATGGACCCGGTGACGGACATGGGCTGGAAACAGCCGGTGGTTCCGGAAGCTTCGGTCCTCCGGATTGACCAGGAGCCTTTTCTGGAGTTGAGGCAGCGCTGCGAGGCTGGAATCGGCAGGAGATTCCCGGGGATTTCGGGAAAAGCGGAGGTGCAGATGCGCCAGCGGCTTGGGCACGAGCTGAAGATCATCGGGGACCTTGGGTTTTCCTCCTACTTCCTCACGGTGGCCGAGGTGTCCCGGATGATCCTGGACATGGGGGTCCGGGCAGCCGCGCGTGGCTCTGGTGCATCCAGCCTGGTCAATTACCTGATCGACATCAGCCAGGTGAACCCGCTGCAGCATGACCTCATCTTTGAACGGTTCCTCTCCGGGGACCGGGCCACCCTTCCGGACATTGATATCGACGTCGAAAGCGCCGAACGGCACAACGTGTACCGGCGGATCTTTGACCGGTTCGGTCCTGAACGGGTCACCCTGATGAGCATGCAGAACGGCTACCGGGCCCGCGGCGCTGTCCGGGACGCAGGCATGGCGCTGGGGATGGACACTGACGACGTCGGCCAGATCGCCAAGCAGTTGTGGCGGTTTTCAGCGCGGAACTTCCGCGAAGCGCTGGTGGAAAAGCCGGAGCTGCGGGAGTTTGCCGGGCGGGTGGAGCAGCGGTACTACAGCGAAAACCAGCAACTGGACATGCTGGTGGACCTGACGGAGCGGCTGGACCGGTTGCCGCGGCATATTTCCATGCACCCTTGCGGAGTAATCCTGGGGGATGCCACGCTGCTGGACCGGACGCCCGTCCAGCCCAGCGGCCTTGGCCTGCCCATGAGCCAGTTTGATAAGCACGACATGGATCCCATGGGCATGCTTAAGCTGGATGTCCTGGGCGTCAGGATGCAAAGCGCCATGGCCTTCGCGTTGCGGGAAGTGATCCGCATCCACCCGGGAAAGGCGGAGGTGGTGGCGGCCGGCCGGCATCCCGCCGGCCCGGATGGCCGTGGCCCGGACTATATTGCGCCGGATGGCAGCATCGACCTCAACGCTGTGCCGCTGGATGATGAGCCCACCTTTGAGTTGATCCGCAGCACCCACACACTGGGCTGTTTCCAGATTGAATCGCCCGGGCAGCGTGAGCTGATCGGGAAAATGGCTCCGCGGGACTTCAACGACCTCATCATCGACATCTCTCTCTTCCGCCCCGGGCCCATGAAATCGGACATGGTGCGGCCGTTCCTGGAGTACCGCCATGGTTTCGCGCCGGAGGTCTACCCGCACCCGGACCTGAAGTCGGTGCTGGAGGAAACCCACGGTGTCACGGTGTTCCACGAACAGATCCTGAAAACTTTTAATATCATGACGGACTGCGGGCTGGCCCGGGCGGACGAATTCCGGCGGGCGCTGGGAAATGAAACAGAGGAATGGAAGGTGGAGAAGTTCTTCCGGGAAAACGCCAAAGAATACCCGCAGGAGGTGGTGGACAAGGTCTGGGGGACGCTGAAGGCCTTCGGCAGTTTTGGCTTCTGCAAGGCCCACGGTGCTGCTTTTGCCGTGCCCACTTACCAATCCGCATGGCTGAAGACCCACCACCCCGAGGCCTTCCTGGCTGGGCTGTGGGAACACGATCCCGGGATGTACCCCAAGCGGCTCCTGGTGGCAGAGGCCCGCAGGCTGGGTATCCCCATCCTGCCGCTGGACATTAACCGCAGCCAGTCGGAATACCGGGTGGAGCGGGTTGAAGACGGGCCGGACCGCGGGAAGCTGGGCATCCGGTTGAGCCTGAACGGAATCTTCGGGCTGTCCGGAGCCGAACTCAAGCGCCTTGTTGCCGGCCAGCCCTACGATTCCCTGGCCGACCTCCGCGCCCGTGCCAGGATCACCAAGCCCAGCATCCGCAGGCTGGCCCAGCTGGGGGCCTTCGACTCCCTGCACCGGGGCTCCGGCGGGGCAGCCAACCGGGCAGACCTCATCCAGCACCTGCAGAACCTCCAGAACGCCACCAGCAGCCGTAAAGGCACCGAGGTAGTGGAAGGACAGTTGTCGTTGCCGCTGGGCGACGTTGAGCTGCGCAACATCAAACCGGGCCTGCCGGAACCCACCCTGGTGGACAGCGTCCGGGCGGAGCTGGACCTCATGGCAGTTGACGCCAGCGGGCACCTGATGGAGAGCCACCGTCCGCTGCTGGACCGGTTGGGGGTGACCACCGCGGACAAACTGCTGACGTTGCGCAACGGTACCGAGGTACTGGTGGCCGGGGTCAGGGTAGCCACCCAGACCCCGCCCATGCGCGGCGGCAGGCGAGTGGTGTTCATCAGCATCGACGACGGCACAGGCTGCGTGGATTCGGTGTTTTTCCATGAGGCCCAGGAACAGGCCGGGCCTTTGCTGTTCGGCACCCGGCTGCTGCTGATCCGGGGGACCACCAGGCGCACCGGGCCGCGGGGCATCAGCCTGAGCGCGTCCATGGCCTGGGATTTGAGCCAGCTGGAGACCCTGCCGTTCCCGGGATCCGAGCCTGCCGGCCCCGATGTCCCGCACCCGCTGGATGGCATCAGCCGGAACCTGGCAATTACCGGGCTGGGCGGTTGATAGCATGGACGATGGCTGGCTGTGGTCCCCGTACGCCGCAAGCTATGAAGCCTCACCATTGAATAGGAGACACCCGTGTCAGATGCCCAGCAGATCACCCTCATCGTCGATGGCGAAGAGACCAAGGTGACTACCGGGACCACCGGGGCGGAACTCTTTTTCGAACGCCGCGACGTAGTGGTTGCCCGGGTTAACGGAGAACTGAAGGACCTGGACCAGGCACTTCCGGAAGGCGCCGACGTCGAAGGCGTCACCATCGATTCCCCGGACGGACTGAACGTCCTCCGCCACTCAACCGCGCACGTTATGGCCCAGGCAGTCCAGCAGTTGCGCCCTGACGCCAAGCTCGGAATCGGCCCGTACATCACCGACGGCTTCTACTTCGACTTCGACGTCGCCGAGCCCTTCACTCCCGAGGACCTGAAGACCCTGGAAAAGATGATGCTCAAAATCGTCAACCAGAATCAGAAGTTCGTCCGCCGGGTGGTCTCCGAAGATGAAGCCCGCGAAGCAATGAAGAATGAGCCCTACAAGCTGGAACTGCTGGGTAAGAAGAATGACGCTGCCGACGCCGGAGAGGGCGTCAGTGTTGAAGTCGGTGCCGGCGACATCACCATTTACGACAACGTTGACCGCAAGAGCGGCGATTCGGTCTGGTGCGACCTCTGCCGTGGCCCGCACCTGCCCAACACGAAGCTTATTTCCAACGCCTTCGCGCTGACCCGTTCCTCTGCCGCGTACTGGCTGGGCAACCAGAAGAACCAGCAGCTGCAGCGCATCTACGGAACCGCATGGCCCACCAAGGACGCCCTGAAGGCATACCAGGAACGCATCGCCGAGGCCGAACGCCGCGACCACCGCAAGCTGGGCGCCGAACTGGACCTGTTTTCCTTCCCGGACGAGCTGGGCTCCGGCCTGCCGGTGTTCCACCCCAAGGGCGGCATCATCCGCAAGGAAATGGAAGACTACTCGCGGCGCCGGCATGTCGAGGCAGGCTACGAGTTCGTCTACACCCCGCACATCACCAAGGGCCACCTGTACGAAGTCTCAGGCCACCTGGACTGGTACAAGGACGGTATGTTCCCGGCCATGCACGTGGACGCCGAACTCAATGAGGACGGCACCGTGCGCAAGCCCGGCCAGGACTACTACCTGAAGCCGATGAACTGCCCCATGCACAACCTGATCTTCCGTTCACGCGGCCGGTCATACCGTGAGCTGCCGCTGCGGCTCTTCGAATTCGGTTCCGTCTACCGCTACGAAAAGTCCGGCGTGGTGCACGGCCTGACCCGTGTCCGGGGCATGACACAGGACGACGCCCACATCTACTGCACCCGCGAGCAGATGAAGGATGAGCTCACCAGCACCCTGAAGTTCGTCCTGGACCTGCTCAAGGACTACGGCCTGGATGATTTCTACCTGGAACTGTCCACCAAGGATCCCGAGAAGTACGTCGGCGACGACGCCACCTGGGAGGAAGCCACCAGGACCCTCGCCGAGGTGGCGCAGGAGTCCGGCCTCGAGCTGGTGCCGGATCCGGGTGGAGCCGCGTTCTACGGCCCCAAGATCTCCGTCCAGGCCAAGGACGCCCTCGGCCGTACCTGGCAGATGTCCACCATCCAGCTGGACTTCAACCTGCCGGAACGGTTCGAACTGGAATTCCAGGCTGCCGATGGCACCCGCCAGCGTCCCGTGATGATCCACCGCGCGCTGTTCGGCTCGGTGGAGCGCTTTATGGGCGTCCTCACGGAGCACTACGCCGGTGCCTTCCCGGCCTGGCTGGCACCCGTCCAGGTTGTTGGCATCCCGGTGGCAGAGGCGTTCAACGACTACATGTTCGACGTCGTGGATCAGCTTAAAGCCGCCGGCATCCGTGCAGAAGTGGATATTTCCTCCGACCGTTTCCCGAAGAAGATCCGTACCGCCAGCAAGGATAAGATCCCGTTTGTCCTCATTGCCGGCGGCGAGGACGCGGAGGCAGGTGCAGTGTCCTTCCGGTTCCGTGATGGCAGCCAGGACAACGGTGTGCCGGTGGCCGAAGCGGTCCAGCGGATCAGCGACGCCGTACGGAACCGCACAAGCTAACAAAGGATCAAACAGGTGCAGGAGAACGCAGGCTATTCCGGGGACGCCGGCGTAACCGACGACTTTGAGCTCGCGGGTGTGCCGGACGCTTTCCAGCGCCTGTGGACTCCGCACCGGATGGCCTACATCAAGGGCGGCCAGTCCCAGTTCCAGAACAAGGATGACTGCCCGTTCTGTGTTGGTCCTGCCCGCAGCGATGAGGAAGCCCTCATTGTGCACCGCGGGAGCACCTGCTATGTAGTGCTGAACCTGTTCCCCTACAATCCCGGTCACCTGCTGGTCTGCCCGTACCGCCATGTGCCGGACTATACGGATCTCACTGCTGAGGAAACCATGGAATTTGCCATGTTGACGCAGACCGCCATGCGGGTGCTGCGCAAAGTGTCCAATCCCGGTGGATTCAACCTCGGCATGAACCAGGGGGTGGTGGGCGGCGCCGGAATAGCCGCCCACCTTCACCAGCATGTGGTTCCGCGGTGGGGCGGGGACGGCAATTTCTTCCCCATCATCGCGCAGACCAAAGCCATCACACAGACCCTGGACGAGGTCCGCCTCGAGGTGGCCCTTGCCTGGCCCGGGGAAGCGGATGCTGAATAGGCACGCGCGGGGCTTTTTTACGTCCCTGTTCTCACCGTTTGCCCGTTGGCTGCTGCGGATCGGCGTTTCACCTGATGCCGTGACCATTGTTGGTACCGCCGGCGTCATCATCGGTGCGCTGGTGTTCTACCCACTCGGCCAGTTGTGGTGGGGCACCTTGTTCATCACGGCGTTCATTTTCTCCGATGTCATCGACGGAATCATGGCCCGCTTGTCCAACGGTGGCGGACGATGGGGCAACTTCCTCGACTCCACGCTGGACCGCCTGGCAGATGGCGCGTTGTTTGCGGGCGTAGCGATCTGGTTCTTTACTGGTGGCGCAGACCGTCCCATTGCCATTGCCGCCCTGCTCTGCCTGGTTCTGGGCATGGTGGTCTCCTACGTGCGGGCCAAAGCGGAATCACTCGGCTTTGATGCCAATGTGGGAATCGCCGAGCGCGCGGAACGGTTGGTGTCCGTGCTGGTTGTCACCGGATTCACCGGCCTTGGACTGCCGCCCGTTGTGCTTCTGGTGACTCTGTCGCTGCTGGCCGTGGCCAGCCTCGTGACGATTATCCAGCGGATGCGGACCGTCCGGTCGCAGTATCTCCGGGACGCCGGTGTAGTTCCGGAAACATAATTCAATGCTGCCCGTGCTGGGGACTAGTATTGATTGTGCCCGATCCCGTGATCCGGCACACCCGCGGGTACAGCGCAGGCACTGACTGCCGCCCGTTTCCCGCTCACGATTATCTAGCTACCCATAGGGGTTTTTGTGTCTACACCAGATGTAAGCAACGAAGCCGGCACGCCCGCCGCAAGCGTTACGGGCAGCAGCCGTGTTAAGCGCGGTATGGCTGAGATGCTCAAGGGCGGCGTCATTATGGACGTCGTTAACGTCGAGCAGGCCCGCATCGCTGAGGATGCCGGTGCTGTGGCTGTGATGGCTTTGGAGCGTGTTCCGGCTGATATCCGCGCCCAGGGCGGCGTGTCCCGGATGTCGGATCCGGACATGATCGACAAGATCATCGATGCCGTGTCCGTTCCCGTGATGGCCAAGGCCCGGATCGGGCACTTTGTTGAGGCGCAGGTGCTGCAGTCTCTGGGGGTGGATTACATTGATGAGTCCGAGGTTCTGACTCCGGCTGATTACGTCAACCACATTGATAAGTGGAACTTCACTGTTCCGTTTGTGTGTGGTGCCACCAACCTTGGTGAGGCGTTGCGCCGTATCAATGAGGGTGCGGCGATGATCCGTTCCAAGGGCGAGGCCGGCACGGGGGATGTTTCCAACGCCACCGGGCATATGCGTAAGATCCGTGCCGAGATCGCCAAGCTGGCTGCCTTGCCGGAGGACGAGTTGTATGTTGCTGCGAAGGAACTGCAGGCTCCTTACGAGCTGGTCAAGGAAATCGCTGCGACGGGCAAGCTTCCGGTGGTGCTGTTTACCGCCGGTGGCATTGCGACTCCGGCTGATGCTGCGATGATGATGCAGCTTGGCGCCGATGGCGTGTTTGTTGGTTCGGGTATCTTCAAGTCCGGCAACCCCGCCGAACGTGCCGCCGCCGTCGTGAAGGCCACCACCTTTTACGATGATCCGGATGTTATTGCCAAGGTCTCCCGCGGCCTGGGCGAGGCCATGGTCGGCATCAACGTCGACGAAATCCCGCAACCCCACCGGCTCGCGGAGCGCGGCTGGTAAAAAGTCTTAAAGTACGACGGCGGCGGGTTACCTTTGATGGTGACCCGCCGCCGTCGTTGGTGGTTGAGCTTGTCGAAACCCCATCGATTGCTCCGCAGGTGTCGTTATGAGGGCCCAAAACGACACCTACGGAGCAATCGATGGGTTTATTCGAGGCCGCGGCGCTTCAACAGCGGTTCCAGTTCGGCGTCACGGCCACGGAATTTTTGGAAGGATTCCAGAGGGTCGCGGCTGTTTCCTCTGGAGAGCAGTTCGGCTCGGAAGCGCTCTCCGTTGGTGCGCGTCAGCCCGCCGTTCTCCTTGAACCATTCGACGCTTTCGGCGTCCAGCACCTCGCTCCAGATGTAGGAGTAGTAACCGGCCGAGTAGCCGTCTCCGGCGAAGATGTGCTGGAAGTAGCCCGTCCGGTAGCGCGGGGGAATCAGGGCGTGGGCTACTCCGGCTGCGGCCAGGGCCTGCGATTCAAATTCCGCTGCATCCTTGGGTATCTCGCCGACCGACAGCACGTGCCAGGCAAGATCAAGCAGCGCGGCGCCAAGGTACTCGGTGGTGCCGAACCCTTCGCCCCACAGGCGTGACTCCTCCAATCGGTCGATGGCCTCCTGGGGGAGTACCTCTCCGGTCTGGTAGTGGCGGGCGTAGTTCCCGAGCACCTCCGGCCACATGATCCACATTTCATTGACCTGGGACGGGTATTCCACGAAGTCCCGTGGCACTGCCGTTCCCGAGAACCTGGGATAGGTGACATTGGACAGCAGGCCGTGGAGGGCGTGGCCGAACTCGTGGAAGACAGTCCGTACTTCGTCCAGGGTCAGCAGTGTGGCCTCACCTGCCGGCGGCTTGGAGATGTTGAGGGTATTGATCACTACTGGCCGGGTCCCCATCAAGGCCGACTGGTCTACCAGCGAGTTCATCCAAGCACCGCCCCGCTTCGTGTCGCGGGTGTAGTAGTCGCCCAGGAACAGACCCAGCCCGGAACCATCGGCGTCGAAGACTTCCCAGACACGCACGTCGGGGTGGTAGCCCTGAAGGTCTTCGCGTTCGCTGAACGTGAGGCCGAAGAGCCGGTTGGCTGCGAAGAACACCCCGTCCGCAAGGACCTTTTCGAACTCGAAATAGGGGCGCAGGGCCTGTTCGTCTACGGCAAAACGTTCCCGCCGCACCCGGGCAGAGTAATATGCCCAGTCCCAGGCTTCGAGTGGATGTCCGGCAACCTCGGCCAACGCTGCCGCTTCGCGATCCGCGTTACGCACAGCGGGCCCGGCCAACCGGTTCAGCATTGCCTGCACTTTGGCGAAGGACGGTGCCGTCTGGCGCTCAACCACCAGCTCCGCGTAATTGGCGAAACCCAGCAGGGCAGCCTTCTCGGCCCGGAGCCCGGCCATGGCTATTGCCAGGTCCTGGACATCAAAGGCACCACCGTCGCTGCCACGGGAAATGGAGGCCTTGTGCAGCCGTTCCCGGAGCCCCCGGTTCTCCAGCGAGGCCAGGGCGGGCTGGTTGCCCGGTTGGATGAGCGTCAGGAGATACTTGCCATCATGGCCGGCGGACCGTGCGGCTTCGGCAGCGCTGGCGATTTCGCCGTCGGGCAGTCCTGCCAGTTCGGCGGCGTCCTCGACCAGCACTCCTGCAGCCTTCATGGCTTCTTTGGTGCGCTGGCCAAATTCGGTCCCCAGCCGGGAGAGTTCGGCATTAAGGTCCCTGAGCCGTTCCTGCCCGGCCAGATCCAGCTGGATTCCGGACTGCCGGAATTCACGAAGGTACTCGGCAACCAGCCGGCTGGATTCGGCATCCAGGCCGGAGACGTTGATGGCTTCGAACCGCTCATAGAGTGCACGGTTGAGGTAGACAGCGTCCTGGTGGGCGGTCAGTTTGGGCATCATGTCCGTCTCGAGGCTCCGGATTGCGTCCGAGGCATCTGCGGAAACCAGGGTGAAGAAGGCATTGGCTGCTCGTTCCAGCAGCTTTCCTGAGCGTTCCATGGCCACAGCCGTGTTTTCGAAGTCAGCCGACGCCGGGTCGGACACGATCACCTCGATTTCGGCGAGGTGTTCCCGCAGCCCGGCATCCAGGGCCTTGGCGTAGTGCGCATCATCGATCTGGCCAAAAGGCGGCAGCTGGTACGGGAGCCCGCTGGGCGTGAGCAACGGATTGCTGCTGGAAGTGTTTGTCATGACCCAACACTTTCACAGCAGGACAGCCCCGCCCGGTATTGGCTCTTAAACAAAACTGAGTAGCAGTACCTGCCGTTTAGGAACATCTAAACGGCAGGTACTGCTACTCAGTTGGGGAAAATCAGGGCTGCTTGAACACGATCGACATTGGCGTGGCCTGCGCGCCCTGGCCCTGCGGATTGTCCTTGAACATGGCCTGTACAGTTTCCTTGGCCAATCCGGTGTCGTGGCCCATGGCGACAACACCGAGGTCGTTCGCATCCATTATGGCCGTGCCCGCAAACGTCGCCGCGTATTCGGCCGGCACAGTCTTGCGCACAAGCTCGCTGATCCGGCGGGCTACGCCTTCCGGATCCTTCGGCGCAAGCTTCACGGAGTTGGCTGACGAACCCAGGCTGTAGGGTGTGGCGCCGTCGATGGCGTTGATGTCATTGCCCACAACCTTATAGAAAACGCCGCTCTTACCCTGCAGCTTGCCCACCACGCTGGCAGCTGCCGCCTTGACGATCAGCGGGAGGCCCACCTCGTTGATGGCGATCTGCATGGACCACGGGCTACCCAGGCCAATTCCGGCAGGGGTCCGCATTACAAACTTGCTCAGCATGCGGGCAGCGGGGGAGACCTTGATCTCCCAGACCGGGAAGGAACGGCCTTGGGTAATGGCAACGATCTTTTCGCTCACCAGGAGGTACCACGGAGTGCCTGCGACGGCGGCGCGGGTTGCGTCATCTGCCGACGGGAGGCCGTCGAAGAAACGCTTCACATACCCGGCCACCTCTGGATCCAGTTCCGTTTCGCGGGTGAAGACCCCGGTCTGAAGGGGATAGCGGCGGAAAGTCTCCCCTCCGGCCTCGGCCGGGACGGTGATGTCCAGCTGCTTGCCCGGGTTGGCCTCGTAGTCGCTCTTGTTGAGCTTCACGTCAGCCGGAGTTTCGTTCCGGTCAATGAACTCCCGGAACCACAGCTCAACGTTGAGCAGACGCCAGAAGACCATAGTGTCGGCGTCGTTCTTCCCGTTCAGGTACTCCTCGAACGCGGTCAGAACGGCCTCGCGGTTCCAGTACGGCCGTTCGGCAAAGGAGTTGGACATAAAAATCTGGTAGATCCGCTCCTTCATCAGCGCGAACCATTCGGCTTCCGGTGTGGTGAAGCCAATCTTGTTGCGGCGGTTGCTGATCTTCTCCGGCAACAGGCCACGCGTCGCGTCCCGCAGGATGCGCTTGTTCCAGCCGTCCTTGATGATGGCTTCGTCCGAGAGGCTGAAGAGGAACTTGACCACTTCTTTGTCCAGGAACGGCACACGGCCCTCCAGGGAAAAGCGCATGGTGTTCTTGTCCTCGTAGCGCAGCAGCGAGGGCAGGGACTTGTGGAAGAGGTCATCAATCAGCCGGAGCTTCATGTTGTCCGGGATGTTGCTGAATTTCTCGCCGCGGTGGGTGCCGGCGAAGTCCTTCTTCAGCAGTGAGGCCATGGTTACCGACTTCTTCGCTGTCAGTTTGGAACGCAGCCGGAACCGGCCCAGGCGGTAGAAGATGTCCAACGACTGACCGGCCTCGCGAACCAGGGTCTTGTAGTCGCCCTTGGCCTTGAGCTGGCGCAGGTACGCAAAGTAGTAAGGAATGTAGCCGGCCATCATCTCGTCAGCGCCCTGGCCATCCAGGAGTACGGTGACGTGCTTGGAGGCTTCCTTCATCACGCAGTACTGGGCATACGGACCTGAGGAGATGATGGGCTCTTCCATGGTCCGGACAAAGTCGTCAAGGTCCTCGGCAAAACCCTCAGGAGTAGGCAGGATCTTGTGCGCATCAATGTTGCCGCTGCACTTGGCAATGGCGGCGTCCGCGTAGTGTTCCTCGTCATTGATCGAGTTGGGGAAGACCGCACTGAAGGTGTTCTGCTTGGCACCCAGCGACTCGGTGGCCGCAGCGTTCTCCTGCATCAGCTTGTTGATCGTGACAACGACGGCGGACGAGTCCAAGCCGCCGGACAGCGCCGAGCCAACGGGTACCTCAGACTTAAGGCGAAGGCGGATGGCCTCAGTGAACCGCTGGCGGTACTCCTCGGTTACCTCAGGCGTGTACGGGCGGTTGACACTGGACAGTTCCTCCAGTTCCTCGCGCAGGCGGGTGAACCTGGAGATGGTGTACTGCCCGGTGGCGTTGTTGATTTCCATCATTTCGCCCGGCAGCAGCTTGTTGACGCCGTCGAAGAATGTTTCAGCCGAATCGTCATGGATGCGGTACTGCAGGTAGCGGTAGAGGATGCGCTCGTTCGGCTTGCGGCCGATCTTGCCGCTCTCCAGCAGGGGCCGGATCTCAGAGGCGAACATGATCTTGGGTGCATCGGCGGTTCCGGCATTGGCCCAGTAAAGCGGCTTGATGCCAAAGTGGTCGCGGGCAAGGACCAGGACATCGCGCTTCTTGTCCAGGATCGCAAAGCCGAACATGCCGTTGAACCGGTCGAAGGCGGCGGTTCCCCATTCTTCGTAGGACTGCAGCACCACTTCGGTGTCCGACTGGGTCCGGAAAGAACGTCCCAGGGCCTCGAGCTCGGCCCGCAGCTCCAGGTAGTTGTAGACCTCTCCGTTGTACACCAGGACGGTGGCCGCATCGGAGCTGATCATCGGTTCCTGCCCATGGGCGACATCGATGATGGACAGCCGGCGGTGCGCCAGTCCGGTGTTGCCTTCGGTGAAGTAACCCTCGCCGTCAGGGCCGCGGTGCTCGATGCACGCGTTCATTGCCTTAAGCAGGACTTCGTCTTCTCCAAAACCGTGGTATCCGGCGATTCCGCACATACTGCTACCTCTTCAATCGTCCTTCGAGTCCCGGTCAATACTACTTGGCATGTATTGCGCAAGGGTCCCGGATGCAGCCCGCGCGCCCGTGCCCCTAGACTGTCACAGTGCAGAATCAGCAAGCTTCCTCCCCGCTCGTTGGCGTCCTGGCCCTGCAGGGGGACGTCAGGGAACACCTTCACGCCATTGAATCCGTAGGCGCCCGGGCGGTAGGAATCCGCCGCCCGTCAGAACTCGACGCCGTCGATGGCCTGGTGATCCCCGGTGGCGAGTCAACCACCATGGACAAGCTGGCCCGGATGTTCGAGCTCGCGGAGCCCATCAGGAATCGAATTGCAGACGGATTGCCGGCCTACGGCTCCTGCGCCGGGATGATCCTGCTCGCCAACGAAATTGCCGATCCCGCCAAGGACCTCAAGGGCAACGCCCAGCAGACCTTCGGCGGCCTGGACATCACAGTCCGGCGCAACGCCTTTGGGCGGCAGCGGGAATCCTTCGAAACCAGCCTTGACTTCAAGGGCCTGGACTTCAGCGCGGGTGACAACGGCGTGGATCCCGTGCATGCCGTGTTCATCAGGGCGCCATGGGTCGAGCGGGTGGGTCCCGACGTCGAAATCCTGGCCCAGGTGGAGCCTGCAGATCCTGAGCATGCGTCCCACGCTGCAGCCCTTCCGGGGACCGCTAGAATTGTTGCAGTGCGTTCGGGCCAGCTGCTGGCCACCTCCTTCCACCCGGAAGTGACTGGGGAGAAACGCGTACACGAACTTTTTATTCGAATGATCAGAGGAGAAGCGTAAAGCATGTCAGGCCACTCCAAATGGGCGACGACCAAGCATAAAAAGGCCATCCTTGATAGCCGGCGTGCCAAATCGTTCGCCAAGCTGATCAAGAACATCGAAGTTGCCGCCCGTATGGGTGGACCGGACCTGGCCGGCAACCCCGGCTTGGAACTCGCCGTCACCAAGGCAAAGAAGACTTCCGTTCCCGCGGACAACATCGACCGTGCCATCAAGCGCGGGGCCGGCCTCACCGGTGAAGTGGTCGACTACACGGAGATCATGTACGAGGCACGCGGACCGCAGGGTTCTGCGCTGCTGATCGAGTGTCTGACTGATAATAAGAACCGCGCCGCCTCGGAGGTGCGCCTTGCGATTTCCCGCAACGGCGGCACCATCGCCGATCCCGGCTCCGTCAGTTACCTGTTCACCCGCAAGGGCGTGGTCAACCTGCCCAAAAACGGCCTCAGCGAAGACGACATCCTGATGGCTGTCCTCGACGCAGGCGCCGAAGAGGTCAAGGACAACGGCGAGAACTGGGAGATCCACTCTGAGCCCACCGACCTTCCCGCCATCCGCGAAGCGCTGACCGAGGCCGGAATCGAATACGAAACCGACGAAGTCGAATTTGTGCCTTCCATGGAGGTGGAGCTCGACGTCGATGGCGCCCGTAAGTTCCTCAAGCTCGCTGACGCGCTGGAAGAGCTCGACGACGTCCAGAACGTTTACAGCAACGCCGACCTCAGCGATGAAGTCCAGGCAGCCCTGGAAACTGAGTGAGCTGCTCCACTTTTGAGGCTGAGGCCCGGAATTGACTCTCAGGGTACTGGGAGTTGATCCGGGCCTCACCCGTTGCGGCATCGGCGTCGTGGATGTGGAACGAAACCGCCGCGCCACCCTGGTGGCTGTTGGCGTCGTTGGCAGCACCCCGGACAAGTCCCTGGACCAGCGATTGCTGGTTATTGCGGAGTCAATCGACGAGTGGCTGGACCGTTACGAACCGGAAGTGCTCGCCGTCGAACGCGTTTTTTCGCAGTTGAACGTCAGCACTGTCATGGGTGTGGCGCAGGCTTCGGGTGTAGTGATCGCCGCCGCCGCCCGCAGGGGAATCCCGGTTGCGCTGCATACGCCCTCGGAGGTTAAGGCGGCCGTGACCGGAAGCGGCTCATCGAACAAGGAAGCGGTGACCAAATTGGTCACCAAGATCCTGCGGCTGGATGCCCCGCCGCGCCCCGCGGACGCTGCGGACGCCCTGGCCCTGGCCATCACGCATGCCTGGCGTGCCGGCAGCGGTGCGGCAGTGGCAACCACCGGCCCGGGCAGCCAGTCGCTGACTCCTGCGCAGCGGGCCTGGGCAGAAGCTGAGGCAAAGGCGCGCCGCGGGCGCTGATTGGCCGGAGGCCCTGGTGTGTTTTGCTAGGGTATTCGTAGATATGTTCGACATAGCCGGTGCGTGCCGGCGGTACAGCAGGAGCACGGCCTTGATCAGTTTCCTTCGCGGCACAGTGGCACATGTGGGTTTGTCCTCTGCGGTAATCGACCTCAACGGCGCGGGGATGAGCGTTAACGCCACACCGCAGACGCTGAGCCGCCTCAAGACGGGGGAGGAGGGCAAGCTCTTCACCACCCTGATTGTCCGCGAGGACTCGCTGACCCTCTTCGGCTTCGCCACCGACGACGAACGGGAAGTTTTTGACGTGCTGCTCAGTGTCAGCGGGGTAGGGCCCCGGCTGGCCCTTGCTGTGCTGGCTGTCCACGAGCCGGAAGCCATCAGGGTCGCCGCCCACACCGGAGACACCAAGGTCTTCACCAAGGTCCCCGGCATCGGCCCCAAGGTTGCGGGCCGGCTGGTCCTTGAGCTCGCCGGCAAGCTGGTGCCACACGGAACAGCAGGCTCTCCCGCCGCGGCGACTCCGGCGGAAGCTTCCTGGAAGCCCCAGGTCGTGGCTGCCATGACAAGTCTGGGATGGTCCGAAAAAGACGCCACCGCCAGCATCGACAAAGCCCTTGCGGACGATCCAGAAATCTCATTCCGCGGCAACGTTGGCGAGATCCTGCGTACAACGCTGCGCTGGCTGGGCCAGGATGGTGCGCGCGCCGGAAACCGGGTAGGTGCCCGTGGCTGAACCTTCCATTGTTGCCGGCGTCGAGGAGCCGGAAGAACGGGCGATAGAGGCTGCCCTCCGGCCCAAGAACCTGGACGACTTCGTTGGTCAGCACCGGGTGCGCAAGCAGCTCTCGCTGGTCCTGCAGGCTTCCCGGATGCGGGGCCGCAGTGCAGACCATGTCCTCTTCTCCGGCCCTCCTGGCCTGGGCAAGACCACCCTTGCCATGATCGTTGCGGCGGAAATGAACGCCCCGCTGCGGATCAGCAGTGGTCCTGCAATCCAGCACGCCGGAGACCTCGCCGCCATCCTTTCCTCCTTGTCCGACGGAGAGGTGCTGTTCCTCGACGAGATCCACCGGATGTCCCGGCCCGCTGAGGAAATGCTCTACATGGCCATGGAAGACTTCCGCGTGGACATTGTGGTGGGTAAAGGCGCCGGCGCCACCGCCATTCCGCTGGACCTTCCACCGTTCACCCTGGTGGGCGCCACTACCCGGGCCGGGCTGCTGCCTGGCCCGCTGCGTGACCGTTTTGGATTTACCGGGCACCTGGAGTTTTACTCGGTTCCGGAGCTGGAGCTGGTCCTCCGGCGATCAGCGGGCCTGCTGGACCTCAAGGTGAACTCTGCCGGCTTCAGCGAAATTGCCGGCCGGTCGCGGGGAACCCCGCGTATAGCCAATCGGCTCCTGCGCCGGGTCCGCGACTGGGCCCTGGTTCACGGAGTGGAGCAGATTGACGCGCGCACCGCTTCTGCCGCCCTGGATATGTACGAGGTGGACAAGCGCGGCCTGGACCGGCTCGACCGGGCTGTCCTGGAGGCCCTGATCGTGAAATTCGGCGGCGGTCCTGTGGGCCTCTCCACGTTGGCCATAGCCGTGGGCGAGGAGACCGAAACCGTTGAAACTGTCGCGGAGCCGTTCCTGGTCCGCGAAGGGCTGCTGGGCCGGACACCCCGGGGCAGGATCGCCATGGCCCCGGCCTGGACCCACCTGGGGCTGGCGGTCCCGGCCGGTGCGTTTGGGCAGGAGACTCTGGATGTTTTCGCCACTGACGACGGCGACGCCGAGGCTGAATAGGCTCCGAACGGGCAGTAGCACCGTTTTACCAGGGTTTCCCTTTAGACTGGAATGACGCTCGACACGTTTGGGCCCCATTTGTGTGTGTACTGCCCGGGAATGGGGCCAACGATGCCGTACAACCAGCTATGCGCCCAAGCTATGCAATACAGAATGGAATTATCCCTGTGGATCCAATGACAATCCTGCTGTTCGTGATGCTCGGAGTCTTCATCTTTATGATGTTCCGGAAGAACAAGAAGACCCAGCAGGCGGCGGCAGAACTGCAGTCCAAGTTCGCCCCGGGCGTTGAAGTCATGACCAGCTTTGGTCTCTTCGGCCGCATCGTGTCCATCAACGAAGAAGACAACAAGGTGGAGCTCGAACTCTCCCCGGGCAACGTGGCCACCGTCCACCGCCAGGCCGTCACCAAGGTCGTCGAGACCGTTCCGGCTCCCGTCGAGGAGCCCATCGAGGAAGCCGACGCTCCCACGGTTCCGAACGATGCCTCGTCGCTGACTGCAGATGATGCAACTCCCCGGGAAGAAACCCCGGAGGAGACCCTGAAGCGCCTCAACAATGAAGGCAAAAAGGACAACTAGCCCGGGTTTGTCCTGCGCTCTCGGAGTTAAGAGGAAGATCACCAATGGCACGTAGTGGCCCCAAACATTCAGGCATCAGGGTGCTGGTCTGGCTCGGCGTTGTGCTTGCCGTCCTGACCGCAGTCCTGGCCGGCGGCACCCTGGCCGGCCAGGCAAGCTGGGCTCCCAAGCTGGCACTGGACCTTGAAGGCGGCACCCAGATGATCCTGGCGCCCAAGGTCGACGGCGGCTCGGACATCACCGAGGAACAGCTCAACCAGGCGGTGGCCATTATCCGCCAGCGCGTGGACGGCTCAGGTGTTGCCGAAGCCGAAATCAGCACCCAATCCGGCCGCAACGTCGTGGTGAGCCTTCCAGGCACGCCCACGTCGGAGACCCGTGCCCTGATCCAGGCATCCGCGGATATGGATTTCCGTCCGGTGCTGCTTGCAGGGGCCGGCGATCCGGTGCCTGCCGACCAGCAGGTTCCCGAAGAGCAACTGCCGAAGCCGACGGCGGAACCCGCCAACGGCAGCGACATCAACTGGATCACGCCTGAGATATACCGGCAGTTCGAGGCGCTTGATTGCGCCAACCCGGAGCAGGATCAGCAGGAACGATCCGATCCTGCCAAGCCGTTGGTAACCTGCGAGGCGGCCACAGCCAACAGGCCCGCCGTGAAGTATATTCTCGGTCCAGTAGAGGTTGAAGGCAGCAACATTGTTGATTCCACCTTCCAGCTCAGCCAGGGTGCCCAGGGCGCAGTAACCAACGTCTGGGGCGTCCGGATTGAGTTCGATCAGGACGGCACGCAGAAGTTCAAGACAGTCACCGAGCGCCTTCACCAGTTCTACCTTGCCGCGGGCGGTGAGTCCGGAGCTGATCCTAAGTCGCAATTCGCCATCGTGCTGGACGACCAGGTCATCTCTGCGCCCAGGTCCCAGGCAGTCATCACAGACGGCCGCCCTGAGATCACGGGTAACTTCACCGAAGCTTCGGCCAAGGCGTTGTCCGATCAGCTGAAGTTTGGCGCCCTGCCTATCAGCTTCGAAATCCAGAGCGAACAGCAGATTTCTGCCACGCTCGGCGGCGAACAGCTTCGCATGGGCCTGTTGGCCGGCATCATCGGCCTGCTCCTGGTGGTGGTGTACTCGCTGTTCCAGTACCGGGCCCTGGGCCTGGTAACCATCGCTTCGTTGGTGGTGGCAGGTGCGCTCACCTACCTTGCCATTGCCATTTTGGGCTGGACCGAAAACTACCGGCTGTCACTGGCCGGCGTGGCAGGCCTGATCGTCGCCATCGGCCAGACCGCGGACTCGTTCATCGTGTACTTCGAGCGGATCAGGGATGAACTCCGCGAGGGGCGCGGCCTGGTTTCCGCCGTCGAAAACGGCTGGAAGCGTGCCAAGCGTACTGTGCTGGCTTCAAAGGCCGTCAACCTGCTGGCCGCACTGGTGCTCTACTTTGTGGCGGTAGGCAACGTCCGGGGCTTCGCATTCACTTTGGGCCTGACTGCAATTGCCGACCTGATTGTGGTGTTTATGTTCACGCATCCCACCATGCAGGTCCTGGCGCGTACCAAGTTCTTTGGCGAAGGCCACAAGTTCTCCGGGCTTGATCCCGAGCGGCTTGGTGCGGTGCCCTTGTACCGTGGTGCCGGCCGGATCCGGACGCCTGAAGAGACGCCGGTGGTGCGTGCACGGAATGCCGGAGCGGCTGCGGAAGCGGAACGCCGGATGACCATCGCAGAACGGCGGCTCGCCGAAAAGCAGGAACAGCTTGCGGGCTCCTCCAAGAGCACCTCGAAGGAGGACCAGTAAATGTCTACCACCTTTGCCAACTTCGGCAATGAGCTCTACACCGGTAAACGCTCCTACGAATTTGTGGGCACCAAGAAGCTGTGGTTCATCATTGCTGCTGTTGCCGTTGCGCTGTCCATCCTGATCCCCGTGGCCAAGGGTGGTTTCAACCTGGGCATCGAATTCCGGGGCGGCTCCGAATTCACCGTTTCCAGCGTCCAGACCACTGATCCTGCCCTGGGTGAGCAGGCTGTGGAAGGTGTTGTCCCCGGCAGCATCCCCCGCGTAGCCAACGTTGCAGGCACCACCATGCGCATCCAGACGGACAAGCTCACGGACGACGAGACCCTGCAGATCAAGGAAGCGCTGACCTCGGCCTACGGCGTCACCGACGACAAGGTGACGTCCACGTTCATTGGACCCACCTGGGGCGCGGACGTCACGAAGCAGGCGCTTATCGGCTTGGTGGCCTTTGTTGTCCTGGCGTCACTGTTGATGGCGCTGTACTTCCGGACATGGAAAATGTCGCTCTCTGCCATCACCGGCATGGGTGTCACCATGTTCATTACGGCGGGCGTTTATGCCCTGAGTGATTTCGAGGTGACGCCGTCGGCGATCATCGGATTCCTGACGGTCCTGAGCTACTCGCTCTACGACACCGTGGTGGTGTTCGACAAGATCCGCGAAAACACAGCTGAGATCAGCCGGTCAACCCGGCGGACCTTTGCCGAAGAGGTGAACCTGGCTGTCAACCAGACCCTGGTGCGTTCAATCAACACCATGATGGTTGCCATTCTCCCGGTTGGCGCCATCCTGTTCATCGGCGCCGGGCTCCTGGGTGCCGGAACACTCCGTGACCTGTCCCTGGCGCTGTTTGTCGGAATCCTGATCGGCACGGCCGCCACGATCTTCATCGCGGCGCCCATGTATGCGTGGCTGCGCCAGTCTGAACCTGAGCTGGTTAAGCAGGCCAAACGCGTGGAACACCGCCGCCACGAAGAGGCCCGCCAGCAGTCCGGTCAGCCGGAAACTGCATAGGCCTCAGCCACCTCCTGTCGACGGGCCGGGCAGCATCGGGAAACCGGTGCGGCCCGGCCCGTCGGCACATCCGGTGCCGGTTATCAAAGTGGTGGCGCGCAGGAATAGACTGGGGTAATTAAATGCTCGTGAGGGGTGCTTCATTGGAAGAACGTTCGGCGTCGGCGCCAGTGTCAAACGGGGGTGGCACTGCCGTGCCCGGATCCCAGTCGGGGATTGCTGTGCCAGGCAGGACAACCCAGGGCCCGGTGGAGAACTCCGGTACCCGGCCCACCTTCCCCGGGCGGCGGGAACGAACCCGCTCCCGGCTGGCGCGCCTGACCGGACGAGGGGCCGCCACTTACTCGCCCATCCTGGAACCGCTGCTGCGCACCGTTCGGGCGAACAACCCCAAAGAAGACTTCGACCTGATCCAACGGGCCTTTGAGGTTGCAGAGACAAGCCATCGGGGCCAAAAGCGCAAGAGCGGTGATCCCTACATCACCCACCCGGTGGCCGTGGCGACCATCCTGGCGGAACTGGGCCTGAGCGGGACCACCCTGGCCGCAGCCTTGTTGCACGATACTGTCGAGGACACCCCATACAAGCTGGAAGACCTGAAGGCGGAGTTCGGTCCAGAGGTGGCCATGCTGGTGGATGGCGTCACCAAGCTGGACAAGGTGAGTTTTGGCGAGGCCGCCCAGTCGGAGACCGTCCGCAAGATGGTTGTGGCCATGGCCAAGGACATCCGGGTCCTGATGATCAAACTGGCAGACCGCCTGCACAACGCCCGTACCTGGCGTTTTGTCTCGGCTGAATCGTCCGCCAGGAAGGCCCGCGAGACGCTCGAGATCTTCGCGCCGCTTGCCCATCGCCTTGGCATGAACACCATCAAGTGGGAGCTGGAGGACCTGTCCTTCGCCGCCCTCTACCCGAAGGTATATGAGGAAATTGTCCGGATGGTGGGCGATCGCACCCCGGAACGTGAGAAGAGCCTGAGCGTTATCCGTGACCAGATCACGGATGATCTGCGCACCGCCCGCATCAAGGCCACCATTACGGGCCGCCCCAAGCACTACTACTCGATCTACCAGAAGATGGTGGTCCGGGACAAAGACTTTGACGACATCAACGACCTCATGGGCGTTCGTGTCCTGGTTGATTCGGTCCGGGATTGTTACGCGGCTCTGGGCACCCTGCACGCGAGGTGGAGCCCGCTGCCGGGCCGCTTCAAGGACTACATTGCGATGCCAAAGTTCAACATGTACCAGTCGCTGCACACCACAGTGATCGGGCCAGGCGGAAAGCCCGTGGAGATCCAGATCCGGACCCATGAGATGCACCGCAGGGCTGAATACGGTGTTGCCGCCCACTGGAAATATAAGGACCAGCCGAACCGCACTGCGATCGCCCCTGCCAACAGCCGCGACGGCGACATGGGCTGGCTGCGGTCCCTGGTGGACTGGCAGCAGGAAACCTCGGATCCGGGGGAGTTCCTGGATTCGCTGCGTTTCGAAATCAACGCCCGCGAGGTTTTTGTTTTCACCCCCAAGGGCGAAGTCATGGCTTTGCCCGCGGGCTCCACGCCCGTGGACTTTGCCTATGCCGTGCATACCGAGGTGGGCCACCGCACCATCGGCGCCCGGGTCAATGGCAAGTTGGTGCCCCTCAACAGTGAGCTGAACCACGGCGACTGGGTGGAGATCTTCACCTCGAAAGCGGAGGGCGCCGGCCCAAGCCAGGACTGGCAGCACTTCGTCAAGAGCGCCCGTGCCAGGAACAAGATCCGTCAGTGGTTCAGCAAGGAACGCCGCGAGGAAGCGATAGACCGCGGCAAGGACCTCCTGACCCGCGCCATGCGGAAGCAGAACCTGCCGCTGCAGCGGCTGATGACCCACGAAGCGCTGGCTGCAGTGGCCGAAGACTTCAAATACGTCGACATCTCCGGCCTGTACGCCGGTGTGGGTGACGGCCACACCTCCGCGCAGTCCGTGATGGAGAAACTGGTTGACCGGCTGGGGATTAATGACAGCCCGGATGACGAGCTTAACGAAGTCAGTATCCCTACGCATGTTTCCAAAACCCGGTTCTCGGACTCCGGCGTAGTCGTAAGGGGCGTTGGGGATGTCTGGGTGAAGCTCGCCAGGTGCTGCACGCCGGTACCTCCAGATCCCATCCTGGGCTTCGTTACCCGGGGCTCCGGGGTCTCGGTGCACCGGACGGACTGCACCAACGTAGCGGGCCTGTTGGACCAGCCGGACCGGATCGTTGACGTGGAATGGGCACCGACCCAGTCCAGCGTGTTCCTGGTGGAGATCCAGGTGGAGGCCTTGGACAGGAAGTCCCTGTTGTCCGACGTGACCAGGGTCCTGTCCGAGAACCACGTGAACATCCTGGCTGCGAGTGTGCATACTTCAACTGACCGCTTGGCCATCTCGAAGTTCGCTTTCGAGATGGGAGACCCCAAGTACCTCCACCACGTGTTGAGCGCTGTCCGTAGGATTGACGGCGTTTTCGATGTCTACAGAACCACCGGGAACAAGCGGCGCAGCTAGCAGGGCCAGTTTTTCCAAGGCTGCTTTCTTGTGGGGCAGCCGCGGGGTGGCCTCGATGGCTAAGGTCAGCAGCCGCAGGCGTACATCCTGTTGTGGCCGGGCCAGCAGCCCGCGCAGAGCAGGTACAGCACGTCCGGCGTCCACGTGCAGGGCAATGTCCAAGGCTGTTCGGAGCGGGCTGGATACCATCAGTCCGCCTATGCTTACCACGTCAAACGGACCAAGCCGGACCTCATGAAGTGTGCATCCGCGGGTGGACCGCAGGCTGGAGATGCGCCGTTTGGAGTCAACCAGCAAGGCAAGCCTGTCCGGTTCAGGAGAGCAGCCATGGATCCACGCCGCAGTCAGCCGCCCGGCCACCACACGTTGCCGGATGGTGGAGGGCACTTCAAGCGCAACCGACCGGGCACGCAGCTGGGGAGTTGTGGCAGCGCCGGGGAGCCTGTAGCCCCGCTGGTAAACCTGCTGGAGGACGCCATCAGAGGCCATTGACTGGAGCTCGCCCCAAGTGAACAGGTGCCCCGGTGCGTACAGATCCATTAATTGCACTGAGGGCAGCGGTTCGGTGGCTGTCGGCGGGAGTGGGGGAGATAGTGCCATCCAGCCATCCTCCCGTGGACCGCCCGGACGGGACAGGCCCCGCAGCGGCTATGTGGATAAACCGGTACGGGGCCTGTCTGGTGTCGTCCTGATGGGCGGCAGGTGTGGATCTAGGAAAGCTCGCTGGCTGAGCGCTGGAGCTGGTCCAGCCACGCCTGGCGGGCTTCGAGGGCTTCCCTGGCAGCCTTGATCTTTCGCTGGTCGCCGGCCTTCTCGGCGGTGGCCAGGTCATCCTTCAAGCCTGCGATGGCAGCTTCAAGCTGGGAGAGGGCGCTGTTGGTCCGGGCTTTGGTTTCCGGGTTGGAGCGCTGCCACTTCTCGTCTTCGGCCTGGCGGACGGCGTCCTCGACACGGCGCAGGCCGGCCTCGATCCGGCCCATGTCCGCGCGCGGTACCTTGCCGGCTTCTTCCCAGCGGTCCTGAATGGACTGCAGCTGCTTCTTGGCAGCGGCAATATCCTTTACGGGCAGAATGGCGTTGGCCTCCTCAAGGAGCGCCTCCTTGACCGTCAGGTTGGCAGAGTATTCCTGGTCGATTTCATCATTGGCCGCCTGGCGCGCGGAGAAGAACGCATCCTGGGCGGCGCGGAATCGTGCCCACAGTGCGTCATCATCCTTGCGGCTGGCGCGCGGTGACGCCTTCCACTCGTCCATCAGGCGGCGGTATTCGCCTGCGGCGTAGCCCCACTCGGTGGAAGTGGACAATGCCTCGGCCTCGGAGATGAGTTTCTCCTTGGCCGATTTCGCAGCGGCATTATTGCTGTCCAGCTGCGAGAAGTACGCCCGGCGGTGCCGGTCAAAAACGGTGCGGGCGGCACGGAACCGCTTCCACAGGCCCTCTTCGTTGCTCCGGCCAAGACGGATTCCGCTCTTCTGGGCCGTCTTCCAGCTCTCGAAGAGTTCGTTCATCCGGGCACTTGACGTTTTCCACTGGACCTGGGATGGGTCGGCTCCGGCGATGGCCTCAGCTTCGGCAACGATGGCTTCGCGGGCAGCGAGTTCGGCGGTGCGGACAGCTTCGTGTTCGGCCTTTTCGGTGCGCTCAAGCTCGGCAATGTGACCGCTCAACTCGTCCAGCCGGGCTTCGGCTGCCCGGATGTCACCCACCATGTTCTTCTCAGCCAGCTGCTCGCGCAGGTGGTTGACGGTTTTTTGCATGTCGGTGCTGGGCGCCTTGGAGCTGACGCGCTGTTCCATGAGCACGATCTGGGCCAGGACGTCGTCGAACTTGCGGGCGAAGTAGGCGAGCGCCTCATCGTCACTGACGCCGGGATACTGCCCCACGGGGTGCTCGGCATCGTCGATCTTGAGGAACACGTTTCCGTCGCCTTCAACACGGCCCCAGCGGGCCGCTTCGGCAAGCGACGTTGCCGGCAGGACAGGCGCGGGAGCCGCTGCCGGAGCGGCAGCAGCAGGCTTGGGACGGGACGCGAAAGCAGCGGGGGATGGTGCGGCCGGATGCGGCTTCGGTGCCGCAGGCGTCGGTGCGGCTGCAGGCGCTGCGGCCGGCGCTTCAGGAGACTCCGCGGGAACTGCAGCGGACTCAGTTGCTGACTGAGGTTCCTCAGGTGCTGCCGGTTGATCCGCCGTCGGCGTTTCTTCGGACTGCACTGGTTCAACCGCTGGCTCGGCAGCGGCATCTTCCTGGATCGGCGCGGGCGTCGGTTCTTCAGGTGTTGCCGGTACTTCACTTTCCGGAACTGCGGGATTCTGCGCCGCTGTGTCCTGCGTGGCTTCTACTGCCGTTTCGTCGGATTTCTGACTGTCTGTCACCGCTAAAAATCTTTCGCTTGGAGGAAACTGCTTCCAACTGCTTTTGTACCGGCGCCCTCGCGGGCGGCCGTCACTCGTTCAGAGAGAACGAGTCTATCGTGACTGCCTGCACAGGTGCGCCGTCTGAGCCGCTGCTGTCCGGAGCGAGGCCTGCCGCAGCAATGGCGTTGACGGTCTCAAGGCCGGAGGTAACCTTGCCGACCACTGTGTAACCGCCGGCGGAATCCGCCGGAATCCGGGTGTCCTTGTAAACAATGAAGAACTGCGTGCCGTTTCCGTAGGCGTTGTTACCGGTCCGGGCGACGGCGATGGTGCCTGCCGGATACATGTTGTCTTCGGGCGTGTTCTCGAGCGGACCCCATGTGTAATCGGGGTCGCCGCCACCCTTGCCGTCGGAGGACCCGCACTGCAGGACGCCGAACTCTTCACCGGTAGTAAGGCGATGGCAGGTTTTGCCGTTGTAGAAACCCTCATCACCGAGAGTCTTGAAAACAGCTGCCGCCTGGGGTGCCGCCCCGCCGTCAAACTCCACGCCAACGGGTGAGCCGTTGAGGACCAGTTGGCCCGTGAAGGTCTTGCCCGCGGCAACGTCTGCAGACGGGACTGTTGGACTGTTTTGCCCTTCCGTCGCAGTGGGAGAGGGGCTGGCTGAAGGACTGGTGAGTCCTGCCTCGGCCGCGGCGAATTCCTCTTCCGTGGGATTTCCGGCGAAGACGGTCAGCTGGAGTACGACGGCGAGAACGAGGACGGCGGCTCCGGCGCCGGCGGCGATGAAGTTGTCCCGCCTGCGCCGCTGCTCCTGGTCCTTGCGGAGTTCGCGTTTCGCTTCCATCTGCTGGATGCGCCGTTTCGCGTCGCGAGAGCTGCGTGGGCTGGCCGCCAAGGGTCCTCCTCAGGTTGAGCCGCCGGAATATGCCTGATGGAACAGGCCTCCGGCGGTAGGGTCGAATGACAGCAGGTGCTCCGCCGTCGGGCCGTCTCCAGGTGTTCGCCGCCTGATGTAGGGACGTTGCCTGTTTAGGGACTGTGGCGGCGAAAGCATAAACTGACTGCCGCACATAGTTTATGCATGACCGGCCGGGCTGCAGCGGTTCCTGATGCGTTTCGGACCGATTCCCGCAAAATGCCGGCACCAACACCTGAGGAGACATTCCACCATGGCACGCACCGCCTCCCTGTCCGGATTCCCCGAGTGGCTTCCCGAGGAACGGCTGGTGGAGCAGCATGTGCTGGATACCTTGCGCCGGGTATTTGAGCTGCACGGTTTTGGTTCAATCGAAACGAGGGCTGTAGAAACTGTTGGCCAGTTGCTCCGCAAGGGCGAAATCGACAAGGAAGTCTACGGGCTCAGCCGTCTCCAGGATGATGAAGGAAACGCCGCCGCCGCCAGCCAGGATCCCAATGCCCTGGCCCTGCACTTTGACCTCACGGTGCCCTTTGCCAGGTATGTGGTGGAGAACGCCGGGTATCTGGCGTTTCCCTTCCGCCGGTACCAGATCCAGAAGGTCTGGCGTGGCGAGCGTCCCCAGGAAGGCCGTGCGCGCGAGTTCACCCAGGCCGATATCGACGTCGTGGGAGACGGCGAGCTGCCCTTCCGCTACGACGTCGAAATAGCGCTGGTGATCGCAGAAGCCCTTAGCGCCCTGCCTATTCCGGAATTCAAGCTGCGTATCAATAACCGCAAACTTGCCGAAGGTTTCTACCGCGGGATCGGACTGGTTGACACTGCGGGCGTGCTGCGGAGCATCGACAAGCTGGAGAAGATCGGGGCGGCACGGGTTTCCGAACTGCTGCAGTCCGAACTGGGTGCCACTCCCGAACAGGCCGAACTGGCACTGAAGCTGGCCGGTATCCGAACAGAAGACACCGCCTTTGTTGAGCAGGTGCGGGCACTCGGCGTGACGGACCCGCTTCTCGAAGAGGGACTCAGCGAACTCGAACAGGTCATCCACGCCGTCGTACAGCGCGCACCGGGCAAGGTGGTGGCGGACCTGAGCATTGCCCGCGGGCTGGACTACTACACCGGAACCGTCGTAGAGACGGTCCTGGTGGGCCACGAACAGCTCGGCTCAATCTGCTCCGGTGGCCGTTATGACGCGTTGGCTTCCAAGGGCAGCCGGAAATTCCCGGGCGTAGGCCTGTCAATCGGAGTGACCCGCCTGGTTTCCAGGATCCTCAGCCAGGACTTCGCCAAGGCGTCCCGTTCCGTCCCCACAGCAGTCCTCGTAGCCTTGAGCAACGATGATTCATGGAGTGCTGCGCAGGACGTCGCTGCACAGCTGCGCGGCCGCGGGATCTCCACCGAGGTTGCGGCCAAAGCCGAGAAGTTCGGCAAGCAGATCAAGTTCGCCGACCGCCGCGGTATTCCGTTTGTCTGGTTTACCGACGACGACGGCAAGCACCAGGTCAAGGACATCCGCTCCGGTGAACAAACCGATGCGGAGCCAGCAACCTGGATGCCGCCGTCGGAAGACCTGGCCGTGCAGGTTGTGACCGGCTAGCTTCCGCTCCGGCCCTCGCCCCCTGCGGGGGTTTCGGGATTGTCGGATTCGTCAGGATGCAACAGGTCGCGTTGTGCAAGGTCGGCCTCTTCAGACGCTTCCGGCGGGAGCGGATCGGTGGCCGGCGGAACGTCGCCAGGGGCGTAGTCCGCAAGGCCTGCCGCCACGCGCTCCTGCTCCGCGGCGGCCTGGAAATCGTCGTCGTCGATCCGTTCCGGCATCTTGGCGTGTCCGGTACGGGTGGATGTCGGCAGCGCGTCTTCCTGCGGGTCTATGACATCGTCGAGTCCCGGCGTCCGGGTTTCGTCCTTGTCAACCATGATTGTCACTCCTTACGTCGTGGTACCAAGTCGATCTTGATCGGCAGCGCCGCTGGTTACGATGAGCCCGGCACTCCGGGGCCGGTAGGCCAACGCAGCAGTGCCGCCACATCCACGCCGTCCGGCAAGGCCCCGCCGGGAACCAGTACGACGTCGGCATCAGTCAAGGCAGCAGCACGGAGGAGGGCCGCCGGCCCGGGCGCCTCGCCTAACACCCCGGCGGCCAACGACTCGCCTTCCGATGTTGCAATCCATGGTTCTGCGTCCAGCGCAAGGAACGTCCGGTCCTGCAAGGCATCGCTGCTCAGGATCAATATGTCCACCTGCGCCTGTTGCAGGGCCCGGACCACCCCACCGGGGCCCGTGGCGGACTCCGGATTGTCCTGGCCTTCCTGCACGGCCAGCCGGTCCAGGATCTCCTGCTGTTCGGTGGCCCATTTCTCCGCCACCAGGCTGCTGACCCTGGCGTTGAGGTCCTCCGGGTTGTCGCCTTCCGTGTGGGTGTGCGAATCCACCTGCTCCACCATCGCCTGGCTGGCTTTGGAGAGTTGGTCGGTAACCAAAGCCCGGGCGCGCACATCTCCGGCCAGAATGATCAGCCGTGCGCCGCTGCTGCCGGCGACCTTGTCAACCGCTGCCGCGACGTCGTCGGCGTTGTGACGCCACACCTCCTCGGTCCGGTGCTGATAGCCGTATTGAGCCCAACCGCCGCCGGGAAATTTGCTGAGGTTCTCCTCGCTTCCCTGAACCTTTTCAACGCTTTCCGGTGTGTTCCGCACGTCCCGTGCCGCGTAGTGCAGCCGGACCTCTGCATCGCCACGGCCAACTTCCGCTACTACATATGGGAAGCTCTCCGGGCGGTGCTTCACCAAAGGCAACAAATCCGGGACGGGCGCCACGGACAACAGTTCAGGCATTGCGCGGGCACCGGGCAGCAGTTCGCTTAGTTCGGTAGTGCCCTGCCGCACCAATATGAACTGGGCCACCGGTGCCGGCTGCCCGGTGCCGCGCTGCAGTGCAGCTTCTACGGCATCGACGTCTTCCCGTGCGGCGCCGCTTGCCTCCAGTTGGGACCGCACGTTTTGCGGGCGCACATCTCCGGCTGCCAGGGTGTCCACAGTTCCGGTAGTGGCATCGACAAACACGGTGGTCCAAGGCCCGGGCCGGCGGTAGAGGTCAGCGTATTCCTTTAGGCTTTGCGTCATCGCTCCGGCTCCTCCGGCTGTTCCTGGTTCAGAGGCGTTTGTTCCGTTGGTGGCTGCAGGGCCTCCCGGATTTCCTCGGGATCGGTGTCATCCGGAAACGGCTCGGATTCCCGGAATTCCTCGGCGTGGGCCGGTTGGTTGCCCTGGACGATCTTCCGGCCTTCGTGTTTCATGCTCTCGTCCAATGCGGGACCATGGGTGGTATTTCCACGTTCAACCATGACGAACTCCCTTCCACGCGGACTGTGCCGCGTCGTGAAAGCTGATCTTGTGAATCAGTCCGTCATTTCACGGTAGCACCGGAGTCGCGGCACGTGTAGGGGGCCGGCGAACGCTGGAAAGTCAGGCCGGACCGGCTGGCCGGCTGGTCCGCGAACGTACCTTGAGCACACCCCACCGCCCGGCGACGCCAACCGCCAGCAAGGCCAGCATCACCAGCACCGAGGCCAGCGGCAAGGTGATCGCGAGCAGTAGGCAGGCCACAAATCCCACGGCATTGAGCCATTTCGGGGCGTATCCGGGATGGGCCTTAAGCGTGAAGGCGGCCGCGTTTGCCACTGCGTAATACAGCAGCACACCAAAGCTGGAGAACCCCACAACTGTCATCACATCTGCCGTAAGCAGCAGAACCACGACGGCGGCGCACACGGCCAGTTCTGCGACGAATGGCACGGAATGCCTGCCGCCGATCCGGGCCAGCGGCCCGGGCAGGTCGCCCTCGCGGGCCATGGCCATGGCCGTGCGCCCTACGCCGGCCACCAGGGCCAGGAGTGCTCCGAGACAGGCTGCAGCGGCGCCGGCTTGGACCAGCCAGGCACCTTGCCACAGGCGGGAGAAACTGACGGCGTCCAGCAGCGGCGCGGTGGATGTGCTGAGGATCCCGGGAGGAAGATGGAACTGCAGCAGCAGGGCCATGGCCACGTAAATGACGAAGGCAGCAGCCAGCGCCGCGAGGATTGCCCGGGGGATCGACCGCTGCGGGTCCTTGACCTCTTCGCCGAGGGTGGCAATGCGGGCATAGCCGGCGAACGCAAAAAACATCAGGCCCGCCGCGGGAAGGATGCCGGCCACCCCTCCCGCGGCAGTCCCGGCTACGAAGGCAGCCATGCCGTCGCCGCGGTCGGCAGGATGTGGACCGGATATTGCGGCAATTGCCACGAAAAGCAGAGTGGCCAGGACTATGCCGAGCAGGATCCGTGTAAGCAGGGCCGTCCGTGTCAGCCCCAGCAGGTTGACACCTGTCAGCGCAACCACGGCCGCCACTGCCAGGGGAGTGGCCCAGCCTGGCGCAACGTAATGTCCGAACGTCAGAGCCATGGCGGCGCAGGAGGCTGTCTTGCCGGTCACGAAACCCCAGCCGGCCAGGAAGCCCGGCCATTCTCCCAGCTGCTTCCGTCCGTAGATGTACGTGCCGCCACTCGACGGGTACTTTGCGGCCAATACTGCTGAGGCGACGGCATTGCAGTAGGCGACGGCACCTGCCAGGAGCACTGCGGCAACCAGGTACCGCCCCGCCAGGGCAAAGGCGGGCGCGAAAACGACAAAGACTCCGGCGCCCAGCATGGAGCCCAGGCCGATCGCGGCGGCGTCGAAGGCCCCAATGGTCCGGTTGAGTTGGCGTTGTGCGGCCATGGCTGAGGACGGTCCTTTCCAGCGGGTAAACTCGAACGGGATCGTTCCTGGAACGATCTTATATATCCTTTTACTTTTTCCTTCAGGAAGGCATCCTGTGCTGCGCACACATGACCTTGGATCGCTTCGTTCCGAGCACATTGGACAGACCATAACCCTGGCCGGCTGGGTTGGCCGCCGTCGTGACCATGGCGGGGTGGCGTTCGTGGACCTGCGTGACGCCTCGGGAGTGGCGCAGGTTGTAGTGCGCGAAGAAGAAGTCTTCCACGGGCTCCGCAATGAGTACGTCCTGCAGGTTACCGGCACAGTGTCGAAGCGTCCCGAGGGTAATGAGAACCCGGCACTGGCAACCGGTGAAATCGAGGTCATCGCAGAGGACGTCACCATCCTCAATACCTCGGATCCTTTGCCGTTCCAGATTGACGAGCACGTTGAGGTGGGCGAGGAAGCCCGGCTCAAGCACCGCTACCTGGACCTGCGCCGCCCTGGCCCGGCACGGAACCTGCGCCTTCGTTCCGAGGCCAACCGGGTTGCGCGTGAGCTCCTGCACAAGGATGGCTTTGTCGAGATCGAGACGCCTACCCTGACCCGTTCCACCCCGGAAGGTGCCCGCGACTTCCTGGTCCCGGCCCGCCTGGCTCCGGGTTCCTGGTACGCACTGCCCCAGTCCCCGCAGCTGTTCAAGCAGCTGCTCCAGGTGGGCGGCTTCGAGAAGTACTACCAGATCGCCCGTTGCTACCGGGACGAAGACTTCCGTGCGGACCGCCAGCCTGAGTTCACGCAGCTGGACATCGAGGCCAGCTTCGTCGAACAGGATGACATCATCGCCCTGGGCGAGAACATCGTGAAGGCTCTTTGGAAGCTTATCGACGTCGAGATCCCGACGCCCATCCAGCGGATTACCTACGCGGATGCCATGGCCCGCTTCGGTTCGGACAAGCCTGACCTGCGCTTCGGCGTGGAACTGACTGAACTGACCGACTTCTTCAAGGACACCAACTTCGGTGTTTTCAAGGCGCCCTACGTCGGTGCCGTAGTGATGCCGGGCGGCGCTTCCCAGCCCCGTCGCACTCTGGATGGCTGGCAGGAATTCGCCAAGCAGCGCGGACACAAGGGCCTTGCTTATGTGCTCTTCAAGGAAGACGGCGAGCTTGCCGGTCCCGTGGCAAAGAACCTGACGGAAATGGAGCGCGCCGGCCTGGCCGACGCGGTTGGCGCCAAAGCCGGCGACTGCATCTTCTTCGCCGCCGGCGAAAAGACGGCTGCCCGTGCCCTGCTGGGTGCCGCCCGTGTTGAAATCGGCCACCGCACCGGTCTGATCGATCCTACGGACTGGGCATTTTGCTGGGTGGTTGACGCACCGATGTTCGAGCCTGCGGCTGCCGCAGTTGCCTCCGGTGACGTAGCAGTTGGAGGCGGTCAGTGGACCGCCGTCCACCACGCCTTCACCTCGCCCAAACCTGAGTTTATGGACAGCTTCGACAAGGATCCCGAGTCGGCACTTTCCTACGCCTATGACATCGTCTGCAACGGCAACGAAATTGGCGGCGGCTCCATCCGTATCCACCAGCGTGATGTGCAGGAACGGGTCTTCGAACTCATGGGCCTGTCCAAGGACGACGCCCAGACCAAGTTCGGCTTCCTGCTGGAGGGCTTCAAGTTCGGGGCACCTCCGCACGGCGGAATCGCGTTTGGCTGGGACCGGGTTGTTTCGTTGATGGCGGGTGTGGAGTCCATCCGCGACGTCATCGCGTTCCCCAAATCCGGTGGCGGCTACGACCCGCTCACCGCGGCCCCGGCCCCCATCACGCCGCAGCAGCGCAAGGAAGCCGGCGTCGACTTCAAGCCTGAGGCCAAGCCCGCCGCGAAGCCGGATTCGGCCTCCTAGGACCAACCGCATCAAGGGTTCCCCGTGCCACTGTCAGAGTGGCCGGGGAGCCTTTTGGCTTTTTACGAAGGGAGCGCCGTGTCCGGGACCTCAAGGGCATTGGATCTGCGCCTGATTGAAGAACTGATGGACAGCGCCTGGCCGGCCACTGTCCGGGAGGACACCGGCGAGTGGATCATGAGGGCCGCCGGGGGAGTGACCCAGAGAGCCAACTCAGTGTGGCCCCGCCGGGAAGCCCGGGATCCTGCCAGCGCCCTGCGGGCCGCCGAACAGTGGTACGGCCGCCAGCGCCTGCCGGTCATTTTCCAGGTCTTCGATGACGAGAGAAGCTCCGGCCTGAACGCGCTGCTCGACGGGCAGCGGTTCAGCACGCAGTCGGAGACCCTGATCATGGCCGGGGCGGCCGGAGCATTGAGCCCCAACACAGCCGGGACTGCCGCGATTGAACTCGCCGATGCCCCTTCGGAGGAGTGGTTGCGCTTGTGGTGGGCGGTGGATGGTCGGGGCGGAGATGCTGAACTGGCTGTTGCCCGGGGCATCCTGGAGGGCTGCCCGTCGGTGTATGTGCTGGTGAGGGACGACGACGGCCACGCGGCCGCCGTCGGACGCCTTGCTGTTCCCGATGGGGCCGGATGGGGAGGCGTGTACTCCATGGCAACCGACAGACTGCACCGCAGGCAAGGTTATGCGTCAGCGGTGCTGGCAGCGCTCCTGGATCACGGGCAGCAGCTTGGCCTCGAAGGTTTCTGGCTCCTGGTGACGGCCGCCAACCCTGGCGCGCAATCACTGTATGGCCGGGCCGGCTTCAACGAAGTCGGCCGTTACGTGTACCGCCAAGCACCACTAAAGCGCGCGCCCGGCGGTTGCTGAGCGGGAATGGGACCTCCGGACGCCGGATTTACGACGGCGGATCGGTCACCATGATGTGGACGGAGCAGGCATCAACGGCTGCTTTGGCCAGGACAGTGGACTTGGGGTCCGGAATATCGAGGAATCCCAGCCGCGCCCTGGAGGCAAGATCCTTCAACACGGGGTGGTCCAGGACTTGCTCCACGAGGGCTTTGTCGCCCCCGGGCACCAGATATTCCACGCGGTGGCCGGCAAAGATCCGGGCAACCTGTTCCGCGGCAGACTCCGCCAGTGCCTCCGTCTGGTTTCCCCGACGTCGGGCGAATCGGCTCTGGGACTGACCGCCTGCTGCCGTGCGGGACTGGACATAGCGGGACCCCGTTTTGGATGCCTGGATGCGGCCGCCGCTGGCCACGCCTACGGCATACCCTCCGCGCCGCACCAGGATGATACCCAGGGAACGCTCCTGCGTCGCGAGAGAGGCAAGCCGCTCCAGAGGGTTCGCGCCGGTTCCCGGGCGGCCATCAGCCGGCCAGGGTGCCCGAAGCAGCGCTGTGGCGCCGTCGGCCGCCCGAAGCAGCAGGCCGGCGTCGTCGGGCAGTTCGCCTAAAAGGCCATGGCTTGCAGCGAAGCGGTCAACCCACCCGCGCAGTCTGGGTCCCGGAACGAACGTGGTGCGGCTTGCGGGGCGGTCCATCGCGTTGCCTCCTTGCGGCAGTCAGTGGTTTTCGGGGGTCAACGGGCATACGCAGAACGCGAGGTCAGTTGCCAACCAGGGCAAGCGAGACCATGGCGTGAAAAATGCTCAGGCCGTTCAGGACCAGGACAATCCAGCCGCAGATTTTCGCAAAGGGAGCCTGAACACCGCGCCCCTCGGCCTTGCCGGCGTTCATGATTGCCAAAGGTCCAAAGACAACGCCAAACAGGAAGATTCCGATGACGGCATAGAGTGTCGCTTTGGTTCTGAACCTTTCGCCCTCAGCATCGGGGAAGGTAAAAGGATCATCGTCCCCGTAATCGTAGAGCCTTGCAGGGGCTACCTGTGGATCCGCCTCCGGCTGGGTCATCGGTGCGCCTCTCGTTCGGTCTTTCATTGGTGCACCCGAGTCTACGAACTTCACGGCGCCAGGGGGTGGGTCCAGAGCCCGGCTGTGGATAACGTCCTTGGCCGCCGCCACAGAGTGGCAATCCGTCCCGATGCCTTCTTTGTCAGCAGCTATGAGTAGCCTTGCTGTGTGAATGATCTCTTTGCTTCGGACGCGGACAGCGACGACGACGCCGGTACGGAAGCGGGCGCCCGGCCGGGTGGCGCAACCGGCGGTGCCGGCGGCCCCGGGTCGGCGCAGAGGGGTCCGCTTGCCGTCCGGATGCGGCCTCGCAGCCTGGATGAGGTGGTAGGCCAGCAGCATCTTCTGGGCCAGGGATCACCGTTGCGGCAGTTGGCCGAGGGCAGCAGTGCCGGCGGGCCTGCCGGACCGAGTTCAGTGATCCTGTGGGGTCCGCCGGGAACGGGAAAAACCACCCTAGCGCACGTCATCGCAAGGGGCCCGGGGCGCAAGTTCGTTGAACTCTCCGCGATCACAGCCGGGGTGAAGGATGTCCGCCGGGTGATGGACGAAGCCCTGACAGCGCGTGATTTATACAAAACCACTACGGTGCTCTTCCTGGATGAAATCCACCGCTTTAACAAGGCGCAGCAGGACGGCCTGCTTCCCGGCGTCGAAAACCGCTGGGTAGTGCTGGTCGCGGCGACCACGGAAAACCCCTCCTTCTCGGTGGTGTCGCCGTTGTTGTCGCGATCATTACTGCTGACCCTCCGGCCGCTGACGGACGCGGATATTGAAGGATTGATTCTGCGGGCCGTGGAGGATGAGCGCGGCTTTAACGGCACGGTGGTCCTGGACGATGAGGCACTGGAGCACCTGGTCAGGCTGTCCGGTGGAGACGCCCGGCGGGCACTCACGGCCCTGGAGGCGGCAGCCGGGGTGGCCTTCGGTGACCCGGGCGAAGAAAAGTCCGACGGCGGCAGGATGCGCCTGCAGCTCCGCCATACTGAGCAGGCCGTTGACGCCGCCGCCGTCCGGTATGACCGCGCAGGCGACCAGCACTACGACGTCATCAGCGCCTTCATCAAGTCCATCCGCGGCTCCGACGTTGACGCTTCCCTGCACTACCTCGCCCGCATGCTTGAAGCGGGGGAGGACGCCCGGTTCATCGCCCGCAGGCTGGTGATCTCGGCGTCGGAAGATATCGGCATGGCCGACCCTACGGCGCTGCAGACGGCAGTGGCCGCGGCGCAGGCGGTGCAGTTGATCGGCATGCCGGAAGGCCGGATCATCCTGGCCGAGGCTGTGGTTCACCTGGCCACAGCACCCAAATCCAATGCCGCCTACATGGGATTAAACAAAGCGGTGGCAGATGTCCGGGCCGGTCTGGGAACAGGCATCCCGGCCCACCTGAGGGACGCGCACTACCCCGGAGCCAAACAACTGGGGCACGGCAAGGGCTATGTCTATTCCCACGACGCCCCCCACGGCGTTGCCCCCCAGCAGTATCCGCCGGACGATCTGGTGGGGAAGGATTACTACCTGCCAACTTCCAACGGCGCTGAACGGGAGATCACACCCCGCTTGGAGCGGCTGCGCCGGATAATCCGCGGCAAGTAGCCTCCGTGGTAGGATTGATCCTTGTCTGGCAAGGCGCAGACTCACATTTCCCTACTTTGAACCGGCCATCAAGGCTGGATTGCCGTGGCGGAAGTGTGCCCCGCGCCCAGTAGCAAAAGGCAGCGGTTGGCCGATGCTCTCCATCGTGGAGGCCAGTAACACTGACACACCGCAGATATTGGAAGGACACAAGTGGCTAACAACACTCGTGCTCGCCGTACCGCACGCCTCTCGCGTGCACTCGGCATTGCTCTGACCCC
>JAPSJV010000079.1 GCA_031178005.1 Pseudarthrobacter sp.
CGGAGGCCATCACCAGTGCCGCGGCGGTGCTGAAAAAGCGCGGCTACCGCGTGGAGGTCCGGGACAGCGGCGGCGAGCGTCCCTCGTTGGGCGCTGAGCGCGGCTTCACGAAGGAAGTGGGGAACCTGGTGTTCCACACGTCCTTGATCGGAGTGCTGGTGTCCGTGGCCATCGGCGGACTGTTCGGCTACAGCGGCCAGCGGATCCTGGTGGAGGGTGACACGTTCGTGAACACCCTGGTGGGCTACGACCAGTTCACCCCTGGCACCAACTTCGAGTCCGGCCAGCTGCAGCCCTACTCCGTCCAGCTGGACAAGTTCGATATCACCTTTGACCGCGAGTCGGAGGGCAAGTTCGGCCAGCCCATCGACTTCTCTGCCGCCGTGACCACCAAGGAGAACCCGGATGCACCGGCGCAGAAGGAGATCCTGAAGGTCAACGATCCCATCACCCTGGGCGGCACCAGCATCTACCTCACCGGCAACGGGTACGCTCCCGTGGTGACCATCCGGGACGGCGACGGGAACGTGGCCATGCAGGGGCCGGTGGTGGCCAAGCTGCAGGGGGACAACTACTACTCCTCAGTGGTCATCAAGGTTCCCGATGCCAAGCCGGACCAGCTGGGCTTCGCCGGATTCTTCCTGCCCACGGCTTTTATCTCGAACGAGGGGGTGTCCTTCAGCGGCGACCCCGACCTCTTCAACCCGCAGCTGACCCTGAACTCCTACTACGGGGACCTGGGCCTGGACGACGGCACCCCGCAGAACGTCTTCGAGCTGGATGTGCAGGACCTGACTCCTCTGAATGCGAGGAACCTGGACGCCGGCGGCATCACCCTGGCCCCAGGCGGCAGCTATACGCTGCCGGACGGCAAGGGCACCATCAGCTTCGACGGCGTGAAGCGGTACATCGGCGTGGACATCCACCACAACCCCGGCCAGCTCTACGCGCTGATTTTCGCGCTCCTCGCGGTGGCCGGCCTGATCCTCTCCCTTTACGTCAACCGCCGCCGGGTCTGGGTCCGCACGGGCACCCACGCGGACGGCCGCACCATGGTGGAGTACGGGCTCCTTGCCCGCGGTGAGGACCACCGCCTCGCCGCGGAAGCCGAAGCCGTGCGGAAGCTGCTGGCCGGGGAATGGCAGCTCGACGCAGATGCAGCCCGGCCGGATACCTCCCAGCAAACGCCCAGCCTCGAGCAGGACAATGACCTCGGCGCCGCCACCACTACAGGCTCAGTCACCACCCCAGCAGGCCCCGCCGGGCCCGAAAAGGACCAGTAATGCCGTACGGAATCAACGAAACCATGGGTCAGTACAGCGAGCTCTTTATGCTGCTCGCTGCAGGCACGTACACGGTGGCCTTCATAGCTTTCGCCTGGGACCTGGCTAAGAGCAGCAAGGCCCTGCGCGCCATCGACCTCAAGGCCGCACAGGCGGAAGACCCGGCCCGGGTGCCGGTGGGGGCCCGGGCGGGAGCCCGCAGCGAGTCGCACCTCGCCGGGCCGGCGGGCAGGGCTGAACGGCCGTCGTCGTCCGCCTCCCCGTCAGCAGGGAACGGGGCCGGGGGAGCCGTCACTGCCGACGGCGACATGAAGTACGCTGCCGAAAGGCGCGCTCCCGCCCGGGTGGCCGTAGCCCTGACGGTCCTGGGTGCGCTGATCCATGGCGCCGGGGTGCTGACGCGCGCGCTGGGCGCGGGCCGGGTGCCCTGGGGCAACATGTACGAGTTCCTCACTACCGGTGCCTTTGTTGCCGTCGCCGTGTTCCTGCTGGTGCTGATCCGCCGCGACCTGCGTTTCCTCGGCACGTTTGTGGTGGGCCTGGTCATCATTATGCTGGTGGCCGCGTCCGTGGCGTACTGGACGCCCGTTGGCCACCTGGTTCCCGCCCTGCAGAGCTACTGGCTGATCATCCACGTGTCCATCGCCGTGCTCTCCTCGGCACTGTTCACACTGACGTTCGCGATGTCGGCGCTGCAGCTGGTCCAGGCGCGCCGGCTGAAGACCGTTGCCGCCGGGGGTACGGACAAGCTGGGCTTTATGCGGCTGGTGCCGTCCGCGCTGAG
>JAPSJV010000026.1 GCA_031178005.1 Pseudarthrobacter sp.
GCTGCGCAGCGATGTTCCCGAGTTCCGCGCGGGCGACACCCTCAAGGTGCACGTGAACATCATCGAAGGCAAGAACTCCCGTGTCCAGGTATTCCAGGGCTTCGTCCTGGGCCGCCAGGGCGACGGTATCCGCGAAACCTTCACCATCCGCAAGGTTTCCTTCGGCGTCGGTGTAGAGCGTACCTTCCCGGTTCACTCCCCGATCATCGACAAGATCGAGGTTGTTACCAAGGGTGACGTCCGCCGCGCCAAGCTGTACTACATGCGCGCACTGCGTGGCAAGGCAGCGAAGATCAAGGAAAAGCGCGACTTCAACACCGCCAAGTAGTCCTTCCAGGACTTCAACGGCCAAGTCTGCGGCCACAACCGCCCGCGCCGGAGCCATCAGCAACAGCGCGCAGGATTTGGACCATGGACAACACAAAACGCCAGCCCCGGAAACAGGGCTGGCGTTTTGCGTTGTTGGCCCTTGCCCTGGCATTCCTGGTCGGTGGGCTGGTTCGGTCATTGTGGCTGGACATCTACTACATACCCTCTGCCTCCATGGAACCATTGTTCGAAACGGGGGACAGGATCGTTGTCTCCAGGACCGATTTCGGTGGGGAACCCATCCGTCGTGGAGACATTGTGGTCTTTGACGGCAGGGGATCCTTCGCATCGTTGAAAAGCGGCAAAGGACCATTCCTCGACGGCGCATCGGCCGTTGGACAGTGGCTGGGACTGACCGGCAGCGACACCACCTACGTCAAGCGCGTCATCGGCCTTCCCGGCGATGAGGTGCAATGCTGTGATTCCGGTGGACAACTGACAGTCAACGGGCACCCTGTTGATGAACCGTATATTTTTCCGGGCGACGCACCCAGTCTCCAGAAATTCAGCGCGGTTGTGCCACAAGGCAGGCTGTGGCTGATGGGTGACCACCGGTCAGAATCCGCTGATTCCCGGAGCCTGCTTGGCGCTCCCGGGGGCGGAATGGTACCGATTGACCGGGTCATTGGCCGTCCGGTCCAGATCATCTGGCCGCTTGATAGATTGGCTTCAGTGCCGCGGCCAGCCACGGACGGAACAACAGTAAAGGACGGACAGTAGATGCCCGAGAACCACCCAGGGACACCTGATCCGCAGGGCACCGGTGCCGAGGCCAATGGCACGGAAAGCCCGGCCGCCCAGGGCCAGGAGGAGCCGTTGGACAAGCGTCCCCGCAAGGACACCACGGCCAACCCTTTCATCAGCTGGCTGAAGGAAATCGCTACGGTGGTGGTGATCGCCGTCGTGCTGTCCTTCCTCATCAAGACGTTCCTTTTCCGGGCCTTCTATATCCCTTCGGAATCAATGGTCAGCACTCTCGAGCTGGACGACCGGATCTTCGTCAATCTCCTGGTCCCCGAGCCCTTTGCGCTGTCGCGCGGAGACGTTGTGGTGTTCCGGGACACCAAAGGCTGGCTGCCGGCAGTGCCTGACTCCGGAGAAGAAAACGGTCCCTTCTCCTTTATCCAGACCGGGCTGACTTTCGTTGGCCTTCTGCCTGACACGTCTGAACAGCACCTGGTGAAGCGCGTGGTCGGGTTGCCGGGGGACCACGTGATTTGCTGTGACGCCGCCGGTAAACTTTCAATAAACGGGTCCCCGATCGATGAAAGCTACATCAACGATGCCGAGGTTCCCGAGGTCCAGCCATTCGACGTTGTAGTCCCGGAAGGCAAAGTCTGGGTCATGGGTGATAACCGGAACCATTCTGCGGATTCACGTGCCCACCGCGACACCAATGGGGGTTTTGTGGATATCGCGGACATCGAAGGCAAAGCAGCGGTAATCGCTTGGCCCCTCAACCGCTGGTCGGTGCTGGACAATTATCCTGATGTCTTCCGGAACGTCCCAGCGGAAGGCTGACCATGTCCTCCGCTCCAACACTGAGGCACGAGAAGTCTTTCAAGGCCGGAGGCGCCCGCTACCTCGCCGGCGTCGACGAGGTAGGGCGGGGTGCGCTGGCCGGTCCCGTCAGTGTTGGCATCGCCGTCGTGGACCTTGAACGGCAGAAGCTGCTGAAGGACGTCCGTGACAGCAAGCTCCTCAAGCCCGCAGACCGTGAACGGCTGGCTCCCCTTGTCCGGAAATGGAGCGTCGCCTCGGCGGTAGGCCACGCGTCCGCCATAGAGATCGACAGCGTCGGCATCATCGCGGCGTTGCGGCTGGCGGGAACCCGTGCCTGGCATCAGATCCTCGAATCCGGAGTCGTTCCTGACATCGTCCTGCTCGATGGCAGCCACAACTGGCTGGCTCCGGCCGCCCAGGCCTCCCTTTTTGACGACGCCATGGGCATGACAGACGGGCTGCTTCCCTGTGAGGCCCCCGTCCACACCAAGATCAAAGCCGATATGCAGTGCCTCAGTGTGGCGGCCGCCAGCGTCATCGCGAAGGTTGAACGGGATGCGACGATGCAGGACCTGCACACGGAATTCCCGGACTACGGCTGGGACGTCAACAAGGGTTATGCCACATCCGGCCATCGGGACGTCCTGCGCGCTGCGGGCCCAAGTCCGTACCATCGCGTCAGCTGGCGGCTTCTGGGCGAGGACCCGATGTTGGTGGCAGCCGACTGATGCGGCGCCACCACGGCAGATGGGGCAAGATGGAAGCATGAGTGCCGAGGACCTTGAGAACTACGAAACCGACATGGAGCTCCAGCTCTACCGCGAGTACCGCGACGTTGTTGGCCTGTTCAGCTATGTGGTCGAAACAGAGCGGCGCTTCTACCTGGCCAACCATGTTGACCTCCAGGCCCGCAGCGCCGATGGCGAGGTTTATTTCGACCTCACGCTGCAGGACGCCTGGGTATGGGACGTCTACCGCTCCGCGAGGTTTGTGAAGAACGTGCGGGTCCTGACCTTCAAGGACGTCAACGTGGAGGAACTGCCCCGGAACGAGGAACTGGCCATGCCCAAGGACGTTGACCTGGGCAACTGATGTTCCGGGCGCCTTGTTGGCATTGTTGAGGCGCCACCTTTCCTCCACACCGGTGGTTTCCGGCCGGTTATCCACATAGCGCAGGTCAGCCCTGTTGCCTCCATCGCCGCCCCGTCAGGCTGATGGTGGAGGTGGTCATGAGAGCCAAGGACGTATTGGGCCGGCGGGGCGAACAACTCGCTGCCGGCTATCTGGAATCCCAGGGCATGCTGGTTGTGGAGCGCAATTGGCGGTGCCGCGACGGGGAAATTGACATTGTGGCGCTCGACGGCGATGCGTTGGTTATTGCCGAGGTCAAAACACGGCGCAGCATGGACTATGGGCATCCTTTTGAAGCCGTGGGTACGGCAAAGCTGGCCCGGCTGCACCGACTGGCCGCTGCCTGGTGCCGCGACAAGGAACTCCGGATGCCGCTGCGCCGGATCGACGTCCTTGCCGTACTGGACGACGGCGTCAGCGAACCTTTGGTGGAGCATCTCAAGGGCGTCGGCTGATGGCCCTGGGACGAACATATTCAGTGGCCCTGGTGGGGCTGAACGGGTACATCGTTGAGGTCGAGGCGGACATCGGCCAGACTCTTCCGAACTTCCTCATTCTTGGCCTGCCCGACGCCAGCTTGAACGAGGCCCGGGAACGGATCCGGTCCGCGGCCAAGAACTCCGGTATTCCCCTGAGCCGCCGCAAGATTACGGCCAACCTGATCCCGGCGTCGTTGCCGAAGAGCGGGTCCGGCTTTGACCTTGCCATCACCATGTCTGTGCTGCGCGCCGCCAACGACATCCGCGCCACGGAGCGGACAGTCTTTCTTGCCGAGCTGGGCTTGGACGGCAGGCTGCGTCCCATCAGGGGAGTCCTGCCTGCCGTGATGGCTGCTGTGCAGGCCGGGTATCCGGACATTGTTGTGGCCCAGGCCAACGCGGCGGAGGCGGCACTGGTCCCTGGTGCTAACGTCCGCGGGTACCGGACGCTTGCCCGGTTGGTCTTCGACTTCGGAGCCGATCCCCAGGAACTGGCCTTGGACTTCGATCCCCAGGATTCCGATGAGCCTGATCCTGACGCCGGCCCTGTTGGTCCGCTGCCGGACATGAGGGATGTATCCGGGCAGGCTGAGGCCCGCCGGGCACTTGAGGTTGCCGCGGCCGGTGCCCACCACGTGCTGCTGACAGGACCGCCGGGGGCCGGGAAGACCATGCTTGCCGAACGCCTGCCCGGGCTGCTGCCGGAGCTGGACGACGCCGCGGCCATGGAGGTGACGGCCATTCACTCCTTGTGCGGCCTGCCCTCAGCGTCCCGCCAGCTGTTGCGGCGTCCGCCATTCGAAAGTCCGCACCACACCGCCACGTCCGCTGCCATCATCGGCGGCGGATCGGGTCTGCCCCGCCCGGGTGCAGCCTCCCGGGCACACAGAGGCGTTCTATTCCTCGATGAGGCCCCTGAGTACGAACGAAGGGTGCTGGACGCGCTCCGGCAGCCGTTGGAAAGCGGCGAACTGGTTATTCACCGCTCAGCAGGCACCGCGGCATATCCGGCGCGGTTCCAGCTGGTTCTGGCAGCGAATCCCTGCCCCTGCGGCAAGGCTTCAGGAAAAGGCCTGGACTGTACCTGCACACCCATGATGCGGCGGCGTTACTCAGCCCGGATGTCCGGGCCCCTCCTGGACAGGGTGGACATCCAGCTGCAGGTGGAAAGGGTCTCGCTGGCTGACTTCGGGCAGTGCGGCCATGAAGAGGACACCGCGTCGATTGCGGCCAGGGTCCGGCAGGCCCGGCAGATCCAGCGCGAGCGGTTGCTGCCCTTTGGGCTGGAAAGCAATGCCCAGGTGCCTGGCCGGCTCCTCCGGGGATATCTGCGCCTGGAGCCGGCCATAACACGGATCCTGGACCAGGCGCTGGAACGCGGAGTCCTCACGGCCCGCGGCTATGACAGGGTCCTTCGCCTGGCCTGGACTCTGGCGGACCTGGCCGGACGCCCAAGCCCGGACATCAACGACATCGGCCAGGCCCTGAACCTGCGCCAAGCCGCGGCGGTGGCCGCGTGAAAGGAATTCCCATGAACGACGAAAGACCCGCCCGGGCAGCCCTGGCCAGACTGATGGAACCGCAGGATGCGGCCGGCCTCGCCCTCATCAAGGTGGCGGGAGCCGTGGAAGCGCTCAGGATAGCGTGTGGGCATATTGATCCCGGTCCTTCCCTGGAGCGTGAAATCGGAGAGGCTCTGGCCGAGGCCGGCGGCAGTGGCACGTGGCCGGGTCTGGCCGAGGCGTTGCGGCGCTGGCGGCCACGCGTTCCTGATCTGGCACCCGAACGTGATCTTGCCACTATGGCCCGTATTGGCGGACGGCTGATCATTCCCGGGGATGAACTCTGGCCTGTGCAGCTGGCGGACCTGGGTCTGCAACAACCGGTCTGCCTTTGGTGGCGTGGCGCGGAACAACCTCTTCCGCCGGCAGCCAGGTCCGTGGCCTTGGTGGGGTCACGGGACAGCACAAGTTATGGTGCCGCGGTCACGGGTGATCTCGCGTATTCGCTGGCGCAGCGCGGGTTCACGGTGGTGTCCGGCGGGGCGTACGGTATTGATGCCCATGCCCACCGGGCAGCGCTGGCGGGTGGCTCGGACAGTGTGCCCACCATTGCAGTCATGGCCGGGGGAGTGGACCGCTTTTATCCGGCTGGGAATGAAGACCTGTTGCGGGCCGTCGCAAACCAAGGGGCGGTCCTGGCGGAAGTTCCACCCGGATCGGCTCCCACGCGCTACCGGTTCCTCCAGCGCAACCGCTTGATCGCTGCCTTGTCCGCGGTGACCGTTGTGGTCGAGGCCAGATGGCGGTCTGGAGCCCTGAACACCGCCCACCATGCCGAGACACTGGGGCGGGCTGTGGGCGCAGTGCCTGGATCCGTACACAGTGCCAACTCAGCTGGCTGCCACCGGCTGCTGCGCGAAGGAGGAGCAGTGTGCGTCACTGATGCCGGTGAAGTAGCCGAGCTGGCAGCACCTGCCGGCGAAGCCCTGCCCCAGGGTCCCACTGGCCAGGCCGCCGATCATGACGGTCTGACACTTGAAGACCTCATCCTCTTGGACGCACTGCCGCTGCGGACCACCAGTTCAGTCGAAAAGCTGTCCAGTGTTGCCGGTCTGGGACCCGAGGCAGTCCGCGCCGGCTTGGGAAGGCTTGGCCTCCTGGGGCTCGCATCCTCGGAACGGGGAGGCTGGAAGCGGCTGAAAACGGTGTCGTAGGGCAACGGGAGCAGGAATCGGCGGGGTAGCAGACACGCTGTGTGACCGGCCGACGGCCGCACGCCTTGACTGATGGGTGACGTGGATCATACTATTATTTCACTATTCAAGAACTTACTTTCGCAATGTGGAATAACAGCAATGATCCCGCGGTCCAGCTCACCACTGCGAAATCCCCATCGACTGGAGAACCAGATGCCTACGACTCCCCAAACCGGCGTCGACCTGGTTGAACCGACACTGTTGTCGGGTCAGCCAGGTCACGTCGAGGAGCTTTGCGCTACAGCCAGCGCCGCTTCCGGCCAAGCCATCAGCCCCACTCTTTACAACCTTGATCTTGCTCCCACCAAGAGGGCGGGGCGCAAGTGGTCCGGGTACAGCATTTTCACCCTCTGGGCCAATGACGTCCACAGCCTCGGCAACTACGCATTCGCCGTCGGACTGTTCGCGCTTGGCCTTGGCGCGTGGCAGATCCTCCTTGCGCTGGGCATTGGAGCGGCCCTGCTCTTCGGCCTCCTGAACCTCTCCGGTTTTATGGGCGTCAAGACCGGTGTCCCGTTCCCGGTTATGAGCCGTATCTCGTTCGGCATCCGAGGCGCACAAATTGCCAGCCTCCTTCGCGGCGCTGTTGCCATCGCATGGTTCGGTATCCAGACCTACCTGGCCTCGGTGGTGTTCCGCGTTATGGTCATCGCCATGATTCCGTCGCTGGCAGACTTCGACAAGAACTCCATCCTGGGCCTGTCTTCGCTGGGCTGGGTCTCCTTCGGAATCCTCTGGATCGTCCAGCTGGTAATCGTCAGCTTCGGCATGGAAATGATCCGCAAATACGAAGCCTTTGCCGGACCCGTCATCCTCGTCACCATGGCATCCGTCGCCGTCTGGATTTTCATCGAAGCAGGCGGCGCCATCGCCTGGTCCTCGGACAACGCCCTCGAAGGTCCGGAAATGTGGCTCACCATCTTTGCCGGCGGCGCGCTCTGGGTTTCCATCTACGGCACGTTCGTCCTGAACTTCTGCGACTTCACCCGCTCTGCGGTATCCAAGAAAGCCGTGGTCCGCGGCAACTTCTGGGGCATCCCCATCAACATGCTGGTCTTCGGTGCCATTGTCGTCGTCATGGCCGGCGGCCAGTTCAAGATCAACGGCACCATCATCGAGAGCCCGTCGGACATCGTGCAGACGATTCCCAACACCCTCCTGCTGGTGCTGGCTTGCCTGGCGCTGCTGATCCTGACCATTGCGGTGAACCTCATGGCCAACTTCGTAGCGCCTGTCTACGCGCTGACCAACCTGTTCCCGAAGCGTCTCAACTTCCGTCGCGCGGCAGCAGTCAGCGCCGTGATCGGCCTGGTGATCCTGCCGTGGAACCTCTACAACAACCCGCTCGTGATCCTCTATTTCCTGGGTGGCCTTGGCGCCCTGCTGGGCCCGCTGTTCGGCGTAGTCATGGCCGACTACTGGCTCATCCGCCGCGGCAAGGTCAACGTCCCGGAGCTTTACTCGGCGTCGCCCGCAGGAACCTACTTCTACAAGAACGGCGTCAACCCCAAGGCCATCATGGCCATGGTTCCTGCGGCCGTGGTGGCGCTGGCTATCGCCTTCGTTCCCACCCTGGGGGCTGCAGCCCCGTTCGCTTGGTTCTTCGCAGCCGGCATCGCCGCGGTCGTCTATTACTTCATCTCCGACCGCACCCAGAAGCTTGAAGACGTTGATGGCGAAGCCATTGCCGTCGCCAGCACCCACTAGGTCCGGGTTCCGGACCACCAGGCAGTAAGGAAGATTTCAATGAGAATCCTCGTCGCGAATGTAAATACCACCCAATCCATGACGGATTCCATCGCAGCCCAGGCGCGCAGTATTGCCGCTCCAGGAACCGAGATTATCGGGATCACGCCCCGGTTCGGCGCCGACTCCTGCGAAGGAAACTTTGAGAGCTACCTGGCTGCCATTGCGGTTATGGATGCCGTGGTGAACTACCCGGAGCCCTTTGACGCCGTTATCCAGGCCGGCTATGGCGAGCACGGCCGGGAAGGCCTCCAGGAACTCCTGGATGTGCCCGTCGTGGACATTACGGAGGCTGCGGCAAGCACCGCCATGTTCCTCGGACACAAGTACTCCGTTGTGACCACCCTTGACCGGGCCGTTCCGCTGATCGAAGACCGGCTGAAGCTGGCCGGACTGGATGACCGCTGCGCCTCGGTCCGTGCCAGCGGCATGGCCGTCCTCGAGCTTGAGGAAGAACCGGAGCGGGCCGTGGAAGCCATCATTGAACAGGCCTTGCTGGCTGTCACCCAGGACAAAGCCGAAGTAATTGTCCTGGGTTGTGGCGGCATGGCCGGGCTGGATGAGGAAATCCGCCAGCGCGCCGGGGTGCCCGTGGTGGACGGTGTTGCCTCCGCCGTCACCATTGCCGAGTCCCTCGTCCGGATGCGGCTGTCCACTTCGAAGGTCCGTACCTATGCGGCACCGCGGCCCAAAAAACTGATCGGCTGGCCGATCTCCAACGCGGCAGTTCCGGTGGCAACGGCGGGGTAACCCCGATCCCGGAATGCGCCGTGCTTAAATAGACGCGACATCGAGGGAGGCAGCGTGGCAGCAAAACAGGATTCATCGGTGCTGCCTGCCGCGCTGCAGGAGGCGCTCGCGGGATTTACCCGCTACCTCACGGCGGAGCGCGCCAGGTCGCCCCATACGGTTCGTGCATACGAGTCAGATGTGCGCAGCCTTCTGGAATATGCGGCAGCCGAAGGGATTGCACATGTGCCCGGTATAGGGCTGGCCACGCTGCGCCGCTGGTTGGGCGCGCAGAGTGAATCCGGGATGTCCCGGGCCACGTTGGCCCGCCGGGCGGCCACCGTCCGTTCCTTTGCCTCCTGGGCGCTCCGTGAAGAGCTCCTGGAAGAAAACCCGGCGCTGCGCCTCAAGGCTCCAAAGCGCGACAAGTCCCTCCCCGGCGTCCTCCAGCAACAGCAGCTGCTCAGGATGCTGGGAGACCTCGGGGAATCAGCCCAGGAGGGCGACCCCATGGCGCTGCGCAACAAAGCCATGGTGGAGCTGTTGTACGCGACCGGACTCCGCGTCGGCGAACTCGTGGGAATGGATATTGACGACCTTGATCCGGACCGCCGCACCGTTCGGGTGCTGGGCAAGGGCAACAAGGAGCGGACAGTGCCGTACGGTGTCCCGGCAGCGCTGGCAGTGGATGATTGGCTGAGGCGGGGCCGGCCTGCGCTGGTGAAAACCGGCAGCGGGCCCGCCGTCTTCCTCGGCGCACGCGGTAACCGGGTTGACCAACGGCAGGTGCGCTCGGTTGTCCGGGCCGCGCTGGAACAACTCGGTGATACCGCTGCCACCGGGCCCCATGCGCTGCGTCACTCGGCTGCCACGCACTTGCTCGACGGCGGGGCGGACCTTCGTGCCGTACAGGAAATTCTTGGGCACAGCAGCCTGGCCACCACGCAGATCTACACCCATGTGTCCGTGGAGCGGCTCCGGCAGAGCTACCAGCAGGCCCACCCGCGGGCCTGACCCGGTGCTAAAACCGGTCACCACACTAGCTGTCATACGTTAGGGAACGGTGTTGCCCGGGCGTCACGGTGGCGGAATCACGGGCCATACGGCACAATGAAAGGCAAGTACGGCTGCTTTCAAGTTGCGCTTGAACCTTCAAAGGGTCAGGTGGGTCTGGATACTTCCGTCAAAACTGAAAAGTCCGGGAAGAACACGCCGGGAAATCACTCGCAATCCATCCGTGCAGAGGTCGTTGGGGAAGACGTACCTAGCTATGGAGGATGGAATGTCTGTTGCAATGACCCGTGGATTGTTGTTCGTACACTCGGCACCAACTGCCCTGTGCCCTCACGTTGAGTGGGCCATCGGGTCGGTGGTGGATAAGCGCACCGACCTTGAGTGGACCCCTCAGCCTGCTGCGCCCGGAATGTTCCGGGCGGAGCTGTCCTGGACCGGACCCCAGGGCACTGGTTCCCAGATAGCGTCCGCCCTTCGTGGCTGGGCGCATCTTCGCTATGAGGTCACCGAGGACCCCAGCCAAGGTGTGGACGGCGGACGCTGGTCCCATACTCCGGAACTGGGCATCTTCCACGCCACCACTGACGTACATGGCAACATCATGGTTTCCGAGGACCGCATCCGCTACGCCTATGAATCCGGTGCCGGAGATCCTTCAGCCGTTTACCATGAACTGTCCCTTGCCCTGGGTGAAGCTTGGGATGAGGAGCTCGAGCCGTTCCGACACGCTGCCGAGGGTGCTCCGGTCCGCTGGCTTCACCAAGTCGGCTAGTCCGTCCAGGACCCATCCTTCGCAAGACTTGGCAAGACATCGCAAAAACGGCTGAGGGGCCCTGCAAAAATGCAGGGCCCCTCAGCCGTTTTGCTGTAAGCGGTGCTAGATGCTCCGGATGGCAATGACGGCGTTGTGCCCGCCGAAGCCGAAGGAGTTGCTCAAGGCCACAATGCTGCCGGAGGGCAGGTCACGGGCTGAGGTCACAACATCCAACGGAATCTCCGGATCCTGGTTTTCCAGGTTGATGGTGACAGGTGTCTTGCGTTCGTAGACTGCCAGCGCCGTCAGGACGGCTTCCACCGCGCCGGAAGCGCCCAGCAGGTGGCCCATCTGGGACTTGGTGGCTGAGACGGCTACGCTGTCCAGCTGCGAACCCAAGGCCGCTTTCAGTGCCGTGTACTCCGGCTTGTCGCCTACCGGGGTGGACGTGGCGTGTGCGTTGACGTGGACCACGTCGCTGGGCTGGATGCGGCCGTCGAACATGGCGGCCTTCAGGGCACGGGTGGCGCCAAGGCCCTCGGGGTCCGGAGCGGTGATGTGGTATGCGTCGGCAGTCACGGAGGTTCCGGCCAGTTCACCGTAGATCCGGGCGCCGCGGGCCAGGGCGTGTTCCTCGGCTTCAAGGACCAGTGCGCCGGCGCCTTCACCCATGACGAAGCCGTCACGGTCGAGGTCGTACGGGCGGGAGGCGCGTTCTGGCTCATCGTTGCGGCGGGAGAGCGCCTGCATGGAGGAGAACGCTGCCAGCGGCATCGGGTGGATGGCGGCCTCGGCACCGCCGCACATGACCACGTCGGCTTTCCCGGAGCGGATGAGCTCCAGTCCGAGGTGAAGTGCTTCTGTGCCTGAGGCGCAGGCGGAGACGGGGGTGTGGGCACCGGCACGGGCGCCAAGGTCCAGGCTGACGGCAGCGGCAACGCCGTTGGGCATCAGCATGGGCACGGTCATGGGCAGGACACGGCGGGGACCTTTGTCACGCAGGGTATCCCAGGCGTCCAGGAGGGTCCAGACGCCGCCGATGCCGGTGGCAAAGGCCACGGCCAGGCGGTCATGGTCGATTTCAGTGATGCCGGAGTCAGCCCAGGCTTCACGGGAGGCGATAACGCCGAACTGGGTGGACGGGTCCATCCGCTTGGCTTCCACCCGGCCCAGGACATCCAGGGCGGGAGTGCTGCAGCGGGCGGCGAAGTGGACTGGCAGTTCGTATTTGGCTACCCAGTCGTCTTCAAGGGTGCGTGCACCGGAAACCCCCTTCAGCGAGTTGGCCCACATGGTGGGGACGTCGCCGCCGATGGGCGTCGTGGCACCCAGACCGGTAATGACTACTTTGCGTGTCATGGGATCACTCTCTGTCGATGGGCAGCGCGGGCCGGGGAAACCGCCGGAGGCGGACCGGTAACCAGATGCTGCGGAATATCCATGTGGTGCAACGGCCGGCCGGGGGCAATGCCCGCCAGCCGGCCGTTTTGGCCCGGAGGCCGGGTGCTGCTAAGCCTGTGCGCCGGCGATGAAGCTGACGGCGTCGCCAACGGTCTTGAGGTTCTTGACCTCTTCGTCCGGGATGCGGACGCCGAACTTCTCTTCAGCGTTGACCACGATCGTCATCATGGAGATGGAGTCGATGTCCAGGTCCTCGGTGAAGGACTTGTCCAGCTCGACTGCCTCGGGGGAGAGTCCGGTCTCCTCGTTGACGATTTCAGCCAGGCCGGCCAGGATTTCTTCGTTGCTAGCCATTGATGGCTCCTTTTCTTGTTGTTGCCGGCGAAGCCGGAAATGGATCAACCCGCGGTCGCGGCTTGGTGGGTGGTTATTACGGAAGGACGACTACCTGGGCTCCGAAGACCAGCCCCGCACCAAAGCCGATCTGGAGCGCCAGTCCGCCGCTGAGGGCGGGATTTTCCTGGAGCAGGCGGTGCGTGGCGAGGGGAATGGAAGCAGCAGAAGTGTTGCCGGCGTCCGCGATGTCGCGGGCCACTGCCACGTGTTCGGGAAGCTGGAGCTTCTTCACCATCTCATCGATGATGCGCATGTTGGCCTGGTGCGGAATGAATGCCACGAGGTCTTCGGCCTTGATGCCTGCGGCGTCGAGGGCCTGCTGGGCAACCTTGGCCATCTCCCATACAGCCCAGCGGAAGACCGTCTGGCCGTCCTGGCGGAGCGTGGGGTAGAGCTCCTGCGCTTCTTCGAGGAGTGCGAGGTCACCGGTGGAGTCCGACTGGCGGGCTGCGAGTCCAAGGTCGCGGACATCAAGCATGGACCGGGTCATGCCGATTGCTTCCCACTTGCTGCCATCGGAGCCCCAAACCGAGGGTGCGATTCCGGGGGTCTCGGAGGGGCCGATGACAACGGCGCCGGCGCCGTCGCCCAGCAGGAAGGAAATGGTTCGCTCGCGGTTGTCGATGACGTCGGAGAGCTTCTCCGCGCCGACTACCAGGACATATTTCGCAGCGCCGGAACGGACCAGGGCATCACCCTGGGCAATGCCGTAGCAGTAGCCTGCACAGGCTGCGGAGATGTCAAAGGCCGGAGCGGGCGTTGCCCCGATGCGGTCTGCGACGGCGGCGGCCGCCGAGGGAGTGGCATAGGGGTGAGTCACGGTGGAGACAATGACGGCGCCCAGGTCCGAGGCATCGATTCCGGCCTGTGCCAGGGCCTCGCGGGCTGCACCTTCGGCCATGTCGATGACGCTGACGTCTGCGGCAGCGCGGTGGCGCGTGACGATACCCGTGCGTTGCCGGATCCACTCATCCGAGGAATCGATCCACTGGCAAACGTCGTCGTTGGTGACAATGACGTCAGGGCGGAAGGCACCGATCCCCACAATGCGGGAAAACTCGTTGACGGGAGCTTGTTTAAGAGTGGGAACGCTCATGCGTTGCCCTCCAGTTCTGCGAAGAGGGCCAGGGCTGCGGAAAGATCATCAGGGGTCTTGACGGCAACGGTTTTCACGCCGGGCATGCCACGCTTGGCAAGTCCGGCAAGCGTTCCGGCAGGTGCGAGCTCAATGACGCCGGTGACGCCCCGCTGGACCATGGCTTCCATGCAGAGGTCCCAGCGGACAGGCCGCGAAACCTGGGCAATCAGGCTGTCGACGGCGGCACTGCCATCGGTGACTTCGCCGCCGTCGTAGTTCGAAAGAAGGGGGACGGCCGGAACCTGCGGCGACAGCTTGGGTTTCAGGACTTCCAGCGCGCTGACGGCCGGGGACATGTGGCTGGTGTGGAACGCGCCGGCAACCTTGAGGGGAATTACCCGGGCTTTGGCCGGCGGGTTTTCCGCGAGGGTTTTCAGCTGTTCGAACGTTCCGGCGGCGACGGTCTGGCCGGCCCCGTTGACGTTGGCAGGGGTGGCGCCGGACGCTTCGATGGCCGCCAGTACCTCTGCGGGGTCGCCGCCCACAACGGCACTCATGCCGGTGGGGGTTACGGCTGCGGCAGCCGCCATGTTGTTGGCGCGTTCGCGGACGAACGTCATGGCTTCGTCCTCGGTGAGGACGCCGGCCAGGGCTGCAGCGGTGATTTCACCGACGGAGTGTCCGGCCAGGATGACCGGCAAGCTGCCCAGCTCAACGTCGAACAGCTGCCCGGCGGCAATGAGCCCGGCGGCAACGATCAGGGGCTGCGCAACAGCTGTGTCCTTGATGGTTTCTTCATCAGAGGTGGTGCCGTGGGCCGTGAGGTCGATGCCTGCGATCTCGCTAAGGGAGGCCAGTTGGCCTGCTACAGAGGGCAGTTCCAGCCAAGGGGCCAGAAAACCGGGGGTTTGTGAGCCCTGTCCAGGGCAGACGATTGCAAGCACGTATCCAGCTTTCCAAATATTGGCAAGATAAAGGGTGTTTCCATGCACCAAGCTCACCGGGTCGGTTTGTAGGAAGTCTACAACGGATTAATTCTGATTCCGCGTCGGTTGGCGCTCTGCGGGAGCTCTTGGAGGGGCCGCCAGACGGCCTACAACCAGCGCGGCCTGCAGCACAAACGCCTCCCGGGGGAGCAGCGGATCCCAGCCCGTGACGTCACAAACGCGCTTCAGCCGGTAACGCACCGTGTTGGCATGGACGAACAGTTCCCGGGCAGTTGCTTCCAGTGAATGGCCCAACTCCAGGTACGTTCCGAGGGTTTCCACCAGCCCGTTGGAGGCAGCAACCAAAGGCCGGTAGATGTTCTTGACCAGGGACCGGCGCGCGGCGTCGTCGCCGGAGATGACCCGTTCGGGCAGGAGGTCGTCTGCGGCTACCGGCCGCGGTGCCGAGGGCCAGGCCTTCGCCGCCGTCAGGCCTGCAAAAGCTGATTGCGCTGAGGCGCTGGCGTCCAGCAGGGTGCCGGCTTCGGGTCCATAGACAACCGGGCCAGGGGCAAACATCTCGCTCAGCTTGATGTAAGCGGTGTCCCTGTCGTGGACACCGCCCAGGATCAGGATCAGGCGGTCTCCCTGGATGCCCACCAGGGCATCCTCGGCGTACCGCCCGGCGGTCCGGCGCAGCTCGCTTACATAGCTGGCGCTGGGCTCGGAGGGCGAGTTGCCAACCATTACGGTGAACCGTTCCTGGGCCTTCCAGCCAAGGGCCGCGATCCTGGAGCGGAGGGCATCGGTGTTTTCGCCGCGCAAAATGGCATCAACAATCAGGGCCTCGAGCCGGGTATCCCAGGAGCCGCGTGATTCCGCTGCTCTGGCGTAGACATCCGCCGCAGCGAATGCCACCTCACGCGAATAACGCAGGACTGCCTCACGGAGCGAGGGCTGGTCTGCCTCCGGTGCTATGACGGGGACCTGGTCCTCCACGACTTCAACGACGATCCGGATCAGCTGGAGTGCCTTCTGCAGGCTGATGGAGCGGGTGAGCTCCGTTGGCGCGGTGCCGAAGACGTCGGAAAGGATCCACGACGGCGAACTGGGCCGTTCGTACCATGTCACGAAGGCGGCGATGCCGTTCTGGGCAACGAGGCCAAGCGCGGAACGCTCGTCCGAGCTGAGCCGGCTGTACCAGGGGAGTGAGGTCTCCAGCTTCCGCATGGTGCTGGTGGACAGCTGGCCCACGTGGGTGCGCAACTGTTTCAGGGTTTCCTTCTTCTCCGGACTGAGGCCACGGGAACCCGCTTTGGGTTTTGTTGAAGGAAGGATCGGGTCAGGCATCCATTGAGCATACGGTGCACAGGCCCGAACCTCCATTTTGTGCGAAGGCTACAACTGCGTTTGCCCTTCGTCACAGGACTTAAACGCCGACGGCGGGATCCCCACCGTGAATGGTGGGGATCCCGCCGTCGTGCGTTGGCAGGTGCCGGTGCTGCTTAGGATTCCCCGCCCGCGCCACCGGTGGTGCCGGCGTTGACGTCGTGCAGGCGGTACTTCTCGATGGCCTGGGCAGGAGCCTGGCCGTCAACTTCGCCACGGCGGGCCAGCATCTCCAGGGCACGCACCACAATCGAGTGGGTGTCGTTCTTGAAGAACCGGCGGGCAGCCGCACGGGTGTCCGAGAAGCCGAAGCCATCGGCACCCAGGGTGGCGAACTCGTTCGGGACGAACTGGCGGATCTGGTCCGGCACGGCCTTCATGTAGTCGGAGACCGCAACAACGGGACCGGTAGCACCGGCCAGCTGCTGGGCAACAAACGGAACGCGGGCAGGCTGGCCCGGGTTCAGGAAGGCTTCCTCCTCGGCGGCGAGGCCGTCGCGGCGGAGTTCGTTCCAGGACGTCACGGACCAGACATCGGCTGACACACCCCAGTCCTCCGCCAGGATCCGCTGCGCCTCGATGGCCCACGGAACGGAGACACCGGATGCCAGGATCTGGGTCCGGGGACCGTCGATCTTGGCCGGAGCCGCCAGGTAGATGCCCTTGAGGACTCCCTCGACGTCCAGGCCCTCAGGCTCGGCCGGCTGGGTGATCGGCTCGTTGTAGACCGTGATGTAGTACATCAGGTTCTTGTCCGTGCTGTCCTCGCCGTACATCCGCTCGATGCCGTCACGGACGATGTGGCCCATTTCGTAACCGTAGGCCGGATCGTATGTGACAACAGCCGGGTTGGTTGAAGCCAGGAGCGGTGAGTGGCCGTCAGCGTGCTGGAGGCCTTCACCGGTAAGGGTAGTGCGGCCTGCCGTGGCGCCGATGATGAACCCACGGGCCATCTGGTCGCCGGCTGCCCAGAAGGCATCGCCGGTGCGCTGGAACCCGAACATGGAGTAGAACACGTAGATCGGAACCAGCGGCACGCCGTGAGTGGCGTAAGCCGTACCCGCAGCGGTGAAGGCCGCAACTGCGCCGGCCTCGTTGATGCCGGGGTGGATCAGCTGGCCCTGTGCAGACTCCTTGTACGCAAGGACAAGGTCGCGGTCCACGGACAGGTAGTTCTGGCCCTTGGGGTTGTAGATCTTGGCCGTGGGGAAGAACGCGTCCATGCCGAAGGTACGGGCTTCGTCAGGGATGATCGGGGCGATGTGCTTGCCGAAGTTCTTGTCCCGCATCAGGTCCTTGAGGAGCCTGACGAACGCCATGGTGGTAGCGGCCTGCTGCTTGCCGGAACCACGCTTGGCCACCTCGTAGGTTTTGGCCTCGGGGAGCGTGATGGAGTCGTGCTTGGACCGGCGCTCCGGAACGGAACCGCCCAGAGCCGCACGCCGCTCCATCATGTACTTGATTTCCGGCGCATCCTGGCCCGGGTGGAAGTACGGCGGCTGGTACAGGTCCTTCTCAAGCTGATCGTCGGTGATCGGAATCCGCAGGTGGTCGCGGAAGTTTTTCAGGTCATCGAGGGTGAGCTTCTTCATCTGGTGGGTCGCGTTGCGGCCCTCGAAGTGCGGGCCCAGGCCGTAGCCCTTGACGGTCTTCGCCAGAATGACGGTGGGCTTGCCCTTGAACTCAGTGGCTGCCTTGTACGCGGCGTAGACCTTGCGGTAATCGTGGCCGCCGCGCTTGAGGTTCCAGATCTGGTCGTCGGAGAGGTCCGCGACGAGGTCCTTGGTGCGGGGGTCCTTGCCGAAGAAGTGCTCGCGGACGAACCCGCCGGACTCGGCCTTGTAGGTCTGGTAGTCACCATCCGGGGTTTCGTTCATGATCTTCACGAGCGAACCGTCGGTGTCCTTGGTGAGCAGGTCATCCCACTCGCGTCCCCAGACAACCTTGATGACGTTCCAGCCCGCACCGCGGAAGAACGCTTCGAGTTCCTGCATGATCTTGCCGTTGCCGCGAACCGGGCCGTCAAGGCGCTGCAGGTTGCAGTTGATGACGAAGTTCAGGTTGTCCAGGTTCTCGTTCGCAGCCAGCTGGAGCAGGCCGCGTGATTCGGGCTCGTCCATTTCGCCGTCGCCAAGGAATGCCCAGACCTGCTGGTCGGAGGTGTCCTTGAGGCCACGGTTGTGCAGGTAGCGGTTGGACTGTGCCTGGTAGATGGCGTTCATGGGGCCGATGCCCATGGAAACCGTGGGGAACTCCCAGAACTCCGGCATAAGGCGCGGGTGCGGGTACGAGGAGAGGGCGTGGCCCTCGCGGGACTTCTCCTGGCGGAATCCGTCCAGGTCCTCTTCGGTGAGGCGGCCTTCCATAAAGGCGCGGGCGTACATGCCGGGGGAGGCGTGGCCCTGGAAGAAGACCTGGTCTCCGCCGCCGGGGTGGTCCTTGCCGCGGAAGAAGTGGTTGAAACCGACTTCATACAGGGTTGCAGCGCCGGCGTAGGTGGAGATGTGTCCGCCAACGCCGATGTTGGCCCGCTGGGCGCGGTGGACCATGATCGCGGCGTTCCAGCGCATGTAGGCGCGGTACCGGCGTTCGTACTCCTCGTTGCCGGGGAACGCCGCTTCCTGGTCTACCGGAATGGTGTTGACGTAGTCCGTGGTGGTCACCATCGGTACGCCAACACTCTGGGCTCCGGCGCGCTGCAACAGACTGCGCATGATGTACTGGGCACGCTCAGTGCCCTGTTCCCTGATCAATGAATCCAGGGACTCGACCCACTCGGCGGTCTCTTCCGGATCACGATCAGGCAGCTGGTTAGTCAACCCGCTGAGGATATGGGAGGTATCTTCTCCTGCAGCCACGTCCAACCTCTCTTTGCGCGCAGGCATCGGCGCACTTAGGCCGGGCAGGATGGCTGCCAAGCGAAAACGCGACGTGTGCGACGTATCGGTTACAACAGCCCGGTCATGTGTGCCGGGCAGGGTCCTTGGACAGCGACTACTGCATGTCATAGCTAACTCACGACTGGGACGGTTGCCCCGCAGGAATTGCTGCCTCAGCCCACTCTAGCTCTGACGTAACCGGGATGCGTAGCCGGGCTGCGGCGCCGGGCGGTATTTGTTGGTCATACTCTTATGTATGACGGAATCCTGTTCCGGGCTGGGAAGAACGGCCGGCTGTGACGCAGAATATGGCGGATCGCAGACCGGGCAGCTTGAAGACCTGGCTCAAAGGGTGTTGGCTTGTGGTAATGGATATCACTTTGCAGCAACCCGACGATAAGCAGTTTGATAGTAAGCAGTCTGGCCGTGAGTATCAGGACAGCAAGCAGGAACCGGCAACACCAGTACAACCAGTAATGGGAACAAACAAGGCATTGGAGGAACACGTGAGCGAGGCCGACGCCGCCACTTCGGTAAATGTGGCGGAAAAATTGGGTTTCAAAAATGGGGATCTGATTCAGGAGTTCGGTTACGACGACGACGTCGATTTCGACTTGCGTGACGACATTGAGGACCTCACCGGTTCGGAACTGCTCGACGAAGATGACCATGAGGTTGTGGACGCAGTCATCTTCTGGTGGCGGGACGGTGACGGCGACCTGATCGACGCCCTGATGGATTCCCTGACCAACCTGAGCGAGACCGGGGTTGTGTGGGCACTCACACCCAAGTCCGGCCGTCCCGGGTACGTTTCTCCGGCGGAAATCCAGGAAGCGGCTCCCACGGCCGGCCTGCACCTGACCACGTCGGCCGGTGTTTCCAAGGATTGGAGCGCCACCCGCCTGGTGAGCAAGAAGAACAAGTGAGCACTTCCGGCGCTTCGGTACCGCAGGTCGGGACTGCGGCGCCGGACTTCGAACTCACCAACCAACATGGCGAGCCGGTCAGGCTTTCGTCCCTGCGGGGACAGAACGTCGTTGTGGTGTTCTATCCCTTCGCATTCTCCGGTATTTGCACAGGCGAACTCTGCGAACTCCGGGACAATCTGGCGGACTTCACGGCGGCTAATGCCACCGTCCTCGCGGTTTCGGTGGACAGTAAATTCACCCTGAGGGCCTACGCGGACCGTGAAGGCTACGATTTCGAGCTCCTGGCGGACTTCTGGCCGCACGGCAGGGTTGCGTCGCTCTACGGCGTTTTTGACCAGCAGAGCGGAATGGCCGGGCGGGGTACTTTCATCATCGATGCGGACGGCATCGTCCGTTACGTAGTGGTGAATCCGCGCGGCCGCGCGCGTGAGCTGGACGACTACCGGCGGGCGCTGGCGGAAATTACGACGGCGGCAACAGGAGTTCCTGGAGCCGTCGCCGTGGGGTCGGCGCGGGACTGACTTATGGCAGGTCGGGGGACAGGGCTCACCGGCTTTGCCCGGCTGCCGGCGAAACCCGCGGCTGCCGTGGACAGCTCCGCGCTCCCGGCCCTGGAGTCCATCCGCCTGCTATTGGCAGGTAAGCGGATTGCATTGCTGACCGGCGCCGGGCTGAGCACGGACTCCGGCATCCCCGATTACCGCGGTCCTGAGTCTGCGCCCCGTTCGCCCATGACCTATCAGGAGTTCGTGGGCGATCCGGCCAACCGGCAGCGCTACTGGGCTCGGAACCACATCGGCTGGTCGCACCTGCGCCATGCTGATCCCAACGACGGACACCGTGCTGTCGCCGCCCTGGAAGAACGCGGACTCCTGACGGGCCTCATTACACAGAACGTTGACCGCCTCCACGAGGACGCCGGCAGCGTGAATGTTGTGGACCTCCATGGCCGATACGACCAAGTGGTGTGCCTTGCCTGCCAGCGCAGATACACGCGCCAAATGCTGGGAGTGGTCCTCGAAGAACTCAATCCCGGTTTTCTGCAGGCGGCGCTTGACGCCGGCATGGTGGAAGCAGCGCCGGACGCCGATGCCACCGTTGACGACGAGGAACTCATCAGGAGCTTCGTCGTTGCCGTTTGCCCTGCCTGCGGCGGGACGCTGAAACCGGACTTCGTCTTTTTTGGCGAGAACGTGCCCAAAGACCGTGTGGAGCGCAGTTACGCCATGGTCGATGAGGCAGCTGCGTTGGTGGTGGCGGGCTCCTCGCTGACGGTAATGAGCGGCCTGCGGTTTGTCCGGCACGCGGCCAAGAACGGGAAGCCGGTAGTCATCATCAACAGGGGCGCTACCCGGGGCGACGATTTTGCCACCATCAAGCTGGCCGCAGGTGTTTCCGAGTCATTGGCGTGGCTTGCACGGAGGCTTCCGGCTCCCTGAGCTGCGTCGATTGGCTTTTAGTCCGGGAAGTCGGGTAGAGTAACTGTTCGTTGGTTGACGCGGCACGCCGCTGAAACCTCCACTTTTGGGTCTTTAGCTCAGCTGGTAGAGCGCCACGTTTACACCGTGGATGTCATCGGTTCGATCCCGGTAGGACCCACCATCACCCCGCTGTTCCAGGCATAGGCCCGGAGCAGCGGGGTTTTTTGTGTCTCCCGCACCGCCGCGGCGTTATGCCGCCGTCGGCTGCATTGTCAGTGCCTCCGCTTACCTTGGGCATATGGAACACGTGGTGCTTAATTCTTCCCCTGACGGCTCGCCCCTGGCTGTAATTCGCGGCGGACGCGAATGGGTTGTCGGCGCTGAGCCGCTGCGCTGGTTTGAACGGGTGAAGTGGTGGGAGTCTGAACGGCGCATGCCACGCGGATCGGGCCGGGTTGATATTGAGGTCCTTCGGCTGCAGACGCGTCTGGGCCAAAACGAGGACGACGAACTGGTCACCATGGAACTGGTGAGGGACGGCCAAGGGGGAGGCTGGCGGGTCCGGGAAACGGCTGCTGTAGCGGCCTGAGAAAGCCGGAAGATGTGCTCGCTTTAAAGTGGAAGGCCCTCCACCGCGACTATTGGGGGATGCCGCGGTGGAAGGCTTGAAATGAATATACAGTGAACAATCCGCAAACAAAAAATCCAATCGATGGTGGTTTTGACTGTCACTATGATGGGTAGTGTTCAATATAATGAACGCACAGTTGTAATGCGCCAGCGCGGGCGTTCTCCAGCCCTTCGGGAGGATGCGCCGTGGCGCGCCGAATGAAGGAGAACCATGGCTGAGTCGCCAGTTGCCCGCACTTCTGAAGGGCTGGGCAGCACCTCGCCGGCGCCGGCTGTCACCAGGGCTGCGGCCGTGCTTGACGCACTTGCCGGTTCACCCGCGGGCCGCTTGACGCTTAGCGACCTCTCACGGGAGTTGGGTATTCCCAAGTCTTCAACGTCCAATCTGCTCCTGGCCCTCGAGGATGCCCGCCTTATTACGCGGCAGGGCAATGAGGTTGCGTTGGGGCGGAAGCTGGTGGAACTGGGTGCCGCTTACCTGAGCCGGCTTGATGAGGTCCAGGAGTTCTACCGCTATTGCGAGCAGGCCCCAACCCTCTCCGGGGAAACCGTGCGCATCGCCATGCTCGATGGCGAGAATGTCATTTACCTTGCCCGTTATGAAGGGCACCCCGCCGTCCGGCTCACATCCAACATAGGCGACAAGATGCCCGTCTCTCTTTGCGCGGTGGGCAAAGCCCTGATCGCCAGGCTTCATGACCACGATGTGGCCGAGATGTTCCCCGATGACCGCCAGCTTCCGGTCCTCACGCCCAAGTCCTTGCGCACAGGCGCCGAGCTTAAAGCGCAGCTGGTCGCCATTCGGGAGCAGGGGTACGCCTTCGAGGACGAGGAATCCACGACGGGCGTCGTTTGCCTGGCGGTATCCGTTCCTACGCGCGGGGCGCATGGGCCCAGCCTGGGGCTTTCGGTGACTGCACTGAAGGCCACCTATTCGGAGGAGCAGGGCACTCAAATGGTGAAAGAACTCAAGGAGCTGGCCAGGTCGCTCGGTAATCCCATGGGGTAGGCGCGTCTGTTCAGCACTCGGATCAACGTTCAGTAAGTAGTACGCGTTCAGCTCTTGGTATGGCGTTCATCATGCTGTACGCTGTTCAACATAGCGATCGACGTGTGACGTAGCTCGCTGTTTCCGCCAGGCCAACGGGGGTCTGGAGTGCTGATTAGGGAGTTCTTGTGACTACTCGTACTTATACGCCGCAGAACGGGTCGGACGACGCCGCCGTTGACCCGGACCAGCTGCGAAGGGCAACTCTTGCCAGTTCGGTGGGCTCGGCCCTCGAGTACTACGACTTTTACATCTACGGCCTGGCCTCGGCTCTGATCTTCGGGCCGCTGTTCTTCTCGCCCCTCGGTGAAACCGGTGCTGTGATTGCATCCTTTGCCGCCTATGGCGTTGGATTCGCGGCCCGGCCCTTCGGCGGCGTTGTCTTTGGGTACATCGGTGACCGTTGGGGCCGCAAAATGGTGCTGATCCTGACCATCGGCATTATGGGCATGGCAAGTTTCGCCATCGGCCTGCTGCCCACCTACGAGCAGGCCGGCATGGTAGGCGCGGTTCTTCTCGTGTCGCTGCGTATCATCCAGGGTCTGGGCGCCGGAGCGGAACAGGCGGGCGCCACGACGCTGATCTCCGAGGTGGCTCCGCGCCGCCGTCGTGGATTCTTCGCTTCGCTCCCGTTTGTCGGGATCCAGCTCGGCACTTTGATGGGCGCCGGAACTTTCGCGCTGATGGCGCTGGCGGACCGGGAAGTCCTGCTCGGCTGGCTGTGGCGTGTACCGTTCCTGGCCAGCGTGGTCCTGATTGCCGTTGCCGTCTTCATCCGCCTGCGCCTCAAGGAAACTCCGGTATTCCAGGAGCTGGAGAAGCAAAAGGCCGTAGTGAAGAACCCGGTAGGGCAGATCTGGAGGCACTCAAAGAAGAACGTCCTGATCGGCATTGGCCTGCGCATGGGCGAGAACGGCAACTCGTCGATCTACTCAGCACTCCTGGTGTCCTTCATCAGCATGCCTGCCGGCGTCTTTGCCGGCGATAAGTTCATCGGACCCACCGGCCTCCTGATCGCCGCCGGATTTGCCGCCGTGATGGTGGTGACCTTCGGTGCGCTGTCCGACCGGTTCGGCCGAGTGCCCGTGTATCGCTACGGTGCCCTGTTCCAGGCCATCATTGCCCTGCCGGCCTTCTACCTGGTGACCCTGGGCAATGTGACCCTGGTGTGGGTGGTGATGGTGGTAGGCATTGCCCTTGGTGTGCAGTCCATGCTCGGCCCGCAGTGCGCCATGCTGCCGGAACTGTTCGGCTCGCAGCACCGCTTCACGGGTGTCGCCCTCAGCCGCGAACTTTCCGCCGTGCTGGCCGGCGGCTTCGCCCCGATGATCGGCGTTGCCTTGCTGGGGGTGACCGGCCACTCCTGGCTGGTCCCGGCCATCTACTCCCTGGTCCTCGCGCTGATTTCGTTTGGCACCACGTTTGCCACCCCCGAAACCCAGGGCCGCGACCTGACGGCTATTGAAGACGCCAGCTAAGGCGTACTGAGCACGGGGCATCACGCAGCCCCCAACCACCAAGGCCGCCTCCCGGACATCCGGGAGGCGGCCTTCGTGTGGGTTGCGGAGTGGGCTCCACGCCGGGCTTCCCCTGGCAGCCGATGCCCGGGAGCAAGGAAGGCCTCCTCCCGGTTCAGTTCCGGGAAGAGGCCTTCTTCGTGCTGGCTCCTAGTAGAAGTGCAGGGTATCCACTTCGTGCGGGAGCGTGCCGCCGTCAAGGAAGGTGCGGAGGTTGCTGCAGAAGCGGTCGGCGATCAGCCTGTTCTCTGCGGAGCTCAAGGCGGACGTGTGGGGCGACACCATCACCCGGGGGTGGGACCAGAGCGGGCTGTCCAGGGGGAGTGGCTCGACGGCGAAGACGTCCAGGCAGGCGTAGGACACCTGGCCGTTGTCCAAGGCCTCAAGCAGCGCTGCCTCGTCCACTACGGTCCCACGGCCCACGTTGACGAAGACCGTCCCCGGCTTCATGGCCGCGAAGGCGTCCCGGTTGAGCAGCCCCTCTGTGTAAGGGGTGCCGGGAAGGGTATTGACGACGGCGTCTGCCGTGGCAAGGAGGGCGGCCAGGCCGTTGTTGTCCGCAACTTCCTCGATGCCGTCGATCTCTTCCACTGAACGCTTGGTGCCGCTGACGGTCATGCCGAGTGCGCGGGCGATCCTGGCCGTTTCCATGCCGATCTCGCCCAGGCCCGTAATGACCAGGTGGGAGCCGCTCACCAGCCGGGTGGGTGTGCGCAGTTCGGGCCACACTTTGGCGGCCTGGTCCTGAGCCATCTCGGCAGTGCGCTTGAAGCCGTTAAGGATGCCCAAGGCGGCAAATTCGGCCAACGGCAGGGCGTGGACGCCTGCGGATGAGGTGACCTTGAATTTCTGCAGGACGTCCTGCTCCAAGCCGGATGCCTTGACGGCGCCACCGGCTCCGGCGGCCATCGCGTGGATCCACTGAAGCCCGGGATTCTCCTTGGCCACGCGGGCCAGGCCTGCCGGGCTTTCGTTGGGGAACCCGTAGAGGACCTGCGCGCTGTTGACCATGTCCCAGTACCGCTCCTCCTGCTCCGGAGTGCGCTGGAAGTCCGGATCGCCGCTGTGGTCTGCCGGAAAGCGTTCCGGTGGAAGCAGGTCGGGTTCGTAGCGGACGGTCACGGAAGGGTCTACGGCGCGGATGCGGTCCACGTGCTCGGCTTCGAGCGGGACGGCTATGGCGACGGTGGTTTTAGGCGTCATCTGTTCATCATACTGAATGGAGGTTAGGATATTGAACAAATAGCCGGAAAATTATCGCCACAACGATGTGAGGCCGCACTGTATGGACACCACAAAACCTACCAAAGCCACAACTTCGCGCGCCGCGGGATTTGTTGGGCTTGGCCTGATGGGCGCGCCCATGGCCGCAAATCTTGTAGCCGCCGGCTGGCAGGTGGCCGCCTGGAACCGCTCGCGGCCGGCTGTTGAGCGTTTCGAGCGGCTCGGCGGCCGTGGCGTTGCTGACGTAACTCAGCTGAACGGCCTCCCGGTCATTGTGTTTACGCTGCCGGACCTGCCGGACATTGAAGCTGCAGCTGCCCCGTTGCTTGATGCCTGGCGCGCCAAGCCTCCTGCGCAGGACACCATGCTTGTGGTTATGAGCAGCGTTTCGCCTGCCGCCGTGAAGGAGTTTGGACACTCTGTGGTGGAGGCGTCCGGCGGCGCAGCCCGCGTGATGGATGCCCCTGTCAGTGGCGGAACCACTGGGGCTGCCAATGGCACCCTGGCCATCATGGCGGGTGGAGATCCCGCCGACTTTGCCCGGCTGCTCCCGCTCTTCGAAGCCATGGGCAGCACCGTCCGCCACATGGGCGGCCTGGGAACCGGTTCCCTCGCGAAAGCCTGCAACCAGCTCATTGTGGGAACCACGACGGCGGCCCTCGCCGAGGCAGCCGAACTTGCCGAACGCTCCGGCATGGACAGCGTGGCCCTCTTTGAGGTCCTGGCCGGCGGCTTGGCGGGAAGCCGCGTACTGGAAATCGTGGGTCCCAGGATTGCCGCCAAGGATTACGCTCCCACCGGGCCGGCCAAGTTCATGCACAAGGACCTCGGCTTTGTCACCGACTCTGCCCGGACGGCAGGTGCGGCCGTCCCCATGGCGGCTGCCGCCGTCGAACTTTATGCCGAACTGAAACGGCAGGGACTGGGAGACCAGGACCTGGCAGTGGTGCGGCAGGCCATTTCCAACCTCAGCGACCAGGCCGCACCTGCGGCACAGAAAGAGGCAACTTCAGCATGAGTGCACTATTTGACCTGATCGGACGCACTGCCCTGGTCACCGGATCCAGCAGGGGGATCGGTAATGCACTGGCCCGTGCCCTGGCCGACGCCGGCGCCACCGTGGTGCTGAACGGCGTCAACCCGGACCGGCTGGCAAAGGCCGAGGCAGCCATGGCGGCGGACTTTCCGGAAGGCAGGATCCGCAGCATTGCGTTCGACGTCACCAGCGATTCGGCAGCCGCGGCAGGCATCGCCTGGATCGAGGAGAACGTCGGTCCGCTGGAGATCCTGGTCAACAATGCCGGCATCCAGCACCGCGTGCCCATGCTGGACCTGGACGTCAAGGACTGGGAGCGCGTCATCAGCACCGACCTGACCAGTGCTTTCCTGGTGGGCAGGGAAGCCGCTCGGCACATGATCCCGCGCGGCCGCGGCAAGATCATCAACATATGCTCCGTCCAGACCGACCTGGCACGGCCAACCATCGCGCCCTACGTCGCCGCGAAGGGCGGGCTGCGGAACCTCACCCGGGCCATGACGGCCGAGTGGGCCGCAGAGGGCCTGCAGATCAACGGGATCGCGCCCGGCTACATCCATACGGAAATGACGCAGAACCTGGTGGACGACGAAGCGTTCAACAGCTGGATCCTGGGCCGTACCCCCGCCCACCGCTGGGGAACGGTGGCCGATCTCGGCGGCCCGGCCGTATGGCTGGCGTCCGATGCCTCCAACTTCGTCAACGGCCAGACGATCTTCGTCGACGGCGGAATGACGGTGGTGGTCTGATGCACACGAACCAGGTACTTCCCGACGCCGGTCCCGCCGTCGTCGCGCACGCAGCAGGCGATCTCCGGCTGGACACCGTTCCGTTGGCGCCACCTGCAGCCAACGAGGCCATCATCGAGGTGGCCTACGGCGGGATCTGCGGGTCCGACCTGCACTACTGGCAGCACGGCGCCGCCGGCGAATCGGTGCTGCAGGCACCCATGGTGCTGGGCCACGAGATTGTCGGTACCGTCCTGCAGGCGGCCGCCGACGGCAGCGGCCCGCAGGCCGGGAATCCGGTGGCAGTCCACCCTGCATCGCCCGCCCCGGGTGCGGCCCGCTACCCGGAAGACCGCCCCAACCTGTCGCCGGGGTGCACCTACCTGGGCAGCGCGGCACGCTTTCCGCACACGGACGGAGCATTCAGCCGCTACGTGAACCTGCCCGCCAGGATGCTCCGCGTTCTGCCGCAGGCCCTTGACTTGCGCACGGCTGCCCTGATCGAACCCGCCAGCGTGGCCTGGCATGCCGTTAGCAGGGCCGGCGACATCGCAGGCAAAACATGCCTGGTCATTGGCAGCGGACCCATCGGCGCCCTGGTGGTTGCAGTTCTCAAGCGAGCCGGCGCCGCGCGGATCGTAGCCGTGGACGTGTACAGCAAGCCGCTGGACATTGCCCTTGCCGTAGGTGCACATGAGGCGGTACAGGCTTTCGACGAGGAAGCGATCGCCGCCGTGGAGGCCGACGTCGTCATTGAATCCTCCGGAAGCCACCACGGCCTCGCCTCGGCCATCAAGGGAGCGGTGCGCGGCGGCAAGGTAGTGATGGTGGGGCTGTTGCCCTCGGGTCCCCAGCCGGTGCCGATCTCGCTGGCGATCACGCGGGAACTGGAACTGCTGGGTTCATTCCGCTTCAACGACGAAATCGACGATGTCATCGACGCGCTCGCAGACGGCTCCCTGCAGGTGGACCCGGTGATCACCCACGACTACCCGCTGGCCCGGGCCATCGATGCTTTTGAGGTGGCGCGGAATTCGGCGGAGTCCGGGAAGGTCCTGCTGGACTTCAGGGGCGCCTAGCTGTTGCGCCGGACCGGAATGAACACCCGTGGCTGGTCAACCCAGGTTTCGGACATCCGGGACATGGTGCGGCCCATGATCCTGGCCGAAGCCTCACGAGCCGCCTGCGCATCACCTGCACTGACCGCTTCGGCCAGATCTACATGCCATTGCAGCGCCGCTTCATGCGGATGGTCCGGCATCAGCCCGTGCATGGTCCGGCCGGTCAGGGTCTCGGCCACCTGCCCCATCAGGTTGGCGAACATCTCGTTCCCGGAACCTGAGAGCAGCAGGGAGTGGAAGGTGATGTCCAGTTCCAGGAACCTGGGCACGTCACCGGCGTGGCCGGCGTCGCGCATTGCATGTGCTGCGTCCACCAGCTCCCGCCTGAGTGACTCCGGCGCATTGAGGGCGGCGAGTTCGGCCGCAGCAGGTTCGACGGCGGAACGAAGCTCGGCCAGGGAGCGCAGCTGGGTGCCGCGGCCCTCGCTGGACAGCCGCCAGCGGATTACCTGCTGGTCAAAGGGGTTCCAACGGTTCACCGGCAGCACCCGGATGCCAACGCGTTTGATGGTTTCCACCAATCCCAGCGACTGCAGCACGCGGACGGCCTCACGGATGACGGAGCGGGACACCTGGAGTTCGCCTTCGAGCTGTTCGGCCAGCATGACATGGCCGGCAGGCAGCTCGCCGTTGATAATCCGGGTGCCCAGGTTCTCGATCGCACGGTGGTGGAGGCTGGTTGACATGAGTCAAGCCTAGTCGGCGCGGGGCTCGGTGACAGGCCGGCGTCCTAAACTGTGAGCAGCCCGGCGTTCCACAAGATGGGCAACGGTTTCCCCAAGCCCGATGAATATATATGCTTTATTCAGAGCACGCCCCGTTTTACAGCACGTATCCACAGCACAGAAACCGAATTGGAGTTTTGATGTCTGCACACATCGGTGTCACCGGCCTCGCGGTGATGGGCGCCAACCTGGCCCGCAACCTTGCCCGCAACGGCTTTACCGTGGCCCTGCACAACCGCTCGGTCGAGAAGACCGACGTCCTGCTGGAAAAGTACGGAACAGAAGGCGACTTCGTCCGCACGGAAACCTTGCAGGAGCTGGTGGACTCGCTGGAGAAGCCCCGCCGCGTCCTGATCATGGTGAAGGCCGGCAAGCCCGTTGACTCCGTCATCGAGCAGCTTGAACCCCTCCTGGAAGCCGGCGACATCATCATCGACGCCGGCAACTCGCACTACGAGGACACCCGCCGCCGCGAAGCCGCGCTGGCCAAGAAGGACCTGCACTTTGTAGGCATCGGTGTATCCGGCGGCGAAGAGGGCGCGCTCAACGGCCCCTCCATCATGCCGGGTGGCTCCAGGGAGTCCTACGACGCCCTGGGCCCGCTGCTGGAGAAGATCTCAGCCCACGTTGACGGCCAGCCCTGCTGCGCCTGGATCGGCACCGACGGCGCCGGCCACTTCGTCAAGATGGTCCACAACGGCATCGAATATGCAGACATGCAGGTCATCGGTGAAGCATTCGACCTCCTGCGCTCCGGTGCCGGAATCGAACCTGCCGAGCAGGCGAAGATCTTCGCCGAGTGGAACAAGGGTGATCTCGCTTCCTTCCTGATCGAAATCTCCGCCGAGGTGCTGGGCCACGTTGACGCCCGCACCGGCAAGCCGTTCGTCGACGTCGTGGTGGACGCCGCCGGCCAGAAGGGTACCGGCCGCTGGACGGTCATCTCCGCGCTGGAACTCGGCTCGCCGACGTCGGGCATTGCCGAATCCGTCTTCGCCCGCGCACTGTCTTCACAGACCGAGCAGCGCAAGCTGGCGCAGGAGCTGCTGGCCGGCGGCGAAGCCGCCGTCGAGGTCCCGGAATCCTTCGTCGAGGATGTCCGCCAGGCACTCTACGCATCCAAGCTGGTCTCCTACGCCCAGGGCCTGGACATGCTGACATCCGCTGCCAAGGAATACGGCTGGGACCTGAAGCTGGATGAGATCGCTTCGCTGTGGCGCGGTGGCTGCATCATCCGTGCGGAACTGCTCAAGGAAATCACCAAGGCCTACGCGGCTGAGGACAAGCCTGCCAACCTGCTGTTCGCTCCGGCGTTCACCAAGGCCATCGCCGAGGTCCTGCCGGCATGGCGTCGCGTGGTTTCCACCGCCGTCCAGCTGGGCATCCCTGTACCGGTGTTCTCGTCCTCGCTGGCGTACTACGACGGACTGCGCCGCAAGCGCCTGCCGGCCGCCGTGATCCAGGGCCAGCGCGACCTCTTCGGGGCACACACCTACGGCCGCGTTGACGCCGAGGGCACGTTCCACACCCTGTGGGGCGAGGACAAGTCCGAGATCGAAGCCGTGGACACGCACTGATTCGACCGCTGCCGGCATTACGCCGGTAAACGGAAGTGGCCGGCAACCCCCTGGGGTGCCGGCCACATCTGTTTGTGCCTGGATTTGAGATTGCCTAGATGACGTAATACTCCGCCGGGTCCACAGCAGGCTTGGTCTCGGACCTGGCATCGCGGTGCCGCCAGGTGGCGGGTATGCCGGTGAGGATGGACTCTGCAGGAGCGTCCTTCACCACAACGGCGTTGGCCCCTACGGCGCTGTCGTCGCCGATGGTGATGGGTCCGAGGATCTTGGCGCCTGCACCGATGGTGACCCGGTCACCGATCGTGGGGTGGCGCTTAACCCGGGCCAAGGAGCGTCCGCCGAGAGTAACACCGTGATAGATCATCACGTCCTCGCCGATTTCAGCGGTTTCGCCGATCACGACGCCCATTCCGTGGTCAATAAAGAACCGCCGGCCGATCGTGGCGCCTGGATGGATTTCGATGCCTGTGAGGAACCGGCCGAACTGCGAGATAAGCCGTGCCGGAAAGCGCAGGGCCGGGTTCTGCCACAGCTTGTGGGTGAGCCGGTGGATCCAGATGGCGTGCAGGCCGGAGTAGGCAAAAATGTTCTCGAAAGAACCCCGGGCCGCCGGGTCGTGTGACCGGGCGGCTTCGAGGTCTTCCTTTAGTCGTGCAAAAAAGCCCAAGGGGTTCTTTCTGCCGAGGGGCTGTTTAGCCGCGGATGTCGTCGTACAGGACCGTGGAGATGTAACGCTCGCCGAAGTCGCAGACAACAGCAACGATCAGCTTGCCGGCGTTCTCCGGACGCTTGGCCAGCTCCAGGGCGCCCCAGACGATCGCTCCGGAGGAGATGCCGCCCAGGATGCCTTCCTTGATGCCCAGCTCGCGGGCAACGGCTACGGAGTCCTCGAGCGTGGCATCCAGGACCTCGTCGTAGACGTTGGTGTCCAGGAGCTCGGGGATGAAGTTGGCGCCAAGGCCCTGGATCTTGTGCGGACCCGGGCTGCCACCGTTGAGGATGGGGGAGTCCTTCGGCTCTACGGCCACAATCTGGACGCCCGGCTTGCGCTCCTTCAGGAACTGGCCGACGCCGGTGATGGTGCCGCCGGTGCCGACACCGGAGACAAAGATGTCCACCTCGCCGTCGGTGTCTGACCAGATTTCTTCGGCGGTGGTGGCGCGGTGGATGGCAGGATTGGCCTCGTTGGCGAACTGCTGTGCCCAGACTGAATTCTCAGTGTTGGCAACGATTTCCTGGGCCTTCTCCACGGCGCCGCGCATGCCCTCCGAACCTGGAGTCAGGACGATCTCGGCCCCGTAAGCGCGCAGCATCACGCGGCGTTCGGTGGACATGGTTTCCGGCATGGTGAGGATGACCTTGTAGCCGCGGGCGGCGCCCACCATGGCCAGGGCGATGCCCGTGTTGCCCGAGGTGCCTTCGACGATGGTTCCACCCGGCTTCAGCGCACCGGACTTTTCCGCCGCGTCGATGATGGCAACGCCAATGCGGTCCTTCACGCTGTTGGCGGGGTTGTAGAACTCGAGCTTCACGGCCACCGTGGCCTCAAGGCCTTCAGCGATCCGGTTGAGGCGCACCAGCGGGGTGCCACCAATCAGCTGCGTTACATCGTCGTAGATCCGTGCCATGTGCATACGCCTATCTCTAAGGTGTGAATACTGGGGTCAGCCTAACCAGCCGCATGACGGCGTTGCTAAGCATTAAGCCACGCAGAGTAATATTTCCTCGCCTTGGCGAGCTTGGGGTTGATGATGACCTGGCAGTATCCCTGCTCCGGATGCTTGGCGTAGTAGTTCTGGTGGAAATCCTCAGCCACGTGGAAGCGCGGCAACCGGACTACTTCGGTGACGATCGGATCGCGCCACAGCGCCTGGTTGCGTTCGATGGCCTCCTCGAACAGGATCTTCTCCTCGGTGGTCTCGTAGAACATCGAGGAACGGTACTGGGTGCCGACGTCGTAGCCCTGGCGGTTGAGCGTGGTGGGATCGTGAAGCGCGAAGAACATATCCAGGATGACTTCTTCCGGAACGACTGTTTCATCGAATGTGACAGCCACGACCTCCGCGTGCCCGGTACCGCCGTCGCACACCGAGTAGTAGTCAGGATTGGGGTCATGCCCGCCGGTGTAGCCGGAGATCACCGACTCCACGCCGCGGGTTTGCTGATAGACGGCGTCGAGGCACCAGAAGCAGCCACCGCCAAGAACGAAAGTTTTCATGACCTCTTCAATGGTTGAGGGCCCCGGAGAATTCCCGCGGACTTCCAGCCTAGATGATTGAGTCCGATGAGCGCTTGACCGCGCAGCAGCCGCTGAGGGTTCGCGGTGGGCTGCGCGCGTAAGGTAAAACGGTGAACATGGAAGCTGTAAAACCCGATTCGCCCTCCGACGCTGATGCAGAGGCCGGCGCCGCAGGCACCAGCGACGAAAAGGATGACGACGGCGTCATCACCCAGGTCCCCACGCTCGCAGAGGTACTCCTGGCTGTAGAGGAACTCTGGCCGGAATCGCTGGCGGAGGACTGGGACGAGGTGGGCCTGGTTGCCGGACGCCCCGAACGCGCAGTCAACCGGGTGATGTTCGCCGTGGACCCCACACTGGAGGTTATCGAAGAGGCAGTGGAATGGGGCGCCGAGCTGCTCGTCACCCACCACCCCCTGCTGCTCCGCGGAGTGACCTCCGTTGCTGCCACCTCCGCCAAAGGCCAGGCGGTTCATCGGTTGATCGAGTCGGGAACGGCACTCCTGACGGTACACACCAACGGCGATTCCGCCGTCGGAGGAGTTTCCGATGTCCTGGCTGACGCGCTGGGCATCCAGGACGCACGCCCGCTGACGGCCTCGGCACAGGGGTTGCCGGAGGAAGGTATTGGACGTGTTGGCGAGCTCCCTGAAGCGATGACGCTGGGCGATTTTGCTGCCCGTGTATTCGGCATCCTGCCGTCCGTGGCTGGTGGAGTGCGGGTGGCCGGTGACAGGTCCGCGGTAGTGCGGCGCGTCGCTGTGTGCGGCGGTGCGGGGGATTCACTCTTTGACGAGGTCCGGGCCAGCGGAGCGGACGTCTACGTCACGGCCGATCTCCGCCACCATCCGGCCTCCGAGGCCCGGGAGTCCGCGGTCGACGGCCGGCCCTACCTGATTGACGTTTCACACTTCGCCAGCGAATGGCTCTGGCTTCCGGCTGCTGCCGCCGCACTGGGCAACGTGCTCGCGGACCAGGGCCACGACGTCGAGATCCGGGTGAGCGGTACCAACAGCGATCCGTGGGATTTCATTCTCACCCCGGGCTGAGCCCTGATGCAGCGCGGCAGGGGAGCCGGCCACGCGCTAGAGTCTATACAGCGCCGCGAGGCGCGCCGGCGGCGGTTGCCGGCGGAAAACCTATGGAGGTAAATAGTGGCCAAGGCAGCACCGGCGGAACAATTGAAGTTGCTCGAATTGCAGGCATTGGATGCCAAATTGACTTCGCTTGCCAGCCGCCGCCGTGTCCTCGAATCGGATCCCCGCATCACGGATCTGCAGGCTGCCCTTTCCGTGGCCAACGGCCAGCTGGGGGCGGCGAAGGTGGCCGTGCACGACGCCGAGGCCGAGCTCAAGAAGGCGGAGGCCGACGTCGAACAGGTTGCCTCCCGGATTGAGCGTGACGAGGCAAAGCTGAACAGCGGCACCGGACTCTCCAAGGACCTGGTGGCCCTGCAGAAGGACATCGTGTCGCTGAACAAGCGCCGCTCGGACCTCGAAGACGTTGAGCTGGAGGTCCTGGAGCGGCTGGATACGCTGCGCGCCACGCAGGCCCAGCAGCAGGAAATTGTTGACGGCATCCAGGGTTCCTTTGCCGGAATCCGGGCGGAGCTGGATGAGGCGCTGGCCGAGGTTGAAGCCGAAGCCACTGTGGTCCGTGGCCAGCGGGCGGAATTCGCCGGCGGACTGGACTCCGGAATGCTGGCAATTTACGAGAAGACGCTTGCCAAGCGCGGCGTTGGCGCAGCGCGGCTGTTCCACGGCAAGTCCGAAGGGTCAGGCATGCAGCTGAGCCCCGGCGACCTCGCGGAGATCAAGGCCGCGGCTGACGACGACATCGTCTTCTGCCCGGACTCCGGTTGCATCCTGGTGCGCTCAGCTGAGTGGGCCTAAGCTTTCCAAGGGCCCACGCCGCCAGGGTTCCCTGGCCGAGCTTGCGAGGCGAGGGTGGCGGTGGGGACTTAGTTGGGCAGGATGATGTTCAGCGCGTGCGGCTTGCGTGCTGAACCCGGAACCAACTCCGCTTCCCACTTTTCCCGGGTGGCCTTAAGCAGGTCAGCCGGAGTAGAAGGAGCCTTGCCCCGGCGGCCGAGCAGGTGCCTGGCCAGCTCCCCGCGGGTGTGCTTGGCAAAGTGGCTCACCACTTTCCGGACCCCGTTGACTTCGGTAAACACGTTCACGGCGACTGTCTGCCCAGCAGGCGGGGCCCACGCGGCTGCATAGGTGCTGGACCGGCAGTCCACCAGCAGGTGTCCTTCGACGGCGTCGGCCAGGGCCTCTGCAAGCTGAGGTTTCCAGAACGACGCCAGCCGTCCGACGTCGGGCAGTGCCGTTCCCATGGACAGCCGGTAGGCGGGCACGCTGTCACCAAACCGGATGGCTCCCCACAGTGCCGAGATGATCAGGACATCATGGTCTGCCTTGCGTCGTTGAACCGGAGTCAGCGTCCGGTACCCCAACGCGTCGTAGAGGACTCCGGAGTAGATACTGTGCGCCGGTGCGGCAGGTTCGGCGTGCAGCCGGGTATTACGTTCGACGTCGTCACTCAGTGATGCGCCAACGCCCAGGAGTGCAAGGGCATCCTCATGCGCACTCACCGTCCCCAGAGTTTCAAGCACCTGGGCCCTGGCGGTGTTGAGGTCCGGGAAGCTAAGGTCGGCCCAGTCAACGGACGTCCCTTTGACGGCAGGGGTTTTGCCTTCGGACGGGGGCAGGAGGATCAGCACCCGTAGATCCTACCGGGAAGGGAATGGGCCTCCGGCCCGGTAGACTGGATAGCTGGATGGGTCGACCAGGCGGCCGCGCGTCACGCAAGTGGCTCGAGGAACGTCCGGGCTCCATAGAGCAGGGTGGTGGGTAACGCCCACTCGGGGTAACCCGCAGGACAGTGCCACAGAAAACAGACCGCCTGCTGTTCCGTCGTGACGGACCAGCCAGGTAAGGGTGAAACGGTGGTGTAAGAGACCACCAGCTCCCCGGGTGACCGGGGAGGCTAGGTAAACCCCACTCGGAGCAAGGCCAGACAGGGCATGATTGAGGGCTGCTCGCCCAAGTGTCCGGGTAGGCCGCTGGAGGGCGTCGGCAACGGCGTTCGTAGATGGATGGTCGCCACCCCCTGACGGTAACGGCAGGGGAGGACAGAACCCGGCGTATCGGTCGACCCATCCACCTTCCAGCCACGTAATGTGCCCGGTCATGTGAGTGAATTCACGGCCCTGGGCGTCTTGAGTGCCCGCCCCGGACTCTAGAATGGATAGCGGACGTAGAAGTTCCTCCGCCGGATATGCGTTCACAGCCGGCGGTTTTTCTATGCGCTGATTCCAGATGCCAGGGCTGGACCGAAAGCCCCGGAACTGCGCCCTCGGATAACCTCCGACGGCGGACTTCCGCACACAGGGACGTGGGCGGTTGAACCGAGGAAGGTAGTTTTGTGAGCCAGACAACAGAATCTTGTCTTGATACGTGGATGGGCCGGGAAGCTCTTGCCGAGGCCATGATTCCCGTGATCGGCCGGTTGTACCGCGAAAACAATGTGGTCACCAGCATTCACGGCCGCAGCCTGATCAACAAGTCCACCATGAACATCCTCAAGGCGCACCGCTTTGCCCGCCGGATGAGCAAGGACGAACTGCTGCTGGAGGAGACCGCCCCGCTGCTGG
>JAPSJV010000027.1 GCA_031178005.1 Pseudarthrobacter sp.
AATGAGCGTATCCGCGTCCCCGAGGTGCGGCTGGTCGGCCCTGCAGGTGAACAGGTAGGAATCGTCCGTATTGAGGATGCCCTGCGTTTGGCTGCCGAGTCCGATCTTGATCTCGTTGAAGTTGCACCTCAGGCGAAGCCTCCGGTGTGCAAGCTGATGGACTTCGGCAAGTACAAGTACGAAGCCGCAGTCAAGGCACGTGAAGCGCGGAAGAACCAGACCAACACGGTCCTGAAGGAAATCCGCTTCCGCCTGAAGATCGACACCCATGACTACGAGACCAAGCGCGGCCACGCCCTCCGCTTCCTCGGAGCCGGTGACAAGGTCAAGGCCATGATCCAGTTCCGCGGCCGCGAACAGCAGCGTCCGGAGATGGGTATCCGCCTGCTCCAACGTTTCGCTGAAGATGTGGCCGAGGTAGGCGTGGTGGAATCCAGCCCCCGCATCGACGGACGCAACATGGTGATGGTTGTGGGTCCCTTGAAGAACAAGGCCGAAGCCAAGGCAGAAGCCCGCCGCGCTACCCAGCGTGCAGAGGCCAAGGCCGAGAACGAAGCCAAGGCCTCCGGTCGCGTGGACGTTTCCGGTGACGACAGCGCACCGCTGACGCAGTCGCTGGCAGACCTCCTCCCTGAGGGCTACGTGGTGAACTCCGAACCTGATGCTCCTGCCGAGGAAACTGCCCAGCCCGCTGCGGCAAAGGCAGTTGCCGAGCCGAGTGCTGAAGAAGCTCCGGCAGAGGCACCGAAGGCTGAAGCTCCGGTAGAGGCGCCGAAGGCCGAAGCTCCCAAGGCTGCGCCGAAGGGGGCTCCGGCTCCCAAGGCAGCAGCCCCCAAGGCTGCGCCGAAGGCGGCTCCGGCTCCCAAGGCCGAAGCTCCCAAGGCTGCGCCGAAGGCGGCTCCGGCTCCCAAGGCCGAAGCTCCCAAGGCGGCCCCCGCTCCGGCACCCAAGCCGGCGGTACCTGCCCCCACGCCCAAGCCTGTTGCCAAGCCTGCGGTTCCCAAGCCCGCAGCACGGCCCGCAGCGCCGAAGCCGGCTCCCAAGCCGTCTGGCAAGAAGACCAACTAGTCAAGCTGCCGGGTTCCGCCCGGTCAGTCAGCAACCAGCATGCTTCCCCTCGGGGAAGCTGCGCGATTGAACTGCAGACCTCGTCTGCAGACACGTAAGGAGATCGGTTCCCATGCCGAAGATGAAGACCCACAGCGGCGCCAAGAAGCGCTTCAAGCTGACTGGTACGGGCAAGCTGCGCCGCCAGCAGGCCAACCGCCGTCACTACCTCGAGCACAAGTCCAGCCGGCTGACCCGCCGCCTGGCCGGTGACAAGATCGTCTTCAAGGGCGACGCCAAGGTTATCCGGAAGATGCTCGGCATCTAAGTTCCAAGTTCCTGACTCTGCCACCTGGCAGATGTCAACTACCAAACAGCCTTCTCAGGCCGCCGGGCAACCGGCAGTAGATGCTTGGGATATGAATTTTTGAAGGAGTACGCACGTGGCACGTGTGAAGCGGGCGGTAAACGCCCACAAGAAGCGCCGGGTTGTCCTTGAACGGGCCAAAGGTTACCGCGGTCAGCGTTCGCGCCTGTACCGCAAGGCAAAAGAGCAGCTGCTGCACTCGTTTGTGTACAGCTACGGCGACCGCAAGAAGAAGAAGGGCGACTTCCGCCGTCTTTGGATCCAGCGCATCAACGCTGCATCCCGCGCCAATGGCCTGACCTACAACCGCCTGATCCAGGGCCTGAAGGCCGCTGAGGTCGAGGTCGACCGCCGTATGCTTGCAGAGCTGGCCGTCTCCGACGCCAACGCTTTCGCTGCGCTGGTCAAGGTTGCCAAGGATTCCCTGCCGGCGGACACGTCCGCTCCGGCTGCCAAGGTTGAGGCTGCTCCGAAGGCTGCCAAGGTTGCTCCGGCTGCCAAGGCTGCTGCCAAGCCGGCCCTCGAAGGTGCCGTTACGGCCGTTGAAGGTGAAGCTGCTCCCGAGGGCTACACCATCAAGGGCAACGCCGAGTCCAACAAGTACCACGTCCCGGGTTCCACCTGGTACGACGTCACGGCTGCCGAGTACTGGTTCTCCAGCACCGATGCTGCCAAGGCTGCAGGCTTCGAGCCCGCAGGCGGCGAAGCACGCCAGCAGATCAAGAACTAGTCGCAACAGCCACTAAAGTTCTTATATGAACGAAACCGGGCGCCCTCAAGTCTTTCCACTCTCCAACCCCCGAGCTGATCGGGTAAGGGATGTGGCAAAACTTGCAGGGCGTCCGGCGCGTTTAAGGCAAGGCCGCTTCCTTGCCGAGGGCCCGCAGGCCGTCCGCGAAGCCCTCCGCCTGCACCAGGCCCGGCTTGAGGCCGGGGGAGAGGGTGTTGTGCTGGAGGTTTATGCCAGCGAGGCATGCCTGGACAAGTTCCCCGAGTTCGAGGATCTCTCTGAGGGCACTGACGCCCGGCTGGCCACCGACGAGGTCCTGGCAGCCATGGCGGACACCGTGAATCCCCAGGGAATCGTTGCCGTGTGCCGTTTTGTGGATGCCACCTTGGAATCAGTGCTCGACGCCGGTCCCAGGCTGGTTGCCGTGCTCTGCCAGGTCCGTGATCCGGGCAATGCCGGAACAGTCCTCCGCGCTGCTGATGCCGCCGGTGCCGATGCCGTGATCCTCACCAGCTCCAGCGTTGATATTTACAACCCTAAGGCTGTCCGGTCCACTGCCGGATCGCTGTTCCACCTTCCGGTGGTGCTGGGAGCCGATGTCGCGGTCCTTGCCGAAGAGCTGCGCCGGCGGGGCATCGGGATCCTGGCTGCGGACGGCTATGGCACGCTGAACCTTGACCAGCTTCAGGACGAAAATGCTGCACGTCGGCTGGGCGACGCTGCTAAAGATTCGGATTACGCCCTGGAGAGTCCCACAGCCTGGTTCTTCGGCAATGAGGCCCAGGGTCTCTCCGCCGAAGAGCTTGCCCTGGCCGACCACCGGGTAGCAGTTCCCGTCTACGGTGCCGCCGAAAGCCTGAACCTCGGAACGGCAGCCACTGTCTGCCTTTACGCCAGCGCCCGCTCGCAGCAGCCTGTCAGCTGACGCCAGTTCCGCCGTCGTGCCTTGCCTGTAGTCCTGTGGCACTGTGCTCGCCGCCGTTGATTTCCCCTTAAATGCTGAAGGCTCCGTCCCACGTGGGGCGGAGCCTTCAGCCGTTTGGTGTAGCGGCAATAGTTTATGTGGTGGTCTTGTTCCGTCCGGTGATTGCACCGTAGATGCCGGCTACCACGAGGCCGCCGACGATTGCGAGAAGCCAGGAACCGATGTTCCAGAACTCCATCCGGCCTCCGCCGAACAGAAGATCACCGATCCAACCGCCGACGATGGCGCCGACGACACCCAGCACGAGACTGGTGACCCAGCCGCCGCCCACTCGGCCAGGCATTACGGCCTTGACGATGGCTCCAACAATGAGTCCGAGAATGATCCAGCCTAGAAAGCCCATATCTCCTCCTACATATTCGTCGGGATCGAATCTTCCCGATAATGCTTCAAGCTAACACACAGCACCCTTATTGTCAGCAGACTTAGGGCACGTTTGGGTACGTGTCTTGCCACCGTCCCGGGTCAGGCCACCAAGGGCTTCCTGCGCTCCAGATATCCGCTGAACAGGGCGACTGCCAGGCCAAGGATGGCCAGGACGGCACCCACCAGAGCCGGTGCCGTGTAGCCCCAGCCCCAGGCGATAACCACGCCACCTAGGAAAGCCCCCAGGGCGTTGGCGACGTTCAGGGCGGCATGGTTCAGCGACGATGCCAGCGATGGGGCGTCCGGCGAGGCATCCAGGAGCCGGGTCTGGAGCGACGGGACCAGCATTGAGCCTGCCGCGCCCACCACGAAGACCATCAGGAACGCGCTCCATTGCCACTGGACGGCGACGGCGTAGACCACCAGCGCTACCGCAATCGCCGGCAGTACCCGGTAGATGGTTCCCATGACCGATCTGTCAGCCAGTCTGCCACCCACCACGTTGCCGGCCACCATGCCCAGGCCGTAGAGGGCCACCACAAGCGGAATCCAGGATGATGGCATTCCGGCTACAAGGGTCATCGTGTGGGCGATGTAGGTATAGGTGGCGAAGAAGCCGCCGAAGCCGACCACGCCGATCAGGATCGCGAGCCATACCTGGATGCGGCGCAGCGCACCAAGCTCCCTGCGGATGCTCGCATCAGGGTGGGCCTCCTGGAACGGGACAAACCTCCAGATCATGGCCAGCGTCACCATTCCCAGGACGGCGACCATCACAAAGAGGAAACGCCACCCGAAGGTCTGCCCTACCCAGGTGGCAAGCGGCACGCCGACGACGTTGGAGACGGACAATCCGGCCATCACCATGGAAATTGCCCAGCCGCGACGGCTGGGGGCCACGAGCGAGGCGCCGATGACAGCGGCGACGCCGAAGAACGCGCCATGCGGGAGGCCGGAAACGAAACGGGAGACGAGCATTGTGCCGTAATCGGGTGCGATATACGACGAGAGATTGGCGACGGTAAAGACCAGCATGAGCCCGAGGGCCAGATGCTTGCGGGGCAATCGGGCTCCGACGGCGGCCAGCAGCGGTGCTCCAACCACCACGCCCAGAGCGTAGGCCGAGATCAGGTGCCCGGCCTCGGGCGTGGTGATACCCAGGCCTTTCTCCACCTCGGTGAGAAGCCCCATCATGGTGAATTCGGTAACGCCGATTCCGACGCCGCCCATCGCCAGCGCAAGGATGGCCCAGGCAAGGTTGAAGGGCTGGGTCCCACGCTGGGTGGCTGACTGTAATGACTGCGTCATGAACCTGCATTTCGAAGTGTTTTACAAGGACGGGCGCCGGTGCAATTGCTGCCACGCGCCCTTTGATCCTATGGCAGCACCACAGCCGCATAACCTGCGCATCCGCGAAATCCTTCCCGCCAGGGCCCACGTACACTGGGCCAGTGACTGAACTCATACATGTGGTGGGTGGTGCCGTACTGGATTCCCTCGAAAGGCCCGGCCGGCTCCTGGTAGCCCGGCGGACAGCGCCGGAACGCTTTGCGGGAATGTGGGAATTTCCTGGCGGCAAGGTGGAAGTGGGGGAGGAGCCCAGGCAGGCGCTGCACCGGGAGCTTAAAGAAGAACTAGGCATCGAGGTCCGGCTGGGTGGGGAGCTGCCGTCTCCTGAGCCCATCGGCTGGCCGTTGAATGAGAAGGCCGTAATGCGGGTGTGGTTCGCAGAGGTTACAGCCGGCGAGCCGCAGCCCCTGGAAGACCACGACGAACTCCGCTGGATCAGCCTCGCTGAACATGGGGAGGTTCTCAGCCTTCCCTGGATTCCGGCGGACCTGCCGATTGTCCGTGCCCTGCAGCAGTTCCTTGACCCAGCCACCCGCACAGAGGCTGCCCGCTAGTCCAGGCGGCCAGGTCCAGCGCGGACTGACGACCGGAGGAATCCTAGAAGAGGGTTGGCTGTTGGCGGTGCCCTGCACCCACCCCCAGGAGGTCTCCAGGTTCGCGGGCTCCCATCGTGGTACCGCCTTCCGGAATGATGCCGGCCGGGTACTCGGCTTCTTCGCCTCGGGGATCATCGTCCAGGTCCCGATGGCTGAAACCGTGGGAGCCGCCGAAGCCATGCCGCTGCTTGAAGTATCGCACCTTGGCCGCAAGCCACTGCCGGTACTCCTTTGACGCGTAGGACCCTGAGCCGTACAGCCTGCGGTATTTGCCGGCCAGTTCCGGATGTTTCGCGGCGATCCACTGCATAAACCACTCCCGGGTACCCGGTTTGAGGTACAGGGCGCCGGCTGTAACACCGGTGGCGCCGGCGGCGGCCAAGGACGCGAACAGGGCATCGAGGGCTTCATCGCTGTCCGAAAGCCACGGCAGGATAGGCATTGCCATTACCCCGCACGGCAGGCCCGAATCCCGAAGACGGGAAATAAGCTTCAGCCTTGCCCTGGGGCCAGGCGTCCCGGGTTCCACAGCTTCGGAGAGGGCTTCGTCGGTCATGGCAAGGGATATCCCAACACCTACTGGTACCTGGGTGGCCACGCTTTTGAGGAGTGGGATGTCCCGGGCCAGGAGTGTGCCCTTGGTGAGGATGGACAGGGGAGTTCCGGAATCGGCCAGGGCCGTGATGATGCCGGGCATTAACCGGTAGCGGCCCTCTGCGCGCTGGTAGGGATCGGTGTTGGTGCCAAGGGCAACCTGATGCCGCCCCCACGACGGCTTGGCGAGCTCTTTCCGGAGGACCTCGGCGGCGTTGACCTTGACCACCACCTGGCTGTCAAAATCCAGGCCGGCATCAAAATCCAGGTACGTGTGGCTCTTGCGGGCAAAGCAGTAGACGCAGGCGTGGCTGCAGCCCCGGTATGGATTGATGGTCCATTCAAACGGCATCCGGGAACCGGCCACCACCTTGTTGAGCACCGATTTGGCGGTGACCTCATGAAAGGTGATGCCGGAAAATTCGGGCGTGGTGACGGAACGGACCAGGCCGGCGAGGGGAATGAGTGCCGGCGCTGGCACCCCGCCGGTTTCCGTGCCTGGAAGGGCCGCCGGCTCCAGTGCTTGTGCATCCCATCTCATGACCCCAATTCGAATATATGTTCGAACTTAAGTCAAGCCTCACGGGCTTCAGGAGGGCGTGTCGGGATAACTGATGGACCAGGTGATGGTCAGGGCGCAGGAGACCTGTGCTGTTCCGGCTTCCATGGGTACTGACTCGAGGGCAGCGGCCCGTCGGATCCCGGAAAGCGGCACCATGCCCTGGGACGGCGGGTGTTCAGAGACTGATTCCGCTTTGCCCAGGACGGCGCCCGCCAGCCCTGCCAGCTGCGTCGCGGCAGCCTCGGCGTCGTTCCATGCATTTGCGCGTGCTGCGGCGGCCACTGCGGCCTCGTCGGCAAAACCCGGGACCATTCCGTTCAGGCGGACGTCGTCTCCGCCGGCCGCGACGGCGTCGGAAATTACCTGGGAGGCATCGGGCATCCGCAGCCGGACCTCCAGGGCGCTGGTGGCCAGATAACCAGTGGCGATCTGGCCTTTGCCTTCCTGCCAGGTAACTTCCGCCCGCACGTTGATGCCGGCCGTAGAGATGTCCGGATCCGGAATGCTGTTTCCCCTCAGGCTGCCGGTTACCACCCGCACTGCGTTGCCCAGGGCCTCATAGGCCGAAGCAACATTGTCCCTGCGGCATTCAAGCGCCAGCGACAGGTTCAGCTGATCTGGGACGGCGCCGGCTGTGCCTGTTCCCGTGACGGTAATGGTGTTGACGGCGTGGTCTTTTTCCATGGCTTCCTCATTGGTTGGGCGCGGCGGGTGCCGGCCGGCGGATATCCGCCCGCTTCCAGTCCGGCGTGGCGTTCAAACATGTTGGCGGAGCCGGGATTGCCCGTCCGAATCCAGGACCAGGCTGCCGCCGCCAGGTAAAGCGGAAGAAAGGGAACCCCCAGAAATGCTGCGTACTGGCTGGCGTGGGATTCCTCGTGGCCCAGGAGGGCAGGATCCGCCTGGCGGGGATCAGGGGGCGGGCCCGCAACGCGAGTCCGGAAAATGATGACGTTGCCCACCGTGAACGCTCCGGCCACCGGCAGCGGCCAGCGATATCCCGCAGCCAGCAGGAGGCCGCGGGGGCCGGCCACAACGTCGAGGCGGGCGGCGGAGGCCAGCAGCAGCCCCAGGGCCGTGCTCCCATTGAGGATGTTCGCCGTCGCCCGGAGCAGCTGTGCCCGCGTCAACGGGATCTTCGCCGCTGTCATGGGGACATCGTAGCTGGCGGCTTCTACTAGACTGGACGCTAGTGGCCGCCGGATTTCGTCCTGTGGTCCTGGACCATGTTGTCCCGCGAGCGTGCCGGTGGATCTGCCGTTGCCTGGCGGGCCAACGCCGCCATCAGCGGCAGGCAGCACCGGCCGAGCAAACGGCCGGGCCCGCCCGCTGTTGGCGCCGCCAACTCGTAGCTAAGAACAGTAGATGACTGAAACTCTGCCGGGCGCAGACGCCCCGAACCCCCTGGACGAAGCCGCCATCACCACCGCCGTTAACCAGGCGCTGGAGGCTATTGCCGCCACTGCGTCCCTCGAGGACCTCAAGGCGGTCAGGCTGGCCCATACCGGTGAAAAATCGCCGCTTAGCCTGGCGAACCGGCAAATCGGCAAGCTTTCCAAGGAAGACAAGGCCACTGCCGGCAAGCTCATGGGTGCGTCCCGTGGCCGGGTCAACCAGGCCCTTGCTGCCCGCACGGTTGACCTCGAAGCAGAGAACGATGCCCGGATCCTTGTGGAGGAGACGGTTGACGTCACCGCCGCTCCGCGCCGTCGCCGTGCCGGCGCCCGCCATCCGCTGTCCACCCTGCAGGACCGGGTCTGCGACATCTTCGTGGGTATGGGTTGGGAAATCGCCGAAGGTCCCGAGGTGGAATCCGAGTGGTTCAACTTCGACGCCCTGAACTTCAAGCCTGACCACCCGGCCCGCGAAATGCAGGATACCTTCTTCGTGGAGCCTCCCGAGGCCCACCTGGTGATGCGCACCCACACCTCGCCCGTACAGGTGCGGTCCATGCTGGAACGGGATCTGCCCATTTACGTGCTTTGCCCCGGCAAGGTGTTCCGGACCGACGAACTCGATGCCACGCACACCCCGGTGTTCCACCAGTTCGAGGGCCTGGCCATCGACAAGAACCTCAGCATGGCCGATCTGCTGGGCACCCTGGAGCACTTCACCCGGCAGATGTTCGGCGACGAGGCCTCCGTACGGCTGCGCCCCAACTACTTCCCGTTCACCGAACCGTCCGCGGAGCTGGACATCTGGCACCCCGGAGCCAAGGGCGGTCCGCGCTGGATTGAATGGGGCGGCTGCGGCATGGTCAATGCCAACGTGCTCCGCGCGGCCGGTATCGATCCGGATGTTTATTCAGGTTTTGCCTTCGGCATGGGCATTGAGCGTGCCCTGATGTTCCGCAACGAAGTTGGAGACATGCGGGACATGATCGAAGGCGATGTACGTTTCAGCGAGCACTTCGGGATGGAGATCTAACAGTGCGTATCCCACTTTCCTGGCTGCGTGAATTCGCGCAGGTACCGGCCGGTGCAACGGCCGAAGATGTTATGGCGGACCTGGTCAAGGTCGGCTTCGAAGAAGAGGACGTCCACCGCCCCACGGACACCCTGCAGGGTCCCATTGTGGTGGGCCAGGTGCTGAGCCTGGTCAAGGAACCCCAGTCCAACGGCAAGACCATCAACTGGTGCCAGGTCCGTGTTGTCCCGGAGGGGCAGGAACAGACCCTGACCGGCGAAGGCATCGATCAGTCCGGTGTCCAGGGCATCATCTGCGGCGCCCACAACTTCGTTGAGGGCGACAAAGTGGTGGTCACCCTGCCAGGCGCTGTCCTGCCCGGCGACTTCCGGATTTCTGCCCGCAAGACGTACGGCCACCTGTCCGCAGGCATGATTGCCTCCGTGCGTGAGCTGGGTATCGGCGAAGACCACGACGGCATCCTGGTGCTTTCCAGCATCGGCTTGGATCCGGAAATCGGCACAGACGCCATGGAGTTGCTTGGCCTTTATGACCAGGCTGCGGAAATCAACGTCACCCCGGACCGGGGCTACGCCTTCTCCATCCGCGGCGTTGCCCGCGAGTACGCCCATGCCACCGGGACCACTTTCACCGATCCGGCATCGAAGGTGGCTGTTGCCGCATCGCTTTCTGCCGGCTACCCGGTCAAGATCAACGACGCCGCGCCCATTTACGGCAAGCCGGGCTGCGATCGTTTTGCGGCCCGCACCGTCACTGGCGTCGACGCCACGTTGCCCACCCCGGCCTGGATGTCATCCCGGCTCCGGCTGGCCGGCATCCGCTCCATTTCGTTGCCCGTGGACATTTCCAATTACGTGATGCTGGAGCTCGGCCAGCCGCTGCACTTCTACGACCAGGACAAGCTGTCCGGCGAGATCGTGGTGCGGCGTGCCGACGCCGGCGAAAAGCTCACCACCCTGGACGGCAAGGAACGCGCGCTCGACGCCGAGGACCTCCTGATCACCGACGCTTCGGGCGTCATCGGCATCGCCGGAGTCATGGGCGGCGCAGCGACGGAAGTGACGGATACGACGTCGACAGTGCTGATCGAGGCGGCACACTTCGAAGAGGTTTCGATCGCCCGTTCGCGCCGCCGGCACAAGCTGCCTTCCGAAGCGTCCAAGCGCTTCGAACGCGGTGTCGACTGGCACATTGCCGACGTTGCGGCCCAGCGGGCCGTAGACCTCCTGGTGGAACTCGCCGGAGGGACCGCCCAGGAAACCGGGACCGACGTCGGGACAGCACCTGACGCCGTCGTGATTGATCTTCCGGCGGCCTATGCTGCGGCCCGGATCGGGATTGACTTCACCGAAGGGCAGATCACCACCGCGCTGCAGGACCTGGGCGGCACTGTGGAGAAAACGGCTGACGGGTACCGGGTCAGCGCTCCCAGCTGGCGGCACGATCTTGAGACCCGGGACGACCTCACCGAGGAAATCGCCCGGTTGGTCGGCTACGACCAGATTCCGGCCACCCTGCCGGTAGCTCCGCCGGGGAAGGGCCTGACCCGTACCCAGCAGCAGCGGCGGCGCCTGATGCAGGCGTTTGCCGACGCCGGCCTGACCGAGGTGCTCTCCTACCCGTTCGTCTCCAAGGCGGCCAACGACACGTTCGGCACGCCGGAACAGGGCGCGGAACGCAAGGCCCTCAAGCTGGCCAATCCGATCAGCGAGGAACAGGGGTACCTGCGGACTTCCATCCTGCCCGGCCTCTTTGAGGTGGCCCGCCGGAACCTTTCCCGTGGTTTCCGGGACCTTGCGCTCTTCGAGTCGGGTTCGGTCTTCCTGCCGGAAGGGACGCTGGGAACAGCTTCCATCCCGCCACTGGGCACCCGGCCCTCCGATGAGGTTCTTGACGGACTGTACGACGGCGTGCCGCACCAGCCGCTGCACGTCGCGGCTGTTTTCACGGGGCATGATTCGCCGGCGGCCGCCGGCCACACGCCGCGGCCTTGGGACTGGGCAGATGCCTTGGATGTTGCCCGGCTTGCCGGCGATGTGCTGGGCGTGGACCTCGTAGTCAGCCAGGGCGCGCACCAGGCCTTCCACCCTGGACGGACGGCGCAGCTGTCCCTCCGGTCCGGTGAGGTTGTGGGCTACGCCGGCGAGCTGCACCCGAAACTGCTGGCATCCCACGACATGCCTGCCAGGGCAGCAGCCGTGGAACTGAACGCGGAGCTGCTGTTCCAGGCAGCGGCGGACGTCATCGTGGCGAGGCCGATTTCCGGCTTCCCGATTGCTACCCAGGACGTTGCCCTGGTGGTGCCGCAGGACATCCCTGCTGCAGAGGTTCTGGCCGCCCTTCGCGAAGGCGCGGGCGAATTGCTGGAGGACGTGGCGTTGTTCGACGTCTACGCCGGCAAGGGCATCCCGGACGGCAGCAAGTCACTGGCCTTCGGCCTGCGCTTCCGCGCCAGCGACCGCACGCTGACCGCTGATGAGGCCTCAGCGGCACGTGAAGCTGCCGTTGCACTGGCAGCTGAGCGTTTCGGCGCCGTCCAGCGCTAGGTGCAACTGAGCGCTTAAAAGCAGGGGAAAGGCGTGGAACCAAATGTCATCAGACGTGGTGTTCCGCGCCTTTCCTGTTGCCTCAGGCTTTCCGGAAACCGCCGTGGGGGATGCCGGCCTGCTGGATGCCGCGGAGGAGCGGAGGGCCACGGCCATGGAACCTGGGGCCGCGCTTCGTTTCCGGGCAGGGCGGCTGGCCCTGCGGCGGTTTGCCGGCCAGTTGCTGGACGTCCCGGCGGTGGAGTTGGCTGCGGCGTACGCCTGCCCCCAGTGCGGAACTGAGGGGGACAGGGCGCACGGCCGGCCAGGATACGCGCTGAACGGCACGCAACTCCCCTTGAGCTTGAGCTTGGCGCGGGCAGGCGGCTGGATCCTCATGGCAGGCCTTGCCCATCCGGGCCCCGGGGTCCGGCTGGGCGTCGACCTGGAGGATCCGGCGGCAGTCGGCTTCCCGGGCTTTGACGCAACTACCCTGACAGCCGCCGAAGCCGCAAAAGTGGTACAGCAACCGGTCGGCCTTCGTGATGCGGCGCGGGCGCGTCTCTGGGCGCGGAAGGAAGCCTGGCTGAAAATGACAGGCAGCGGCCTGCGAACCCCGCCTGCCGCCGTCGACGTGCTGTCCTTGCCGGGACTGAGGGATATCGCGCCGGAAGAGTCGGGCCTGCCAAGGCACTTTGCGGCAGCCCTGGCGGTGTGCTGACGGGGACGCGCTGAGGGGCGATTGGCTGACGTGAGTCAGGCGCGCGGGAACTCCGGCAGCTTTTCCTCCAGCAGCCAGGGGTGCAGCAGTTGCTCGGAATCGAGCCCGGTGGCATGGTCGGCTGCCAGGATGAAGTCCGCAGTGCAGACCGAGCTGTGCGCGTTGGCCTGCGTCCACTGATGCAGCAACGCAAAGAAGGCGACGTCGCCGCAGCGGACCCGGAGTGCATGGAGCGCCAGGGCCCCGCGTTTGTACACCCGGTCATCAAACATCAGCTCCGGTCCGGGGTCGCCGATCATCAGGTCCTGGGCGCCGGTGCTGAGTTTCCGCCAGGCAGCGTAGGCGCGTTCCTCCACGGTTGGGCCGCCGCTCTCCTCTGACCAGATCCACTCCGCGTAGCAGGCAAAACCCTCGTGCAGCCAGATGTCCTGCCAGGATGCCAAGGTCAGGGAATTTCCAAACCACTGGTGTGCCAGTTCGTGTGCTATCAGCCGTTGCGAGTCCCACTCCTGGCCCAAGTGGTTCCGGCCCAGGATGGACAGGGTTTGGGCCTCAAGCGGAATCTCGAGGTCATCATCGGCCACCACCACCGTGTATTCGGGGAACGGGTAGGGGCCGAAGCAGCGTACGAAGGTCCGCATCATGTCATTCTGGCGGGCCAGGCCCTCCCGCGCCCGGGAGGCGAGTTCCGCGCTGACCGCCACTCTTTGCGGCACAGCGGTGGGAGCTGTGGTGGGCCCGGCCATGACTCCTGCAGCGTCCCCAGCCGCGTGCGCTGCAGTATGAGTATCTTCTGCCGCCCCGGCGGCCAGCGGCATCAGCGTATAGCGGCCGATCTGCACGGTGGCCAAATAGGTAGCCATTGGTTCGTGCTGCTCGTAGGTCCAGGTCTCACGGCTGGATTTGCGGGTGCGCGCCACGAGCCGGCCGTTGCTGACCGCGCGGTAGTTGTCGTCGGTGGTGATGCTGATCCGGAATGCCGATTTGTGCCGGGGGTGGTCGTTGCACGGGAACCATGACGGTGCGCCGTTGGGTTGTCCGGCCACCAGTACGCCGTCGGTCAGCTCTTCCCAGCCCACCTCGCCCCACAATCCGCGGCGGGGTCCGGGTTGCCTTCATACCTGATGTCCAGGGTGAAGTCCTCGGTACCGGCCAGTGGTTCGGCAGGGGTGACCACCAGCTGTTCGGCACGCTGGCTGAACTTGCTGACCTTCCGGCCGTTGAACAGCACCTTGACGGCCCGCAGCCCGGTGAAGTCCAGGACAATGGCTGACGATGCACGCTGCGCGGTGGCGTGCAGGACAGCGCGTGCCGTCAGTTTGTTGCTGGCCAGCCGGTAGTCCAGGTCCAGTTCATACAAGCTGACGCGGAAGGCATCGGTGCCCTGTCCGGGCATGTACGGATCCGGCCACTCAGGTGCGCCCGGCAGTTCCATCGAGGATCCGGGAACGGAGGGGAAACTCATCAAAGCCTTAATGTTGGGAGCCAAGGGGTGTCAGGATGCTGCGCCTGCGGTGACGGGCGTGGGGTCCGGTACCGTCTCGCGGCCGCCGGCCGGTTTGGAATCGGCCGGAATGACCGGTCCCTTCCACGGGCTGACGGGGTTCCCCATCCAGTACGTTGCGGCGGGGACGTGCTCACCCCTCATGACCAACGACGCCGGCCCCACAGTTCCGCCGCTGCCGACGGATGCCTGCGGGAGGATAACGCCGTGTGGGCCCATGGTGGCGCCGTCTTCGAGATGGACAGTATCCAGGCTCATGATCCTGTCATGGAACAGGTGGGTCTGGACAACACAACCCCTGTTGACCGTGGAGTTCTTGCCCAATGTGACCAGGTCGGCCTCGGGCAGCCAGTAACTCTCGCACCATGCGCCGCTGCCGATCTTTGCGCCCAGGGCACGCAGCCACCAGACCAGGGCAGGGGTGCCGGCTGCCGCGCGGGCGAACCAGGGAGCGCTGACCATCTCGATGAAGGTGTCCACCACTTCGTTCCGCCAGATGAACTGGCTCCACAACGGATGTTCACCGGCGCGGATCCGTCCCACCAGGAGCCATTTGGCGGCGACGGCGCTGGCAGCGGCAACCCCGCCGGCTGCCAGCATCACGACTCCGCCCACCGCCGCCGCCGCCCAGTAACCGGCTGCTGAGGCAATAACGTCGGCTGCCAGCATCACGCCGGCCGCGATGGCCACCGTGAGGACCACTGGAATAAACCGGCACAGCTCCCAGAGGGAACGGGCCACCTTCAACCTGGTGGGTGGCTGGTAGGTCCGGCTGGAATCCGAAGCCACGGCTGTACGGCGGAGCCGGACCGGAGGACTGCCCAGCCAGGACGTTCCGGATTTTGCCTTGCTGGGCGTAGCGGACAGCACGGCCACCAGGGAATTCTTCGGAACGTTGCGGCCGGCGGCGGTCATCCCCGAGTTGCCCAGGAAGGACCGTTTGCCGATCTTGGCCGGTGCAATCTTCAACCAGCCGCCACCCAGCTCATACGAAGCCACCATGGTGTCGTCGGCCAGGAATGCGCCTTCGCCCACCGTGGTCATTTTAGGCAGGAGCAGCACGGTGGAGGCTTCCACGTTTTTACCGATCCTGGCACCCAGCAACCTCAGCCACACAGGGGTGAACAGGCTTGCGTAGATGGGGAACAGCAGGTCCCGGGCCAGGTCCAGTACCCGTTCCGTGGCCCAAACCTGCCAGCCGATCCGGCTCCGGACCCGGTAGTAGCCCGTGGCCAGGCCGATGCTGAGCAGCCGGGTGGTACCCAGGACCAGCAGCATGTTGGCCAGGAACCAGGCCAGGGCGGCCAGTGGCAGGGCGGCGAGGATCAGCGGAGCAGCACCTGCCAGGGAACTGCTCCCGCGAATGAAGAGGAACACGACGGCGGCCGCAGCGAGGGCGGAAAGGTAGGGGATGAGCGACAGCACTGCTGAAGCCGTGGCGAAGGCAGTGAACCAAAGACGGCTTTTCGCCTTGCCGACGGCGGGGGCATCGGGCCAGCCCCGCTTGGCCTTGCCCCGGCGTTCGGCAGGGGATCCGGCAACAGCCTGGCCGGCCTTGACCTTCCCCAGCACGGCCGAGCCCGCGTCAACACTTGCCCCGGCACCGATGGAGGCCCCTGGCATCAAGGTGCTGCGCGCCCCCACCGTAGCGCCGGCCCCCACGTGCACCCGACCGATGTGTACGTGGTCGCCGTCGATCCACCAGCCGGAAAGGTCCACTTCCGGTTCGATGTTTGCGCCATGTCCCAGTGACAGGAATCCGGTGACCGGAGGCAGCGAATGGAGTTGCACGTCATTGCCGATCTTCGCTCCCAGTGCCCGTGCATAGGAAGGAACCCACGGCGCGCTTGCGAGGCTGACGGCTCCTGCAAGGTCCTGGATCTGCTCTGCCAGCCACAACCTGAGGTGCACTTTTCCGGACCTCGGGTAACGTCCGGGTACCACGCCGTGCAGCAGGAAGCGGGCCGCGGCGATGGAAATACCCATCCGGCCCGCAGGACTCACAAACACCAGCCAGGAAGCGGCCACCCACCACCAGGACACAGTGGGTGCCTGATTGAAGCCGGCGAAGGCTGCCAGCAGGTTGTTGGCCGCCATCAGGTAGGTCAGCCAGCGCATACCCACCAGGATGTGCAGCGGGATGCCCATGAGCGTCTGGAACAGCTGGGACTTGAAGGCTGTGGGGCGCACAGTCCGCTGGGCGGCGGGTGCTGCGACGACGCCGTCGGGCAGGGACAACCGGGCGGTATCGATCAGGGCGCCCACCCGGGGCGTCGCGTAGATCTCGGCCACAGTGATGCTGGGATAACGCACACGTAGGGCCGACACCAGCTGGGCCGCGGCCAGCGAGCCGCCTCCGTAGGCGAAGAAGTCGGCGTCGAGGGAGGTTACCGGGCTCCCCAGCACATTGGACCACTGCTCAACGATCCAGTGGGCGTCCTCCTGCAGGTTCAGCGGTGCCGCATCGGCATCCGCTGCGGCGGCACCGGCAAGCGGCCAGGGGAGGGCATGGCGGTCCACCTTGCCGCTGGTTTTAGTGGGCAGGGAGTCCACCACAGCCAGGAGCGGGATCAGCGGCGCCGGCAGGCTGTTGGACAAAAGGCTGCGGGCTTCGGTGAGGTCCAGTACGGCCGTACCGGCCGGGGCCAGGTAACCCACCAGGATCTGGTTGCCGGCGGCAGTAGTCTGGACGGCCGCTGCAGCTCCGGCGACATCCGGCAATGCCTGCAGGGCGGCGTCGATCTCGCCCAGCTCGATCCGCCGGCCACCCAGTTTCACCTGTTCGTCGGCCCGGCCCATAAAGATCAGGCCTTCGGCTTCGAAACGGACCAGGTCACCAGACCTATAAGCACGCTCCCAGCCAAGTGAGGGCATCGGAGCGTACTTCTCTGCGTCCTTTACTGGATCCAGATAGCGGGCAAGGCCCACGCCGCCGATGATCAGTTCACCGATGGCACCCTCGGCAACGGGTACGCCGTCGCCGTCAACGACTGCCAGGTCCCAGCCGTCCAACGGCAGACCGATCCGTACGGGACCCTGGCCACCCAGCGGTGCGGCGCAGGCCACGACCGTTGCCTCGGTAGGGCCGTAGGTGTTCCAGACCTCGCGGCCCTCGACGGCAAGGCGCTCTGCCAATTCCGGCGGGAAGGCTTCACCGCCGAAAATGAGGAGCCGGACGTTCTCCAGCGACTCCGCCGGCCACAATGCGGCCAGGGTCGGCACCGTTGATACCACGCTGATGCCGTGGTTGATGAGCCACGGTCCCAGGTCCATTCCGGTACGCACCAAGGCGCGCGGCGCGGGGACCAGGCAGGCGCCGTGGCGCCAAGCCAGCCACATTTCCTCACAGGACGCGTCGAAAGCCACCGAGAGGCCGGCCAGCACGCGGTCCTGCGGCCCCAGCGGATCCGAAGCGAGGAAGATCCGGGCTTCGGCATCAACGAACGCAGCGGCGGAGCGGTGCTGGACCGCAACACCCTTTGGCGTCCCGGTGGAGCCGGAGGTGAAGATCACCCAGGCATCGTCGTCGGGCGTTGCCTTGCGCGGTGCAGGGAACGGCTGCGGGCGTTCAACTGCCACGTCGATCGTCGACTTCGCACCGATGACCGCAGCCACCTTTGCTTCGCCGAACACCAGCCGCGCACGTTCTTCGGGGTCGTCGGCATCCACAGGGACGTAGGCCGCGCCAATCAACAGGACGGCCAGGATCGCGATGTAGAGCTCGTTGGTGCCCGACGGTACGCGCACGCCGATCTTGTCTCCGGCGCCGAGGCCAGCCAGGTGAAGCCGCCTGCCCATGGCGCGGACTTCAGCCAGCAGCTGGCTGTAGCTCAGCGAGGCCGTGCCGTCATCCAGCGCGGATGCCTCGGGATTCATCGAGGCAGTCTCTTCCAGGATGTCCAGCAGAGTGCGCACCGGTGGGGCCTTGCTTCCGCCAGGCAACTGCGGCAGGTGGACCTCAGGTCCGGAAGCGAACGTATCGGCGGGGTTCTCAATCACAGGGAAAGTGTCCCGGTCAGACATGAACAGAAGATGTCGAAGTTTGCCAGATGGCCGCTGTCCGTTCCGGTGGAGTTAATCCTTGGTGTCTTTTTGGGTTGGCATTTCACGGAATCAGGATCAGTTTTCCAGTGGTCTGCCGGCCTTCCAATGCCGTATGCGCCTCAGCTGCAGCGGACAGCGGATATTCGCCACCGATCCGGATCTTGAGGCTGCCGTCCGCTGCGGCGTCGAAAATCTCCTTTGAGCGCCAGCGCCGTTCCGTGGAGTTGAGCAGATAGTGGCCCAGGGCAGGCCTGGTGAGATATATCCCGCCGGCAGCGTTCAGCCGCTGCGGATCCAGGGGTGGAACGGGTCCGGAAGCGGCACCAAAAAGCACCAGGGTGCCGCGGATGCGGAGGCTGGCCAGGGAGCCGTCAAAGGTGGACTTGCCGACGCCGTCAAACACCGCGTCCACGCCCGTCCCGTTGGTCAGTTCCCTGGCCTGGGCCGTAAAGCCCTCGTAGCGGAGTACGTGGTCGGCGCCGGCTTCGCGGGACAGGGCTTCTTTTTCATCCGTCGATACCGTGGTGATCACGCGGGCGCCTCGCGATTTGAGCAGTTGGGTCAGCAGCAGCCCCACACCGCCGGCACCGGCGTGAACCAGGACGGTCTGGCCAGGCTCCACCCGGAAAGTGGAGTTCATCAGGTAATGGGCGGTCATGCCCTGCAGCGGAAGGGCCGCGGCGCTGCGGTCGTCGAGTCCGTCCGGAACCGGGAGCGCCTTGTCCTCATCCAGGAGTGCGTAGCCGGCGTAACAGGCGTCGCCTTCCGCTGTGGCGACGCGGTCTCCGACGGCAACACCCGTAACTCCGTCGCCCACGGCTTCCACGGTGCCGGCCATCTCGGAGCCCGGGGTGAACGGGTAATCCACTTTGTAGGCGCCGCTGCGCTTGTACGTATCGATGAAGTTCACGCCAACTGCGCCCACCTTGACCAGCAGCTGGCGCGGACCCGGTACCGGTGGTTCTACTGACGCGTACTCGAGGACTTCCGGGCCGCCGGGATGGCGGGCAATAATTGCATGAGTCATGGAATTCTCCTTCTCCGGCCGGGACTTTCCCCACCCGGACCCGTAAGCCATCATATGGAGTGGCTGTTCCATCGCCAGGCAGGCAACGCCCCGACGTGGCCGAGTGCATAAATATCGGGACTCGTGAATATTCTTGCTGTACAGTGGTGCCCATGACTATTTCAGTTGCCGTCTCCGGTGCCAGCGGTTATGCCGGCGGGGAGGTCCTGCGTCTTCTTGCCGGCCATCCAGACGTGAGCATTGGCGCCATTACGGCCCACAGCAGCGCCGGATCCCGGCTGGGTGAAGTTCAGCCGCACCTGCACTCCCTGGCCAACCGGATCCTCGAAGAGACCACGGTTGAGAACCTTTCGGGACACGACGTCGTCTTCCTGGCGCTCCCGCACGGGGCATCGGCTGCGCTCGCTGCACAGTTGCCGGAAGGCACACTGGTCATCGACGCCGGCGCGGACCACCGCCTGACGGATCCCATGGCGTGGGAAAAGTTCTACGGTTCCGCGCATGCCGGCAGCTGGCCGTATGGCCTCCCTGAACTGCCGGGACACCGGGAGAAGCTCCGGAACGCCCGCAGGATCGCGGTGCCGGGCTGCTACCCCACGTCCTCCCTCCTGGCCCTGACTCCAGGGTTCGCTGCCGGACTGCTGGAACCGGCCGACGTCGTGATTGTTTCGGCCTCCGGCACCTCCGGCGCAGGCAAGGCGGCCAAAGTCAACCTGATCGGCTCCGAGGTCATGGGCTCCATGAACCCCTACGGCGTGGGTGGCGGGCATCGCCACACGCCGGAAATCGAGCAGGGCCTGTCGCTGGCTGCCGGGGAGCAGGTCACCGTTTCCTTCACTCCCACACTTGCCCCCATGAGCCGCGGCATCCTTACCACCGCGACGGCGAAGGTAAAGGCCGGCACCAGCGCTGAGCAGTTGCGCCAGGCCTGGGCCGACGCGTACGACGACGAACCGTTCGTCCATCTCCTGCCGGAAGGACAGTGGCCGGCCACCAAGTCGGTCCAAGGATCCAACCATGCGGTGATGCAGCTGGCATACGATCAGCACACCGGCCGGGTCATCGTCACCTGCGTCATCGACAACCTCACCAAGGGCACCGCCGGCGGGGCCGTCCAGTCCATGAATATTGCGCTCGGCCTTCCGGAGACGGCCGGCCTTAACCTCCAGGGAGTAGCCCCGTGACCGTTACCGCCCCCCAGGGATTCCGGGCCTCCGGAATTACAGCCGGCCTGAAGGCCTCCGGCAAGCCGGACCTTGCCCTGATCGTCAACGATGGCCCCAGCAAGGCCGCCGCCGCCGTTTTCACCACCAACCGCGTGGCTGCGGCCCCCGTGCACTGGTCCCGCCAGGTTGTCTCCGATGGGCGTGTTGATGCGGTCATCCTGAACTCCGGCGGCGCCAATGCCTGCACCGGGCCCCAGGGTTTCCAGAACACCCATGCCACGGCTGAGAAAACCGCAGAAGTGCTGGGTGTCTCGGCTACCGATGTCCTGGTATGTTCCACCGGCCTGATCGGTGAGCAGCTGCCCATGGACAAGATCCTTCCGGGAGTGGAAGCCGCGGCCTCCGAATTAAGTGTCGACGGCGGTGCTGCCGCTGCCTCTGCGATCATGACCACGGATACGGTGCCCAAGGCGGCGCTTTTCATCGGCACGGATTCCAACGGCACCGAGTTCACCATCGGCGGTATTGCCAAGGGAGCGGGCATGTTGGCGCCCGGGCTGGCCACCATGCTGGTGGTCCTCACCACGGATGCGGACGTTGCCCCGGAACTGCTCGACGTCGTCCTCAGGGACGCGACGCGGGTAACCTTCGGCCGGGCGGACTCCGATGGCTGCATGTCCACCAACGACACCGTGGTGCTGATGGCCTCCGGGGCATCCGGCGCCGTCCCGTCCGCTGATGAGCTCGGCGAAGGCCTCACGGCCGTGTGCGCCGAGCTGGCGAGGAAGCTGATCGGCGACGCCGAGGGCGCCAGCCACGACATCGCCATTCGCACCTTCAACGCCGCCAGCGAGGCCGATGCCGAGATCGTGAGCCGTGCAGTGGCCCGCTCCAACCTCTTCAAGGCCGCCATTTTCGGCAAGGATCCCAACTGGGGCCGCGTCCTGTCCGCAGTAGGTACCACCGACGCCGTCTTCGATCCGGACCAGCTGAATGTTGCCATGAACGGCGTCCAGATCTGCCGCAACGGCAGCATCGGTGATGACCGCTCGCTGGTTGACCTCGAACCCCGTGAAGTCCATGTGGACATTGACCTGCAGGCCGGCGATGCCGAGGCAACCATCTGGACCAATGACCTCACGCACGACTACGTCCACGAGAACAGCGCGTACTCAAGCTAGCCGCCCTGGACCATCCGGAAGAGACCCCATGAACGCCCAGACCCGTGAAAACACCTCCATGCGTGATGCGCAGGCCAAAGCGGCAACGCTGATCGAGGCGCTGCCCTGGATCCAGCGCTTCGCCGGCACCACCATGGTGATCAAGTACGGCGGCAACGCCATGGTCAACGACGACCTCCGCCGCGCCTTCGCCGAGGACATCGTTTTTCTGCACCACGTGGGAATCCACCCGGTGGTGGTGCACGGCGGCGGTCCCCAGATCAACGCGATGCTCAGCCGGTTGGATATCCAGTCCGAGTTCAAGGGCGGCCTCCGGGTCACCACCCCTGAAGCCATGGACGTGGTCCGCATGGTACTGACCGGCCAGGTTGGCCGTGAACTGGTGGGGCTCATCAACTCGCACGGCCCCTACGCGGTGGGAATGTCCGGTGAGGACGGCGGCCTGCTCCGCGCCGTCCGTACCGGCACCGTCATCGACGGCGAGGAAGTGGACCTGGGCCTGGTGGGCGAGGTCGTGGGCGTTAACCCGGACGGCATCATGGACCTCCTGGCCGCAGGCCGGATTCCAGTGATTTCCACAGTTGCGCCTGAAATTGTAGGGGGTGCGGACAACGCTGACGGCAACCACCAGACCACCGGCCAGGTACTCAACGTGAATGCCGATACCGCCGCAGCTGCCCTGGCTGAAGCGCTGGGCGCATCCAAACTGGTGATCCTGACCGACGTCGAAGGCCTCTTCGCCAACTGGCCGGACAGGTCCTCGCTGATCTCGTCCATCTCCGCGTCAGACCTCAAGGACCTGCTGCCGTCCCTGGAATCGGGCATGATCCCCAAGATGGACGCGTGCCTGAAGGCTGTCCAGGGCGGTGTTGAGCGGGCGCACATCGTCGATGGCAGGCTGGCTCATTCCATGCTCCTGGAAACATTCACGACGGCGGGAATTGGTACCCAGGTCATCCCGGATGAGGACGTGACAGCATGACCAAGAACAACGATCCGGCGGTTGAGCTTGTCGAAACTGAGCTTGTCGAAGCCGAGACACCGGTGGTTGAGCTTGTCGAAGCCGAGCTTGACGAAACCGAGACACCGCTGGTTGAGCTTGTCGAAACCCACGGATCTCGACAGGGTCGATCACCAGAGACCACCGAAGGCCGGCCAACGGGCGCCGATTGGCTCATCCGCTATTCGTCGTCGCTGATGGGCGTCTTCGGTACGCCACAGCGTGTCCTGGTCCGGGGTTCCGGGTGTGTGGTCTGGGATGCTGACGGACACGAATACCTTGACCTTCTGGGTGGCATCGCCGTCAACGCCCTGGGCCATGCCCACCCCTTTGTGACCTCGGTGATTTCCAGCCAGCTGGCAACCCTGGGCCACGTCTCCAACTTCTTTACCAGCCCCACGCAGGTGGCGTTGGCGGAGAAGCTCCTTAAGGTGACCGGTGCCCCGGCCGGCTCCAAGGTCTTCTTCACCAACTCGGGTACCGAAGCCAACGAGGCCGCCTTTAAACTGGCGCGCCGGAACGCCAGCGGACCGGAGGGACCACGCACGCGGATCATCGCGCTGGAGGGTGCCTTCCACGGCCGGACCATGGGCGCACTGGCGCTGACTGCGAAGGAAGCCTACCGGGCGCCGTTTGCACCCCTGCCGGGCGGTGTCACGCACATTCCGTTCGGTGACATCGAAGCCCTGAGTGCCGCCGTCGACAGTTCTGTTGCCGCCGTCTTCCTGGAACCCATCCAGGGCGAGGCCGGGGTCCGCCCGCTCTCTCCGGAGTACCTGCAGGCTGCCCGCCGGATCACTTCCGACGCCGGCGCCCTCCTCATCCTGGACGAGGTCCAGACCGGGATGGGCCGTACGGGCCACTGGCTGGCCAGTTCCACCGCCGGGATTGTTCCGGATGCCGTCACCCTCGCGAAGGGCCTGGGCGGCGGTTTCCCGATCGGCGCCATGATCACGTTCGGTGATTCCACGTCGCAGTTACTGGCTGCCGGACAGCACGGAACCACCTTCGGTGGAAACCCGGTGGCCACCGCAGCCGCGCTGGCCACCCTGCACGTGTTGGAGACCCAGCAGGTGCTGCAGAACGCCCTTGAGGTGGGGGAGCACCTGCGCTCCGGCCTTGCCGCGCTCGACGGCGTGACGGAAGTCCGCGGGGAGGGCCTGCTGATCGGGTTCGACCTGGATGCCGACGTCGCCCCTGCTGCGGTAATGGCCGGCCTCGCCGCAGGCTTCATCTTCAATGCGCCCGGACCGCGCACCATTCGGCTGGCGCCCCCGCTGATCCTCACGGCTGACCAGGCCAACACCTTTCTTGCCGCATTCCCGGCAATCCTCCAAAACGCAAAGGATTCCCAGTGAGCACAACAGTCCGGCACTTCCTCAAGGACACCGACCTCACCCCCGGCGAGCAGGCGGAAGTCCTGGACCTCGCCCTCCGTATGAAGGCCGCGCCGTACAGCGTACAGCCCTATGCGGCGGAGGGCAGCGGCCGCAAAACCGTTGCCGTCATCTTTGACAAAACCTCGACCCGCACGCGCGTTTCCTTCGCCACCGGTGTTGCGGACATGGGCGGCAGTGCCCTGATCATCAACCCCGGCGAATCCCAGATTGGCCACAAGGAATCCGTGGAGGACACCGCGAAGGTCCTGGAGCGCATGGTATCCACCATCGTCTGGCGGACCGGGGCGCACTCCGGCCTCGTCGCCATGGCGGAAAACTCCAGAGTGCCGGTCATCAACGCCCTGTGCGACGACTACCACCCATGCCAGCTCCTGGCAGACCTGCTAGCGGTCAAGGAGCACAAGGGTTCCCTCCAGGGGCTCACCATGAGCTACCTGGGCGATGCCGCCAACAACATGGCCAACTCCTACCTGCTGGCCGGCGTCACCGCCGGCATGCACGTGCGGATCGCCGGTCCAGAGGGCTACCTGCCCGCCGCGGAAATTGTAGCCGCAGCGGAAGAGCGGGCCGCCCTGACCGGGGGCTCCGTCCTGATCACCACCGACGCCGCCGAAGCACTCAAGGGTGCCGATGTTGTTGCCACCGACACCTGGGTATCCATGGGACAGGAAGCCGAGAAGGAAGCCCGGCTGCAGCTTTTCCGGGAGTACTCCGTCGATGAGTCCGCGATGGCACACGCGGCGGATGACGCCGTCGTGCTGCACTGCCTTCCGGCCTACCGCGGTTACGAGATTTCCGCAGGCGTGATCGACGGTCCGCAGTCCATCGTGTGGGACGAGGCCGAAAACCGTCTGCACGCCCAGAAGGCACTGATGGCGTGGCTGATGCATCAGTCCGGACTTGCCGTGGTTGAAGGTCTTGCGCCTGTTGCTGCAACTGCCGGCGGGACAGGCAGATAATGTCCGCCCAGCCGGCGTCTCCGGGTGCCAGCCCGGCCACCAAAACAGCCCGCCAGGCGCGGATCATCGCCATCCTCACCGGCGAATCCGTGCGCTCCCAGGCGGAGCTCGCGGCGCTGTTGGCGGACGACGGCGTCCAGGTCACCCAGGCCACATTGTCCCGTGACCTCGTGGAACTGGGTGCGGTCCGGGTGCGTGGCAAGGAAGGCGTCCTTGTGTACGCGGTACCGGGTGAGGGCGGAGAAAGGGCAGCCAAAAGCGGTGTGAGCCAGGAGATCCTGGACGCCAGGCTGTCCCGGTTGTGCGGGGAACTGCTGGTCACGGCCGAGGCATCGGCCAACATCGCGGTGCTTCGCACGCCGCCGGGGGCAGCGAACTTCCTGGCCCTGGCGATCGACCATTCGGTGATGCCTTCCATCCTGGGCACCATTGCCGGGGACGACACCGTGCTGCTGGTTTCCCGGGATCCGACAGGCGGTGCGGACCTCGCCGCCCGGTTCCTGCAACTGGCCGAAGAGGCCGGCACGGGATAAACGCCGGCCGTTGTGGCAGGCTTTCCTAAGACTTTTCAGACGAGATATACATCAACAAAAACAAGGAGCATTTGACGTGACTGAACGTATTGTTCTGGCCTACTCCGGTGGCCTGGATACTTCCGTAGCAATTGGCTGGATTGGTGAAGCCACCGGCGCCGAGGTCATCGCCGTGGCGGTAGACGTCGGGCAGGGTGGAGAGTCGCTGGAGACCATCCGCCAGCGCGCCCTGGGCTGCGGCGCCGTCGAAGCCTACGTGGCTGACGCCTCCGACGAGTTCGCCAACGAGTACTGCGTCCCCACGCTGAAGGCCAACGCCCTGTACCAGGGCCACTACCCGCTGGTGTCCGCCATCTCCCGCCCGGTAATCGTCAAGCACCTGGTGAAGGCAGCCCGCGAATTCGGCGCCACCACCGTTGCCCACGGCTGCACCGGCAAGGGCAACGACCAGGTCCGCTTCGAGGTGGGCATCCAGACCCTGGGCCCGGACCTGAAGTGCATCGCGCCGGTCCGCGACCTCGCCCTGACCCGCGACAAGGCCATCGCCTTCGCCGAGGAAAAGGGACTGCCCATCGAGACCACCAAGAAGAACCCCTACTCGATCGACCAGAACGTCTGGGGACGCGCCGTCGAAACCGGCTACCTCGAAGACATCTGGAACGCCCCCACCAAGGACATCTACGACTACACCGCCACCCCGGAGTTCCCGCCGGCACCGGATGAGGTCACCATCTCCTTCGAAGCAGGTGTACCGGTAGCGATCGACGGCGTCCGGGTCACCCCGCTGCAGGCCATCAAGGAACTGAACCGCCGCGCCGGCGCCCAGGGCGTGGGCCGCATCGACGTTGTCGAAGACCGCCTGGTAGGCATCAAGTCCCGCGAGATCTACGAAGCTCCGGGTGCCATGGCACTGATCACCGCACACAAGCACCTCGAAGACATCACCATCGAGCGCGAGCAGGCCCGGTTCAAGGCCACCGTTGGCCAGCGCTGGGCCGAGCTGGTCTACGACGGCCAGTGGTTCTCGCCGCTGAAGCGTTCGCTGGACGCCTTCATCGAGGACACCCAGAAGTACGTCTCCGGCGACATCCGGATGGTGCTGCACGGTGGCCAGGCGATCGTCAACGGCCGCCGCTCGGACACCTCGCTGTACGACTTCGACCTCGCCACCTACGACACCGGCGATACCTTCGACCAGTCCATGGCCAAGGGCTTCATCGAGCTCTGGGGTATGTCCGCCAAGGTTGCCTCCGGCCGCGACATCCGCGTCGCAGGAAAGTAAGCACCGGTGGTTGAGCCTGTCGAAACCGAAAAGTCGGAAGCAACCAATACCGGTGCACTGTGGGGCGGCCGCTTTGCCGGCGGCCCCGCGGATGCACTGGCGGCACTGAGCAAGTCCACGCACTTCGACTGGCGGCTGGCCCGCTACGACATTGCCGGCTCCAAGGCCCACGCCCGGGTGCTGCACAAGGCCGGCCTGCTGGACGACGCCGAGCTTGATGGCATGCTCGCGGCGCTGACCCAGCTGGACGATGACGTTGCCTCCGGCGCGTACCTTCCGGCCGAGTCGGACGAGGACGTGCACGGTTCGCTGGAACGTGGATTGATTGAGCGGGCAGGCGCCCAGCTGGGCGGCAAGCTCCGCGCAGGCCGGTCCCGCAATGACCAGGTGGCCACGCTGGGCCGCATGTTCCTGCGCGACCATGCCCGCATTGTCGCCCAGGGGGTGCTGGCCACGGTGGACGCGCTGGTTGCACAGGCGAAGGCCCACCACGGTGTCGCAATGCCGGGCCGGACGCACCTGCAGCACGCCCAGCCGGTCCTGCTCAGCCACCACCTGCTGGCCCACGCCTGGGCATTGCTGCGCGACGTGCAGCGGCTCCACGACTGGGACAAGCGGGCGGGGGTTTCGCCTTATGGTTCGGGTGCGCTTGCCGGATCTTCGCTGGGCCTGGACCCTGAAGCGGTAGCCGCTGATCTTGGTTTCTTCTCCGCCTCGCACAACTCGATCGACGGCACCGCCTCCCGCGATGTCTTTGCCGAGTTTGGATGGGTGTGCGCCATGATCGGTGTGGACCTCTCCCGGATTTCAGAGGAAGTCATCTTCTGGGCCACTAAAGAGTTCTCCTTCGTGACGCTGCACGATTCGTACTCCACGGGATCCTCGATCATGCCGCAGAAGAAGAACCCGGATGTTGCCGAGTTGGCCCGTGGCAAGGCCGGCCGTCTTATCGGCAACCTGACGGGGCTGTTGGCCACGCTTAAGGGACTGCCGCTCGCGTACAACCGCGACCTGCAGGAGGACAAAGAACCAGTCTTCGACGCCGCCGACACCCTGGAGCTGCTGCTTCCGGCCGTGTCCGGCATGATCGCCACCCTCACGTTCAACACCGAACGCATGGAATCCCTGGCCCCGCAGGGCTTCGCACTGGCAACGGACATTGCCGAATGGCTGGTCCGCCAGGGTGTGCCGTTCCGTGAAGCCCACGAACTCTCCGGCGCGGCCGTCAAGCAGGCCGAAAGCCGCGGCGTGGAGTTGTGGGACCTGACGGACGAGGAGTATGCAGCCATCTCGGAGCACCTCACCCCGGAGGTCCGCACCGTCCTGTCCACGGAAGGCTCACTCAACAGCCGCAATTCCCAGGGCGGCACCGCACCGTCCGCCGTCGAACGCCAGCTTGCCGTCCTCGAGGCGGAACTGGCAGCAGTACGCGGCTACGCCGGGTAGGACGCTCTCTCACTTGATGCTGCTTTTTGGCCGACGCTCTCTCACTTTCTTCAGGAAAGTGAGAGAGCATCGCCGGTATTTGCGCATTAACTGAGAGAGCGTCGGGTGTCTACGGCAGAGACTCCCCGCTAGCATGGCGCCATGAGTGATTCGTTCCGCCGGTACCTGCGCGCCTTGCCCGATTTCCCGCCGGATCTGCCGGAATTCGATCCGGCATTGGCCCCGGCGGATCCTGTGGAGCTCTTTATGCAGTGGCTTGACCAGGCCCTTGCTGCCGGCGAGCTGCAGCCCCATGCCTGCAGCCTTGCCACGGCGGACAGTGCTGGCCGGGCCTCGTCGCGGATGCTGATCCTGAAAAACATTGACGACGACGGCTGGCACTTCGCCACGTCACGCTCCTCCCGAAAGGGCCGGGAACTGGCAGGGAATTCCCATGCTGCCTTGAATTTCTATTGGCCCACCCAAGGCCGCCAGGTCCGGGTCGCCGGACCGGTTACTGCGCTTTCGCCGGAGGCCTCCGAGGCTGACTGGCAGGAGCGGCCCACAGCTGACGGTAGCCCGAATCCGGAGTGGCAGCTTTACGCAATCCGGGCAGAAGAAATCGAGTTCTGGCAGGCGCGCCACGACCGGCAACACATTCGCCATCATTGGTCGACCGGTGGTTGAGCGGGTGGGGAGCGAAACTCGGGACCCGAGACACAAGTCCCCGCTAGGATGAGCGCCATGACTTCCCTTGCGCCGGATGCGCTGCTTGCCGAACTGCACAAAGCGGCCGATGTTGCTGCCTCCACCGCTGCGAAGCTCGGTGATGAGGATGTCTCCGCTCCTTCGGCCCTGCCGGACTGGACCCGCGGCCACGTCCTTGCCCACCTTGCCGGCATCTGCAATGCAATGGCCAGGCAGCTCGAATACGCCGCGAGGGGCGAAACGATCGAGTTGTACGACGGCGGTTATGAAGGCCGGACCAAGGCCATCGAACTGGCCGCCGGCCATCCTGCGGCCCAGCATCTGGAAGACCTGCGGACGGCGCTGGACAGGGCTATAACGGCTTTTGATTCCCTTCCGGACGCATCCGCCGCCCAGGGTGGCTCCGGGGATGGCTCCGAAGGCACCCGGACTGGTTGGCACGCGCCGATCGCCTACCGTGGCGGGGTGGTCCTGGACGGTGGGCTGGCACTGTGGCGCGAACTCACCATCCATACGTCCGACCTTGCCACTGGCCGGGGCCCGGAGACCTGGAGCCGGCCGTTCTGCGAGCATCTGTTCGAGTTCCTTGCTGCCCGGATCCGTCCTGAGGACAAGGTTGTCCTGCAGCCGTTGGGCCTTCCGCCGCTCAGTATTGGCGGGGGAGCCCGCACCACAGTGGTGAACGGCATGATCACGGACATTGCGGCATGGCTGGCTGGCCGCGAACCCACTCTTGGCAGCCTCCGAGCCGAAGCAGCGGCAGATGGAGCAGACCTCCCGGACCTGTTGCCTTGGCCGGCTGGAACACCGGCCACGCGTTAGATAGACCGGAGTCAGGCCGCTTCACGTGCCAACAGGCTTTCCTTGACGGCCAGCCCCCAGCGGAAACCGCCCAGCGTGCCGTCGGTGCGTACCACCCGGTGGCAGGGCACAAACAGGGCCGCCGCGTTGAAGGCACACGCACTGGCGGCTGCCCGGACGGCTTTGGCGTTGCCGGCCAGTGCCGCGTACTCGGTGTACGTTACGGGCTTCCCGGGCCTGACCGTCCGCAGGATGTCCCAGGCGTGGCTACGGAACGGGCCGGACTTCTGCAGGACGGGAACCTGCATGGCGGGGCTGGGATCCCCTGCGTAGAACGCCTCCACGGCATCGGAGATGGTTCCCAGCGAGTTGACGGACGTCAGCTCCGCCGGGAGCAGGCTGGCGTGGATCTGCCCCATCAGGTCTTCAGGATCGGCGGTCCAACCGGAGGAGAGCACGGAGCCGTCAACGGCAATAATCGTGAAGGGTCCGTCGGTGGTGTTCATGGTGAGGAGCTGTGCGGTCATGGTGTCACTTTCATGGTTGAGGTCTTTAGCGCGGCGCGCCACAGGTGCATGGTGGCGTAGGAGCGCCAGGGGCTGACTTCAAGGAAATCCGAAGCGAGTAGCGTTCCACTGGTTCCGGCGCTTGCTGCCAGGTTCCGCACACCGTTGCGGACGGCGGCGTCATTGGCCAGAAAAACGTCGGGGGAACCAAGTATGCGCATTGCCGCATAGCCCACCGTCCAGGGCCCGACGCCGGGTAGCGGCAGGAGCTTGTCCCGCAGCCCCGGAAGATCATCGCCGTAGCCGAAGTCCAGTTCGCCGGAGGCCATGCGTTCGGCGGCGGTAATAAGGGAGTCGATCCGCCGTTGTGGACCGCGAAGGCAGCTGCGGCCATGGGCGGCGATCTCCGCGGCCGTGGGAAACAACCGCGCCAGCCCTTCCGCCGGCGCGCCGCTGGCGCTGCCGATTCCGGCGAGTTCCGTCAGGGCTGTCCGGGCTGCAGCGACGGTAATCTGCTGTCCGATCATTGCCCGGACCAGGAGTTCCTGGGGATCCACGGCCCCGGGCATCCGGATGCCCGGAAACGCTGCGACAGAGGCCGCAAGCCGTGGGTCCACGGTCAGGACGGCATCAACTGCCAGCGGATCGGCGTCGAGGTCAAAAAGCCTCCTGACCCTGCTGAGGAGTGCCGACAGGTCGCGAAGGTCCACTGCGTCCACCGTCAGCGTCAGCTTGGCGGGGGCACCTGGCCGCCTGCCGCCGTCGTACTCCACGTGGAAGGCGGCATCGCCGTGCGGAAGCCGCAGCGTCCGGGCATAGCTTGTGTCATGTCCCGACTCGATGCCCGGAATCGCCCGGACGGCCAGGAAACTGAACACCCCGGGGTCAAACGGCTCGCGGACGGGCAGGTTAAGGGTGAGCGCGGTGGCGGCCGTAGCCGGGACAGGCTGATGGTGGCGTGCCGTGGCCCGAAGTGCTGTGGGCGTCATGGCGAACACCTCGCCGATCGTCTCGTTGAACTGCCGCACGCTGCTGAATCCGGCTGCGAAGGCGACGTCCACGATCTTCATGGACGTGGACACCAGGAGCGTGCGGGCGGTCTGCGCGCGGCTGGCCCTTGCCAGGGACAGCGGGCCGGCGCCCAGCTCCTGGCCAAGGATCCGGTTCAGCTGCCGGGCGGAATAGCCGAGCCGCGCGGCGAGGCCTTCAACGCCATCACGGTTGATGACGCCGTCGTTGATCAGGCGCATGGCGCGGCCGGCAATGTCCTGCCGGACGTTCCAGGCCGGCGTTCCGGGAACGGCCTCCGGAAGGCAGCGTTTGCAGGCGCGATAGCCGGCCTCGTGGGCAGCCGCGGAGGTTTCGTAGAAGGTGACGTTGGCGGCTTGCGGCGTCCTGGCCGGACAGGACGGGCGGCAGTAAATGCCCGTGCTGCGGACGGCAGTAAAGAACTGCCCATCAAACCGGGTGTCCCGGGTGTCGATTGCCCGATAGCGCTGCCAGAAGTCCATGGGTTCCATCCTGCCAGCCATCCAGCGGCCGGGCTAGCGGAAATCGGACACGGCCGTGGCGGGCTTGCAATCGGTATTGCGGCTCCAGTTAGAGTCGGAGGATGAGCGATTCGAATGTTCAGCCGGCCAGTCCTGAGATGATCCGGGAACTGTTGGCGGACGATGCGCGGGTAGTAGCCACCCGGCTCTTGGGCGCCGTCCTGACCCATCACGATCACGCGGGAACGGTGTCAATCCGGTTGTCGGAGGTGGAAGCCTACCTGGGCCCGCACGATTCCGAATTTCCGGACCCGGGGTCCCATACCTACCGTGGCCAGACGCCGAGGAATACTCCGATGTTTGGCCCGCCCGGGCATCTGTACGTCTATTTCACCTATGGGATGCACTACTGCGCCAACATCGTCTGCGGTCCGGCTGGCACCGCGTCGGGAGTGCTTCTCCGCGCGGGAAGTGTGGTGGATGGCCTGGAGCTGGCGCGTGCCCGGCGGCCGGTCTCGAAGCGCGATTCAGACCTTGCCAGCGGTCCGGCCCGTCTGGCCACCGTACTGGGGCTAACGACGGCGGACAGCGGCCGGGATGCCTTGGCGCACCCTTTTGAGCTGGTGCTTCCGCCGGAGCCGGCCGTCGAGATCGGTTCCGGACCGAGGGTGGGTGTTGCGGGCCATGGCGGCACGGCCAACTATCCCTGGCGGTTCTGGCTGCCCGGTGACCCCTCGGTTTCCCGGTACAAGGCCGCCAAACCGCGGCCAGTTCGGTGACACCCGTGCAGGCCGTCTTCGCCCGCCCGGGCAAACGGCGCTGTTTCCGCCGCGTTAATCAAAATGGCTGTAGAATGGACGGTCCGTATTTTGCGATAGGGGAACGCCTCAATGCTCGACGCTGATTTGGTCCACGAACGGACCTACGTTGCCGGTTTATATGCCCGGCTTGATGAGTTGCGCGCCGAAAAGCGCGACCAACTGGCCACCGTGCGGCGCGCAGGCGGTGTGGGCACCATGCAGAACGTTTCGGAACGTGACGCCTTCGCGGCACTGTACGAGGACCGCCTGGCCCAGCTTGACGCCGTCGACGACCGCCTGGTTTTTGGCCGCCTGGACCTGGACTCGGGTGAAGCCCAGTACATTGGCCGGATCGGCCTGACCACCGAAGACCTGCAACGGCTGATGGTGGACTGGCGCGCGCCCGAAGCCGGGCACTTCTATCAGGCCACCGCTTTCGACAGGCAGGGTGTCCGCCGTCGCCGGCACCTGATCCTGCAGGGCCGCGAAGTGAAGGCGATTGAGGACGACGTCCTGGATCCGGACATGCTTTCCGATGCCGATTCCCTCCAGGGCGAGGGCGCCCTGCTCGCAGCCCTGAACTCCAAGCGCACCGGGCGGATGTCGGACATCGTCGGCACGATCCAGTCCGAACAGGACCGGATTATCCGGTCGTCTATTTCCGGTGCCCTTGTGGTCCAGGGCGGCCCCGGTACCGGCAAGACTGCCGTTGCGCTGCACCGTGCCGCCTACCTGCTCTACACGCACCGGGAACGGCTGAAGACCGCCGGCGTGCTGCTGGTGGGGCCGTCGTCGTCGTTTATGAAGTACATCGAGAGGGTTCTTCCCTCCCTTGGCGAGACCGGTGTAGTGATGGCCAGCCTGGGCCGACTGATGCCCGGGATCCAGGCCGTCCCGGAGCCTGAGGGTGCAGTAGCTGCCCTCAAGGGCCGGCTGGACATGGCCGAGGTCGTGGCAAATGCCGTGGCCAACCGGCAACGCACGCCGGCTCAGGACCGGATCCTCGAAGTCGACGGCCGGCGCCTGGTCCTCACTCCGCGCCAGGTGCGCCGGGCCCGGGAGCGCGCACGTTCCACCGGCAAGCCGCACAACGAGGCCAGGCTCACGTTTGTCAAAATCCTGCTGCGTGAACTCACTGAACAGCTCACCGAGATTGTTGAAGCAGGCAGCCTGGGCAACAACGCCGACCGTTCCTATCTGGCCGAAGATGTCCGCAGCGCCAAGGATGTCCGGATTGCCTTGAACCTGTGCTGGATGCCGATGACGCCCACCAAGCTCATTGCTGAACTGTTCAGCAAGCCTGCAATCCTCGAGGCTTGCACCCCCCGTTTGACGCCGGCGGAACGGGCCCTGCTGGCCCGCCCCGTGGATGCGCCGTGGACCGAGTCCGACGTGCCGCTGCTGGATGAGGCTGCCGAGCTCCTGGGCGAACTTGATCCTGCGGCCGGCCGCAGCCTTGCGCAGCAGGAGAACGATCGCGCCCGCGACCTCGCCAACGCCAAGCAGACCTTGGTCAACATGGAAGAGGCCGGCTACAACGTGTTGATGACGGCCGAAGAACTGATGGACCAGAACCAGGAGCGCGAGACCCGCCAGACGGCTGCGGAGCGCGCCACCAGTGACAGGACCTGGGCGTTTGGCCACATTGTGGTGGATGAGGCACAGGAGTTGTCGCCTATGCAGTGGCGTCTCCTGGTCCGCCGGTGCCCGCTCAAATCGTTCACGATCGTTGGCGACATTGCGCAGACCAGTTCGGTGGCGGGCGCCAACTCATGGCAGTCGGCACTTGGTCCACTCTTTGGCGACCGCTGGCAGATGGAGGAGTTGACGGTTAACTACCGGACGCCGTCGCAGATTGCCGAAGCCGCCGTGCGTATGGCCAACGCCGCCGGCCTGGTGGTGTCCGCTCCCAAGGCGGTCCGCGAGGGCAAATGGTCACCGGTTATCGACCGCGTCGCGCCGGAGGCCATGATGGACAGCCTCCTGGCAGCCCTGCCGGAGGAACTGGAAGTGCTCGACGGCGGCCTCCTGGCCGTTATCGCAGAGGGTGAACTGCTGCAGCAGGCCACCACTGCGCTGCGCAATGCCTATGGCAAGCGTGTTGGCACGGGAGCCGGCAGTTACGCGCAGGACATCGTGGTGATCAGCCCCAGGGAAGCCAAGGGGCTGGAATTCGACGGCGTGATCATCCTTGAGCCCTCGGCACTGCTGAACCAGGAGCACGGGCGCGTGGGTGACCTTTATGTCGCCATGACCAGGGCCACGCAACGGCTGCGGCTTATTGCCGCTGGTGAGGTACCGGCAGGCATCGAGCGCTGAGCCCGGGCGGCACGATTCCTGCTAACTTAGGAATCGTGCCGCAACTCAACAACCTCGAATCCCAGCAGAACGACGCCTCCTTTGCCAATGTTTGGCAGGAACTCAAATGGCGCGGTCTGATCCACGTATCCACCGATGAAGCAGAGCTGGAAAAGCTCCTCTCGGGTGACCCCATCACGTATTACTGCGGATTCGATCCCACCGCTCCCAGCTTGCACCTGGGAAACCTGGTGCAGCTGCTGGTGCTTCGCCGCCTGCAGCTTGCGGGCCACAAACCGCTGGGCCTCGTGGGTGGTTCCACCGGACTAATCGGCGATCCGCGTCCGACGGCGGAGCGCACCTTGAACACCAGGGATACTGTCAACGAATGGGTTGGCTACCTCCAGGGCCAAGTCAGCCGGTTCCTGAGCTTTGAAGGCGGCAACGCTGCCCGGATCGTCAACAACCTGGACTGGACCGCGCCGCTGTCCGCCATCGACTTCCTCCGCGAGATCGGCAAGCACTTCCGCGTGGGCACCATGCTTCGCAAGGATGCCGTCGCGTCTCGCCTGAACTCCGAAGAAGGCATCAGCTACACGGAGTTCAGCTACCAGATCCTGCAGGGGATGGACTACCTGCAGCTGTACCGCGATTACAACTGCGTGTTGCAGACGGGCGGCTCGGACCAGTGGGGCAACCTGACCAGCGGGACCGAACTTATCCGCAAGGTTGAGGGAAAGAGTGTCCACGCGCTGGGCACACCCCTGATCACCAACTCGGATGGATCCAAGTTCGGCAAGAGCGAGGGCAACGCCATCTGGCTCGACGCCGCCATGTGCAGCCCCTACGCCTTCTACCAGTTCTGGGTAAATACTGCAGATGCCGACGTCGTTGACCGGCTCAAGATCTTTACGTTCCTTTCGCGGGCAGAGATTGAGGAGCTGGCGCAGCAGGTCGCGGAGAAGCCGTTTGCCCGCGAAGGCCAGCGCCGGCTCGCCTTCGAGGTGACGTCACTGGTGCATGGAGTGGAAGCCACTGAAAAGGTCATCGCGGCTTCAGCTGCGGTGTTTGGCAATGGCGATCTCTCCGTCCTGGATGAAGAGACCCTTGCAGCTGCCACCTCCGAGCTGCCTTCGGCTGTTGTTGGCGTGGATGGCCTGGGAATTGTCGACCTCCTTGTGGCGTCCGGCCTGTCGGACAGTAAGTCTGCTGCGCGCCGGACCGTGGGGGAGGGCGGTGCCTACGTGAACAACGGCAAGGTTTCCGATCCGGATGCTGTTGTTGAAACAGCGCAGCTGCTGCACGGAAAGTACTTGCTCCTTCGGAAGGGCAAGAAGAACCTGGCCACTGTCCGCGTGGGCTGAACCGGGGCCGTTTCCGCCCCTTGACTTGACGAATACACGCTTCCCCCGGCCGACTTGCACGGCTGTGGGGGAGCGTGTATTGTTTTCTGAGTCGCCGCCACTGAGTGGCGACCACCCCACCAAACACGAAGCACATTCAAACAACGCCTGGCGTGGAATGAAAAGATTGCTTCGCATTTTGCTGGGGAAATACTTTTCATTGAGTGAATATCCGGTAAAATCCGGGATTTGCAAAATGAAAAAGTATGAAATAAGATTGAAACATCGCAGCGAAGAAATACGGAATAAAGAATTCGAATACGAATTGATTCCGGGAATATTCGAATGTGTCTGTTGTTTGAGAACTCAATAGTGTGCCAAGTTTATTGATACCGATTTATTTATATGAATTGGTTGTTTTTGACCGGGCCTGTGCCGCCCCTGTGGTGTGGGTCTGGTTTTTTTCAGCTGGT
>JAPSJV010000028.1 GCA_031178005.1 Pseudarthrobacter sp.
ACGCTGTATATCCAGCTGTTCCTGTCCGGTTACGGGCTGGAGCTCGAGGACCTGCAGGCGCTGCGCACCTGGGATTCGCTGACACCGGGACACCCGGAATACAAGCACACTGCCGGGGTGGAGATCACTACCGGCCCGCTGGGCCAGGGCCTGGCCTCGTCCGTTGGCTTTGCTTACTCGCAGCGGCGGATGCGCGGCCTGTTCGACGCCGATGCTGCCGCCGGCAGCAGCCCGTTCGACCACACCATCTGGGTCATCGCCTCCGACGGCGACCTCCAGGAGGGCGTTACCAGCGAGGCTTCCTCGCTGGCGGGCCACCAGGAACTGGGCAACCTTGTTGTTATCTACGATGAGAACCACATTTCCATCGAGGACGACACCGACATCGCCTTCACCGAGGATGTCCTGAAGCGTTACGAAGCCTACGGCTGGCACGTCCAGCGCGTGGACTGGACCAGGACCGGCGAATACGTCGAAGACGTGCAGGAGCTTTACTCGGCACTGCTGGCTGCGAAGGCCGAGACGTCCAAGCCGTCCATCGTGTCGCTGCGGACCATCATCGGGTACCCGGCGCCGAAGAAGCAGAACACGGGCAAGATCCACGGTTCCGCCCTTGGTGCCGAGGAAGTCGCGGGCCTGAAGTCCGTGCTGGGCTTCGATCCCGCCAAGACGTTCGAGGTCGACGCCGACGTCCTGGCCCACGCCCGCTCCGTGGTGGACCGCGGCGCTGCCGCCCGCAAGGAATGGGAAGAGTCCTTCAACGCCTGGCAGGCGGCCAACGCGGAGGGCGCAGCCCTCCTGGCCCGTATCGAGGCACGCGAACTCCCTGAAGGCCTGGACGCTGTCCTGCCGGTTTTCGAGGCCGGCAAGGACGTCTCCACCCGTGCCGCGTCCGGCAAAGTCCTGAATGCCCTGGGCCCGATCATGCCGGAACTGTGGGGCGGCTCCGCTGACCTTGCCGAGTCCAACAACACCACCATCGAGGGTTCGCCGTCGTTCGTTCCGGTCTCCCGTTCCACAGAGGCGTGGAAGGGCAACCCTTACGGCCGTGTACTGCACTTCGGCATCCGTGAGCACGCCGCCGCGTCGATCGTGAACGGCATCAGCCTGCACGGCCGGACCCGGGCATTCTCCGGTACGTTCCTGATCTTCAGCGACTACCAGCGCCCGGCCATCCGCCTCGGCGCCCTGATGGGCGTCCCGTCGCTGTACGTATGGACCCACGACTCCATCGGCCTTGGCGAAGACGGACCCACCCACCAGCCGGTGGAGCAACTGTCGTCGCTGCGCGCAATTGTGGGCCTGGACGTCGTCCGCCCGGGCGACGCCAACGAGGTAGCCGTCGCATGGAAGACCATGCTGGCCAACCATCAGAACCCCGCCGGGATTGTCCTGACGCGCCAGAACATCCCCACCTTCGCTCGAGGCGAAGGCGTTGCCGACGGCGATACCTTCGGTTCCGTCGACGGCGTCGCCAAGGGTGGCTACGTCCTGGCCGAGGCATCCCGCGAGGGCGCCACGGTTCCGGCCGATGTGATCCTGATCGGCACCGGTTCGGAGGTCCAGCTGGCCGTCCAGGCCCGCGAAGCCCTTCAGGCTGAAGGCATTGCCGCCCGTGTTGTGTCGATGCCGTGTGTCGAGTGGTTCAACAAGCAGGACGCCGCCTACCGCGAATCCGTCATCCCGGCAGCAGTGAAGGCACGCGTTTCGGTCGAAGCCGGCCTGGCCCTTGGCTGGCGTGAATTCGTCGGCGACGCCGGCCGTTCCGTTTCCCTCGAGCACTACGGCGCCTCGGCCGACTACAAGCGCCTCTTCCAGGAGTTCGGCATCACGGCAGAAGCAGTTGCCGCCGCCGCCAAGGACTCCCTCGCCGGCCTCTCGGCCTGACAACCAACCACAGGAGATAACACATGACTACTCCCACCCAGCAGCTCTCCGACGCCGGTGTTTCCATCTGGCTCGACGACCTCTCCCGCACGCGCCTGGACTCAGGCACGCTGCAGAAGCTGATCGATGAAAAGAACGTCGTCGGTGTCACCACCAATCCATCCATTTTCCACGCCGCCATCACTGCCGGCACGGACTACGACGCCCTGATTGCGGAGAAGGCCGAAGCCGGCGCGTCCGTCGAGGACACCATCTTCGAGATCACCACCACGGACGTCGCGGACGCCTGCGATCTGTTCGCCCCGGTGGCTGCCGCCACCAATGGCGTGGACGGCCGCGTCTCCATCGAGGTTGATCCCCGCCTTGCCTGGGATACGGCCGGCACCATCGCCGAAGCCAAGCACCTCTACCAGCGCGTCAACAAGGACAATGTCCTGATCAAGATTCCGGCAACGCTTGAAGGCCTCGAAGCCATCACCGCCACGTTGGCAGCCGGCATCAGCGTCAACGTCACCCTGATCTTCTCGCTGGAACGCTACCGCGCGGTCATCAACGCCTTCCAGACCGGCCTGGAGCAGGCCAAGGAGAACGGCCACGATCTCTCCACGCTGCACTCGGTTGCGTCGTTCTTCGTTTCCCGCGTGGACAGTGAAATCGACAAGCGCCTCGACGCCCTGGGCACCGACGAAGCCAAGGCCCTCAAGGGCAAGGCCGCACTGGCCAACGCCCGCCTCGCTTACCAGGTCTACGAGGAACTGTTCTCCACCGAGCGCTGGGCGCTGCTGGCCGAGGCCGGCGCGCGCCCGCAGCGTCCGCTGTGGGCCTCCACCGGCGTCAAGGATCCGGCCTACCCGGACACCCTGTACGTCACCGAACTGGTTGCTCCCGGCGTCGTCAACACCATGCCGGAAAAGACCCTGGATGCCACGTTCGACCACGGCGTCGTCACCGGCGACACAGTCACGGGCACCTACGCGGAAGCCAACGCGACGCTCGATGCCCTGGAGAACCTTGGCATCTCCTACAACGACGTCGTCGCTGTCCTGGAAACCGAAGGCCTGGACAAGTTCGTTGCCAGCTGGAAGGAACTGCTGGCCGACGTTGAAGGTGCTCTTTCCTCCGCACGGAAGGCTTCCTAGCCCATCATGACGACTCTCAGCTTCCACGCCACCGGAGCCGCATCGCAGGCTCTCGAGCAGCACCTTCCGGCCCTGGTCAATGACCGGATCGCCACCCGGATCTTCGCCAAGGACCACACGCTGTGGGGTCCCGACGCCGAATCCGAGTCGGCAGTCCGCCTCGGTTGGGTAGAGGCGGCCTCCGTCTCCCAGGCCTTGGTAGGCAGCATCCTGGAACTCCGGGATGCCCTGAGGGCAGAAGGAGTCACCCGCATTGTCCTGTGCGGCATGGGTGGTTCCTCCCTGGCGCCCGAGGTCATCGCCGGCACCGCTGGCGTGGAGCTGACAGTCCTTGACAGTACGGACCCTGACCAGGTCAGCGCGGCCCTCGCGGACCGCCTGGCACAGACCGCAATTGTGGTCTCGTCCAAATCAGGTTCCACCCTGGAAACAGATTCGCAGCGACGCATCTTCGAGCAGGCTTTCAACGAAGCCGGGCTGGATGCGAAGAACCGCATCATCATCGTCACCGATCCCGGTTCTCCGCTGGACAAGGCGTCCCGGGAAGCCGGCTATCGGGCCGTGTTCAACGCGGATCCCAACGTCGGTGGGCGTTACTCAGCACTGACGGCTTTTGGCCTGGTCCCATCGGGACTGGCCGGCGTGGATATCCAGGCGTTCCTGGACGAAGCGGAGGAAGCTGCCGAGATCCTCAACGAGGACGCCCCTGAGAACATCGGACTCCGGCTCGGTGCCGTCCTTGGTGGAACCAACCCGCTACGGAACAAGGTAGTCATTGCCGAGGATGGCTCCGGAATCGCCGGGTTCGCCGACTGGGCCGAGCAGCTGATCGCAGAATCCACGGGCAAGCTCGGCACGGGTGTCCTGCCGGTTGTTGCCGGCCCGGCCTCCCCCGAAGTGACCGGCGGTGCCGACGATGTGCTGGCGGTCCGGCTGGTTGCTGCAGACGCCGACGTCGAACTCCGCGAAAATGAAGCAGCCATTGCCGGTGGGCTGGCCACCCAGATGATGGTATGGGAATTCGCTACTGCAGTGGCCGGCCGCCTGCTTGGCATCAACCCGTTTGACCAGCCGGATGTCGAGGCGGCCAAGGTAGCCGCACGCGGTCTTCTGGATGCACAGCCGGAGCCCACTCCAGCAGCCTTTGTCGACGGCGCCATTGAGGTCCGCGGCGGGGAGTGGCTGGGAGACACAGCCACTGCCGCCGAGGCCGTTAAAGCCCTTCTGGGACAGCTCGAAGCGGACAGCTACTTGAGTGTCCAGGCCTACTTCGACCGGATTGCCTTCGCTTCACTGGAAGCCGTCCGGGATGACCTCGCGGCGGTCAGTGGCCGCCCTGCCACCTTCGGATGGGGTCCGCGGTTCCTGCACTCCACAGGCCAGTTCCACAAGGGCGGGCCGGCTATCGGCGTGTTCCTGCAGGTTACCGCTGCTTCATCAACGGATGTTGCCATTCCGGAACGGCCGTTCACGTTCGGCGAGCTGATTTCCGCGCAGGCCGCCGGAGACGCCCAGGTACTGGAAGGCCACGGCCGCCCGGTCTTGAGGCTGCACCTGACGGACCGTGCAGCGGGCGTGGAACAGTTCCGGAAGATCGTTGCAGAACTGGCCGCTGAGGCCACCTCCGCCACTCAAAGCTAAGGCAGTAACCATCACCATGCCAGAAACTGAAAACGGTAGTAAGTTCCAGGGCCGTTCGGCCCGGTCCGGGCGTAACCCGCTTCGGGATCCTCGGGACCGTCGGCTGAACCGGATTGCCGGGCCGTCCTCCCTTGTCCTGTTCGGGGTCACCGGGGATCTTGCCCGCAAGAAATTGATGCCGGCTGTTTACGACCTCGCCAACCGCGGGTTGTTGCCGCCCAGCTTTGCCCTGGTGGGTTTTGGTCGGCGGTCCTGGAGCGACCAGGACTTCGCGGCTGAGGTCAAGGCCTCGGTGAAGTCTTTCGCCCGGACGCCGTTTGACGAAGCGGTATGGAACCAGCTGTCCGAGGGTATTCGGTTTGTCCAGGGCGAGTTCGACGACGACGACGCCTTTGAGCGTCTCGGAGACACCATCGCTACCCTGGACGAGCACCGCGGCACCCGGGGCAACCACGCGTTCTATCTGTCCATTCCGCCGAAGGCTTTCGAGCAAGTCTGCCGCCAGCTGTCCAAGCACGGCCTGGCGCAGGCTGAAAGCGGGCAGTGGCGGCGGGTTGTCATCGAAAAGCCGTTCGGTCACGACCTTGAGTCTGCACGCCAGCTCAACGACATCGTGGAGTCGGTCTTCCCACAGGACGCGGTGTTCCGGATCGACCATTACCTGGGCAAGGAGACGGTCCAGAACATCCTGGCGCTGCGCTTTGCGAACCAGCTGTTCGAGCCGCTGTGGAACGCCAACTATGTGGACCACGTGCAGATCACCATGGCCGAGGACATCGGTACCGGCGGCCGTGCCGGGTATTACGACGGCGTGGGCGCTGCCCGCGACGTCATCCAGAACCACCTGCTGCAGTTGTTGGCGCTGACCGCGATGGAAGAACCCATCTCCTTCAACGCCGATGATCTTCGGGCGGAGAAGGAGAAGGTCCTGGCCGCGGTGAAACTCCCAGAGGACTTGTCCAAGCATTCGGCCCGCGGGCAGTTCGCGGGCGGCTGGCAGGGTGGCGAGCAAGTCCAGGGCTACCTGGAGGAAGAAGGTATCCCTGCCGATTCCAAGACGGAGACCTATGCTGCGGTGCGCCTGGACATCAACACGCGGCGCTGGCATGGTGCGCCGTTCTACCTGCGCGCCGGGAAGCGGCTCGGCCGCCGGGTCACGGAGATCGCTGTCGTGTTCAAACGTGCGCCCAACCTGTTGTTCCGGGACCACGGAGAGGACGACTTCGGCCAAAATGCCGTGGTCATCCGGGTCCAGCCCGACGAGGGCGTGACCATCCGTTTCGGCTCCAAGGTCCCCGGCACGCAGATGGAAGTCCGGGACGTCACCATGGACTTCGGCTATGGCCATTCGTTTACCGAATCCAGCCCCGAAGCCTACGAACGCCTTATCCTCGATGTGCTGCTGGGCGAGCCACCGCTGTTCCCACGCCACCAGGAAGTTGAGCTTTCCTGGAAGATCCTGGACCCGTTCGAGGAGTACTGGGCAGGCCTGGACGAACAACCCGAACCGTACGCTCCCGGCAGCTGGGGCCCAGCTTCCGCCGATGAACTCCTGTCCCGCGACGGGCGAACCTGGAGAAGGCCATGATCGTAGATCTTCCGGATACAACCACTTCAAAGATCTCCAAGAAGATCATGTCCCTGCGCGAGCAGGGCGGTGTGATCGCCCTGGGCAGGGTCCTTACCCTGGTGGTCGTCACCAAGTCCGGCCTCGAGGAAGAAGCCATCGAGGCCGCCAACGAGGCCAGCCGGGAACACCCTTGCCGGATTATCGTCCTCGCCGATGCCGGAGCGTCTAACCCCACCCGGCTGGACGCACAGATCCGGGTAGGCGGCGACGCTGGAGCCTCCGAGGTCATCGTCCTGCGCGGCTACGGTGAACTGGCAGAAGAGAACGAATCGCTGGTGGCAGCCCTGTTGCTGCCGGATGCACCGATCGTGGCCTGGTGGTCGCACGGTGCACCGAAGAACGCCTGCGATACCTCCATTGGGAAAATCGCTCACCGCCGGATCACTGATTCGGCGAATGAAGCCGACCCCCAGGCGGCACTGGAAAACATCAAGGCAACCTACAAAGCCGGCGATACCGACCTGGCCTGGACCCGTCTGACCAACTGGCGCATCCAGCTTGCGGCAGTCCTGGACCAGGTGGACCCGGCTCCGGTTACCGCCGTCGCAGTGGAAGGAGCATCCGATTCGCCCAGTACCATCCTGCTGGCGGCCTGGCTGACCCTTTCGCTGGATGCGCCGGTGACCATCGTTGCTGATCCCGCCGGCACCGGCATCCGCAGGGTCCGCCTGACCCGCTCCAGCGGCGACGTCCAGTTGTTCCGCCCCGGGCTCTCGGTTGCTGAACTCACCCAGCCAGGCCAGCCGGCACAGCGGATCACCCTCCCCCGCCGCAGTCTCCGCGACTGCCTGGCAGAGGAACTGCGCCGCCTGGACCCGGACGAAGTGTTTGGCGAAGTGATTACTATTGGACTGCCACGTACCAACCTAAGGAGCGTCCGTCCCAGTGAGCGTTGAGCCGCGCGTAAGCATTCACCCTGATTCATCCGTGCTGATGGCCGCAATTGCTGCCAGACTCATCACCAAACTCGTTGATGTCCAGGATAAACACGGATCAGCCACCGTGGTCCTTACCGGCGGAAGTGTCGGTATCGGCTCGTTGAAGGCGGTAGCGTCATCGGCAGCGGCGCCCGCTGTCGACTGGTCCAAGGTTGATTTTTGGTGGGGTGATGAGCGTTTTGTCCCCAAGAACAGCCCGGACAGCAATGCCGTGCAGGCCTTCGACGCCCTGCTCTCGCATATCCCGGTGGCTCCGGAACGGGTGCACCGGGTCGGCTCCAGCGATGAATTCGCAACGCCCGAGGAGGCAGCTGCGGATTATGCGGAGCGCCTTCGTGCGGCGGCAGCCGACGAGCATGCTGCTGATATGTCGGATGACCGGCCCGAACAGCCAGGGAATCTTCCTCGGCTGGACGTTGTGCTGCTGGGCGTAGGCCCGGACGCACATGTGGCGTCGTTGTTCCCTGAACAGGCGGGAATCAGGGAGAAGGAACTGACTGTAGTTGGAGTCCGCAACTCGCCGAAGCCGCCGCCCGAGCGAATCTCGCTGACCCTGCCTGCGATCAACACCGCGTCAGAGGTCTGGATGGTTGTAGCCGGGGAGGACAAGGCCGGAGCGGTTGGGCTGGCCCTGGCCGGCGCGAACCCTGTCCAGGTGCCTGCGGCCGGGCCGTCCGGAACGTCAAGGACGTTGTGGCTTATTGATGGAAATGCCGCTTCACGGGTCCCGGCTCAACTGGTCCGGAAGGATTTTTCCGGCGCGTAGCCTTTCCAGCGCTCCGGCGAGGACAGCTTCGGCGTCCTGGCCGGAGCGTCGCTCTTTAACGTATTCGAGATGGCTTTTGTATCCGTCTTCGGCCTGCTCGGCCGGATCAGGACCTGCACCATCCCGCGAGGCAGGCCGCCCGCAGTGCCGGCAGTCCCAAAGAGCGGGAATTTGTTCGTCCGGAAGCTTCAGGAAGACCAACTGGGTCTGGTGCCCTTGGTCGCACCAGAAGGACACCCTCATGCGGGGCACGTTCACACCGGCCGAGTGGTCTGATTCATTCCTGGGTCCGGTGCCCTCATTAACACCCACGCGGGTGCCTCGAAACCCTGATGCGGCATGTACCACTGCAACTCCTGCTGCTCGACTGGCGGCTTAACTGACTGTGGCTGCTGGCAAGAGCCAACAGCCACAGTCTAATGCGCAGACCGTTCCAGCGGCAGGGCCGAACGGATCAGGGGCAATCTAGAGGATCAGGAGTCCCCGGCACCCGAGAATTTCATGACCAGGCCCAAGGCGATGATCACGACTCCCCATGTGACGCCGAGGATGATTGTAAAGCGGTTCAGGTTGCGTTCAGCGACGCCGGACGAACTAAGGCCCGAACTCATGCCGCCGCCGAACATGTCAGAGAGGCCACCGCCACGACCCTTATGAAGCAGGATCAGCAGGGTGAGCAGAAGGCTGGTAACGCCCAGGATAATCTGCAGGATGACATGAAGAACGTCCACGACGGCCTTTCCAAAGTTGGGATGACGGGAGCCGGGTGATCACTTAGTGGTGAGGTGGCTCTCGAACCTGACAATATTAGCAAACTCCGCGGGGTCCAGGCTTGCACCGCCCACCAACACGCCGTCCACGTCGCGCTCGGCGAGGATTGCCGCCACGTTGTTGGCCTTGACCGAACCACCGTAAAGCAGGCGGATCTTGGCAGCCACATCATCACCGAAGGTAGTAGCCAGCTCAGCGCGGATGGCGGCGCACAATTCCTGTGCATCCTCCGGGCCTGCAACCTCACCGGTGCCAATGGCCCAGACCGGTTCGTAAGCTACCACCAGGGTGGCAGCCTGCTCAGCCGAAAGACCTGCGACGCCGGCCCGCAACTGCGCGAGGGTGTGCTCCACGTGGGTGCCGGCCTGACGGATCTCCAAGCCCTCCCCAACGCAGAGGACGGGGGTCAAACCATGAGCGTACGCGGCCTTGACCTTGGCATTAAGGACGTCGTCGGTTTCGTTGTGGATGGTCCGGCGTTCGCTGTGGCCCACCAGCACGTACGTGCAGCCGAGCTTGGCCAGGAACTGGCCGGAAATGTCGCCGGTGTAGGCTCCCGATTCAAACTGGGAAAGATCCTGGCCGCCATACTCAATGTCCAGCTCGTCGCCCTGGACCAGGGTCTGGACGCCGCGGAGGTCCGTAAACGGGGGGAACACGGCAACCTCCACCCGGCTGTAATCGTGCTTGGCATCGCTGAGGGTCCAGGCGAGCTTCTGCAGGAGGGTAATGCCCTGGACATGGTCCATGTTCATTTTCCAGTTGCCTGCGATCAGCGGCTTGCGGTCAAAAGCGCCGTTGGTTGACGTCGTCACGTTTTCTCCAAAGTGTGTGAAATGAAGCGGCCGGCACGCGCTGCAACAATGGTTGCTGCGCCTGCCGGCCGCTCTTGCCTAACGGTCCAGAACGCTGAGTCCCGGCAGTTCCTTGCCCTCGAGGTATTCCAGGCTGGCTCCGCCACCCGTGGAAATATGGCCGAACTGGGCGTCGTCGAAGCCCAGCGTGCGGACTGCTGCGGCCGAATCGCCACCGCCTACCACCGTGAAGGCGTCGGATTCGGTAAGCGCCTTGGCAACAGCACGGGTGCCGTCAGCGAAGGCTTCGAACTCGAACACGCCCATGGGGCCGTTCCAGAAGACAGTCTTGGCCGCCTTGATACGACCCGCAAATTCGGCGGCGGATTCCGGACCGATGTCCAGGCCAATGCCGCTGGCGCCGAAACGGCTGTCCTCGATGGCTTCTGCACTGACCGTCTGGTGCGCGGCATCTGCAGCGAACTTCTCAGCGACAACCACGTCAGAGGGAACCACAAATTCGGTTCCGGCCTCGGCAGCCCGCTTGAGGTAGTCCTGCACAACGGGGATCTGGTCGGTCTCCAGAAGGCTGGATGCAACCTTGTGCCCCTGGGCGGCCAGGAACGTAAAGAGCATTCCGCCGCCCACCAGGATGGTGTCTGCCTTGCCCAGGAGGTTGTCGATGACTGCCAGTTTGTCGGAGACTTTCGATCCGCCAAGAACAACCACGTAGGGCCGCTGGGTGTCCGTAGTCAGCTTCCGCAGCACCTCGACCTCAGTGTGGACGAGGTCGCCCTGGAAGGACGGCAGCCTGGTGGCGACGTCATAGACACTTGCATGCTTGCGGTGCACGGCACCGAATGCATCATCCACGAAGGCGCCGTTTCCGGCGGTCAGGCCCACCAGCTCATCAGCGAACGCGCCGCGTTCGGCGTCGTCTTTGCTGGTTTCGCGGGGGTCAAACCGGACGTTCTCCAGAACCAGCACGTGGCCATCCTGGAGGGACGCGGCAAGCTCCTTGGCCGAGGGGCCAACGGTGTCCGCTGCCAGTGCCACAGGGAAGCCTGCCAGCTCCGAAAGGCGGTCGGCAGCCGGCTTCAGGGAGTACTTGTCCTCAGGGGCGCCCTTGGGGCGGCCAAGGTGGGCTGTTACCAGTACGCGCGCACCAGCGTCCGTCAGCTTTTCCAGCACTGGCAACGACGCGCGGATGCGGCCGTCGTCAGTGACGGTAGAGCCGTCGAGCGGCACATTCAGGTCACTTCGAACCAGAATGTACCGCCCGCGGACACCTTCAGCGATCAGTTCGTTGAGGGTGTGAAAAGTCATGAACAAACCCTAACCCAGCTTGGATGCAACAAGCTCGGTCAGGTCGACCAGTCGGTTGGAGTAGCCCCACTCGTTGTCATACCAGGAAACAACCTTGACCTGGTTGCCGATGACCTTGGTCAGGCCGGCGTCGAAGATCGAGGAAGCCGGATCGCCCACGATGTCCGAGGAAACGATGGGCTCCTCGGTGTAGGTGAGGAGGCCAACAAGCTCGTCGGATTCAGAAGCTGCCTTCAGCGCAGCGTTGACTTCCTCGACGGTGGTCTCGCGGGAGACGGTGACGGTGAGGTCCGTTGCGGAACCCGTGGGCACGGGAACGCGGATGGCGTAACCGTCCAGCTTACCCTTGAGCTCCGGCAGAACCAGGCCGATTGCCTTGGCTGCGCCAGTGGAGGTGGGGACCATGTTGATGGCGGCAGCGCGAGCCCGGCGGAGGTCCTTGTGCGGGCCGTCCTGCAGGTTCTGGTCCGCAGTGTAAGCGTGGATGGTGGTCATCAGGCCGCGTTCGATGCCGAAAGAGTCGTTGATGACCTTGGCCAGCGGGCCGAGGCAGTTGGTGGTGCAGGACGCGTTCGAAATGATGTTGTGCGCTGCGGGATCGTAGAGGCCGTCGTTGACGCCCATAACGATCGTGATGTCCTCATCCGAGGCAGGAGCGGAGATCAGGACCTTCTTCGCGCCGGCGTCGATGTGCTTCTGTGCGTCTGCGGCCTTGGTGAAGAAGCCGGTGGACTCGATCACGATGTCTACGCCCAGCTCGCCCCACGGCAACTTTGCGGGATCGCGCTCGGCCAGGACCTTGATGGTGCGGCCGTCAACGATGATGTTGCCGTCCTTGACCTCGATGGTCTCCTTGAGGCGGCCACCAACGGAGTCGTACTTGAAGAGGTGGGCCAGGGCTTCCGGGCTGGTGAGGTCGTTGACTGCAACGATCTCAAGGTCAGCACCCTGCGCGAGTGCTGCGCGGAAGTAGTTGCGGCCGATGCGGCCGAAGCCATTAATACCAATACGGGTCGTCACTTGTTCAGTCTCCTTGGTGCTCTTGCAAGCACACCTAGTTGAGTCGGGCGTTTAAAGCCAACTAACAGATCCCGCACGCCATTGGGCAGAGATGATTTCAGATCGGAGGGCGACCAGCCACATTGCTGAAGGCTAACCGCCTTCCGTGATCTATCTTACGTTTAAGAACCTCCGCCCCCGCAACTGCGGAGGCGGAGAGTCCGTAATCCGGTCAGATTCGGGCGTGAATGTGACCTTTGTTACAACCAGATGACACGGACAACGCTAGGAAAGCGTGATCAGTCCGCTGGCGTTCGTGCGTGCGGCTTCGAAGCGCTTGGCGACGTCTGCCCAGTTCACGATGTTCCAGAACGCCTTGACGTAGTCGGCCTTGACGTTGACGTAGTCCAGGTAGAAGGCGTGCTCCCACATGTCCAGCATGAGCAGCGGGGTGGTTCCCACTGCAACGTTTCCCTGCTGGTCATACAGCTGCTCGATGACCAGGTTGCCGCCGATCGGCTCGTAGGCCAGGAAGGCCCAACCGGATCCCTGGAGGGCCAGGGCAGCGGCGCTGAACTGCGCACGGAAGGCGTCGAAGGAACCGAAGGCGTCCTCAATCGCAGCAGCGAGCTCACCCTCGGGCTTGTCGCCGCCGTCCGGAGAGATGTTGTTCCAGAAAACCGAGTGGTTGATGTGGCCACCGGTGTGGAAGGCGAGGTCCTTGGAGAGACGGTTGATATTGGCAAAATCACCCTTCTCACGGGCCTCTGCCAGCTGGGCAAGCGCGTTGTTGGCGCCGGCTACGTAAGCTGCGTGGTGCTTGCTGTGGTGCAGCTCCATGATGCGCGCAGAAATGTGCGGCTCCAGCGCTGCATAGTCGTAGCTGAGTTCGGGCAGAACGTACTCGGTCACAAAATCCTCCAATGTCGTGGACAGGTTGTCCGGTTGGTAACTCTCGGATTGTGCATCCGGATGGCTGTGCATCCGGAAATATTGGGCGGTTACAGGCCCTGTCGGGCATAACCACGGGGACCCGGCTGGTATTTCCGCCCCCTGGAGTCGATTCTAGGACGACGGCTAGTCGTCCAGCATTTCAGGTGTCACATTCGCGTCCGTGCCGGGTATCCCAAGGTCAAGGGCGCGCTTGTCCGCCATTGCCAGCAGGCGGCGGATACGCCCCGCAATGGCGTCCTTGGTCATAATAGGTTCGGCAAGCCGGCCGAGTTCGTCGAGACTCGCCTGCTTGTGGGCCACCCGCAGCTCGCCGGCATATTTGAGGTGGTCAGGAACGTCATCTCCGAGGATCTCCAGTGCCCGCTCCACACGGGCTCCTGCCGCTACGGCTGCCTGGGCGGAACGGCGCAGGTTGGCATCGTCAAAGTTGGCCAGCCTGTTCGCCGTGGCCCGCACCTCTTTGCGCATGCGTCGCTCTTCCCACACCATCAGGGCGTCATGGGCGCCCATCCGGGTCAGGAGTTCGGCGATGGTGTCGCCGTCGCGGATTACAACGCGGTCCACTCCCCTGACCTCGCGGGCCTTCGCCTGGATACCGAGGCGCCTTGCAGCGCCCACCAGGGCCAGAGCGGATTCCGGGCCCGGGCAGGTGACCTCCATGGCAGAGGACCTGCCAGGTTCCGTCAGTGAACCGTGCGCCAGGAATGCCCCTCGCCAGACGGCTTCAGCATCGGCAGCCGAGCCATTCACGACGGCGGACGGCAGCCCCCGTACCGGACGTCCCCTGCCGTCCAGCAGTCCCGTCTGGCGTGCCAGTGCTTCGCCGTCGCGGACCACGCGCACCACATAGCGGTTGCCACGCCGCAGGCCGCCTCCTGAGACGACGATGATTTCGCTTTGGTGTCCATACACTTCTGCAATGGCAGCCCGGAGACGGCGCGCCGTGGAAGCCAGATCCACTTCGGCCTCGATCACAATCCTGCCCGAGATGATGTGCAGTCCGCCGGCAAATCGAAGCATGGCCGATACCTCGGCCTTGCGGACCGAGGACTTTTTGATGTCCAGCCGGGAAAGTTCTTCCTTGACCGATGATGTCAGCGCCATGGCACCTTTCCTAACTGTTCCCGAAAATATCGTGGTACGCCGTTGCCAGCCGTAGAGGGTCATGGACCGGGCGGGCTCCCGCCGCCCCAACTTTACCCAAGACCACCTCTGCACCGATCATTCCGGCTGCCTTCTCGAATTCGGCCAAGTTCGAAACGGAAGCAGGATCGGCCAGCACCACGTCGACGCTGAACTCGGGCGCGTAGCTCCGCAACGCGTCCAGGTGGTCGGCAGCGGTCATTCCGGTGGTTTCTTTGGTATCCGTTGCCAGATTCATGGTCAGGCAGCGCTTGGCAGGCGTACCGCACAGCGCTTCGCGCATTTCCGGCAGCAGCAGATGAGGCAGTACCGAGGTGTACCAGGAGCCGGGGCCAAGCACCACCCAGTCTGCCAGTTCGATGGCTGTCAGTGCCTCAATGCACGCAGGGGCTGCCTCCGGCAGCAGCCGGACGCGCTCCAGGGACCCTGCAACGGCACAACGGGCCTGACCGCTGATGGTTTTCAGGGCCCATTCTCCGTCAGGCGCCGTCACCCGGATATCACCTTCGATGGTGAGCGGAACCGTGGACATCGGCAGCACCTGACCGCGGGCGCCCAGAAGGGCGCCGGCCCATTTCAACCCGTCGACCGCGTCGCCCAGCAGTTCCCATAAGGTCACGATGAGGAGGTTTCCCATCGCGTGTTCGTCCAGGGAACCTGACTTGCCCTCTGTAGGGCGGAAACGGTGCTGCATGACATCGCGCCAGGTGCGTCCCCAGTCCGTATCGTCGCACAGGGCCGACAACGCCATGCGGAGGTCCCCAGGGGGAAGGACGCCATACTCCTCGCGCAGGCGGCCGGAGGATCCGCCGTCGTCCGCAACTGTCACGATGGCCGTGAGTTCAGAGGTCAGCAGGCGCAACGCGGACAACGACGCCGAAAGGCCGTGGCCACCGCCCAGCGCTACCACGGACGGTCCCTTGGACTGCTGGTTGCTGGTTGATTTGGCGGGCGGAACGAGAGGCAGTGGCCCGGTCAGCATTCCCACTATTCCCTGCCCAGGTCCCGGTGGGTGCTGGTCACGGTAACCCGCGGGAATTGGGCCAGCCTCTTGGAAAGCTCAGCAGCAACAGCCACGGAGCGGTGCTTTCCGCCGGTGCAGCCTACTGCGATTGTGGCGTAGTGCTTATTCTCTCTTCGGTAGCCATCAAGAACTGGCTCCAGGGCCAGGACATAGCGGTCCACAAACTCCGCAACGCCCTCGGATTCGAGGACGTAGTCGCTGACGGGCTTGTCCAAACCGGTATGGGGACGGAGTTGCGGCACCCAGTGCGGGTTCGGAATGAACCGGACATCGGCCACGTAATTGGCATCAACGGGCAAGCCGTACTTAAATCCGAAACTCATGACGTTCAGGCGCAGCGCTACCGGTCCCGAATCACTGAATAATTCGGTGATGGCCGTGGCCAGTCCGTGGACGTTGAGGCTGGAAGTATCCAGGACCAGGTCAGAAGATTCCTTGAGTTCGCGGAGAAGTTCGCGTTCAGCGGCGATCCCGTCCAGGATCCGGCCGCCGCCTTGCAGGGGATGCGGACGCCGGCCCTGCTCGAACCTGCGCACCAGGACGTCGTCCTTGGCATCAAGGAACAGCACCCGGAACTTCACTCCGCTGGCTTCCAAGGCACCGAGCGCTGCCCGGATGTCAGCGAAGAGGCCTTTGCTCCGGACGTCCATCACTACTGCCAGCTTGGGAATTGACTGCGGGGCGTGCGACACCAGTTCGGCCAGCGTGCCGAGCATCTGCGGCGGCAGGTTTTCCACCACGTACCAGCCGTGGTCTTCGAGGGCATCGGCGGCCGTACTGCGGCCGGCGCCGGACATGCCCGTGACCACAAGCAGTTCGGACTCGAGGGGCTTCACCGGTGTAAGGCCGTCGTGCTCAGTGCCGGGTTCCGCCGTCGTCTCTGCCATTAGTCCAGCTCCGTATCTGCAACGCTTCAACGGCCCGGCGCGTGGTGCGCCCGGCCCGTTCTTACCCTAGCTAAGATTCGATGATTTCGCCGGTCGTCATGTTGACCGCCGGCGCCGCCGCCTCCTGGTCAGCTGCCAGGTGGCTGACAATCGACTCCGCGAGAGCCGGCCCAACCCCGCGCACCTGGATCAGGTCTTCCACGCTAGCGGCCTTGACGGACTTCGCAGAACCAAAATGCTCCAGCAGTGCTTTCCGTTTTGCAGCCCCGAGCCCGGGAACGCCATCGAGTACGGAGAGGGTCATGGCCTTGCCCCTCTTCTGCCGGTGGAACGTAATGGCGAAGCGGTGCGCCTCATCACGGATCCGCTGCAGCAGGTAGAGGCCTTGGGAGCTTCTGGGGAGGATGACGGGAAAATCGCTGTCCGGAAGCCAGACTTCCTCGAGGCGTTTGGCCAGGCCAACCACGTAGACGTCGACAATTCCCAGATCGGCCAATGCGCGGGCAGCAGCGTTAACCTGGGGCTTGCCGCCGTCCACCACTACCAGGTTGGGCGGGTAGGCGAATTTTGCCCGCGGCGCCGGCATGGTGGTATCCAGCACTGCGCCCGTTCCATCACCTCTACCGGGAACCGCCGCTGCCTCGAACGAACCGGCTGGGGCATCGCGGGCAGCCTGCCTGTCCTGCTGGTCCTCCAGGTAGTGCCGGAAGCGCCGGGTCAGGACGTCATGCATGGCGGCGGTATCGTCAACCGCCGCAGCACCGGTCACCGAGAATTTGCGGTAATCGGATTTCTTGGGCAGGCCATCTTCCACCACCACCATGGAGGCCACCACGTTGGTGCCCTGCACATGTGAAATATCAAAGCATTCGATCCGCAACAGGGCTACCGGCAGGTCCAGCGCTTCCTGGAGTTCCTGCAATGCCTGGGAGCGTACGGTGATGTCGCCGGCACGCCGTGTCTTATGCAGTTTCAGGGCGTGCTCAGCGTTGTCCCGGACGGTCCCCAGCAGGGCAGCCTTGTCACCGCGCTGCGGCACCCGGATGTCCACCCGCGCCCCGCGCAGGCCGCCCAGCCAGACGGCCAGATCGGTGCTGTTGCTTGGCATCACCGGCACCAGGACTTCACGCGGCAACCGGCCATGTTTGCCGTCGTCTTCCCCGTAGACCTGCTGCAGCAGGTGCTCGACGAGATCCGGCGTCGTGGAATCCTCCACTTTTTCCACTACCCAGCCACGTTGCCCGCGCACCCTTCCACCGCGGACGTGGAAGACCTGGACAGCGGCTTCCAGATCGTCTTCGTGGAGGGCGAAAATATCCGCGTCAGTGTCCTCGGCCAACACCACTGCGTTCCGCTCAAACACCTTGCGCAGCGCGCTGATGTCATCGCGGATACGTGCGGCGCGTTCGTAGTCCAGCTCCGCGACGGCCGCAGCCATTTCCTTTTCGAGCCGTGAAATGAACCGTTTGGCTTCGCCACCCATAAAAGCAGCGAAGTCATCGGCCAACGCCCGGTGGTCCTCGGGCGAGATCCGTCCGACGCAGGGCGCCGAGCATTTGTCGATATAGCCAAGGAGGCACGGCCTCCCGCTTGCTTCCGCCCTGCGGAACACGCCGGCACTGCAGCTTCGGACAGGAAATACCCGCAGCAGCGTGTCCATGGTTTCGCGGATGGCGCCTGCCGTATACGGGCCGAAGTACCTGGTGCCCTTGCGCCGGTCACCCCGCATGACTTGGACGCGGGGAAACTTTTCGGCCATGGTCAGTGCCAGGTATGGGTATGTTTTGTCGTCCCGGAAGACCACGTTGAACCGCGGAGTAAACTCCTTGATCCAGGTGAATTCCAGCTGCAGCGACTCAAGCTCGCTGCCCACCACTGTCCATTCAACGCTGCTGGCAGCGTGCACCATGGCGTGTGTCTTGGGCAGCAGGCCTGCCGGGTTGGCGAAGTAGCTGTTCAGCCGGGAACGAAGGTTTTTGGCCTTGCCGACGTAGATGACTCGTCCCTGGGCATCACGGAACCGGTAGACCCCGGGGTTGGTAGGGATCTCGCCCGTCTGGGGGCGGTAACTTGCTGGGTCTGCCACGGTTCCAGTCTACTGAGGGCTTGCTATGGAAAGGGACGCGTCAGTCGACGGTCTTGCTCTGGTTGTAGCTGGTGGAACGTTCCTGCCCGGTCAGCTCGGCAATGGCATCCATGATCTTGTCCGTCACGGCGCGGCGGGCCGGCAGGGAGTGGTCCGGACCGGTCTTGTCGAAATAGAGTGGCTCGCCAACCTTCATGATGAAGTGCTGGGGCTTGACCGAATTCTGGCCTGCAGGCTGCAGGTTCTCCGTGCCAATCAGGCCCACGGGGATGACAGGTGCGCCGGTGGTCAGGGCAAGCCAGCCGACGCCGGTCCGGCCGCGATAGAGGATGCCGTCCCTGGAGCGGGTGCCTTCCGGGTAGATGCCAATTCCCTTGCCGTCTTCCAATACGTCCAGGAGGGACTTCAATGCCTGGACACTGGCTGCCTGCTCGCCGCGTTCCACGGGAATGGACCCGACGCCTTCGAAAAACGACTTCATTACGCGGCCTTTGATGCCGCCTGTGGTGAAGTATTCGGCCTTCGCGAAGAACGCCACCGGGCGTGGCATCAGCGCTTGGACAATAACGCTGTCCAGGAAGGACAGGTGATTTGGAGCCACGATGAAGGGCCCGCTCTTGGGTACGTTTTCCACGCCAATGACGGTGGGACGGCAAGTGGTGGAAATCAGCCCACGCGTGCTCCACCGGATTGCATCAAACAGCGCCATTGGTCTCCTTCTGAACTGAGGTGGCCACAAGACCGGTAAGGCTCACGACGGCGGGGCCGACTTCTGCGGGTTGGTGAACCGTGACAGCCGCACCTGCGGCCTCCAACTCACCATCAACCGCGAAACCCCAGTGGACTCCGATGCAATCGATGCCGTTGGCCAAGGCACCCACGACGTCCTGTGAACGGTCCCCCACCATCACGGCTACGCCATCCGGGGTGGCCAGGTCAGAGAGCGCATTGGCAATGATTTCCTTCTTGCCAAGGTGTACGCCGTCCAGGGTTTCGTCGTCGGAAGAACCCCGGATGGAGCTGAAGTACCGGCTGAGGCCGTGGTGTTCGAGGACCGTATGCGCCAGGCCCTGGGGCTTCTGCGTCGCCACAGCCAGGGTATGTCCGGCTGCCACCAGGCTCTCCAGGAGTTCCCTGATACCCGGGTACACCGCCCCCTGGGCGATACCGATGGAGCGGTAATAGGAGCGGTAATGACCGATCACTTCGCCGACGAGGTGGACCGGAACCCCTACGGTGTTCAGCAGGGCGTCGCTGAGTTTGGGTCCGATCATGGACTGCAGGACCGCCGCATCGGGCACTGGTAATCCCACGGCAGAAAGCGCAGCAGCGATGCCGTCCTGGATTCCACCTGCCGGATCGACAAGAGTGCCGTCAAGGTCAAAGATCACGGGCACTGTTGTAAGAGTCACCGGGATAGTTTCTCATGAGTGAACTCATGCCCGAAACTCGCATTCCCGCAGCGGAATATTTCAAGCCCCCGCGGCGGCCTAATTAAGCAACTCCGCAAGGAAGGCCGCCGTGTGGCTCTCCGTCGACTTGGCGAGTTGTTCCGGCGTTCCGGTTGCCACCACGCGGCCACCACCGGAACCACCATCCGGGCCCAGGTCAACGACCCAGTCAGCGCTCTTGATGACATCGAGGTTGTGTTCGATGGTGATCACCGTATTCCCCTTGTCCACCAGCCCCTGCAGCACCATGAGCAGCTTGCGGATGTCCTCGAAGTGCAGCCCGGTAGTGGGCTCGTCCAGGACATAAACACTGCGGCCGTTGGACCGCTTCTGCAGCTCGGCAGCGAGCTTGACCCGCTGGGCCTCGCCGCCGGACAAGGTGGTAGCAGGCTGTCCCAAGCGGACGTAGCCCAATCCGACGTCAACCAGCGTGTTGAGGTGCCGCGCAATGGGCGAGAACGCGGCGAAGAACTCCGCGCCCTCCTCGATGGGCATGTTCAGGACGTCCGCGATGGTCTTGCCCTTGTAGTGGACTTCAAGGGTTTCCCGGTTGTAGCGAGCTCCATGGCAGACCTCGCAGGGAACGTATACGTCCGGAAGGAAGTTCATCTCGATCTTGAGCGTGCCGTCACCCGAACAAGCCTCGCAGCGGCCGCCCTTGACGTTGAAGGAGAATCGGCCGGGCAGGTAACCGCGGACCTTGGCTTCGGTGGTCTCCGCAAAGAGTTTGCGGATGTTGTCGAAAACGCCCGTGTAGGTGGCCGGGTTGGAACGGGGCGTCCGGCCAATGGGGCTCTGGTCCACGTGGACCACCTTGTCCAGGTGCTCAAGGCCGTGGACCGTTTTGTGCCGTCCGGCCACCTGCTTGGCGCCGTTGAGTTTGTTGGCCAGCACCTTGTAGAGGATCTCGTTGACCAGCGTGGACTTACCGGACCCACTGACGCCGGTTACCGCGGTGAACAGGCCCAGGGGGAATGACGCTTCAACGTTGAGCAGGTTGTTCTCGCGGGCACCCACGACCTTGAGTTCGCGCTTTTTGTCGTACTTGCGGCGCTTGGCGGGGATCTCGATCTTCTTGCGTCCGGAAAGGTAGTCGCCGGTCAGGGAATCCTGGTTTTCCAGGAGTTCCTTGTAGGTTCCGGAGTGGACCACCTGGCCGCCGTGCTCGCCGGCACCGGGGCCAATGTCCACCACCCAGTCCGACGCTTCGATAGTATCCTCGTCATGCTCCACCACGATCAGGGTGTTGCCGAGGTCCCGAAGCCGGGTGAGAGTTTCGATGAGGCGGCGGTTGTCCCGCTGGTGCAGCCCAATGGAGGGCTCATCCAGGACGTACAGCACGCCCACCAGCCCGGAACCGATCTGCGTGGCCAGCCGGATACGCTGCGCCTCGCCGCCGGACAGCGTGCCTGCAGGGCGTTCGAGGTTCAGGTACTCAAGCCCGACGTCCAGCAGGAACGTCAGGCGGGCCTGGATCTCCTTGAGGACCTGGTGTGCAATCCGGGCTTCGCGGCCGGTGAGGACCAGTTCGTTCAGGAACTCGGCGCATTGACGCAACGGCAGCCCCGCAACGTGGGCAATGGACTTCCCGTTGATCAGGACCGACAAGGACGCAGGATTCAGCCTGGCCCCGTTGCAGGCCGGGCACGGTACCTGCCGCATGTACTCCTCGTAGCGGTCGCGTGCCCAGTCCGAATCCGTTTCGCCGTGCTTGCGGTGCACATACTGAATCGCGCCTTCAAACCCGGTGCTGTATTTACGTTCCCGGCCAAAGCGGTTCTTGTACTGGACCACCACTTTGTGGTCCTTGCCGTGCAGCACGGTCTGCCGGATGTCCGAGCCGAGGTCCTGCCACGGGGTTTCCATGGAAAAGTGCAGCTCCTTGGCCAGGCCTTCGAGCAACCTGTTCCAGTACTCAGTGGTGGCAGTACCGAGCGACCACGGAGCAACAGCCCCCTCGGACAGGGACAGCTCCGGGTTGGGGATAATCAACTCCTCATCCACTTCAAGCCGGGTGCCGATACCGCTGCAGGCAGCACAGGCGCCGAAAGGATTGTTGAATGAGAAAGAGCGTGGCTCGATCTCGTCAAGGGCCAGCGGATGCTCATTGGGGCAAGCAAGGTGCTCCGAGAAAGCCCTGGTCCGTTCGGGATCCTTGGCGTCCAGATCCACAAACTCGGCCAACACGCGGCCCTCCGCCAAGCCAAGCGCGGTTTCCACGGAATCCGTAAGCCGCTGGCTGATGCCTTCCTTGACCACCAGACGGTCCACCACCACCTCGATGGTGTGCTTGTACTGCTTGCCGAGCTTGGGCGGCTCACTCAGCTGGATCAGTTCCCCGTCTACCCGGGCGCGGGAGTAACCCTTGGCAGTCAGTTCCTTGAAGAGGTCAACAAACTCGCCTTTACGGCCCCGGACCACAGGAGCGAGAACCTGGAAGCGGGTACCGTCTTCCAGTTCCAGGAGCTGGTCCACAATCTGCTGCGGAGTCTGCTTCATCACCGGCTCACCACAAACCGGGCAATGCGGCCGGCCGACACGCGCCCAGAGCAGGCGAAGATAATCGTAGATTTCGGTAATGGTTCCCACGGTTGAACGCGGGTTCTTGCTGGTGGACTTCTGGTCGATGGAGACCGCCGGTGAAAGGCCCTCAATGAAGTCGACATCCGGCTTGTCCACCTGGCCCAGGAACTGGCGGGCATAGGCCGACAGGGACTCAACGTAGCGGCGTTGCCCCTCGGCGAAGATGGTGTCGAATGCCAGCGACGATTTACCCGAACCGGACAGGCCCGTGAAAACGATCATGGCATCCCGCGGCAGGTCCAGGTCCACATTGCGCAGGTTGTGTTCGCGGGCGCCCTTGACCACCAGGCGCGTCAGATCCGGACGGTGGCTCGCGGAATTCAGGGTGGACCCGTTGCCGGGCAGGGAATCGACTGCTGTTTCTTCAGTTACGGCTTTAGGCACAAACTAATGCTAATCGAAAACGTCTTCGAATTTCTATTACCGGCATCACGTCTGCCGCTGATCCGCATCGTAGGCCGCAGCCAGCAACTGCACGGCCTCCGCGAATGACACTCCCTGATCCCGGGCAACGGCCGCATACCGTGCCGCTGCATCCGAAAGAACGCCCCGCCGGCTGTCCCTGGCGCTGACCAACGTGCCGTTCCGGCCGTGCGTGGCCACTACCCCGGCAACCTCAAGTTCCTTGTACGCCCGGGCGACGGTGTGCGGCGCAACACCCAGCTGGCCGGCCAGGGAACGGACCGCCGGGAGTTTTGCCCCCGCAGGCAGGCTGCCATCGTCGGCCAGTTGGATGATCCGCAGCCTCAACTGCTCAAAAAGCGGAACGCTGCTTCCGGTATTCGGCAGCCAGGTTCCCGGAAACGCGCTCACACCGGACATCGCTCAGCCGGCTTTCCGGGCAACAGCGAAGATCCGGCGAAACGGGAAGACAGTGCCGTGGGCGGTGGGCGGATACGCTTCAGCCACCAGCCGCGCGTATTCCTGTTCGAAGATGGCCCCGTCCTCGTGCGTCAATGCAGCGAGCACCGGCCGCAGGGCCGTTCCGCGCACCCACTCAAGCACAGGATTCCCGCCCGTCAGGACCTGCTGGTAACTGGTTTCCCAGGCATCAGCCGTACATCCGGCGTCGAGCATGATCTCCAGATACCCGGCAGGTTCGGCCACCACGTCCTCATGCCTTAAAACACCCCCAAGCTTGGCGGACCAACGTGGGGAATCGGCCAGCTCACGCATCAGCACGTGGGATGGGGCCCCGAAATTCCCCGGCACCTGCATGGCAAACCATGCTCCCGGGCGGAGGGCATCCAGCCACTTCGGCAGGAGGTCGATATGTCCCGGCACCCACTGAAGGGCGGCGTTGGTGACCACAACGTCGGTCTCGGCATCGGGCAGCCAGGTGCCGACGTCGGACAGTTCAAAACCCAACCTGGGATTCGCGGCGGCATGGGAAGCGGCCCTGTCCAGCATCTCCGGTGAGGAATCAAGGCCCAGCACGCGGGCTGCGGGCCAACGTTCGGCCAGGGTGGCAGTGAGGTTCCCCGGGCCGCAACCGAGGTCCACTACCTTGACCGGATCATCGGCATGGATCCGGCTTGTGAGATCAAAGAAGGGCCTGTTGCGGTGATCGCCGAACTGGACGTACTTGTTTGGGTCCCATTTCACTGCCTGCTCCTTGGCCTCGATTTAACGGCTACCCGGAGCTTAACCCGGGGGCTGCCCACCGTGCTGTACCAACAGGGCACTAAGCTGGAAATCAATGAATCTCGTTGACCAGCTCCCTTCCACCGCCCCCGCTGACCCCGATCTGCTGTACGCCCGCTTCCTGGAGTGGACACTCTCCCGCGGAATCGATCTGTACCCGGCGCAGGATGAGGCGATCATGGAGCTGGCCACCGGAGTCAACGTCATCCTGGCCACTCCCACAGGTTCCGGGAAGTCCCTGGTTGCCATCGCGGCGCACTTCCAGGCCATGGCAAGGGGACAGCGCAGCTATTACACGGCGCCCATCAAGGCGCTTGTGTCGGAGAAATTCTTTGCCCTGTGCGAGATCTTCGGCGCCTCCAACGTCGGCATGATCACTGGCGATTCCGGCGTGAACCAGGACGCACCGATCATCTGCTGCACGGCGGAAATCCTGGCGAACATTGCCCTGCGTGAAGGTACCGACGCCGAACTGGGCGCCGTAATCATGGACGAGTTCCACTTCTACTCCGATCCCCAGCGCGGCTGGGCCTGGCAGGTGCCGCTGCTGGAACTCCCGCAGGCACAGTTCCTCCTGATGTCTGCGACCCTGGGCGACGTCAGCCGTTTCGAAAAGGGACTCAGCGAACTTACGGGCCGTTCCAGCAGCACTGTCAGTTCCGCTGAGCGCCCTATCCCTTTGCATTACTACTACCAGCAGACCCCCGTCCACGAGACGCTGGAAGAACTGCTGAACACCCGCCAGGTTCCCGTCTATGTGGTGCACTTCAGCCAGATCGAGGCCATTGACCGCGCGCAGACGCTGATGAGCATCAACGTCTGTACCCGCGAGGAGAAGGACAAGATCGCGGAGCTGATCGCAAACTTCCGATTTGCCGCCGGCTTCGGCAAAACCCTCAACAGGCTGGTGCGTCACGGCATCGGTGTGCACCATGCCGGGATGCTGCCGAAGTACCGCCGGCTGGTGGAGCAGCTGGCCCAGGCCGGGTTGCTCAAGGTGATCTGCGGGACAGACACCCTTGGCGTGGGCATCAACGTGCCCATCCGCACGGTTCTGCTCACCGCGTTGAGCAAGTACGACGGCGTACGCACCCGGCTGCTCAACTCCCGCGAGTTCCACCAGATTGCCGGACGCGCAGGCCGGGCGGGGTACGACACCGCCGGGACCGTGGTGGTCCAGGCCCCCGAACACGTGATCGAGAACGTGAAAGCGATGGCCAAGGCCACCGCCAAGTTCGGCGATGACCAGAAGAAGCTCCGCCAGGTGGTCAAGAAGAAGCCGCCGGAGGGTTTTGTCTCGTGGGGTGAGCCTACGTTCAAGCGGCTGGTGGAGTCGGTCCCGGATCCCCTGACCTCCAGTTTCACCGTGACCCACTCCATGCTCATGAACCTGATGGAGCGCCCCGGCGATCCGTTTACCGCGGCCCGCAGGTTGCTCACTGAGAACCACGAGTCCAGGCCGGCCCAGCTCAGGCTGATGAAAAAGGCCCTGGGAATCTACCGCGAACTGCTCGCCGCAGAAGTAGTGGAACGAATCCCACCGGAGGAACAGGGCCCGGACGGCAGGACGGTGCGGCTCACCGTGCACCTGCAGGCGAACTTCGCCCTCAACCAGCCGCTGTCCCCCTTTGCCCTGGCCGCCCTGGAACTCCTGGATCCGGAGTCGCCGTCGTACGCCCTGGATGTGGTGTCCGTCATCGAATCCACCCTCGAAAAACCACGCCAGATCCTTTCGGCCCAGCTCAAGAAGGCCCGCGGCGAGGCTGTGGCCGCCATGAAGTCCGAGGGCATCGAATACGACCAGCGGATGGCTCTCCTGGACGAGGTCAGCTACCCGCAGCCGCTGGCGGAGATGCTGGGCGAGGCCTTCGAGGTTTACCGCCGGGCCGCACCTTGGATCGGCGACTTCGAGCTGGCCCCGAAGTCGATCGTCCGGGACATGTATGAGCGGGCCATGAACTTCGGTGAGTTTGTGCAGTTCTACAGCCTGGCCCGGTCCGAAGGCATTGTGCTCCGCTACCTGGCCGACTGCTTCAAGGCCCTCCGGCAGACCGTCCCGCAGGACATGTTGCGCGACGACCTGGAAGACCTCATCGCGTGGCTGGGCGAACTCGTGCGCCAGGTGGACTCCAGCCTGCTGGACGAATGGGAGGAACTGACCTCCGGCGCGGCACCCACCCCGCATGACGCCCCGCCGCCTCCGCCGCCCTCGCTGACCTCCAATGTCCGGGCCTTCCGGGTGATGGTGCGCAACGAGATGTTCCGCAGGGTGGAGCTCTTCGCGGACGAGGCAGCTTCTGCGCTGGGAGAGCTCGACGGCGGCACCGGCTGGGATGCCGACCGCTGGGAAGACGTCCTGGACGACTACTTCGACGAACACGACGACATCGGGACTGGACCGGACGCCCGAGGACCCGGACTGCTGATCATCACCGAGGAGCCCGGCGTGTGGAAGATAAGACAGATCTTTGACGATCCGGCCGGCAACCACGACTGGGGTATTTCCGCGGAAGTGGACTTGGCGGAGTCCGACGAAACCGGCACCGCAGTGGTCAGGGTGACCGGCGTTAACAGGCTCTAGGAGCCCTAGTAAGCTGTCCACCATGAGTGTAATCCGTCCCGCAACAGTAGAAGACGTCCCGGCAATTCTCCGGATGATCCACGATCTGGCCGTCTACGAGAAAGAACCGGACGCCGTCCGGAACACCCCTGAAATGCTCACCGAAGTCCTCTTCGGCGACAATCCCCGGGTGTATGCCACAATGGCGGAAAATGCCGCCGGCGAGGTCCAGGGGTTTGCCCTCTGGTTCCTGAACTACTCCACGTGGGAAGGTGTGCACGGCATCTATCTCGAGGACCTTTACGTCACTCCGGAGTCCCGCGGCGAGGGCCACGGGAAGGCGTTGTTGGAGCACCTGGCCGCCACCGCCGTCGAACGCGGTTATGCCCGGGTTGAGTGGAGTGTGCTGGACTGGAACGAACCGTCGATCAACTTCTATCGGAACCTGGGCGCCAACGCCATGGATGGCTGGTCCACGTTCAGGCTTACAGGGGAAGCCCTGCAGCGGTTCGGTACGCGGACCCCGGCGGATGCCCGTGCCTGAGGAAGGTTCAAATCTGGCAGAGGCGCCCGCGCCGCCTATCACTGTGGGCCATGAAGTGCGGGGCCGGCACGAATTCCGTGGCCTCCGCACAACGGAACACTGTTTCACCGTGCCGCTGGACCATTTCACGCCCGACGCGGACGCCGAAACCATCACCGTCTTCGCCAGGGAGTATGTCTCCACCAGGCACACGCCCGCTGAAGCTGCCCGGCTCCCCTGGCTCCTGTACCTCCAGGGCGGACCGGGCGGCCGCGGGAACCGGTGGACGTCCCTGGGCGGCTGGGCCAAGGCCGCTGCCAGGGATTTCCGGATCCTGATGCTGGACCAGCGCGGAACCGGGCTCTCCACGCCCGCGGACCGCAATACACTGGCCCTCCGCGGCGACGACGCCGCCCAGGCCGCCTACCTGGAACACTTCCGGGCCGACTCCATCGTGGCCGACGCCGAACTCATCCGTTCAGCACTGGGCTCAGGTCCTTGGACCATCTACGGCCAGAGCTACGGCGGTTTCTGTGCGCTCAGCTACCTGTCGTTCGCCCCTGAGGGGCTGCGCGAAGCCCTGATCACCGGCGGTCTTGGCCCGCTTTCCGGAGCCGCAGACCAGGTGTACAGGGCAACGTTCGCCCGCGTGGAAGCCCGCAACGCAGAGTACTTTGCCCGTTATCCGAAGGACCGTCCTGTGGTCAACCGGATAGCTGCCCACCTCCGGGAAACTGAAGAATTCCTGCCCGACGGCGGCAGGCTCACCGTGGAGCGCTTCCAGATGGTTGGCTCGTTCCTCGGCGGCAACACCCGCATGGACGCCCTGCACTACCTCCTGGAGGACGCCTTCGCCCCGGCTCCGGATGGCTGGCGGCTCAGCGATTCCTTCCTGGAGCAGGTGTACGGCCTCGTGTCCCGCGCCGCCAACCCGCTCTATGCCCTGATGCATGAGTCCATTTACGGCCAGGGACAGGCCACCAACTGGGCGGCCTGGCGGGTCCTTGAGGAGTTCCCGCAATTCTCGCCTGAGGCAGCGGACACGTTGCTTACGGGAGAGATGATCTACCCCTGGTACTTCGAGCAGGACCCGGCACTTCGCCCGTTGCGCGGCGTAGCGGAGTTGCTGGCTGCCAAGGACGACTGGCGCCGGCTGTATAAGCCGGACCAGCTTGCAGCCAACGACGTACCCGTGGCTGCTGCCGTCTACACGGACGACATCTATGTGGACCGGGACATTTCGTTAGCCACGGCCGGTTCCGTACGTGGACTGGAGGTATGGGAGACGGCGGACTTCCACCATGACGGGATCGCCGACGACGGCGAAGGAATCTTCAGCCGGCTCCTTGAGCTGGCGAGGTCAGCTGACCGGTGACACCGGCCCTGCCTGCCGTTCCCGCAGCACCGCCAGCAGGCAGACTGCAATGACTGCGCCCGCGATGGCCAGGGCCACCATGTTCAAACCCTGATATCCGATCCATGCCAGCACCAGGCCGGCGCAGCCTGCTCCGATTGCCCCGGCACCGCTCATCAGCGTGTCCGAGACGCCCTGCACCAGCACCCGGTCCTCCTCGCGGACGCTTTCCGCCAGCAGCGTTGACCCCGCGATCGTGGCCGCGGACCAGCCCAAGCCCAGCAGCACCAGGCCCACAGTGACCAAGGCCGGCGTCGCGGCTCCAAAACCGGCACACGCGGTCGCTGCCAGGATCAGGCCGTGGCCCAGGAGAATCGTAGGAATACGGCCTGCTTTGTCGGTGAGCCAGCCCATCACCGGTGACAAGGCGTACATCCCCGCGATGTGCAGCGAGATGGTGAAGCCGATAAGGGCGAAAGCGTCAGTGCCCATGGAATGATCGTGGGTACCGCCGGAACCGTGCTCACCCAGTAGCTGCAGGTGCAACGGCGTCATGGACATCACGGCCGCCATACAGGCATGCGCGGTCACAATCGCCGCCAGCGCCAGCAGGGCCTTTGGCGACTCACGTACTGCCCGCAGGCCGTGCCTCAGTGATTGTCGTTGGAGTGTGGCCGGAGGGGCCCCGGCAACGGCGAGGTCCTGCCGGCGGCGTGCCGCAGCATACAGCAGCGGATCCGGCCGCAGCCCCACCAGGATCAGCATTGCGGCGAGGAACAGCCCCGCCGTGGAAAAGAGGAACGGACCTGAGATCGCGGGCAGGCCAAGGGCTTCGCCCACGATCGCGCCGGGTTTGATCAGGTTGGGCCCGGCAACGGCGCCAACCGTAACCGCCCACACCACAATGGCCAGTGATCGTCCGCGTTGCTCGGGTTCGGCGAGGTCGACGGCGGCGAACCGGGCCTGCAGGTTTGCCGCCGTCGCGACGCCCAGGAGAGCGGACCCGGCGAGCAGGAGGATAAAGTTCGCGGCCACGGTGGATGCCACAACCAGCAGGGCACCTGCCAGACCGGCCAGCAGCCCGGTCATCAGCCCGATCCGGCGTCCCCGCCGACTGGCCAGCCCGGCCAGGGGCATGGCTGCAATGGCCGTTCCCAGAGTCATGATGGTCGTGACAGAACCAGCCCAGGCGTCGGACCCGGTCAGCTGGACAGCCAGCAGTGAGCCGACGGATAACGTGGCACCGTTGCCGATACCGCTGAGGAGCTGGGCGCTGCTCAGCACAAAAACAGTACGGCGCTGGACCCGTTGCAGGTCCAGCGCCGTAGCAGGAAACGTAGTCATTCCCTGAGCATAGCCAAGTGGTTACTCGCTGTCGCTCATGCTCTTCTTGATGTCTTCCTCCAGGCGGGAGTCCAGCGCTGCCTGCTTGGCAGCGGGGCTCAGGAGGCTAGCGATGACGGCGATGATGATGGTGCCGACAATCACGCACAGCGATACCCAAGTGGGGATCTCCGGGGCCCATTCAATGTGGTGACCACCGTTGATGAACGGCAGCTCGTTGACGTGCATGGCGTGCAGGATCAGCTTGACACCGATGAACGCCAGGATGACGGAGAGCGCGTGCTTGAGGTAGATCAGCCGGTTCATCAGGCCACCCAGCAGGAAGTACAGCTGGCGCAGACCCATCAGGGCGAAAATGTTGGCGGTGAAGACAATAAAGGCGCTCTGCGTCAGGCCGAAGATGGCGGGAATGGAATCCACGGCGAAGAGCAGGTCCGTCATGCCGATGGTGACAAAAACGATCAGCATCGGAGTGAAGACCTTCTTGCCGTCCACCACGGTACGCAGCTTGCCGCCGTCGAACTTCTCCGACATCGGGATGACCTTGCGGATCCGGGCGATAAGCGGGTTCTCGCGGTCCTCTTCGTCTTCGCCTTCATCCTGGGCCTGCTTCCACGCAGTCCAGAGCAGGAAAGCACCGAAGATGTAGAACACCCAGCTGAACTGCTCAATGACAATGGCGCCAAGCATGATGAAGATACCGCGCAGGATCAGCGCGATGATGATGCCCACCATCAGCACTTCCTGCTGGTACTTACGGGGCACGGAGAACCGGGCCATGATGATGATGAAGACAAACAGGTTGTCAATGCTGAGGCTGTATTCAGTCACCCAGCCGGCGACGAACTGGCCCCCGAATTCCGGGCCCGCAATCAGGAACATGGCGCCGGCAAATACCAGGGCCAGGGTCACATAGAACGCCACCCAGAGACCGGCCTCCTTCATGGAGGGCTCGTGGGGGCGGCGGAGAACCAGAAGGAGGTCAAGCGCCAAAATAATTCCAAGGACGACAAAGGAGCCGACCTCAAACCAGACGGGAAGTTCGAGCACAGAAAATACCTTTCGCAGGGTACGGGCTAGCGGTGTAAGTCTCTCCGGCCTGCCTGTGCACTTGGTGCTGAATTGGCGGCCCGCTACGCCCGGCCTGGCAACTGTGCCTGGCGTGTTGACGATCGTAGCGCTCGGGATACTCCCCTACGTGACCTTAACTGTAGCCTAGGCGTGCCCGGCGGCCTGCATCTGGCGCAGTTCCTTCTTCAAGTCGCTCACTTCGTCACGGATCCGGGCCGCCACCTCAAATTGAAGTTCGGCCGCAGCGCCGTGCATCTGTTCGGTCAGCTGCTCGATCAGGCCAACAAGGTCCTCTGCCGGTGCCGCAGCCAGTCCGTCCGCCCTGACCTTGGCCGACCCCTTGCTGCTGGTTCCACGCTTGGCGCCCTTGGCCAACCGGTTGTTGTTCAGCAGCTCCTGGGTGTCGGCGTCTTCCTTGGCCAGCTGGTCGGTAATGTCAGCAATCTTCTTCCGCAACGGCTGCGGATCGATCCCCTTTTCCGTGTTATAGGCCACCTGGATGGCACGCCGCCGGTTGGTCTCATCGATGGCATGGGCCATGGAGTCGGTGATGCGGTCCGCGTACATGTGCACCTGTCCCGAGACGTTTCGGGCGGCACGGCCGATGGTCTGGATCAGCGATGTGGAGGAACGCAGGAAGCCTTCCTTGTCTGCGTCCAGGATGCTCACCAGCGAAACCTCGGGAAGGTCCAGGCCTTCTCGGAGCAGGTTGATGCCGACCAGGACGTCAAAAACGCCCATCCGGAGTTCACGGAGCAGCTCCACGCGGCGGAGGGTGTCGACGTCGGAGTGCAGGTACTCGACCTTGATGCCATGGCCCAGGAGGTAATCGGTCAGGTCTTCAGCCATCCGCTTGGTCAAAGTGGTGACCAGGACGCGTTCGTTCTTTGCTGTCCGGGTCTTGATCTCACCGAGCAGGTCATCGATCTGGCCCTTGGTCGGCTTGACAACCACTTCGGGGTCGATCAGGCCGGTGGGCCGGATGATCTGTTGGACAAAGCCGTCGGCCTTGCCCAGTTCGTACTTGCCGGGAGTAGCCGACAGGTAGACGGTCTGACCTACGCGTTCAAGGAATTCGTCCCATTTAAGCGGGCGGTTGTCCATCGCCGAGGGCAGGCGGAAGCCGAAGTCCACAAGGTTCCGCTTACGGGACATGTCGCCTTCGTACATGGCGCCGATCTGCGGCACGGTGACGTGGGATTCGTCGATCACCAGCAGGAAGTCGTCCGGGAAGTAGTCGATGAGGCAGTGCGGAGCTGTTCCGCGGGCGCGGCCGTCAATGTGCGATGAGTAGTTCTCGATGCCGTTGCAGAAGCCCATCTGCTGCATCATTTCAAGGTCATAGGTGGTGCGCATCCGGAGCCGCTGGGCTTCCACCAGTTTGTTCTGGCTTTCCAGGACCTGCAGCCGCTCGGCGAGTTCGTCCTCGATCCGCTTGATGGCCCGGGCCATCCGTTCGGGACCGGCCACGTAGTGCGAGGCCGGGAAGACGTACATTTCCTCTTCATCCCGGATCACCTCGCCGGTCAGCGGATGGAGCGTATGGATGTTCTCGATTTCGTCCCCGAAAAACTCGATCCGGATGGCCAGTTCCTCGTACATCGGAATGATCTCAACGGTATCGCCGCGGACCCGGAACGTGCCGCGGTGGAAATCCATGTCATTGCGCGCGTACTGCATGGCCACAAATTTCCGGAGCAGGTCATCGCGGTTCATCTGCGCCCCCTTGCGGAGCGTGACCATGCCAGCGATGTACTCTTCCGGGGTGCCCAAGCCGTAGATGCACGAAACCGTGGCAACTACGATGACGTCCCGGCGGGTGAGCAGCGCGTTGGTGGCGGAGTGGCGGAGCCGTTCGACTTCCTCGTTGATGGAGGAGTCCTTCTCGATGAAGGTGTCCGTCTGCGCCACGTACGCTTCAGGCTGGTAGTAGTCGTAATACGAGACGAAGTACTCCACCGCGTTGTTTGGCAGGAGTTCCCGGAATTCGTTGGCCAGCTGAGCCGCGAGCGTCTTGTTCTGGACCATCACAAGCGTAGGCCTCTGAACCTGTTCGATCAGCCAGGCAGTGGTGGCGCTCTTACCGGTACCAGTAGCACCGAGCAGTACCACATCCTTCTCGCCGTTCCTGATCCGCTCCGTGAGTTCAGCGATGGCGGCCGGCTGGTCGCCTGCCGGCTTGAACTCGCTGATGACTTCGAACGGGGCTACAACGCGGTTAATTTCCTGCGCAAGACTCATGCTTCCAATCTACCCCCGGCCACTGACAGGGAACCCCCGGATTCACCGCAGGCGAAAGATCAGCTAGCTGTCCTTGCTGCCCGGCTTCGATGCCGCCGTAGCTGATGCCCACGGGACCAACCGCGACCTCCACAGCGAGTCCACCTGTTCGATCAACGACTCGACGGTACCGGAGTTGTCCAGGATGACGTCGGCCGCGGCCAGCCGTTCCGCCCGGCTGGCCTGGGCGGCCATCCGGGTACGCGCTTCTTCCGCGCTCATGCCGCGGTGTTCCACCATCCGCTGTATCCGCACTTCGTCTGGGGCGTCCACCACCACCACAACGTCAAAGGAACCTGTTTGCCCGGTCTCCACCAGCAGCGGGATGTCCTGGACCACAATGGAATCCGGCCCGGATTCCGCTGCTTCCTTCAGGAGCTGGGCAGCACGTTCCCTCACCAGTGGATGGATGATGGCGTTGAGCTGTTCCCGCTGCACGGGGTCATTGAACACCAACGTGCCAAGCCTGGCCCGGTCCAGCCCGCCGTCCGCCCTGAGCACGCCGTCACCAAACATGCTGACGACGTCGGCAAGGCCGGGGGTGCCGGGCGCCACCACCTTTCTAGCCAGGGCATCGGCGTCGATGACCACCGCACCGAGCTCGGTGAACCTGGTTGCCACTACTGATTTACCGGATGCGATGCCGCCGGTCAGACCAATCTTCAACATGCCACCAGACTAGACTGAACCGGTGCCGGATGTTGATGCTGACCCACAATGCCAGGAAAGCCGGGCCACTGCCTACTCCACCCTCGCGGCGGGGCAGGACGTCCGGACCGAGCTGGAAATCAAGCGTTCCCGGTTCCTTACCGTGCTCCGCCGGACGGACAGCGAGGCTGCGGCACGGGAACTCGTTGCCGAACTACGGCGTGAATTCCACGATGCCCGGCACCACTGCTCTGCATTCGTGCTGGGCCCGGACCGGGATGTACAGCGTTCCAACGACGACGGCGAACCCTCCGGAACCGCGGGCCTGCCCATGCTCGAGGCCCTGACCAGACGGGAAACCAGTGCCGGGTCTGCGGATTTGAGCGACATTACCGCAGTCGTTGTCCGGTACTTTGGCGGGATCCTGCTGGGCGCCGGCGGGCTGGTCCGCGCCTACTCGGAGTCCGTTTCCTCAGCCCTGGACGCCGCTCCCCTGGTACGGCGCAGCCGGTTGCGGATATGTTCCATCGAAGTCCCGCACGCACAGGCCGGCAGGTTGGAGAACGAACTGCGATCCGCCGGGTATGTCATGGCAGCGACCGGTTATGGGGGCCTCAACACGGTGCTGCGCCTGGCATTGCCTGATTCCGCCGACAGTATTTCCGCTGCCACAGGCCGCCTCCTTTCCCTGACATCCGGAATCGCTGTGCTGACACCGGAAGGAACGGACTGGGTTGATGTCAGGATCCCCTGAGGTGTCGCTGGCCGACGTCGATGAAGCCTTGCTGGAACAGTTACTCCAGGTGGCCTTGGCCGATGCCGCACCCGACGACGTCACTCCCCCGCTGGGTGGTGCCGGATGGACGCCGGAACGGATTGCCTGGTTCCGGGCCTACCACCGTGCCGCCGCTGCCGGATTGAGTGGGCCGGCCGCCGAAAAGACCTGGGCCGTGTTCTGCGACGGCATCCCGGCCGGGTCCGTCCGGCTGAAGCTCACCGGCACAAGCCGCGCGGAGACGGGCATCTGGCTGGCCGGACGCTGCCGTGGCCGGGGTGTTGGCACGGCTGCGCTGGGCCTTGTCCTGGCCGAAGCCCGCCGTGCCGGGCTCGAGCAGGTCGTTGCGCACACCACAGCCGGCAACGCCGCCGCGCAGCGCCTCCTGGCTGTGGTGGGTGCCGCTCTGACCTGCGACGACGGCGTGGTAAGTGCCGCCGTCGAGCTCCCCAACTGACTCGCAGTTAACGCACTCAAAATGCGATTTCAGTGCGTTAAATGCGAGTCAGTTGGGCGGGCACGGGTTAAACACAACGGGCCCCCGCTTTCGCAGGGGCCCGTTGTGGTGGCCCGGAAAATCCGGGCCGGAGGCAATTAGTTGCCGGTCAGCTTCTCGCGGAGAGCAGCAAGAGCCTCGTCGGAAGCCAGGGTACCGGCTCCGGCGTTGGTCTCGGCAGCGGGCTCGGAGGAGTAGCTGGTGGTACCCGAGTCGCTCTCACCGGACGTTGCAGCTGCAGCGTCATCGGCAGCGTGCTGGGCAACCTGCTTCTTGTGGGCTTCCCAACGGGTCTGGGCGTCAGCGTACTGCTGCTCCCAGGTAGCGCGCTGGGTCTCGTAGCCTTCAAGCCACTCGTTGGACTCCGGATCGAAGCCCTCCGGGTACTTGTAGTTGCCCTCTTCGTCGTACTCCGCGGCCATGCCGTAGAGAGCCGGATCGAATTCGGTGGACTCGGCGTCGACGCCCTCGTTGGCCTGCTTGAGGGACAGCGAGATGCGGCGGCGTTCCAGGTCGATGTCGATGACCTTGACGAACAGTTCGTCACCAACAGAGACAACCTGCTCTGCCAGTTCAACGTGGCGCACTGCGAGCTCGGAGATGTGGACCAGGCCTTCGATGCCGTCTTCGACGCGAACGAACGCACCGAACGGAACCAGCTTGGTGACCTTACCCGGCACAACCTGGCCCAGGGCGTGGGTGCGGGCGAAGGTCTGCCACG
>JAPSJV010000008.1 GCA_031178005.1 Pseudarthrobacter sp.
TCGATTCCGGCGTCGAGCACGTCATCGATGGTCTGTTCGGCGAAGCAATGGGCAGTCACCCGCGCACCCTCATCGTGCGCTGCGCTGATGGCATCTTTGACGACGGCGGAGGGAAAGGAGGGCGCCAGGTCGCCGGCCTCACGGTCAATCCAGTCCCCCACCAGTTTCACCCAGCCGTCCCCGGACCGTGCCTGTTTCCGGACGGCTTCAACGAGCCCGTCGGGCTCCACTTCCTCGGCGAACCCACGGAGGTAGCGGCGGTTCCTGGCAATGTGGCGCCCCGCCCTGATGACCAGCGGCATGTCGGCACGCCCTTGAAGCCAGCGCGTGTCAGCGGGAGATCCGGCGTCCCTGATCAGCAGCGTTCCAGCCGCAAGGTCCGCCGTCGCCTGCTGTTCGGCGATCATGGAATCGACGGCGCCTCCGGGACCCAGCCCGATGTGGCAGTGCGCGTCAACAAATCCGGGCAGCACCCAGCCGTCAAACACCAGTTCTGGGCTGCCTGCAGGCCTGGTGAACGTCAGGACGCCATCAACGGACCAAAGCCCCCGCTGTTCTGTGGCGGGTCCGGTGAGCACGGTTCCGCTGAATTCAATGATCCGGGTCATGCCACCAGCCTATTGCCGGAGGACATGTGACAAGGCCCACCGGCAAAGCTGTGATAGCTTCCTTCTTGACCACACGGGAGCCCTGTTGCAGGGGCTGAGATCGGGCTGATGCAGCCTGCGACCGTTGAACCTGTCCGGGTAATGCCGGCGAAGGAAGTGAGTATTCAATGAGTACCCCAGTAACACAGCACAGCCCTGCCCAAAACGAAGCAGCGGCCCCTGAGACGCAGTCCCTGAAGTCCCATTCGCTGGCGTATGTCAGCGATGAGGCCACCGGAATCCGTGTTCCGGTGACGGAGATTTCCCTGGAGCCCTCCCCGAACGGCCAGGACAACAAGCCGTTCCGCGTCTACAGGACCGCCGGGCCCGGCAGCGATCCGGTGGTGGGGCTTCCTGCCTTCCGTTCGGGCTGGATCGTGGACCGCGGTGACACCGAGCCCTATTCGGGCCGGGAACGGAACCTGCTCGACGACGGCCGGTCTGCGGTACGCCGTGGGGCCGCCTCCGCTGAGTGGAAGGGTGCGCAGCCGGTGCCCCGCCGCGCCGTCGGCGGTAAGACGGTGACGCAGATGCACTATGCCCGGCAGGGAATCATTACCCCGGAAATGCAATTTGTTGCCCTCCGCGAGAATTGTGACGTGGAGCTGGTGCGCTCCGAAGTCGCGGCCGGACGGGCGATTATTCCCAACAACATCAACCACCCGGAGTCCGAGCCAATGATCATCGGGAAGGCCTTCCTGGTGAAGATCAACGCGAACATCGGCAACTCGGCCATCACCAGTTCCATTGCTGAGGAGGTGGACAAGCTGCAGTGGGCCACCCAGTGGGGCGCGGACACCGTGATGGACCTTTCCACCGGTGACGACATCCACACCACCCGGGAATGGCTCATCCGCAACGCGCCGGTGCCGATCGGCACCGTGCCCATCTACCAGGCCCTGGAAAAAGTAAACGGCGAAGCCAACGCGCTAACCTGGGAGATTTTCCGGGACACCGTGATTGAACAATGCGAGCAGGGCGTGGACTACATGACCATCCATGCCGGAGTCCTGCTCCGGTACGTCCCGCTCACTGCGGACCGGGTGACCGGGATCGTGTCGCGCGGCGGGTCCATCATGGCCGGCTGGTGCCTTGCCCACCACCAGGAAAACTTCCTCTACACGCACTTCGATGAGCTCTGTGAGATCTTCGCCCGGTACGACGTCGCCTTCTCGCTCGGCGACGGACTGCGGCCGGGCTCGACGGCGGACGCCAACGACGCCGCACAGTTCGCTGAACTGGACACCTTGGCCGAGTTGACGCAGCGCGCCTGGGAGTTCGATGTCCAGGTAATGGTGGAGGGACCCGGCCATGTGCCGTTCCACCTGGTGCGGGAAAACGTGGAGCGCCAACAGGAACTGTGCAAGGGAGCACCCTTTTACACGCTCGGTCCCCTGGTGACGGACATCGCGCCGGGGTACGACCACATCACCTCAGCCATCGGCGCCACCGAGATCGCCCGCTACGGCACCGCGATGCTTTGCTACGTCACGCCCAAGGAACACCTGGGCCTGCCCAACAAGGACGATGTGAAGACGGGCGTGATCACCTACAAGATCGCCGCCCATGCGGCGGACCTGGCCAAAGGACACCCGGGCGCCCACGAACGGGACGATGCCCTGTCCAAGGCCCGCTTCGAATTCCGTTGGCGGGACCAGTTTGCGCTGTCCCTGGACCCGGTCACAGCAGAGGCCTTCCATGATGAAACACTGCCCGCCGAGCCGGCCAAGACAGCACATTTCTGTTCCATGTGCGGGCCCAAATTCTGCTCAATGAAAATCAGCCAGGACATCAGGAAGGAATACGGTTCGGCGGATTCACAGGCGGCGATTGCCGAAATGTACAGCGGCATGAAGGAAAAGAGCCAGGAGTTCCTGGCAGCAGGCGGCAAGGTCTACCTGCCCGAGCTTCGGGTTCCTGCGGAAAGCTAGGTCCACAGGGTCCGAGGCCAGCGTCCGTGGCCAGCGGACCAGCGGGCGTGTCCGACCGGCATTGGGGCCGGCCGGACACGCCCGTCAGGACGCCTGTGCCTGGTTCCTTCGGCCCACGGTGGCGATGAAGGAGCGGATATAGCGGTCGCCCTCGGCATGATCGTGGGGCCGGTGACCGCCTGGGGCGGTCCGGTGCAGGGCGCCTGTTTCACGCAGGTAGCCGGCAATTTCCTCGTACAGAGGTTCCCAGCCTCCTGTGAGGACCAGTGTTGGCACTCCAGGAACGATCTGCAGCGGTGCTTCCCAGGGCGGTGCCTGCAGCCGGAGCCGCCTCGCCTCCCGGTGTTCTTCAGCCGTGGCCGGTTCCGCGGAGTCGCTGGCGAACATACGGCGCACAAACTCCCGTTGAAAATCCTGGTCGGTGAGCTGGTGCCGCGCGTCAAACAACGGTTTCATCAGCTTGATATGGGCTGCGGTGGCCGGCAGTTCCGCCGTCAGGGACAGGCAGGCGGGCTCAACAAGGGTCAGGGAGAAGACCAGTTCCGGACGTTCCACGGCGGCCATGACCGCGGCGATGGCACCCTGGGAATGCGCTACAACGTGCCCGCCCGCGGCACCCCTGCCATCATCGGCCAGGGACCGCAGCACAATGGCGGCGTCCGCCGTGAACGACGACTCGACAGGTTCGGCCACGGGGTCAAAGCCATGGCGCCGCAGAAACAGGGCGTCATAGTCCAGCGCCATACCATGCTGGCCGGGCCAGGCCGCAGAGCCAAAGCTCCCCGCACCGTGAACAAAAACTACCCGCTGCTTGTACATGGCCCCACCTTATTCGACGGCACTGACATCCCAAGTAAGTAGCAATAGTTGCCGTTTTGAGCGCTCAAAAGGGCAACTATTGCTACTTAGTTGGGCGGGCTACTTGCCGAGGAACTTGTCGAAGCCCTTGGGCAGGTTCAGCTGCGACGGATCGAAGTCCCCGCCCTGCTGGCCAAATGCCGCGCCCGTGGGAAGCGCCTTGGCAGCACCCGCCCGCTTGGCCTCGGCGTCGCGCAGTTCCTGGGCTGCCTTCGCAGGGTTGCCGGAACGGGCCTTCTTCTTCGGCGCGTTCTTGGCGTTCTTGCGGGCACCGCTGCCGCCACCGCCCATGCCCGGCATTCCGGGCATTCCCGGCATGCCGCCGCCCTGGGCCATCTTCTTCATCATCTTCTGGGCCTGGGCGAAACGCTCCAGCAGGCCGTTGACCTCGGAGACGTGCACACCCGAACCGCGGGCAATACGCGCGCGACGCGAGCCGTTGATGATCTTCGGAGCCACCCGCTCATGAGGGGTCATGGACCGGACAATGGCCTCGACGCGGTCGATTTCGCGTTCGTCGAACTGCTCCAGCTGCTGCCGGATGTTCTGCGCGCCGGGCATCATCATCAGCATCTTCTTCATGGAGCCCATGTTGCGGATCTGCTGCATCTGGGCCAGGAAGTCGTCCAGGGTGAAGTCTTCCTGGTCGGCGAACTTCTTCGCCATCCGGGCGGCTTCGTCTTTATCCCAGTTCTTTTCGGCCTGCTCGATGAGCGTCAGGACGTCGCCCATGTCCAGGATGCGGGATGCCATACGGTCCGGGTGGAACAGCTCGAAGTCGTCCACGCCTTCACCGGTGGACGCAAACATCACGGGCTTGCCGGTGACCGACGCAACCGAAAGCGCGGCACCGCCGCGGGCATCGCCGTCGAGCTTTGAGAGCACAACGCCGGTGAAGTTGACGCCTTCGTCGAAGGCCATGGCCGTGTTGACTGCGTCCTGGCCGATCATGGCGTCAATCACGAAGAGCACTTCGTTAGGGACGATCGCCTTGCGGATCTGGCGCGCCTGCTCCATCATCTCGGCGTCAACGCCGAGGCGGCCGGCGGTGTCAACGATCACAACGTCGTGGAGCTTCTGGCGTGCTTCTTCGACGCCGGCACGGGCGACGGCGACGGGATCGCCGGCAGGGTGCTCCAGTTCGGAGGTGGCGCCCGGGTGCGGAGCGAAGACCGGGACGCCGGCACGCTTGCCAACTACCTGAAGCTGGGTGACGGCATTGGGGCGCTGGAGGTCGCAGGCCACCAGGAGCGGGCTGTGTCCCTGGCCCTTGAGCCACTTGGAGAGCTTTCCGGCCAGGGTGGTTTTACCCGCACCCTGGAGGCCGGCAAGCATGATGATGGTGGGGCCGGTTTTGGCCAGCCGGATGCGGCGGGTCTCGCCGCCGAGGATCTCGACGAGTTCCTCGTTGACGATCTTAACGATCTGCTGGCTGGGGTTCAGCGCACCGGAGACCTCGGCACCAAGGGCACGCTCGCGTACGCGGCCCGTGAAATCACGGACGACGGCGACGGCGACGTCAGCGTCCAGCAGGGCACGCCGGATTTCCCGGACCGTGGCATCAACGTCCGCCTCTGTGAGACGGCCCTTGCCGCGGAGGTTCTTGAATGTTGCTGTCAACCGGTCAGAGAGTGAATTGAACACGCGCCGTGCACTTCTTTCAGTGGATCTACATATGGCGGCCGGTGCGGCTCGCCAGTGTCGGAAGCGGATGGCCGGAACCAACCGGGCCAACCGCCCGACATCGGACTCGACTATCTAGGGTACCAAGACCGGCCTCCAAGATGGCATGCTGGCAGGGTGACCAGCCAAACGACAGTAAAAACACTGCTCATCCTCGGCGCCTCCGGTGATCTTACGGGCCGCCTGTTGCTTCCCGGACTTGCCCGGCTTGCAGCCAAAGGCCGGGCAGGAGGCCTGTCCCTTGTTGGTGCCGGTTCAGATTCCTGGACGGCGGACCAATGGCGGACACGGGTCTCAGAGACGTTCGCAGCGGCGGAGGGCCCCGCAGACGAGGACGGCCGCGCCGCGTTGAAGGCCATGGCGGAATCCACGGAGTACCACGCCATGGACGTTACGGCCGGAGGCGCCCTGGCCGGCCTGCTGGGCAGCCTGCCGGGACCCGTTGCCGTGTACTTCGCCCTCCCGCCGCACGTCAGCCAATTGGCCTGCGAAGTCCTGGAACCGGAGCAGGTTCCGGCCGGCACGCGGCTGGTGATGGAGAAGCCGTTCGGGTCCAGCACCGAATCCGCCAGGTCCTTGAACGAGACGCTGGTCCGGCTAGTTCCAGAGGACCACATCCACCGGGTGGACCATTTCCTGGGCAAGGCAACCGTGCTCAATATCCTTGGGCTTCGTTTTGCCAACAACTTCCTGGAGCCGGTGTGGAACCGGGACCACATTGAGCGGGTGGAGATCATCTTTGATGAGGACCTCGCATTGGAGGGCCGCGCCGGCTACTATGACGGCGCCGGGGCCTTGCGTGACATGATCCAGAGCCACCTGCTGCAGATCATGGCACTGGTAGCCGTTGAGGCACCTGCCACCATCCATGAACGGGACCTGCGCGATGCCATCAGCACCGTCCTGCGCGCCAGCAGCATCAAGGCGCCGTACGCAAAGTCCACCCGCCGGGCCCGGTACAGGGCAGGGAACATCTCCGGCAAGGACGTCCCCGACTACGCCGGGGAGGAGGGCGTCGACCCCGCCCGCAACACCGAGACCCTGGCCGAGGTGCGGGTGGCAATCGACAACTGGCGTTGGAAGGATGTGCCGTTCATCCTGCGGTCAGGCAAGGCACTGGGCACCAAGCGGAAGGAAGCGGTGATCACCTTCCGTCCCGTTCCCCACCTGCCGGGTGGCTTCTCCGGCCTGGACTCCCCCAACCAGCTGCGGATCGGGTTTGGACCGGACACACTGCAGCTGGATCTTGATGTCAACGGCCCCGGCGATATTTTCACGCTGAACCGGACCACGTTGAAGTCCGAACTCAATGCCTCGGAACTACTGCCTTACGGTGAAGTCCTCGAAGGCGTGCTGAACGGCGATCCCTTGCTGTCGGTGCGCGGTGACACCGCCGAGGACTGCTGGCGGATCGTCGAGCCCGTATTGCGGTCCTGGAACCGCGGCGATGTTCCCCTTGAAGAGTACGACGCCGGTGGGCCGGGTCCCGAGGGCTGGCTCGCCGATCCACCGAACGGCTCGGCCGAAGAATAACGCGCGGGCCGGCACAGCAAAAGGGGCGGACGGATCATCTTGGGAGATGCGCCGGCCGCCCACTTTGCTGCCGTGAACCCGGCTAAATCGCGGCCACACCGCGTTCGCCGGTCCTGACCCGGACCGCTTCAAATACCTCTACCGTCCAGACCTTGCCGTCACCGGCACGCCCGGTGTTGGAGCTGGCAATGATGACGTCCAGGATGTCGTCCGCCTGGTCGTCGGTAGCCAGGACCTCCACCCGGATTTTGGGCAGCAGGTCCACGTTGTACTCCGCGCCGCGGTACACCTCGGTGTAGCCTCGTTGCCGGCCATAGCCGCTGGCTGCGCTGACTGTCAGGCCCTGCACGCCGTAGGCCTCCAGGCCCTCACGAATTGTCTCGAGTTTTTCCGGCCTGACGATTGCAGTGATCAGTTTCATGCGTCGATGCTCTCCTTGCCCGTCTCGGTGTTTTTCTTGCCGGTGATCACATCGTGGAGCGGCTGGAAGCTTCCGCCGTGTCCGCCGACGCCGAACTCGTAGGCGGTCTCGGCGTGCAGGCTGAGGTCCACACCCACCGTTTCCTGTTCCTGCGATACCCGGAAGCCCATGGTCTTGTGGATGGCAAGGGCAATGATGGTGGTCAGCACGGCCGAGTAAACAATGGCGATGCCGGCGGCTGCGAGCTGCGCCCAGAGCTGGGCTGCGCCGCCGCCATAGAAGAGGCCGCCTCCCGCGCCGTCCTCGGGTAGTGCGATGAAGCCAAGGGCAACCGTGCCGATAATGCCGGACACCAGGTGGACGCCGACAACGTCCAGGGAATCGTCAAAGCCCCAGCGGAACTTGAGCCCCACTGCCAGTGCAGAGGCCACGCCGGCGATGACACCGAGGCCAAGCGCGCCGACGGGGCTGACGTTCGCACAGGCCGGCGTGATTGCCACCAGGCCTGCAACAACGCCTGAGGCTGCGCCGAGCGAGGTGGGGTGCCCGTCGCGGATCCGCTCGGTGACCAGCCATCCGAGCATCGCGGCGGCGGGGGCAGCCAGCGTGTTGACCCAGATGAGACCGCCCTGTTCGGCAGTAGCTGCTGCGCCGCCGTTGAAGCCGAACCAGCCGAACCACAGGATGGCGGCACCCAGCATCACAAACGGGATGTTGTGGGGACGGTGGTTGGGGTCCTTGCCGAACCCGCGGCGGTTGCCAATGATAAAGACCAGGATCAGGGCGGCCACACCTGCGTTGATGTGGACAACCGTGCCGCCGGCGAAGTCGATGGCTTCACCGAGGGCGGCACCAACAGCGCCCTCGGTGCTGAACAGTCCGCCGCCCCAGACCATATAGGCCAGCGGGCAGTAAACCAGGGTGACCCAGACCGGGACGAAGACTGCCCAGGCACCGAACTTGGCGCGGTCGGCAATGGCGCCGCTGATCAGTGCCACAGTAATGATGGCGAAGGTAGCCGCGAAGCCAACACTGATCAGGCTGTCAGGACTGTCGAGGCCTTCAAGGCCGAAGTAGGCAAAGGGGTTGCCCACCAGTTGCAGGAATCCCTCTCCTGTCGACATCGAGTATCCCCACAGCACCCAGACGACGCCGACCATGCCGATGGAGATGAAGCTCATCATCATCATGTTCAGTGCGGCCTTGGCGCGTGTCATGCCGCCGTAGAAAAATGCCAGGCCCGGCGTCATGAACAGCACGAGCGCCGCCGACACCATAAGCCATACGTGACCTGCAGTAAGTTCCATGGTGCACGTCCTCCCTGTAATTTGAATGCTGCGGAGCTAACCGCCCTGCCAAACGCCTGGTGCGTTTCTACGTTCGATTCTGGGCGCCGTGTGTTTCACCCGCAGAGGAATTGGATTGCTGCCTTGTTACAAGAACCTCTTCGAAGTAAATGGTGGGTCTCCGGCTTGTTACGGTTATGTTTCACCGCCCCTTGACCGGGCCCTACGACGTATCACCGAGGACCACTGAAGAATGAAGGCCAACGCCCGTACCAACGGCTCCAATCCGCGGATCCTGAATCTCTTCCGGGCGAAGGGTGAACCGCTGTCCGGCGATATTAAGGTGATGCTGCTCGCAGCGTTCCTGATCGCCCTGGGGTTCGGGCTTGTGGCACCGGTGCTGCCGCAATTCGCCACAACGTTCGACGTCGGTGCTACCGCCGCCGCCGTGATTGTCAGCATCTTCGCGTTTATGCGCCTGGTGTTCGCACCGGCAGGCGGCGCGCTGATCGGGCGGTGGGGTGAACGGCCGGTTTATGTGACCGGCCTGCTCATAGTTGCCGTTTCCACCGCTGCCTGCGCCTTTGCGCAGAACTACTGGCAGCTGCTGGTTTTCCGTGGCCTGGGCGGTATCGGCTCGGTGATGTTCACGGTGGCGTCAATGGCCTTGGTCATCCGGCTGGCGCCGCCGCAAAGCCGTGGCCGGGTGTCCGGCGCCTACGCCAGCGCCTTCCTCATTGGCAACGTCTGTGGACCGGTGCTGGGCGGGTTGCTTGCCGGCTTTGGGTTGAGGGTGCCGTTCCTGGCCTATGCCGCTGCGCTGGTGCTGGCGGCCGTCGTTGTCCAGACCATGCTCAGCCATGTTCCCGCAGCCCACAGGGCCAAGGATTCAGGCCCCTCGGAGATGCTGCTGTCGGAAGGGCTGGCCAACGGCACGTACCGCGCTGTGCTGGCATCCAGTTTCGCCAACGGTTGGGCCACGTTTGGTGTCCGGATGGCCACCGTACCGCTGTTCGCCGCCGCAGCCCTGGGCGCCGGTCCGGCGGCTGCGGGCGCGGCCCTGGCGGTCTTCGCGGGCGGCAACGCTGCTGCGCTGACGTTTTCCGGGCGGCTGGCCGATACCTGGGGCCGTAAGCCCATGATGCTCGCCGGCCTGTTGGTTACCGGCGTCTCTACCGGCCTGATCGGACTGACCCACGACCTCTGGTGGTTCCTGGCCGCATCAGCCGTTGCGGGCCTGGGCGCAGGAATGCTGGGCCCGGCGCAGCAGGCGGCAGTCGCGGACATCATTGGCCGGGAGCGCTCGGGCGGGCGGGTGCTGGCGGTCTACCAGATGATGGCCGACGTCGGTGCGATTGCGGGACCCATCCTGGTAGGCGTGATCGCGGACCAGTGGGGCTACGGTTGGGCGTTCGGCATCACGGGCCTGGTGCTGGTCCTGGCCGGTGCCGCGTGGGCGGCAGTCCGGGAACCGATGGACCGGAGCCAGGCGGCTCCCGTTTAACGGCCCACCCGCCAATGTTGGCTAGGCTGGAACCAACACCGCCGAAACGTTGGAGAAATCACGCATGCCTGATTCCGATCCCTTGCCTACCGGACCCCCTGCCCCCTCGAGCCCCGATGCCGGGAACGAACCAGCCGAAAAGAAGGGCGCCAGGAAGTGGTGGCCCCTCGCGGTTGCCGCAATTGCGGTTGTTGCCGTTCTGGTTCTGGCGTTGCAACTGTTCCGCCCGGATGCCGCCCCGCAGGTCGTGGAACAGCCAACCCAGTCATCAACGCCAACTCCAACGCCCAGCAAGACCCTCCCGCCGGCTCCCGCCGTCAATTACTACGAACAGGCCGGGCCGCCAGCCGGGTCACCCCTGGAACCGGTGGAGGCCCTGAGCGTGAAGGTGTCAGGTGAATTGGAAGGAACGTCCCTCCCGCGGGGCCTCACGGGCATTTCGCTCGAGGCGACTGACCTGGGCGATGAGGATCTCAGCAGCAGCAACCCCACCATGGTCAAACTGCTGACTGAACTGGATCAGCCGGTGCTCCGCTTCGGCGGCAACGCTGTGGACAGGCGCTTCTTCTGGACGTCCAGCAATGAGCCGGTTCCGGGCTACCCGAGCAGCGCGGCGCAGCCTGCCCGTCCCGTGGGACCGGCGGACCTGAGCCGACTCAAGACGCTACTGGACGCTACCGGTGCCAGGGTCAGCCTCACGGTGGACCTGGGCCACTACGATCCTGCCCGGGCGGCGGACATGATGAAACATGCCACGGCGATCCTAGGTGACAAGCTCCTGAGCGTGACCATTGGCAACGAGCCCAACGGCTTTGTTTATAACGGCGTCCGTCCGGATGGCTACAGCCTTGAAAAGTACCTGGAGGAACTGAAGGCTTACGCCAAGGCAATTTACGAGGTGGCCCCCAACGTTCCCATCGCCGGGCCTGGCGCGTATGACCAGAAGTGGTGGCAGCCGTTTATCGACGCCGACATTCCGCAAAAGAAGATCCTCACGTTCCATAACTACCCGCTCTACAGCTGTGATGGCACTGATCCCAAGGGTTCGCCCACCATGGCCAACCTGATGAGCCAGCTGATGCATGACCGCGCGGCCGATTACCAGTCGGCGGCACTCAAGGCCGGGAGGGATGCCGGCCTTGAAACCTGGCTGCCGGAGACGGGAATCGCAGCCTGCCCAGGGTCCAATGAGACCTCCAAGACGCATGCTTCCTCCTTGTGGACAGTTGACTACGCCCTTAACGCGGCGCGATTGGGAGTCACCCAGGTTGGTTTCCACAGCTCGATGTTGACGTGCAAGGGCGGACCGCCCATGTCCGTCATCTGCAGCGCCGGACCCTACCCCCAAGGCAACGGTGTGATGTCCGGACGTGCCAACTTCTTCGGCATGTCCATGGTTGCCGGCCTGGGCGAAGGAAAGTTCCTGAAGGTTGACGGCAAGGGCGGCGGCCTGGCCTATAGCTATGCCTTGCAGAATCCTGACGGGAGTACCTCAGTGGTGATCGTCAATGAGAACAACCCCGAAACTGCCGCGCAGGTGGAGGCCACCATCACGCTCCCGGACAGGCCGCTCACCGGAACCATGAGCCAGATGACGGGACCCAGCTACGCGGCCCAGGACTCCACCATGATCGACGGCGCCCTGACGGAACCCAAGCCCATCGCCGAACGGCTCACAGCACCTGGCTTCGGCTACGGGGAAACCACCCAGAAGATCAAACTCACGGCCGGAACAGTAACGGTCCTGAACTACACGTACTGAGATAACGCGGAACGGCAATAAAAAAGGGAGTGGGTCCCGTCGCTGGAAACCAGCGGTGGGACCCACACCCTTTTTACTGAAGCTAGACCAGGTCAGTTCAGCAGCGCGTCTACAAACGATTCGGCTTCGAACGGCGCGAGGTCATCCGCTCCCTCGCCGAGTCCGATCAGCTTCACGGGAACGCCCAGCGACTTCTGGATGGCCACCACAATGCCGCCCTTGGCGGTTCCGTCCAGCTTGGTCAGCACGATGCCGGTGATGTTGACCACCTCGGAGAACACGCGTGCCTGGTTCAGGCCGTTCTGGCCGGTGGTGGCATCCAGGACCAGCAGCACCTCGTCCACCTCGGCAAGCTTCTCGATGACGCGCTTGACCTTGCCCAGCTCGTCCATGAGGCCCACTTTGTTCTGCAGGCGGCCGGCGGTGTCGATCATGACTACGTCGACTTCCTGCTCAATGCCTGCCTTCACCGCTTCATAGGCGACGGAGGCGGGATCTGCGCCGTCGACGTCGGACTTCACCGTGGGAACGCCGACGCGCTGTCCCCACGTGGCCAGCTGCTCTGCCGCGGCGGCCCGGAACGTATCCGCAGCACCCAGCAGCACGTCTTTGTCCTCGGCCACGAGGACGCGGGCCAGCTTGCCAACAGTGGTGGTCTTGCCGACGCCGTTCACGCCCACCACCATCATGACGGCGGGCCTGTCAGCGTGCCGGGTGGTGTTGAGGCTGCGGTCCATAGTGGGATCCACAATCTTGATGAGTTCTTCACGGAGCAGCTCCCGCACCTGGTCCGGGGTCCGGGTGCCCAGTACCTTCACGCGTTCGCGCAGGGCGTCCATCAGTTCCATGGTGGGCTCGGTGCCCAGGTCCGCCATCAGGAGGGTTTCCTCAACCTCATCCCAGACGTTTTCGTCGATGCGGTCAGCGGACAGCAGCGCCAGGAGGCTTTTGCCCAGGACATTGTTGGACCGGATCAGCCGTTCACGAAGCCGGACCAGCCGGCCGGCAACAGGCAACGGCGTTTCAACGGGCACAGTCTCCAGCCCGGCGACGTCATCGGGAACGTCGACGGCGGTACCCGGTTCCAGGGGCGGGGCAACGGTAGTGGGGGAACCCGGACGGTCCTCCACGAGGGTGCCGGTGGATTGGCCGACGGGTGCCTCGGGATCGTTCTCATCCCGGGTGCCCGGGTACCGGTTGATGTTCTTCCGGGTTTTGACCAGGACCGGTATCAGCCCGCCGATAACCACCAGGGCAGCAACAATGGACACAATAATTGGGAGGAGTTCATTCACTCCCCTAGCTTCTCACAAACGCCGAATCGGCTATGCGTCGCTGCCGATCCGTTGGCTGATCACCGTGGACACGCCGTCACCGCGCATGGTCACGCCGTACAGGGCGTCCGCCACCTCCATGGTGCGTTTCTGGTGGGTGATGACAATCAGCTGGCTGGACTCGCGCAGCTCTTCGAAGATGGTGATCAGCCTGCCCAGGTTGGTGTCGTCCAGAGCCGCTTCCACCTCGTCCATCACGTAGAACGGCGAGGGCCTGGCTTTGAAGATTGCCACCAGCAGCGCCACGGCCGTCAGGGACCGCTCACCGCCGGACAGCAGCGAGAGTCGCTTGATCTTCTTGCCTGCGGGGCGGGCTTCCACCTCAATGCCGGTGGTCAGCATGTCCTCGGGATCGGTCAGCACCAGCCGGCCTTCGCCCCCGGGGAACAGCCGTTCGAAGACCCGGACGAACTGCGCGGCCGTATCCTCGAATGCCTCGGAGAATACCTTCTGGACGCGTTCGTCCACTTCCTTGATGATGTCCAGGAGGTCCTTGCGGCTGGCGCGCAGGTCCTCCAGTTGCGTGCTGAGGAACTGGTGGCGCTCCTCCAGCGCGGCGAACTCCTCCAGCGCCAGCGGATTGACCTTGCCCAGCGCTGCGAGGTCCCGTTCGGCCTTGCGCAGCCGCTTTTCCTGCTCGGCGCGCACGAACGGCCTTCCCTCCGGAACTTCCTGGCCGTCGTTGTCCACGGCAACGCGCAGGGCAGCCCATTTGTCGGCGCCTTCTCCCGGGGCAACCGGTACCGGCACATCAGGTCCGTAGTCCTTGACCAATACGTCCGGCGTCATGCCCAGCTCGTCGATGGACCGGGACTCCAGAGCCTCGATCCGCAGCTGGTGCTGGGCGCGGGCCAACTCGTCCCGGTGCACCGTGTCCGTCAGCTCTGCAAGCTCCCGTGCCAGGAGGTCGTTGGAACCGCGCAGTTCCAGCAGTTCCCGGTCCCGCTGCTCGCGCTGCTCCTCTGCCAGTTCCAGCTCCGTTTTTGCCAGCTGCAGGGAAACATCATTAAAGGCCAGGACCTGGTCGACGGCGGCCTCCACCGCCGCTGCGCGACGTGCCTGGATGCGGCGGCGGCGCGCCCGTTCGGCGGCTTCTTCGCGTGCCCGGCGTTCGGTGGCGGCTGCGCGTTCCAGGGACGACGCCCTGTTCCGGGTAGCGGCCAACTGCTCTTCCGCGCTGCGCAGGGCAAGCCGTGCTTCCATTTCCGCGGAGCGTGCCTGCGAAGCAGCCAGCGCCAGGGAATCGCGATGCGCGCTGTCCGGTTCTTCCTCTACGGGTGCTTCCTGGGCCGCAGCCAGCCTGACGCTGATGTCCGCCAGGGCCTGTTCCTCGCGGGCGATGTTGGCTTCGGCGGCTGCCAGGGAGGATGTGAGCCGCTCACTTTCGCCGGCGGCGCTGCGCAGCACGGAGTTGAGGTGGCCGAGCCGCTCCGCGACGGCGGCCAGGCGCGCATCTGAATCATGCAGCCGGTCCAACGCAGCGTCCGCGCGTTCCTGGGTCTTGTCCTTGCGCGCCTTCGCTGCCGCGAGTGCAAAGCGTGTGCGCTCCAGATCCGCATTGAGGCTGCCCAGGCGGCTGGCCGCGTCATCAACGGCAGCCTGCACTTCCAGCATGGACGGTGCCGTGGCGGAGCCGCCCCCTGCGAGTACAGCACTGCAGACATCGCCGTCACGGGTTACCGCGGCGAGCTGCGGATTCCTGGCAGTCAGCTCCGCTGCGGCGGCAAGATCCTCGACGACGGCGGTCCCGGCCAGCAGCGACGCTACCGCCCCGCGGTGGGCGCCGTCCGTTGTGGCCAGGTCGGCTGCCCAGCGGGCACCCTCAGGAAGTTCCACGGCGGCGGTTTCCGGGAAGGACCCAGGTCCCGGGGCCGATTCCAGCAGCAGGAAAGCCCGGCCCGCGTCGTCGTCCTTCAACAGCCGGATGGCGGCGGCAGCAGCATCGGCGTCGGCAACAATAACCGCTCCGGCGGCATCGCCCAACGCTGCCGCGATCGCCGCTTCATAACCGGACTCCACGGTCAGCCGGGAGGCCAGGGCGGCACCGACTCCGGGAAGCCCAGAAGACTCAACATGCTCGGAGCCGTCTTTACGTTCAAGTCCCAACAGCAGGGCGTCATGGCGGGCGGATACAGCATCGCGCTCCCTTAGGGCCGTGGCCTCCTGGGCTTTGAGTGCGTCGATCTCTGCCGTTAGAGCGTCGAGGGCGTCGCTGGCGGCCTCGTATTCGGCGTCGAGGCTTTCCTCTCCTTCCTCGACGCCGGCAACCTGCGTCTCCAGGGCGGTGAACTCCGCCTGCGCTTTCCGACGGCGTTCCACTCCGGCAGCCGCGGAATCCCGGAGCCTGCCAAGTTCCGACTGCGCAGACTCAACCCGCGAACGTGCTGCGCCTACCTGCCCGGCCAACCGGGCCAGGCCTTCACGCCTGTCCGCTACGGCACGGAGCAGATCCGTGAGCCGTTTATCCTCGGCCACCAGGGCCGCCTCTGCCGAGGTTTTGGTGCTGGTGGCTGTGGCCAGCGCGCTCTGCTTGTCCAGGATGTCGCGTTCCAGCTGTTCCTGCTCCGCGCGCACCCGCTGGGCCTGCCGGTCCAGCTGATCGGGATCACGGCCGGAATCAGGAACGGCATCACTGGAACCAAGCAGCCTGCTGCGCTCCTGCGCCAGGCTGCCCAGCGATCGGAGCCGTTCCCGGACGGCGGACAGCTGGTACCAGGTGTCCCGCGCGGCATTAAGCCGGGGGCTGGCTTCTGCCGCCAACTGTTCCAGCGTGGCCTGCCGCTGCCGTCCCGCTTGCAGACCGCTTTCGACGGCGGCACGGCGCTCTTTGAGGGCCGATTCGTCGGCCACATCCTTCTCCAGCGATTCCTGGAGGGTCACCAGGTCGTGGGCCAGGAGCCGGGCACGGGCATCGCGGACATCAAACTGGACAGTCTGCGCACGGCGGGCCACCTCGGCCTGCTTGCCCAGCGGAGTCAGCTGCCGCCGGATTTCGCCTGTGAGGTCGCTCAGCCGCTGCAGGTTGGCCTGCATGGCTTCAAGCTTGCGGACGGTTTTTTCCTTGCGGCGCCGGTGCTTGAGGATGCCGGCCGCCTCTTCAATGAATCCGCGGCGGTCCTCAGGGGTGGCGTGCAGAACCTTGTCCAGCTGGCCCTGGCCCACAATCACGTGCATTTCCCGGCCCAGTCCGGAGTCGGAGAGCAACTCCTGGATGTCCAGGAGCCGGCATCCTGCACCGTTGATGGCGTATTCGGATCCGCCGGTCCGGAACAGGGTGCGGGAGATGGTGACCTCGCTGTATTCGATCGGCAGGGCGCCGTCGGAATTATCGATGGTCAGCGAGACGTGCGCCCGTCCCAGCGGTGGCCGGCCGGACGTGCCTGCGAAGATGACGTCCTCCATTTTCCCGCCGCGCAGGGTCTTGGCGCCCTGCTCGCCCATGACCCAGGACAGGGCGTCCACCACGTTGGACTTGCCCGAACCGTTGGGACCCACCACGGCGGTCACGCCGGGCTCAAAGTCGAACGTCGTGGCCGACGCGAACGACTTGAAACCGCGGACGGTGAGGCTCTTGAGGTGCAAAGTACTCAGGTTCTCCTGGAGTGGCTGAACATGCTTGTTATGGCGTCAAATCTACTGCGTCGACGGCCTTCCGGCCGGGAGGCTACCAGCGGCCGTTGCGGGGCCGGCGCTGGCAGACCGGGCAGCTGAATGACGAACGGTTCATAAACTGTTCCCGGCGGATCAGGGTGGTGCGTCCTTCAGCGGCACACCGGAGGCATGGCTGGCCCTCGCGGCCGTAGGCATTAAGGGAGCGCTCGAAGTAACCCGAGGCTCCGTTCACGTTGACGTACAGGGAGTCGAAGCTGGTCCCACCTGCTGCCAGCGCATCGGCCATGACGTCCTGGGTGTGGCCGATCAGTGTCAGGGCATCGGCTTTGCGCAGGGTCTCGGTGGGCCGGGCATAATGCAGCCGCGCACGCCACAATGCTTCGTCGGCATAGATGTTGCCAATGCCGGAAATGATGCCCTGGTCCAGGAGGACCCGTTTCAGCCCGCTCCTGCGCTTGCGGAGCCGGCTGTAGAAATGGTCAAAAGAGAATGCCGGGTCCAGGGGGTCGCGGGCAATGTGCGCTGCCTCCACCGGAATGAGCTGCTGCGGCGTTTCACCCAGGCCGCCGGGACCGCCGTCGTCCGTGGGGACCATCGCCGTGACAAACAGTCCGCCGAAAATGCGCTGGTCCACAAACCGCAGCTGGTCCGGCATGCCGTCGGCGGGGCTGAGCCGCAGCCGGACTTTCAGGTGTTTTTCATCCGGGACTTCCGGGCCCTGCATCAGCAGCTGCCCGCTCATGCCAAGGTGCGCCATCAGGGCCACGCGCGGAGCGGTTCCGGGTTCGCCGGTATCAGGAACATTGGTATCCGTAACGGCGTCCGCCTCCGCCAGCGGAAGCCAAAGGAACTTGCCGCGCCGAACGGCGTCCTGCACCACCGTGCCCTCGAGGTTGCCCGCAAAGTCCTGGGTACCCATCGCATGGCGCCGGATGGAACGGGAGTCCACCACGTCCACGCCGGTGATGGTACGGCCCACCACCCAGTTCGCCAGGCCCCTGCGGACAACTTCGACTTCGGGGAGTTCGGGCACGTCCTAGCTTCCCGGCGTCGTTTCCTGCGGTGCGGGCACAGCCGCTGTGGCCTTGCCGGCAGCTGAAAGTGCACGCCAGGCATCAGCGGCGGCTTCCTGCTCCGCTTCCTTCTTGGAGTGGCCGGAGCCGCTGCCGCGGGGTGTGCCGCCAACATGCAGCACGGCGGTGAAGGTACGCGCATGGTCCGGGCCGGAACCGTCAACCACATACTGGATGGAGCCCAGCTGCCTGCTGGCGGCCAGTTCCTGGATGCTGGTCTTCCAGTCGGTGCCGGCGCCAAGGGCGGCGGCGTCCTTCAGGAGCGGACCTACCAGGCGCATGACCAGCTGCCGCGCGGTCTCGATGTCGTTGGAGACGTAGGTGGCGCCGATCAGCGCCTCCATGGTGTCCGCCAGGATCGAGGCCTTGTTCTTGCCGTCGGTGAGCTTCTCGCCCTGGCCGAGGTAGATGTAGTCGCCTACGCCCAGGCTCCGGCCGATGCCGGCAAGCGCGCGGGTGCTTACGACGGCGGAGCGCCGCTTGGCGAGCTCACCTTCGGGCAGCGTCGGGTTGTCCCGGTACAGCGCATCCGTGACGGAAAAGCCCAGGATGGAGTCGCCCAGGAACTCGAGGCGTTCGTTGGTGGGTATGCCGCCGTTTTCGTAGGCATAGGACCTGTGTGTCAGAGCAAGACGAAGCGTCCCGGCGTCAATGGAGACACCGAGACGCTTCAAAAGCTCTTCAGTTGAAGACATCATCAGCCGTGTGGCCGATTAGACGTCAGCGACCTTGCGGCCCTTGTATTCAAGGAACAGCGCGGTGCCGGCCGAGTCGGTAACGACCTTAGCCTGGTGCGGCAGGCTGTAGGATACCTGACCATTTTCGACGGTCTTCACCAGGTGGGGGGCAGTTGCCTTCCACTGGGAGCGGCGGGCGCGGGTATTCGCGCGAGACATTTTCCGCTTCGGAACAGCCACGGCTAACTCATTTCTCTCTAGACAAACACTTACACATCAATTTTGCCGGTCAGGCTTAGCCATGTCGGCTAGGGCAGCCCAGCGAGGATCCAGGACCTCGTGGTGGTGCCCCGGCTCGTCTTCCAGGCGTGCTCCGCATTCGGAACAGAGGCCCTGGCAGTCTTCCCGGCACACCGGCTGGAACGGCAGCATAGTTACTACAGCGTCCCGCAACACCGGTTCAAGATCGATCAGATCGTGCTCAACTCGACGTTGCTCTTCTTCGTCTTCCTCGTCCGAGGGCAGCATGCCTTCGTAGAAGAAAAGTTCCTGCACATTGACTTCGAGGTCATACGCAAGGGGATCCAGGCATCGGCCGCATTCGCCGGTTACTTCGACGTCTGCGGTACCTGATACCAGAATTCCTTCGTGTACGGCCTCAAGCCTCAGGTCCAGCCCGACATCCGAGCCTTCCTGAACACCAATCAATGCCACACCAAGATCACTTGGTGCGGGTACATGCTCGTTCAGTGTCCGCATGCTTCCCGGGCTGCGCCCAAGATCCTTGACGTCAAACACCAAGCGCGAACTAGCATCTCTTTTAATGAGAACTCCTGTTGAACATATGACCGACGTATTATCTTAGCCTGATTATCCGAGCGGACTCAAACCGGAGGCGTGGCCGCCGGCAGGCCCAGTGGAGAGCAGGCGTTTGAGCACGGACCGCGGTACGAAGTCAGACACTTCACCGCCCAGGTCAGCTACTTCCTTAATAAGGGTAGAGGACAGGTGGAGGTAGTGGGACTCCGCCGGCAGGAATACCGTCTCGACTCCCGAGAGTTGCCGGTTCATGGTGGCCATGGGCAGCTCATAATCAAAGTCCGACGACGATCGCAGCCCCTTGACGATGGCCGAGGCGCCGCGGTGCCGGCAGTACTCTGCCAGCAGGCCCTGCCCCACTGGCTCGACGATGATGCCGCGCAGGGATGCCAGCGTTTCGCGGGCCATCTCGATCCGCTCATCCAGGCTGAACCGGTATTTCTTGGCGTAGTTCGTTGACACCGCCACGATCACCTCGTCGAACAACCCGGAGGCCCGGGCAATGACCTCAAGATGGCCATTGTGGATGGGGTCGAAAGAGCCTGGGCATACCGCGCGTCGCATGATCCGAACCTACCGCATGGCGCCCGTCCGGGCACGCCCTGTGCGGGATACCATGACTGGATGCAGCCACCAGCCCACCGCCCTGCCCTTGCCGCGCCCTGGCAGCGGACCGCCCACGGCGCCAACCTCCTCTCAGGGGACGGTCAGTTGGGCGTCACCATCTTTGAGGAAATGACCACACTGGCCGTAAAAACGGGCGCCATCAACCTTGGCCAGGGCTTCCCTGACGAAGACGGTCCACAGGTCATGAAGGACGCTGCCCGCGAAGCCATCGCAGCAGGGGCCAACCAGTATGCGCCGGGCAAGGGAATGCCTGCGCTGCGTGAAGCGGTAGCCGCACACCAGGAACGCTTTTACGGCCTGCAGGTGGACCCGGACACGGAGGTGGTCATCACCACCGGAGCTACCGAGGCGCTGGCGGCGACACTGCTGGCCTTCGTGCAGCCCGGCGATGAAGTGATCACGTTCGAGCCGTTCTACGACGCGTACGGGGCCATCATTTCGCTGGCCGGTGCAACCCATGTCACAGCTCCCCTGGCCGCACCCGCTTTCCTTCCGGACCTCGCCTCGCTGGAAGCGGCCTTCAGCGGCCGGACCCGCGCCATCCTGCTGAACAACCCGCACAACCCCACCGGCTCGGTCTTCCCCGCTGACCTGCTGCAGGGCATCGTGGACCTTGCCGTGAAGCATGACGTCCTGATCATCACGGACGAGGTGTACGAACACCTCACCTTCGGCGTGCAGCACGTACCGGTGGCCGGTCTTCCCGGAGCGGCGGAGCGCACCATCAGCATTTCGTCGGCGGGCAAGACATTCTCTTTCACCGGTTGGAAGGTCGGCTGGTTGAGCGGACCCGCGCATCTGGTGGCGGCTGTACGCACCGTGAAGCAGTTCCTCACCTACAGCTCCGGTACGCCGTTCCAGGGCGCCGTGGCCGCCGGGCTGGCCCTGCCGGATGAGTTCTACATGGGCGCTGCCAATGCCCTGCAGCGCAAGCGGGACATCCTCAGTGACGGCCTGCGCGCTGCCGGCTTCGATGTCTTCACCCCGCAGGGCACCTACTTTGTCAACGTGGATACGGCGCCACTGGGCATTACCGATTCCGTGGACCTGGCCCGCCGGCTGCCCGCCCTGGTGGGCGTTGCGGCGATTCCGGTTCCGGTCTTCTGCCACCCAGAGGGGGCGCAGCGGGTCCGCAGCCTGCTCCGTTTTGCGTTCTGCAAGAAGGTGGAACTGCTGGAAGAAGCTGCCGAGCGGCTGGCCACCCTGGGCAGCAAACTCTGATGGCAACAGGCAGTCCGGCACCCAGCCGTTACCTGCGTTCCATCGGCGCCCATGCCTCGATCGAGCCCGATCCATTTACCGACGGCGCGTACGTGCTGAGTATCGGCGGCGCGGAGCAATCCCATGTGAACCTGGAGCACCCCGAAGAGGTGTTCTACGAATACCTCAGCCGGATCGCCCACATCGTCGACCTTTGTGCCCCAGCCGGTGAGCCGATCCGGGCCCTGCACCTCGGCGCCGGCGCCCTGACCCTGGCCCGCTACATCCAGGCCGTCCGGCCGGGTTCGCGGCAGCACGCCGTCGAACTTGAACGTGAGCTCCTGGACTTTGTCCTGCAGCACCTGCCCCTGCCCGCCGGAACGCAGCTGGAAACCTGGACTGGAGACGCCCGGGAAGCACTGGTGCAGCTTGACGTCGAACTACGGTTCGACGTGGTAATCCTGGATATTTTCTCCGGACCGGAGGCGCCGGCCCACATTGCCACTGCCGAGTTCTACCGTAAGGCGGCAGGCCGGCTGACGCCGACAGGGGTCCTGGTGATCAACGTGGGCGACGAACCAGGGCTCACTCTGGTGCGCAGCCAGGTCGCTGCCATGCGTTCTGTGCTGACGGATGTGGCCGCGTTTGGCGAGGCCGGGATGTTCAGCGGACGGTATCCCGGGAACATCATCCTGGCCGGCACGCAGTTCCCCTGGCCGCAGGAGTGGAGTGCCGAACTCGCGGCCCGCGGACCCCACCCGGCCAGGGTGCTCACCGGCGTGGACCTGGACAGCTTGTCCCATTAATAAGTCGGATTGATCAGGACTGCTCAGCCTGCTCCGTTGGTTCAGTTCCAGGCTCAGCATCCCTTGGCACCGGCTCGGCAAACCACAGCCGGGTCTCCCCGTACTTCCGCTCCGCAAAACGCTCCATGCCTTCAGGCCACGTGGGTTCGGGAGTCCGTGCGGACCGTTCCACCACCACCACGGCCCCTTCCGCCAGGAACGGCTGCAACAGGGCAAGCACAGTGGCAAGGCCCGGCTCGTCCAACGGGTACGGCGGGTCCAGGAACACCAGGTCCCACAGAGTTCCCGTGCCTGCCCGTTCCAGGAACGATTCCACTCGGGAGCGGTGGACCGTAACAACTTTCCGTCCCGCAACGCCGTTGACCAAGTCCGCGTTGCGCTGGCAAACCGCACTGGCCTTGGCATCGAATTCCACCAGGTCCACGGTGTTGGCGCCGCGGCTGGCGCTCTCCACCCCCAGCGATCCGGAGCCCGCGTACAGGTCCAGGACCCGGGCGTCGGCCACCACCTCGAAGGCGTCCAGCCGGGAGAACAGCGCCTCCTTGACCCTGTCCGTGGTGGGACGGGTGAGGGATCCGGGCACACTGACCAGCGGAGTGCCGCCGGCTGCACCGGCAATGATGCGGCTCATGGCCGACTGCTAACCACGTTCAAGGAACGCCTCTTTCTCCGGATTCAGGTATTCGTCAATGGCCGCGGCAAGCGCAGGCTGCCCGGCAAGCGCAGGATCCTTGCCAACCAACAGTTGCGCGTCCTGCCGGGCCTGGGCAATCAGGTCTTCGTGTTCCAGCACGCGAAGCAGCTTCAGGGTGGACCGGCCGCCGGACTGCGAGGCGCCCAGGATGTCGCCCTCGCGGCGCAGCTTCAGGTCCTCCTGGGACAACGCAAAGCCGTCAGTGGTGGCGGCGACGGCGTCAAGGCGGCGGCGGCTGGGGTGGCCGGGTTCCAGGTTGGTGACCAGGAGGCAGGTTCCCGGGAGCCCGCCGCGGCCTACCCGGCCGCGGAGCTGGTGGAGCTGGGAAATGCCGAACCGGTCCGCGTCCAGGATCACCATCATGGTGGCGTTGTGGACGTCCACACCCACTTCGATCACGGTGGTGGAGACCAGCAAGCTGGTGGAGTTTGCGGCGAACCCGGCCATGGTGGCCGATTTCAGCGCAGGATCCTGCTTTCCATGAAGGGCGGCGATGCTCACGCCTGCCAGCACGGGTTCCTGCTGCAGGTACTCCACCACCCCGGTGACGGAGGCAAGTTCCCGGCCCCCGGCGTCGGTATCCGCACCCGTTGGTTCCGCTTCGCCGGGGCTGAAGTCGCCGTCGTCGTCCGCTCCGATTTTGGGGCACACCACGTAGACCTGATGGCCGCGGCTGATCTCCTCGCGGGAGCGGCTCCAGATCCGGCCCGCCCAGCCGGGATTCTCCGCAAGCCCCACCAGATGGGTGGAGATTGGGGCGCGCCCGGCAGGCAGCTCATCCAGCACTGAGGTTTCGAGGTCGCCAAAGACTGTCATGGCCACGGTCCGCGGAATGGGCGTGGCCGTCATGACCAGCAGATGCGGCGGCTTGTTGGCCTTGGCGCGTAGGGCGTCGCGCTGCTCCACGCCGAAGCGGTGCTGCTCGTCCACCACAATCAGGCCAAGGTCGTAGAAGCGGACGTTCTCACTGAGGAGCGCGTGGGTGCCGATCAGGATCCCGGCCGTTCCGGAGGCTGCGTCCAACAGCGCCTGCTTGCGTGCCGCGGTTCCCATGGAACCGGTCAGGAGGCTCACCTGCACGCTGTCCGCGCCAAGTCCGCCCAGCAGGCCGTCCCTGGAGAGCGGGCCCAAAGTGCGCCGGATCGACTCGAAATGCTGGGCCGCGAGGACTTCAGTGGGTGCCAGCAGCGCCGCCTGGCCGCCGGCGTCCACCACCTGGAGCATGGCGCGCAGGGCCACGATGGTTTTACCGGAGCCCACTTCGCCCTGCAGCAGGCGGTTCATGGGGGAATCCTGCGACAGTTCCTCGGTCAGGGTTTTCCCGACGGCGGTCTGCCCGGCGGTGAGCGTAAAGGGCAGCTGCGCATCGAAGGCGGCCAGCAAACTATCGGCGACCGGGCGCCGTGCCGTGGCTTCCTCGGCCGCCAGCTGGGCTCGGCGGCGTGCCAGGGCGGACTGAAGCACCAGTGCCTCCTGGTACCGGAAACGCTTGCGTGCCTGCTGCCAGTCCCCTGTGGTGGCGGGAACATGGATCTGCCGGTAGGCCTCGGCTACCGGCAGGAACTTCTCCCGCTGCACTATGTCCGCAGGCAACGGGTCCGGCACCGTGTCCAGGTCCAGGGTCTCCAGCAAAGTCTCCACAACCTTCTGGATGGACCAACTGGTCAGCTTGGCGGTAGCCGGATAGATGGGGATGGGCCGGGCCGCGAGGGCTTCCGGATCAACTCCGGGAACGTCGGGATCCTCGTCCAGCACCTGGAAGTCCGGGTTGGTGAGGCCAAGGACGCCCTTGAAGCTGGTGACCTTCCCGGAGAACAGGGCACGGCGCCCAGGCTGGAGGTCGTTCTTTGCGCGGAAGCCGTTGAAGAAGCTGACTTTGAGCGTGCCTGGAACACTGCCGCGGTAGTCGGATCCGCCCACGAGTTGCAGTCCGGGACCGGTGTCGTCGGCGATGATGACGTCCGTGATGCTGCCGCGGCGTTCGCGCATCTGCCGGGTGCTGTTGGAGACGACGCGGGCAATCAGCGTGACGTCCTCATCATGCGGAATTTCGCTGATGCGGGTTAGTTCACCACGGTCCAGGTAACGGCGGGGAAAGTAGTTCAGGAGCCCGCCCACCGTGGTGATGCCCAGGTGCTTCTCTATGGCGCCGGCGGAACGTTTTCCGATCCGGCGATCCAGGGCCAGGTCCAGCTCAGCGCTCATGCCCGCCGGTGTCCGCTGGTTCAGGCTGCCGTGGCACGGCAAGGTCGCTGATGGAGATGTGGCTGGGAACCCCCAGTGACCTGATGACCGCTACCGCGGCATCTGCCCGGGGGACGTGGACGTGGACGCGCCAGCGGTAGCCGGATTCGTCGTCGGGGGTTCCGCCCACCTGGCTCATGATCACGGATTCGCCGATCTCGTCCAGGCGTTGGCGCAGGGTGGCCGCGTCCAGGGGCGAGAGGGTGATGGTGCACATGACTTCCACGCCGTCGTCAACGGGCATGTCCGTGTGGATGTGCGGATCCTGGACGTCGTAGCCGTGGAGGCCGTCCAGCAGTTCGGTCTGCAGTTCTTCACCGAGCACTGCCGAGCGCAGGCAGTCAAGGATCAGGAGCATGCCCACGCCGCCGGAATCAACCACCTGGGCAGCGTGCAGGGCGTCCAGTTGCTCTTCCGTGCGGATGACGGCTGCGAGCGCGCCGTTCACGGTAGCGTCGAGGGCAAGTCCAAGGGCGTGGTTGCTGCTATCCGCGGGGTGCTCGGAATGGACGGCGTCGGCAGCAGCTGCGGCAGATTCCATCACGGAGAGCATGGTGCCGGGAACGGGATCGCTCAGCGCGGACCAGGCACGGATCTGGGCCCGGTGCAGGGCCGCTGCCAGCAGGCTTGCGGTCAAGCGGTTGTTGCCCCTCAGGGGTTCGGCGGCGGCGCCGAGGAACACGGCAAAGAGGGTTCCGGAGTTTCCGCGGGCTTCTTCCATGGCTGCCTGGCCGGCCGTGGCCAGGACGGATCCGACATCGGTCACGCCGGGATCGAGGCCCGCCAGCGACGCCGATGCGGCACGCACTGTGAGGTAGAGGTTGGTACCGGTATCGCCGTCCGCAACAGGAAAGATGTTGATGGCGTTCAAGCGGTCACTGTGGTTTCCCAGGGCTGTTTCCGCCTTGCTCAACCACCGCTTCATCGCTTGCGCGTTGGCGGTAATTTTAGTGTGCAAAGTGATCCCATCCCACGGTGTCTGCGGGTTGTCCCGCGATAGTGACGCCTGTGCTGTTTTGTCTTCCAGGACGTTGGGCAACAAGGGCCTGTACTGAGCCTATCGCAGTGAATCCGGGTGGCAGCTGTATATCCGGAGGGAATGTGGCCAGCAGTCCGTGGTCCTCTCCCCCGCCCAGCACCCAGGCCATGGGGTCAGTCCCGAGGAGGTCCGACGCCGGGCGTAACGGCGCCGCGAGCGGCACCAGTGCGGCGGGATCAAGATCGACGACGGCGTTACTCGCCGCCGCGAGCCGTGCACCGTCCCGAATCAGGCCGTCAGAAATATCGAGCATGGCCGTGGAGCCTGCCTCCCGGGCTGCGGGCCCCGCGGCCAAGGGCGGAACCGGCCGGCACTGGTTATCCAGCAGGGCCCGTTGCTCCGGGGTGAGACTGTCGACTCCCTGCCCGGACTCCAGGAGCGCCAGCCCGGCGGCCGCCCTGCCCACGGTTCCAGCGAAGGCCACGACATCTCCAGGACGGGCACCCGAACGCAGCACCGCAGTGCCGCCGTCGAGCGTTCCCAGGACGGCGACCGTCACGGAAATTTCGCGGCCGCGGCCCAGGTCGCCCCCGGCCACCGAGCATCGCGAGGCGCCGAGTCCCCGGATGGCGCTGACCAGGCCGTCGGCGAAGTCCTCCACCCAGGACACGGCAATATCCGGCGGAAGGGTGAGGCTGACAACGAGGGAAACGGCGGTGCCGCCCATCGCGTTGATATCGCTGAGGTTCTGCGCCGCGGCCTTCCAGCCGACGTCGGCTCCTGTGGTGGCATAGCCGTTGGGCCACAGGAGCCGGAAGTCCTGATCCTGTACCTGGGTGTCGATGCTGATAAGGGTGCGGGCGTCCGGGGCGGACACAATTGCGGCGTCATCGCCCGGGCCGAGCACGGTGGCTTGCCGGTGGGCAGCGTCCAGTTCCAGGCGCGGGAAGATCCTGGAGAGCAGCTGGGATTCGGAGAGATCGGACACAGTCAAGACGTTCTGGGGCACGGAACCACGCTACCGCGCAGGGCTGACATTCACTGATCCTGTTCCGCTGCGGGTCGGCCCTAGACTTGCAGGGTGCATCAGAAGAAGACCGCCGCGGCCAAGGCTTTGGCGTACGGTCTTTCCGGGCTCCTGGCCATATGGTTCGTTGCGTCCATCTTCGTGTTTTGCCTCAATACCCCCGGCCCACCCGTTGAACCGGTGGACGCCGTTGTGGTCCTGGGCGGCAGCAGCGCCGAGCGGCTTCCCGTCGCTGAACTGATGGCCGATTACGGCCAGGCGCCGGTGCTGGTGCTCTCCCGGACGGACACGCCGGGCAATGCCTCGGCCGATGCCCTCTGCCGGGACGCATCCCTTCCGGACCCGTCGCTTGTGTGCTTCCGGCCTGTTGGCATGGATACCCGCAGCGAGGCAACGGCTATTGCCGGCTTGGTCAAGGCCAACAGGTGGGACTCCATCGCGGTGGTCACGTCGTCCTACCACGTGGCCCGTGCGGGAACCTTGATCGGGCAGTGCACGGACGCTTCCGTCGCCATGGTGGCCTCCGAACCGGACCTTGATTCGTTGCAGTGGCTGCGGCGGTTCGTGATTGAAACCGGCGGGTTGCTGGACGTGAATCTGCGGCCGGAATGTGGTTCGCAGGGTGGGTGAGGTGGGGGGCTTCGACAAGGTGTTACGCCAGATCCCGCTAGAATCGATACCGTACTTTGACGAGCCGAGATGGAAGGGAAGAGACATGGACGATGTGCAGACACGCTCCGCTCGCCCTCCGATGGCGCCTCGGCACCTCAAGCGCCGCAGACTCTTGCCCGAGATTCCCGATGGGCGATTTGTAAAAAACGGAGTCCAAGATGCCTCGAATGGCACTGCGGCGGTGGACACCCGGCCATCCCGTGTTACCCGCCAGCCCACGGAACCCCGACGAAAGCGCATGATCGCATTGGTTCTGGTGATTGCCGTCACCCTCACGATTCCGGCGCTTGTCCTGGCGCTGGTTTTTCTGTCCTAGACCGCCGCACGAGGGTCTGTGCTACACGGCCAAGTTAAGGACTCTATCGGTGCATCTAGTAGTGTTCTTTACACCGCCGTTGTACTCAATTTCCCTGGGGGGAACTTAATGCCTGTTGTCATGCCCATCTTCGGTACGCGTCCGGAAGCAATCAAAATGGCTCCGATCGTGCTCGCTCTGGAAGCCTCGGACTCTCTGGAATGTTTAGTGGCCGTGACCGGCCAGCACCGCGAGATGCTGGATCAAGTCAACGAACTTTTTGGAATCACTCCCAAATTTGACCTTAATATACTTCAGCAAGGCCAAACCCTCGCGGACATCATGACACGCACAATCGATGGGCTCAGCCAGATCTTTGCAGATTCAAAGCCTGACGCGGTCTTGGTTCAGGGAGACACCACGACGACAACGGCTGCCTCGATTGCCGCCTTCTATCACGGCATCCCCGTAATCCACGCCGAAGCTGGCCTGCGGAGTGGCGACCTCTTTTCTCCCTTCCCGGAAGAAGCCAACAGGAAGATGACGTCCCAAATCACCAGCCTTCATCTCGCTCCCACGAGCACGAGCCGAGCGAATCTGCTGGCCGAAGGTATTGCCGAAAAGGATGTTGTCGTAACTGGCAACACCGTTATCGACGCTCTTCTCACGACGGTCGGCAAGGAAATTCCCTTCACTGATCCGCAGCTCGAGGACCTCGCAGCTTCGAACAAGAATGTTCTGCTCGTCACCACCCACCGCCGCGAGAACCAGGGTGATGCCATGCGAAACATTGGCAAGGCGCTTGCCCGCATCGCCGATGCCGAACCGGACCTCGTTATTGTGCTGCCGGCACACAAAAACCCGGTTGTTCGCGAAGCTGTACTGCCGTTCATTGAAAGCAAGGCCAATGTCATCATCACCGAGCCGCTGGCCTATGGCGAGTTCACTCGCATGCTGTCGCTGGCCCACGTTGTCCTAACGGATTCGGGTGGAGTCCAGGAGGAGGCGCCGAGCCTCGGCAAGCCTGTGCTGGTTATGCGGGAGAACACGGAACGCCCTGAAGCTGTTGTGGCGGGAACTGTTCGTCTCATCGGAACCGATGAAGACCGGATCGTTAACGAAGTCTCGACCCTCCTCCACGACCAGGAGGCGTTCGACGCCATGGCGAATGCAGTTAACCCGTACGGAGACGGCAAGGCGGCGGAACGAACGGTCGCTGCCGTGGCCGAGCTATTGGGAGTCGGGTCTCGTATTGCCGACTTCGGCGCATAGGCCAGCTATGCCTACATTTTCGACAGGCTAGTAAATATGGAAATACAGAGCACCCCCGGCTGAGGCCGGGGGTGCTCTGCTATGGAGTCCGAAACCCTCCAACCTCAATACACGGGAGTCCCGAAAAAGGGGAAGTGCCGGGCCGATAAGGTTAAGGGTGTGTTTACAGAATCCAGACGAGACGTTGGCCGTTACAAGCAGAAGCTGAGAGTGCATGATTCCGTATCACACTTCCTGGGCGGGGACTTAGCGCCGGGCGTTCATAGCATTGGCTTGGATCTGCCTCTTGACCTGTTGTATATGCCCAACGGCAGTAAGACGACCGTGGTGTCGTTCCACGCCGCGGCGCGACCACAAAGCCCACTCCCGATCTTTGCGGGAGGGAACGTGGCGGCCGACCACGGAGTCAATAGAATTCATATCTCCGACCCTGGCCTGTACTGCAGCGACAATGTACGCATAGCATGGTTCGCGGGTGCCCTAGGGCTCCCTTTGCAGACATTCCTGCCAAGTGTTCTGGCACATCTTATCGAGCACGCAGGTGGCGAGCGGACAGTCTTTTGGGGACCGTCAGCTGGTGGATTCGCAGCGTTGTATTACTCTAAATTCTTCCCGAACTCGCTCGCGATCCCGGTAAATCCGCAGACTATCCTAGCCAACTTTGGCTACCAGAATCAGCGAATTTACACGCACGCCGCATTCGGTGCTCAAACACCCGACGAACATGACAGCGTCCTGCGGGAGAATATCTGCTCCGACCTGCGAATCCATTACGGGGGAAATCTGCCTAACTACGTCTTGTACGTTCAGAACTTGCTGGATACTCACGTCGAGCTACACATGGAACCTTTCCTGGAGTCTCTGGGGCAAACAACACGGATAAGGACGCACCTGGGCGCTGAATGGGGAGTCGGCCACGTCGCACCAACGGTCGAAGAGCTAAGGAATATCGTCTCATCCATGACCGCTCCGAACGTCGAGTGGGCGACCTATTTCGCCTAGGCCGTCCCCACGGAAAGCGCGGCATTTCGTGATGAGTTGACACTTCCGGACGATGCGCAGGAATCCGCGCGCTCAGTCCTAATACTGTCATCAGGACTGAGCAGATGCACTTCTTACAGGCCAGCGCTCCGCCGAGGAACGGTCACGTTGCTTACATCTATCGCAGACTCCGCAGCCGCAGACGCAGGACTGATATAACTGCCAACGACTACCGGAGCATCGAAAATGGCAATAGCATGCATCCGTGGCCCCGACAGATGAAGAATTGCTCCAAGCAAAACAACCAATACAAGACGCGGGCCCATGTGAGGTGCTACAGCTACCCCTTCATCGGCATCAGAAAAGAATTCCTTCGGTTGAATAGGGACTCCAGAAACTCAAACGTATCAATTCTCAGCTGGATACCATGAATTCTTCGTTAATGCCCCGCGCAACCCTGTGCACGCCTTCGTAGGCTTCTAGTCGAATGGCCTTGAGTACGTCAGGAGCGACAGGCATTTTGGCCAAGCGGACTTTATCCAGCAAATTCTCGTCCGTTGCACTTGAGAGCAGTGGTGTGCGGCCGATCCGCCTGTAAATGTTTCTCGACTTCGATGTGGAAGAGAGAACTACCGAAGATACGCCGTAGGTCGTTGCGACTACAGTTCCATGGAACTTATTTGAAATCAGGACATCGAGACCACCAATAGTTGAACTGATTTCATCGATGCTCTCGGTCTCAAAAATCTTCTGTCCTTCAAGGGGAAACGCCTCTGCCACATTGAGATCGGCAGCCCGAGTACGGCCAGTACCCATGACTATATTCAGGATGTCGTATCCTTCGGACTGGAGCTGACGGCATGCATTCAAGAGAGTCGTGGGGTCTGAGTCCGCCCGGTGTGTACGCAGAGATATACCGACGGTCGGCTTGTCAAATTTTCGGGGTGGAGGATAAATGCTCCCGAAAGCCAGGTCCGCGTGATGCTCCACAATGACTTTCGGCTGAAGCTTGCGTCGAATCCACTCTGCGCTCTCTACATCACGCGCGGAGATGTAGCGGACATTAGGATGTTGGAAGAACGTCCTGAGGCGCTCCATGACATCCGGTGCCTCATGCTTGATCCATGTAGGGACACCGACGCCCGAGATATAAATTGGCTTGGCCAGCCATGCCCGGTTCCAGTACAGCGGAGAGATCTTATTTGGAATGACCAAGTCACCTCCTCCGATGATGATTGCATCAACTTCATTCACAACCTCCGTTGCTGGTCGGCTGAAGTACGGTGATTCCAATTTGTCATGCAGGAGCCGCGTCTCGTGGAATTGCCCCACGGATAGCTCCCAAATCCGATGGAACAACTCATCACCATAGTTGCCCCATCCAAAAAAGCCGACCAAACCGATTCTTGCCACGCGCTAACTTCCTGTCTTTTCAGTGGACTCAGACATGCCCAAGTCCGCCACAACAACGCTAACTATCTCGCGAAGGTAGATTTCTCCGAACGTCTTGTTCATATGGTAGAAATCACCCCTAGCGTAAAAGGAGGTTTCCGATCTCTCACTGGGCTGGCCTAGCGCAAATGCCTCATCGGTCCACATCAGATCTGTCACAGTCGACTGTGGCTGCTTGATGGGCTTGATCCGACGGCCGGGCAACCGACGCAGTTGGCGTTCAAAGGCGGAGATTGCCGCCGGCTCCTCACCAGAGGCCTTAATTGCTCTAAAAGGCCGGAACTTCTCACCTTCCCGATTCCCAGCCCACTCCGCAGGAAAAGGTGCCGGTACAAGATAGATTGGCTTTCCGGTCATATCCCGGACTCGTCGCATCAACCGCACGGCCTGAGTTGAATCCATGCACTCATTCTCATAAGCATCTACAAATCCAGGTACAAGCAGATGCCCGCCAAGATCTACACCCAGCGAGTCAGGTTGGAACTCCACCCATTTCTCCACTAGCCGGATAAGTGAGAACCCAAAACCGACGATGACGAAGGCATCCCAATCATCGACGTTTATCAGTGAATCAACATCCTGCCGGTTCTCGATCTTGACGTAAGGAAAGGACTCGACATCTGTGGGTGAGAACATCTTGAGGGGCAGCGCCCCATATGTCCGCGAAATATAATGCACCATTTCCAGCCCAGGGATACCACTGGATACAACGTGCGACGCAGCAGCTATTGGTCCTAGGTGCGAATTTCCTATAAAGCATATTTTCATTCTGCAAATACCTCCAGCAAGGCGTCTTCACAGAACACTTCTTCAGCCTCCAGAGGCGATTGCATTTCAGTAGAAAGGGAGGCTCCAGCCGGATGCTGCGAAAAAAAGTAGCTCATTACACGTTCAACAGCCTCGGGGCGAACTTCGCGTCCAGAGGGGCCGAACGCGTCATTTCCAATGAAGTTTGACGTGATAATTTCGTAAGATGGAAAATAATCGACATCACTGCAGCGTCGTTCAATTTCTCCCGCCGCTGCCCTCAATACTGCTTTAGAGTATGTAGTAGCCGTTAATACGTGTTGCTCAGTCGCGGTAGCAGCCAACGGAACGGGTGAAACGGTCAAGACAAAGCGCATTTTCGGTCGCACTCGTTTCACCAAGAGACGGAAGGCAATAAAATCACTGACAATGTCTTGATAAGTGAGGTTTGTGAGTTTATATCGCTCTGGATCAAAGTCTCCGGCTACTGTTCCCGGCGCCGTGGGGAACACGGTACCGTCCTCCACAAGTTCCCATGCCTCCGTCAAGCCCATCGTAAAAATGAAAATATCGGTGTTCTCAAACAGGCGCCGAACAGCCCTAAGATGAGAGCGTCGGTGGGCCAGGACTTGCTCTGGCGTGTCATAGCCACCGGGCATCACAGCCGGACGGAGGGCGTCATAGTAGCGTCCCTGGCGCTCCCACACTATCTCGCCAGGTTTCCTCTCCTCGAGGGCTTCCCGAGCCAGCTGGAGTAATTGCCGAACATAGTAGATATTGCCGAACCGCGCAGAGTAAATACCATATTGTGCTTCGCGGGCCACAGAGGGATCCAATCCCGGCGGAGGTGGCTCTGCGTCGACGACCGAGTATCCGTTTGCACGAAGTCTTACCGCGATATGTTGAGCAAAGCAGCTCCCTGCCGTTGCAATGGTATTTCGCGGCAGTATGCTGAACTTTTTCGCGTAAAGGCCCGGGACATTAGATATGTCCTGCCCTTCCATGGCGGTACTCCAGTAAGTACGCAGATCCTTCCCCCGGTATGGGGAGCGCCTATTCCATTCATTAGGATCCGACATTTGCCCTACCGAACCTTACTCCATCAATCCACAATGAAATAGCTTTCCGGTTCAGCCCTTTTTGGCCCATCCAAAGCTTGACGTATTCTTTGGCACCCTGACCCTGAATCTCCGCTTCATCAAGATCAACATTTATGCATTGCTCACCGGTTGCCGTATTGCCGAACGACCAAGGCAGTTTGCCACGAGCGACCGCAAAGGCGACTGCAGGGTAACGTGCATCATGTGGATTGATACCGCCAATTGTCAAAGGAGTAATCAGCGCCCCTGATCGAGCCAATAACCATTGCACAATTGCTGGCGGTACCTGACGCGGATTGATGCCACGGACCAACGCAGCGACAGCGAGCGTGCCACCCGCCTGGCCTATACCAACAGCACTCGGGTGCAAGCGACAGGCAGATGCAGCAATTCGCGATGCGGAAATGTTTTTCTCCAATGCAATGTATCCATTTAGTTCAACTGGAACCAGACACCCGAGAGGAATGGAAAACGGTCCTTCCCGCCATCGATCTGGCTTGTCCGCTATCGTTTCGTTAAGATGCGCCTCAAAGTCTTCAGGATCGCGCCCACCATGAAGGTCTGGCGGGTAAGTCCCGGTGGCGACGCTCTGTACGTTCCACAGAGCAATCTGTCCGTTTACAGATCTCTTGATGTGTTTCCCTGTCAGAGTATTTACTCCGGCAATTCTCACGGCCTCGCGGCTGTATGGAATCAACGGGAAATGTCGGACAACTCCGCTATATGCCTGATCCACTAGTCGAAGCGCAGGATGTCCTGGCCCATCGCCATATCCCTCGTCTGTGCATGGCGCCCAGTCGCTCGCGAGCTCGTTCTGCAGATAGTAGAGAATGGCCAACGTTGCATGTAAAGCTGTGCGGTTGGTCCTGTCTCGGACTTCCCTGTCAAACAGATAAGCTGCTGAGGTATGCGTATCGTTTCTGTAATTCAGGTTGGTTCGCGTTACGGCCTCCCAATCTGATCCCAGCCAGTACTTTTCCGAAGCCAGATCCGGCGCAGCCCGATATCCGGCGAAACCTGTCGGCCCTACCTTGCGAAGTTGAGGATCGACGGTCCCGCTGGGTGGAAAGTGGACCCGCAGACGCGGCGCAAGTTGCTCATATCCGGGTGGAGGAGACTTCACCCGTAGATCTTCGGGAATGCCCTCAGGATACCTTCGAATTGTGCACGTATAGGTAATGTCTTGTATGCGGCTGTCTGCTTCCGTGGTTTCACCGGCGGGGACGAATGCATTGCCGACATAGCGCGACGCCCCGGCCAGTTCCGCAGCCGAGCCGAGTTCGGTCCCGTCGAGCAGTAACCGAGCAGCGATCGTCCCCACGGAAGTCGAGGCTTCCCGAAATGACTGCTCCTTGAAAACGAGAGCATCAATTGTTGTGTTCCGCAGTACTTCTACGCCTGCCTCTTCCAACATCTCAGTCAGAACTCGTTCGACAATGACGACGTTGGGGGTGATAGACACGTTGTTGTAATGGCCGACGTTGAGTGGCCTCCTCAGCTCGTGACGGTAAATGCCCATGATGCGGTCGACTACTTCGGCCCACAGGCCGTGGCCATTTATCGCCTCGTCATAACGGAATGTGATGTCGAAAGCAGAGACACCGGCGGCCGTTGCCTGCCCCCCAACCATGTGTGTTTCTTCAACAATGGCCACCGACAGGCCCGCGCGGGCAACGACGAGTGCTGCTGCACAGCTCGCGAGACCGCCGCCTAGGACGACGGCATCAAATGTCCGAGCCCGGACTGCCGGGATTTCCTTCCACCGCTGGAGTTGGAGCGGCGTACGGCTTTCCACCACCTGCGGTTGCGTTGGATCAAAGGTCCACGCGAGCCGTTCTGGAATTCTTGCCACTATATTCTTTCACTCACCTTTGCCACTGCCACACGGACGCTCTCTAACTCCACGCGAGCTCCTTCACTAAGCCTCGAAATCATTGCCAACTGCGACGGGTCCAAATCCGGCCGGGACCCGATGAGCTCCCGGATAGCCGCCGGATCTAGGACGTCCCCTGATAAGCTGACCAGGTTCAGCAGACTATGGGCCTTGGATGTCGCTCTCAAGGTCCAACACATTCTTCCATTAGCCAAGGCCGCAACGAGACCGTGAAACTTCGCCGACAACACGTAATCACATTTGGCGATTTCCTCCGTCATGGCGCCAATGGACTCGAAGACCTGAACATCTGTGATACCCATCGCACGCAGCTGCACCAGTTCCTGTTGCAACTGCAGGCCAGTGGCCAGAACCAGATGCCGGAGTTGGATGGCTCCATCAGCTTGAAGGTCAAGCAGTTCGCGCCTGGTGCGAATATCGGCGTACTCGATCTTTTTATTGAGGACGAGCCCGACGGTAGGAACACGAGCCACAGTGGCCGCCTCACGTCTAAGCCCGAGCGTGGCAAACCCAAGGTCCGGAACAGTTTCTACTTCAAAGACGGGAGCGAGGTTATTCTCGATCCACTTCTTACTGGCTGCATCGCGTACGGAGAACTTGACGATGTCTGCCGCATGCAAGAACTCGCCGAGACGTCGAACAACATCTGGCCGAACCCGACCGGACTCGCACGCTACGCCTACACCGGACACGACGATTGGTTTCGACTTCCACGCTCGGTTCCAGTAGAGCTGCGAGATATTCTCTGTGCGAATTAGATCCCCTCCACCAATCACGAGGGCATCAAATTCCTCAGCCACGGAACTGGCTGGCCGCGAGAAATAGGGTTTGGCGAGAAGATCGTTTACCGGCCGAGCACGTCCTGAAAAAAGATCACACCATTGAGCGCTGAACAGCTCGTCGCCGAAATTTCCCCAGCCAAAGAACCCAACGAGTCCTATCGGTCGACGTGTCACAAGTCACCCGGTTCGCCGACGACCTCCTGAGCGGTTTCCAGGATGAGATGCTCGCAGCCCGGCAAAAGGACTGCCTCAGTCAGTGGCAAGACTGTACGCCCCGACGCAAACATGCCGGGGACGCTGTTGGTTGGCACGGGAACAGCATGCAAGATCCGCACCGTGACGTTCGTATAGCGCTTCCACCCTTCTGCCTGCTGGCAGTTCTCGAGAACAACCACACGCAAGGAGAATGGAACCTCGCGCTCCCCAGCCGTTGTGAATCGGAGTTGGATAAGATCATTGGACGCTGTCAGGTCTTCGATCAGAACGTGTTCACCGATGCGCACGACATACTGGATTTTGCCGGTATTGCGCGGGTTGCGGTAGCGGTTGCTTACAGTGAGCGCAATCTCGACTGGGCCCGTTCCTTGAACGCGAATGGTGCCTTGCTGCTCCATCCCTTGTCCTGCCCAGGGAGTAGGTGTCGGCAGAGAGGTCTGTACCGCGCGAGGAGAATCAAAACGCACGTTCAGGCGGCGCTCCGGGATGACCCGTAGCTTGGTCACGCTTGTCTCCATGGCTGTGAAGGCCGCTTTGACCACTGGAACCTTTGCCGCCGCTTGACTCTGCACACTGAACGATGGGCGCTCAGTTGGAATCCGATACACATCCTTGTTCTCCGGCTCGGCCGCGATCCGGCTGGCGGTTTCGCGCAGAGCCGCGACTGCCCGGCGTTCGAGATCCTGAACAAGAAGCACGGTTTCGCTGCGAGTCATTCCACCCAGCTCCAAAACCTGGCGCAGAACGGTGTCATAGTCAGCGGCAGGGTCGTCGATGTCAACGCAGAAGTCCGAGGCGCCGACTTCGTCATAGTGGCGACGCACTTTTGGATCGTAAGACAGCCCCATGACCGGCTTGCCGAGACGGTGAGCGATTAGAGCAGCGTGCAACCTCATGGCGATTAGCGAATCGACAACCGATAGCGCACCTACATACTCACTTAACCCAAAGTCCCCGCCGAGGACGACTGAAGGGATCTGCTGCGGAAGAGACGCACAGAACTGAGCCAGGCAGTTCTCGTCGTGTGAAGCCCCGAGCTGCATCGGCAATCCGACGATCGCGATCTTTCGCACGGCCGCAAGCTTTTCAAGCGCTGCCATAAGCTGTCCATGCCAGCCAGCCCCATCGGCGGCCTTCCAGTGCCGCAGGTTCAGGCCGATCAAGGTGTAGCCCTGATCTTTAAGTGCGAGCAGCTCGTCGGGGACTGTTGCAGAACCGGAAGCCGCCGACAGATCGACGGCATATACCGTGTCCGGGCTTACCGCAACACTACTGGAGGCTATGCCAATGTCCGTCAGAAGCTGCTTCGATTCTTCATCGCGCACGTTGATCGCAGCAGCTTTGGACGCCAGATCTTTGACGAGGAGACGTGCGTCCATGTCAGCGAGCGGACCGACACCGAGGCCAATCGTGTAGAAGGGTATATCGAGTAACTTTCCCATTGAAGGAAGGATCCCGAAGCCAGCTATTGACATGGGCGCCCCGAGGAAGAAGCTGGCAATGCCGCCTGCGCGCTGAATCGTGTGGTCGTGCCACAGTCCGCCGCCGCCAACAACGACCGCCGACGCCGTGCGCAAGACCTGGGAGGCAGTATGGTGATCAGTCCGCTTGAATGCTTGGAGGCCGTGGCCCTTCTCTACCTGCAAAGCGTTCTCTGCTCCAACGAACACCTGGATCGAAGGATCCGCTTCAGCGAGGCGCTCGCTGATGGACCGGAGGATCATTTCGTCCCCGAGATTGTTGGCTCCGTAGAAGCCGGAAAGAATGATTTTCCGGGACCTAGGCAAGGACACGCTGAGAATTTTGCGCACCTCAAGGGAACGTATATCTCCCAACCACGGATTATCAGCTGCGTTCGAGTTGCGGATCGTCTCGAACAATTCCATCCATCTGTGCTCGTACAGGTGCGAATTGATAAGCCTCTTGAAGCCTGCAACCCGCATCTCGCCTAAACGGACCGGGTCGGTCAGCAACTGCTGCAGTTTTTCTTCCAGATCGATTTCGTCGTCGTAGCCCAGGATTTCCTCGCCGTAGCTAAAGAACCGCTCCATCTCGCCAAAATTCTGAGTCGCCACGACAGCGCCTGCACCGATGGATTCGAAGACGCCGCATTTGATGTTGATATAGCCAGCCCGTGTCAGTGGAAAGTTCACATGAACACGGCCCATTTTCAATGCCTGAAGCGCCCTATCCCCGGCGACAACTTCGCTGCCTTCGAGTTCCCAACCCCGTCCGTAAGTCTTGACGTCAAGAGTCTTAGCGAGGTGGGTCATGGTGTTGTTCCGGTCCGGCCGGCTGTTCGCATGTCCAAGGCAAATGACGTCTGCGGCAAATTCGGGTGCAGCGATGACTTCTTGAGTTACAAATCCGCGGTCGATGCCAAACGGGAAGTAGATCGTGTTCTTAACGCCTTGGTCCTTGTACATTGCCAAAGACAGTTCGGCATTGGTTGTGTGATAATCAAAAACGTGCGCATGGCCAACGATGCTCGGGAACACATCAGGATCGCTCAGGGTGATGCCGACCAAAACAATTCCGTTGGCCTTGAGGGCCGCCGCGTCGCTCTCAGTGAATGTCAGGCCACCAGCACAGCAAATGATCATCTGCGGGCGGAAGTTCTCGACAAACGGACGGATTTTCGCGTAATCCACGAAAACCGGGCCGTTTCCGCCTGTTGCTCTGGACGGGTTGTTCGTCAGCTTATGCTTCGCCGTGTCCAGGTCGAGAACATGATGGCCTAGATTCCGGAGGCTGCGGGACATGGACGAAACGATGTCGGTGGTGCCATTGATCGACCGTCCCAAGAACAGGATCCTCCAATGGAAACCCTGATCGAAAATCATTGTATCCAGTTCTTCGCGAAGTGCCTGGATTTGCCGTTCGGCGGTGGAATCAATCTCAAAAGCAGTCATTACGTGCCCTTACTTGGTAAATTCTCTGTCAGGGAAAATATTGCCGGAGCGCTAGCGCCCGACGGCGTGGATCCCTAGGGAATCTTGGCTTCAGTCGGAATTGTGGACGCGTTGCCGGCTTGGAGTCTCCGCCTCAAAGACCTCGCGAAAGTTGTACTGACAGATTGCGGAGTCAGCTGGTTTGCAAAGAGCGAGGCTGCGTCTCTGGCATGCTCCGTGCGGAGCCTTTGTGCCCGCTGAAGGCCAACACGGATGCCGGCGGGCGAAGCGTCCGGGAGAAATTCCGCAAACGCTGGATCCAGAATTTCGGGCAACGAACCTTGCCGGCTTGCAATTACTGGTAGTCCAAACGATGCCCCCAGAAGAGCCGCCCCACTGTTCAACGACCGGAGATATGGGACGACCGCAAAGTCAGCTGCATTCATGTAGTACTGGACAAGTCCTGCGGGAATCTTCCTGTCATCAACCAGAACGTTTGGATGTCGCTTGCATGTCCGGAGAAATTCGGCGATCTCCTCAGACCCGTCTGGCTCGCCAGCAATTATGAGTTTGTGAGAGGCACCGGCGTGCGCGACAAATTCACCGAATCCGGTAAGAAATTCCTGGAGTCCCTTATACGGCTTCAGTGCACCCAGAATAACGTAGACAGTATCGTCGCGGCGGAGGCCCAGTGTTACCCGCGCTTCATGTCGGCCAACGTAGTTTTCGTAGGCTCCAATGTAGCTTGGGTGGGGAGCCATCAGGATTCGTTCCGCGTTTAGTTCCAGGAGCCCAGACATGGATTCGGCCGCCCCGTGTGACATGGTATGGATAACATCGCTCGAGTCGGCGATAAAGGACTGCAGTTCGATTTCTTCATCAATAAATGTCGCATCGTGCGGAAGCAGGTTATGGACGGTCCAAACCAGTTGCCCGCCCGATTCTTTGAACTGGCCCAGCTGATCTTGAAATTCTGCCAGTCGGTCGCGGGCTTCCCTTCGGGTCGAAGCTCCTGCCAGCACGGTGGAGTGCCAATGCAAATGTACTGCGACCGTGGAGGCGTAATCTTTGAGTGCGATCAATTTATCAAACTTGTTCGCCTTCGCCACCGGCGTGAGCGCAAACCCCTCGTCCCAGAACGCACTGTAGAGCAGTCCTTGGAAGGGGTTCATTCGGGCAACCGGCGTATAGCCGAATAGAATCGATTCCTCGTGCTCCAAAGATTCTAAGTACTTTAGTGCTCCTAGACCTTCGTTGAGCGGGGAACCTTCTTCGTCTCTGAACCCTGCGAAATGCAGCTTCATTCTCAACCAACTTTCTGGGGACCCGGAGTGTACTGCACACTGGCGAAGACTTCCTCGTAGATCGGACCATTCATCGCCCACTGCCGGTTGGCCCTTAGCCAGGCAATGCCGGAAGCAGCGAGGCGTTCTCTTTCACTCGGGGCATCTGCCAAGAGCTCGATAAGATCTGCCAGCGCCTCAGCATCACCGGCTTCGTAGACGAGTCCACGAGCAGGCGGTGCGAGGATCTCGCGGAGGGCAGGCAGATCGCTAGCGATAACCGGGCGACGCATCGCCATCGCTTCGTACGGTTTCAACGGCGTGACGTATTTCGATGCCCGCTCACGAATCCGGGGGACGACGAATGCATCTATGAGTGCATAGTGGCCTGAGATTTCGCTGTGGTCGACGGAGCCAGTAAAAATTACCGAGTCGCCGACTCCAGACTTCAAAGCAAGGTCCTGCAGAAGCTGATAGCGCCGTCCTGATCCAACTAACACGCATTGGAAGTCGCGCCCACGCGTCTTGAGGACCTTCGCCGCCTCAATGAGCGTCTCCTGCGATTCCCGCTGGTGGTCCATGTTCGAGACGTATCCGAACGTGAATCCCTTGATTCCATAGGCTGCCCGAAGTTCCGACGCGTCTATATTCGGGTCGAACTTACCGATATCTACCCCGTTCGGGACCACGGTTACTTTTTCGGATGGAATGCCTCGGCTGACGATTTCATCTTTCATTGCTTCGCCAATCGTCAATACGTGGTCCGCCTGTCGCATGCAAAGTTCTTCGACGGCCATTCGGCGGACAAAGATTTCACTTTGCTCCTCGACCGCGGTCTCGCCGGTCCATGTCCCTTCGAAGAAGGAGCGGACCTCGTACACGAGTGGCAGTTTTGTCTTTTCCTTGAGGGCAAGGCCCACTAACGCAGTTTCATATCCGCGGCGCCCCGAGCTTGCGTGGAGCACAGCTGGTCGGATCTCCTTCACTTTCTGGTAGGCCGCCCACGCAAAGTCTTCAAGCCACTGATCGATTGCTACAGGTTTGTAGTCGGGACCGAGATCCAAGCGGTGGTGTTCGATCCCATCAATGTCTTCCTTCTCGGGGAAATCCTCAACGCCGTCTACCCGGGGGAAGCCGAGCTCCGTAAGGATGACTGGCTTCAGTCCGACGGACAGCTCAGACACGAAGTTGCTGTGGCTCCGTGACGTGAATCCGTTCGAGTGATAGGGGCGGCTCTCCTTGACAAGGTGAAGTATGGTCTTGGCGTCGACCGGTTCTACAATGGTCACCGGGCCGGGGATCCGAGGAATCCAACCCGAAATTTCGTGCAGACGTCCTTCGACCTGCCGAATGGCACGGGGATTTTTTTCCTTTTTGAGCGCTTCTAGCTTGTGGGTGTAATCGAGCACTTCGGAAAGGTTGCCCTTATTAACTGCAAGTCGTCTGCACAGTTCAAGGAATTCCCTGTTGTTCCGCCGCGAGGGCTCCATTGCTTTCGCCCAAACGGTGGCTAGCAGATATTCCGACTTGGAAGTGTTGGCTCTCAGAGGTCCGTAACCGAGGAACTCTGAAGAGACGGGCCGCAAGTCAAGCCGCGCAAGGGCTGCCCCAGGCCTAAGAGGGGCGTCGGCCTTGCGGCCCTTGGTGGCTATCCAAAAACGGATCCTCAAATACTGCAGCAGATCAATGAGATTGGCTGCGTAACGCTCTTTGGCTTTGGATACTCTGAGGTCGTAGGCGTCTCGACGCAACTTCCGCAGTTCTCGAGGCGTTCGCACAGCTGCCTTGACTTGTTCCAACAGGTCCGTATGCTTGCCCGTGATGCTCGCCAGTTCGGCATGCACTCTGTCCAATTCGGCGAGTGCGGATACAAGGACCAGACTGTCGGAATAGTCTTGCCAGCCGGCAATTCCCGTCAGTGGCAGGGAGTCGGTCCGTCTCATCTCGAGAGAACTCCACGGATGTCCAGGAAAGTTTGTTCGTCCAATCGCGCGCCGATGTCCAGGAATTCGTGGTGATCGACGAGGAGTACGACGACGGCGGAGGTGGCCAAAGCCTCTTCAAGTGTCACCAGTGAAATGTTCGGTTGAGCTGCCAGGGATGCCGGCAGTTCACTAATGTGTGGCTCCACAGCGCGGACTAACACGTTCGGCAACAGCTCTGCGATAGTACGCGTGATCTCAACGGATGGGGACTCGCGCAAGTCATCGATATTCGGCTTGAAGGATAGCCCCATAATTGCGACGTCGGCGCCGGCTTCGGCCTGGGCAACCGCTTCCAAAACTTTCTCCACGACCCATACCGGCTTAGCATCGTTCACTTCGCGGGCTGTTCGGATAATCCTGGAATTCTCCGGGTCCGCATCCACGATGAACCAAGGGTCCACTGCAATGCAATGGCCTCCGACTCCCGGCCCAGGCTGAAGAATATTTACACGGGGGTGGTGGTTCGCAAGACGGATGAGTTCCCATACGTCCACACCGAGCTTGTCACTGATCACAGACAGCTCATTGGCGAACGCAATATTGACGTCTCGGAAGGAGTTTTCGACGAGCTTGGCCATCTCAGCCGTTACGTCATCTGTGAGGAGAATCTCTCCTTGGCAGAAGACGGAGTAGAGCTCCTTGGCCCGTTCGGCGGCGCGGGTAGTGACGCCGCCCACAATCCGGTCATTCGTGACCAATTCGATCATTACACGACCGGGAAGAACGCGCTCGGGACAGTGCGCGACGTCGATTGTCGGCTTCCCGCCTTCGCCGTTAAGCGATAGGTCCGGACGAAGTCCAAGAATCACATCAGCCATATAACGGGTTGCACGGGGCGGCGAAGTCGATTCGAGAATGATAAGCTCACCCCCCTGCAACTGGGGGGCGATGCCTTTGGCGGCAGCCTCGATGTAGCTAAGATCCGCTGATCGCTCTGCATTAAAAGGAGTCGGGACAGCGACAATATAGGCATCGGCACTTGGCGTATCCAGGGAAGCCTTGAGACGTCCTTGGCTGACAGCGCCTGTCACGTGCACCGCGAGATCGGGCTCAACGAAGGGAACCTCGCCGCGGTTGACCGCCTCGATTGTCTTTTCGTTGACGTCAACGCCGACGACGTTTAGGCCGTTGGTGGCGAGTATGGCTGCCGTAGGGAGGCCGATGTAGCCAAGTCCGATGACTGCCACTGTTGCGATGTTGTCCATGATTTGTCTCTCTAAACCGTTACGTGTGCGATCGGATCGCCGAAAAGATTGATAACACCTGAAGCCATGAGTTCCTCGTCTGCAATATCCCAGGTATGACCACGCCCGGATCGCATCTGACAGAAATTGAATCGATCTGCCGAATAAATGGATCCTCCTTGTCGGACAACGGATTCGAGAAATGCCGTGTCTTCGCCTCTGCCAACATCAGGGAATGGGTTCGACTCAAAAATCCCACGCAGTCCTGTTATCGTCGGACCTGCAACCATGTGGCTAAAGCGGTGCTCCTTGTGCGCCGAACGAAGCATTGTTGCCTGGCGGCTGACGAAGTGCATGTAGTGTGCCTGCTTCCCTACAACCGTCGCCCGCGAGAAGTCCAGCGCGTGCAGTAGATCTCGCATGTAATCGGCCCCATAGAAATCGTCATCATCCATCTTAGTTAGGGCAGTTCCGCTGGACGCTCTGACGCCGCGGTTCAGGCACTCCCCCAGGCTCACATCTCTACCGGCTGCAAGCAAGACGACGCTGTCGATCCCCGACTCTGCGGCCAGACTCCGAATTCTGGCACCATCGGCTTCAAAGCCATGTGTGATGAGGACAAGTTCCATGTCGACGTCAGATTGTCGTCCCACGGACTCAAACAAGTGCTCCAGCTGCGACGGCCTGATGGTGCTTACGATTGCGCTGACGCTGGGCAAGCCCAGTTTCACGGATCGCTCGGGGAGTACTGCATTCACAACCTGTTCCGCGCGGTGCGAGTAAGTATGTTCTCGCCAGATGCGCCGTTGGGCTTTATGCACAGCTCTCTGATGAACTTCCGGGCTACTGGCTAACATGCGAATTTGGGAAGCTGCCTGTTTCCTCGAACTTGCAACAAACACTTCATCTTGGGGAAAGAACTCTGAGACTGCCACCGACGGCGCACTCACCACCGCTGCTCCGCATGCAGAGATCTCAAAGATGCGGCGGGCACACATAGTCGGAGAGTCAGTCACTGAATTTACATTCAAGAAAACCTTGTACGCCCTATACGCCGTCAGCATCTGGGGATAACTTAAGCTACCGACCACCTTGGAAGCAAGGCCTGCCGGGAACTGGTATTCAGCATTTCCTCCGAGCATCCGGGAAAAAATCTCAAGCCCGCTTGCTGATTGGAGTTCTGCATCAATGGCGCCGCCAAGCAGCATCTCCAGTTGTCGACGACGGTCGGGATACTTGTGGGCAAAATACATACCGGCGAAGGCTGCTTCCCGGCTATGGAAACCATGGCCAGGGCGAATCGGGTGATGAATCGCGGGCTGAGCGGCAAAAGGCAGTACATCGACCCGATCGTGTCCTAGCTGCTCCCGATATTTAGGTAGCATATTCACATCGCTAGTGAAGACCACGTCGAATAGCTTGGCTGCGGGCAGAAAATCTTCAAAATGCGGGGGATCTTCCTTGTTCCAGAAAACGCTGGGTATTCCGGTCGATTGACAATGCTCCATGAATTCTACGAAGTCTGCCTTCGGTCCGGATTCACCCGTCAGTTGAAACTGCCACGAACCACCATTACCCTTCCAAGCCGACTCCACGAAAACGAAGTCAACTCGGGAGACGGCCAGTTGCTGACGCCACCTACGGCGATCGAGCGGCACGATGTCCCACTCATATGCGAAGGCAAGCGATGAAAAGTCGTCAAGGATGACAGCGACCCTAAGATCCATGCGCCGAGGTTCAAAGACAGGAAGCTCGAATGGTTTGAACGAAAGTCGGCGGCGTCTTCCCCTCCCGCTCCATCCGCCTTCGGCGCCACGGATATTCTGCGGAATGAGTACCCCAGCTTCCGCTTTCCGCCGATGATGCCATTGAACCAACTGCTCGGGGCCTCCCTTACGCAGATGCCAGAAAGCGGCCCTCAGCTCGGTAAATCCCCTCATTTCTCCCCAACCCTGCGTCGCCCAGAGACACGCGAAGTGACCTGGGCCGCAACAAGTCGTTTGCGGGATGCGTCACGCAGGTGGTATGCCTGCATCTCGTATCCTTTGCCCAGACGACTAATGAATTTCTTGTACGCGGTGGTCGTCGCTTTAGGATCGCCATCCATGATGAGGTCACCGTAATCCAGCCAAAGGACGCGTGTGCACATATCTTCAATGGTGCTGAGGCTGTGACTGACGATAAACACACTCCCGGCGTTGTCGCGCAACTCGTCCATTCTTTTGCGGCTGCGGTCGACAAACTGCGCATCACCCGTATTGAGAGCCTCGTCCACAAGCAGAATCTCGGGGTCGACGGCCGCCGCAATGGCAAAGCGCAACCTGGAGCCCATTCCCGATGAATAGGACTTCATGGGCAGATGAATTGCACCCGCCAATCCGGACATATCAACTATGGAATCAAATTTCTCGTCGATAGTCCCCCGATCCATTCCCATGGCAAGGCAGCCGAGGACGATATTCTGGTCGCCGGACAAGTCAGGAACCAAAGCGGCATTGACGCCGAGCAATATTGGCGTACTGGAAGCGTAAATAGCTCCTCCAGTCGGCTGCTCCTGGCCACAAATTAGCTTCATCAGAGTGCTCTTACCTGACCCGTTCCTGCCGATGATTCCGACTGACTCCCCCCGTTCAACAACCAGAGACAACGAGTTAAGAGCGTTGACCTTGACCTGCGCTGGCTTGCCGCTAAGCCTGCGGAACGATCGAGCCAGCACTCCGTCCTGCGCATCACCGCTTGAAGCCGTCGTAGGCACTTTGTACGTCATGGACACGGAATCAAGGACTACGCAGGGACTGCCCTCCACGAAGACGGTCTCTTCATAAATGTTAGTTACGGACATAGCTCTCCTCACCTTGCCAGAAGAAGAACATTCCAATGCAAAGTGCCCCGAGCGCAAAGACTGACAACATTGCCCAGGATTCCCAGGAGGGAACAGTGTTGTATAGCAAGCAGTCCCGAACAATGTCGATCACGTTAAACAAAGGGTTTAGCTTCATCGCTTGGATAATCTCGGGATGGTCGATAAAACGCTCATAGGAGTAGAAGACAGCAGAACTATACATCCAAGCACGCATTAAGAACGGAAGCAAGTGGCCGACGTCATTAATCGTAGAAATCACCCGGGCCAAAATTAGGCCGATCCCCAAGTTGAATAAAGACTGCAGCAAGATGGCTGGCAGTATGAGCAACCAGAGAGGCGTAATTGACTCGGCTGGAGGAATGACTATGACAAGAAGGAGCATGGCAATGACGAGTGGGACCGCTTTGATCAATTCCCGGATATTGGCACCGATGGGGAGCGTTGCTCGAGGAAAATTGAAGGCCTGAACGACGGACTTGTTGTTGCTAATAGATCGGGCACCGGAAATAATCGAACCAGAACTGAATTGAAACATGAATATGCCAATTACTAAGTATCCGACGTAGTTTTCGATTCCACGACTCGTATTGAGGAGCATTCCGAAAATTACATAGAACGTCAGGCCGTTGAAGATCGGATTTAGCACGAGCCAAGCGCCGCCCAAGCGGTCCTTTCGTGTCCCACTTTGCACTCTCGCATGGGCATCATAAGCCACGAATTGCCTAAAATCCCACAATTGCACAAGGTAGTCAAGGAAGGCAGGACGCGCTCCGACGCGCCTAAGCGCCCGCATGTCGACCGACAAGGACCTAACCGCCAAGGGTGGCGGCGGAGTCTTGTTACTAACGCTCAATGTACGATCTCCATCAACTTCGTGTAAGCGGCTGACATGACCTGCGCGTTGGCGGCCCAGGTCCGAGTTTTCAATACTCTTTGTCGTCCTGACGCACCGTATATGAGCCGCAACTCCCGGGACTCCAGTAACACTCCGAGTTTGGCAGCGAGATCAATAGTGTCTTCCGGCACCGAGAGCAACCCAGTTGCACCGTCGCAGACCACTTCGCTCAGGGCAGGAAGCCTGGTCGCCACCACAGGACGAGCAGAGGCCATGGCCTCCACAGGTTTCAATGGTGTCACATCGCGCGTGACGGCGAGATCTTTACGTGGGACAACAAAGATATCCAAAGCTTGGTGGTATAGGTGAGCCTGGCTCCGCGGTACACGTCCGGTGAAGATCACTCTCGAAGCCAAACCAGCCGCCCTGGCCTGTTCCCTGAGCTGGGGCAACACCACACCATCTCCAACAATCATCAGCTTCAGCCGGGGATAGTCAGGCGCCAACAGACCAAAAGCACTAATGAGGTTGCCAAGGCCCTCATACCCCACCAGGCTGCTCACAGTCCCGATAAGTTGCGTCTCCGGATCCAATTCAAGTGCTCGGCGAGCGTCTCCCGGAGTCATCGGCTCCTTGAGAAACTGTCCGCCCACAGCGTTCGGCGCCACCAGGACGTTCCGTTCCGCAACTCCCGAGGCAATGATGTTCTCCTTCATCGCCTGCCCGAGGGTCACCACCAGATCAGCAGCGCGCATAGCCTCCCCCTCGCGCTCCTTAAACAACCGGTACCGCTCGCTCAGAAGGGCTCCTGGTCCCCTGGTTGCTGCCCAAGTGTCGGCCAGTTGACCTCGGACCTCGTATACCCAGGGGATGCCAAGTGCCTCCGCGACTGCCCGCACCACCAAGGCGTTTACATAATGCGTAGTGGTGTGCAAAATGCTGGGCCGGAACTCCAGTGCAATCGCCAAGAGTTCTTCTGCCTGCTGTTGCAGGCGACCGTCCATAGTGGCGGCCAGCCTGGGCGGCAACAGGCGACGGTAAGTGATGCCGTCCACAACGTCCTCGGCATGGGCCGTCAACTTGCCCACCTGAACCGGGTACCCGATGCGGGTCACCGCCATGACGTCCCATCCAGCGTCACGCTGAGCGCTCAGGATGGAATGTGAACGCTGCGCGTATCCGCTGGTGGTGTGGGGCAACGAGTTTGTCAGGACGTGGAGCACATGCTTTGTACGAGGTACATAGTCCACAAATGCAATCCGGGGACGCCATCCTTCAAGGATCCGGAGTTCGGCTGCCAGGCGCGCACGCTGCCGTCGTTCAGCGCCCGAGTTGACGTTTTCCAAATGGGCGACGGCGCCGCTCACGTCGCCGCTATACCAAGACCTCCGTGCTTTGACTGAATTCAAACGGGAAGCGCCAACAGCGCGTGACAAGAGAGCGTCGGCAACATCCGGCCGATTGGCTACGAGAGCGATATCTGCCATAGCCCGGGCGCGGTCCGGCATCAACTGCGGGCTCTGAGCAGACTCCTCAAGGAGCCTGACAACGCTCGCTTCAGCTCCCCGGACTAGCCCGGCCAGCAGGGCAGGCACAGATGCGCTGTTTGCTCCATATCTACGGGCTGTCACCGCTGCCAGCGGCTGGGCAACTCGGGCCGGAAGCCGTCGGGCAATCTGGAGGATCAACAATGCGGGATCGTCGGTCAGGTGCTGGCTCGCAGTTCCGGCCGCGAGGCGAAGATTAGTCAGTAGCTGTTTCATCTTTTGGGAGCGGCCTTCGAGGCAAGGAGATCACGCATCAGATCCATGTACTGGGCGGCCAGCAGAGGATAGTCGGCGTGATGCTTGACCCACTGACGGCTGTCCGCAGTCCGCACCAGTTGCCCCCGGTCAGCGGCCAGCTCCCGCCACAATGCAGCCACGGTCTCCGGATTGCTGGGGACGATATGCCCGGCACCGGCATCTTCCAGGATACGGGCGGCTTCACCCAGGACGATGCCGGTGACATGGCGGCCTACGGCCAAAACTTCATAGGTCTTGGACGGAACTGTGGTTTCAAAGGATTTCCAGTCATCACGCAGCGAAACAATGCACGTGTCTGCCGCAGCGTAGCGTTCCATCACTTCGTGTCCGTGCAGTGAGTCGTGGAAGGTTACCGGAGCGTCCAGTTCTTCGGCGAGCCGTTCCAGAGCCGGCCGCTGAACGCCGTGTCCCACCATGTGAAGATGCATCGAGTCCCCAACCAGGGCGCTGGCCTGAATGGCTACCTCGAGCCGTTGGCTTTTACCATGGTTACCCAGGTACAGGGCCTCAAAAATCGGCTTTTCAAGCGCCGGCGGTTCCAGGATGGGCAGTGAATCGAGCAGGACACCGTTGCTGATGGTGGCCACGTTTTTAAGACCCCTGGCGCGCAAGGTATCGGCGAAGCCTTCGGTCACAGTCACCACGAGGTCCGCCCTACGCTGGACAAAGTCGACCGCCCGTTCGGCCAGGCTCTTGACGTTCCCTGATACCAGTCGGGCGTCACGGGCCAAGTCCGGCCATGCATCACGCATCTCAACAATGAGCGGGACCTTGCGCAGCCGCGACAGAACATAGCCTGCCCCAAGCATCGGAAGACTGGGAGCCGTGACCAACAGCACGTCGGAACGCCTGCTGAGCAAACCTACGGGAATGGACATCAGGGCTGAAAAGCACTGGTCCACAAATTTCGCAGCATGCGAGTTTCCATGGGGAAGATATGGAACCCGCCGGATGAGTTCGGAGTACTTCCCAAGCTGGCTTCGGAATGCGTGTCCTGCGATGGACCGTGGAAGTTCCCGACGGCCGTGTGGAGTGTGAGCCACGGGGGTTACGACATCAATCTGCCACCCTGCAGCTGAAAGCTCTTTAGCCAGAGCCGACCAACGGCGTTGTGGTGGACTGTTTTCCGGCCAGAAAGAGTGGGTGAGCAGCGTCAACCGAAGCGGTCGAGCATCCGTGCGCGGAGGAGCATCGTGGCTGAGATCGGTCACCTTCAACCTTACTTACCTGGTCTGATGGGCGAGCGGCGTCCTTTGGAACCCAATACCCGAAAGTAAAGGAATCCGGCCCCAAGCAAGAGCGCAACCGTCAGAACCTGGACGTAGAGGGGGCTTCCGGAAGCAGTCGCTACAACAGAATCAATGGCTTTGGCCATGGGCGGCGGCAGTAGTGCCGCAGCAGCCGCGGTGGAGGTTGCTGGTGCCGCTGTTGGAGTCAGACTCGGAGCAGCTGGTTCTGTGACCGGTGCGGGTTCTTCCTCGACGACTGGAGCTTCGGGAATGAATATCTGCTCCGGCGCTGGAAGCTGAGCAGGTGCCGCGGGCAGTTGGATCTCGGATGGAGGTTGAACGTCCACCGGAGTTACCGCAGGCTCAGCAGGGACCTCTACGGTCGGATCGGTAACGGGGTCCTCTCCATCAGGACCCGTGCCGGGTTCGTGTCCACCAGGATCAGAGACAGGGTCCTCGCCACCAGGATCGGTAACCGGAGCCGGGCCGCCGGGATCAGTAGCAGGCTCTCCGCCCGTTCCTGGACCCGGTACTGGGAGAAGTACTGCAGGAGTCGCCAGACCATACGCCGTGTTGAAAGCAGGTGCACAAACGCTCAGCATCAAGGCGCAGGCAATTCCGGCACCACCTCGGCGCGCTGCATGACCGAATTTCATCTCTAAACGTCCCCCAGGCGAACATGTGCCGACGGGCAATTCCACGTTTGCAGAGGAACGGCACTGGGGCAACATTGAAAATGCACATTAGTCCAAACAATGTGCCGGGTTCCATCATAATTGATAGTCAGCATCGCAGGCTTCCAGGTCTGTCGGCGCCATGTTCTGCGGCAATCATGCCGGTTCGATCCTCTCCATGGTTGCCCAGTAGGCTGGAGCAGTGCCATCTCCTGCTCCCCTCCGTCGTTTCACACTCCCAGGCCTCGTGCTGCTTGCCGGAAGCATGGCGCTCACTGCCTGCTCCCCCGTCGTCGATGTGACGGCCGCGCAGGACGCCGCCAACCCGGCATGCGCCCCTATGATGGTTGCCCTTCCGGACAAGCTTGGAGACGCCGGCCTGCGGAAAACCAATAGCCAGGCGACTGCGGCCTGGGGTGATCCTTCGCAGGTGATCCTCCGTTGCGGGGTCAACGTACCCGGGCCAACCACTGACCGTTGTGTCACTGTCAACGACGTGGACTGGGTGATCCGGGAAGGCGACCCGGCGTGGACGCTCACCACCTATGGCAGGGAGCCTGCCACGGAAGTCCTCTTCGATCCGAACACCATCAGCTCCGCCACGGTGCTGGCAGACCTCTCCGCCGCGGCCGCGAAAATTCCGGCCGCGAGGAACTGTGTGGGTCAGGAAGAACTTCAGGATCTGCCTACCTCCCAGTAGTTTCGACAAGCTCAACCACCGGTCCACGGATTACCGCAGCCCGGTTTTTCGGTTCAGGGCCAGGAAAATCAGTTCGTCGATGAGCTCGCCGTAGCCCAGCCCAGTTGCGGCCCACATCTGTGGGTACATGCTCTTGGGAGTAAAGCCGGGCATGGTGTTGATCTCGTTGATGATCAGATCACCATCAGGCGTGTAGAAGAAATCCACCCGGCTGAGTCCTTCGGCGCTTACGGCATCAAATGCCACAGCGGCCAACTCGCGGACGCGGGCAATGGCATCTTCCGGAATGTCGGCCGGGCAGCTCAGTGCGGCGGCATCGTCCACGTACTTGGCATTGAAATCGTAGAATTCGTGGCCTTCACCGGCTACGGCAATTTCCCCCGGCAAGGATGTGCGGGGTTCGCTGTTTCCACGGCCTTCCAGCACTGCACACTCGATCTCACGGCCCACAATCCCAGCTTCAATGACAAGCTTGGGGTCGTGCAGGCGGGCTTCCTCGATTGCGGCGTCCAGTTCTGCCAGGGAGTCGACTTTGGAGATTCCCATGGACGATCCGGCGCGCGCCGGTTTCACGAAGAGCGGATACCCCAACTGGTCAACGCGTTTCCTGACATCCTCAGGTTCGGTCACCCATTGCCGGTCTGTCACCACCACGTAGGGACCCACGCGGAGACCTGCCGCTTCAAACACCACCTTCATGTAGTGCTTGTCCATGCCAACCGCTGATGCCAACACGCCCGCACCAACATACCTGGTGTCCGAAAGCTCCAGCAGCCCCTGGACGGTGCCGTCCTCCCCAAACGGCCCATGCAACAGCGGAAATACGACGTCGACTGTCCCGAGTTCCTGCGGAACTTCGTTGGGAGCCGCCACGATCAGCTGGTGCTCGCCGCCGATCTCGGCAAGGGCCACTGTCTGGGACGACGCCGGCACTTCAGGCAGCGAAGAACCGGCAAGCGACCAGCCACTGAGGTCACCGGACGCCAGGACCCACTGCCCGGACTTGGCGATCCCGATGGGAATGACCTCATACTTGTCACGGTTGATGGCCCCCAGCACTCCTGCAGCGGTGACGCAGGAGACGGCATGCTCGCTGGACCGGCCGCCAAAGAGCACGGCCACGCGGGGCTTGCCCGGCCTCGCATCCGAGGCATCGGGTATTTCGTTCAACGTCATTCTCAGTAATCGCCTTCGGATTTCAGTTCCCGGGCCAGCAGAAGTTGCCCAAGTTGGTCTACGGACACTTTCCCGTCCAGGACAGCTACAACGGCTGCGGTAATGGGCATGTCCACGCTCAGCTTGCCGGCCAGCTCATGCACCGCCTGGCTGGACTTAATACCTTCAGCCGTCTGGTTCATCTCGGCTGTCACCTCGTCAAGGGTGAGGCCTTTCCCGAGTAACCTTCCGGCGGTGTGGTTGCGGGAGAGCGGGGAAGAACAGGTTGCTACCAGGTCCCCCAGGCCCGCGAGGCCGGCCATGGTATGGGCCATTCCACCCAGGGCCAAGGCCAGTCGGGTGGTTTCCGCAAGGCCACGCGTGATGACCGAAGCCTTGGTGTTGTCGCCCATCTGTTTGCCTTCACAGATGCCAACGGCCAAGGCAATCACGTTTTTGACGATTCCACCGATTTCAACGCCTACAACGTCGCTACTTGTGTACGGGCGGAAGTACGGCGCCGTGCAGGCCCTGGCAATCCAGGCAGCAACGTCGGCATCGGCGCTGGCAACCACTGAGGCAGTTGGTTCCTCCCGCGCGATTTCCATGGCCAGGTTCGGCCCCGAAACGACGGCAATCCGTTCGATGCCGATTCCCAGCTCTTCGCTGATTACCTCGCTCATGCGGGCATCGGAGCCAAGTTCCAGGCCCTTCATCAGCGAAACGACGACGGCATCGGGGGCGATCAGCGGCTTCCATTCGCGCAGCTGCAAACGCAGTGACTGGGCAGGCACGGCCAGGACTATTAAGCCGGCACCGGCCAGAACCTCTGCGACATCCCGCGAGGCCGTGATGCTGGCAGGCAGCTCAACGTCTTTCAGGTACTGGGAGTTGCGCCGCTTCTCGTGAATTTCTTCAACAACTTCCGGGCGCCTCCCCCACAGCCGGATGACTGAGTCCGCGCCGGAAGCTGAGCCTGCGTCAGCAAGCACTTTGGCAAACGTGGTCCCCCAGGATCCTGCGCCCAGTACGGCGATAGAAGCCGGCGGTGCCGCCACGACGGCAGGCAGCCCGGCGCTCGTCATTCCACGGCTCACGGTTCGACAATCCCGTCATCGGGCGTGTTTTTGGACGGTGCGTCCTCGCCGCGTTCGACGAATCTGCCGTGCTTTGACTGGTTGTGCTTGGCCGGATCCCAGCGTTCGGCAGGCGGTTCTTCCTGGCGTAACTCGGCCAACAGACTGGTGATGGCGTCCATGATTTTATCGGTCGCCGCGGTCAGCGTGGCTTTGTCCAGGGGACGGTTGGAGAACTCACTAAGGTCAACGGGATCGCCGATCAGGATCCTGGACGTCTTCCGAGGGAACAGGTTAAAGCGTTTGGCATAGCGTGGGAAAACCTCGTGGGCACCCCAATGCGCCATAGGCACCACTGGAATGCCGGCCTCCAGCGCCAGCCGGGCAGCGCCGGTGTGGCCTTTCATGGGCCAGAGTCCGGGATCGCGGGTGAGCGTCCCCTCGGGATAAATGATGATCGCGCCGCCTTCCTCGACAATCTCCTGGGCTAGCAACAGCGCACGGTTCGCTCCCGCCGTCGAGCGTTCCACCGGGATCTGTTTGGTGGCATTAAGGATCCAGCCCAACACCGGCACCTTGAACAGGCTGCCTTTGGCGAGGAAGTGGGGTGCACGCTTCTGGTTGTAGAGCATGTGACCCACAACCAGGGGATCGATCTCGGTGCAGTGGTTGGGAGCTGCGATGAAACCTCCATCAGGGAGCCTCCCAGTTCCCTCCCATTTCCGGCTCATCATGGCGTTCAGCAGCGTGCGCACCACAGCCGCGATGCCCACAAAGGTAGCCGCGCTCTTGGCCGATTCCTTCACGCCGTCACCACTGCTTTTCAGAAGTGATATCAAAATCGGCGCCCAGTCCAGCCAGTTTCTCGGTAAAGCGTTCGTAACCGCGATTGATGATGTCGATGCCGGTGACCTTGGACGTTCCCGTTGCCGCAAGGGCGGCAATAAGGTGGCTGAAGCCGCCCCGGAGGTCCGGAATATGGATGTCCGTACCGGTGAGTTGGGTGGGCCCGGAAATCACCGCGGAGTGCAGGAAGTTCCGCTGGCCGAAGCGGCACGGCACGCTGCCCAGGCACTCCCGGTGCACCTGGATGCTGGCACCCATGCGGATCAGGGCATCAGTGAATCCGAAGCGGTTCTCGTACACGGTTTCGTGCACAATCGACACTCCCTCGGCCTGGGTCAATGCGACCACCAGGGGCTGCTGCCAGTCCGTCATGAAGCCGGGGTGCACGTCCGTTTCCAGGACCAGCGGGTTGAGCTTGCCGCCCTTGTGGTAAAAACGGATGCCGTCCTCGCCGATGTCCATCCCGCCGCCCACCTTCCGGTAGGTGTTGAGGAAGGTCATCATGTCCCGCTGGGAGGCACCCTCAACGAAGATGTCACCGCGGGTCACCAGGGCAGCGGATGCCCACGACGCCGATTCGTTGCGGTCCGAGAGGGCGCGGTGGTTGTAGCCGCCCAGGGAGCGGACGCCTTCGATCCGGATGGTGCGGTCCGTCTGTACGCTGATGATGGCGCCCATCTTCTGCAGCACCGCAATGAGGTCGATGATCTCCGGCTCAGTGGCAGCGCCGGAGAGTTCCGTGATGCCTTCAGCGCGGACGGCGCTCAGGAGTACCTGCTCGGTGGCGCCCACGGACGGGTAAGGCAGCGAGATCTTGGCGCCGTGCAAACCCTTGGGCGCCGAGATGTTGATCCCGCCCGGACGCTTTTCCACCACTGCGCCGAACTGGCGCAGGACGTTCAGGTGGTAGTCAATAGGCCGGTCGCCGATCTTGCAGCCGCCCAGGTCCGGAATAAAGGCCTCGCCGATGGCGTGGATCAACGGCCCGCAAAGCAGGATAGGGATACGTGAATCACCTGCGTGCGCGTCAATCGCGGTGCTCGGAGCTGTTTTGGCATCCTTCGGATCCAGGGTCAGATCACCGGTAACGGGGTCCTTGACCACCGTGACACCGTGCAGCTGCAGCAGGGAGGTAACAACCTCCACGTCCTTGATCTCCGGCACATTGCGCAGGACTGAGGGCTCATTGCCCAGCAGCGCCGCCACCATGGCCTTGGGTACGAGGTTCTTGGCTCCTCGGACGCTGACGCGCCCCGTCAGGGGAACTCCGCCACGGATTGTCAGGACACTACTGCTCATTTACCGGTTTCCTTACGCTTACTTCGCCCCCAGCCTTGCAAAGACTCCACCCAAGCATAGGAGGTCGCGTTACCGAACCGAAATACCGCGCCGTACAGGAGGTCTGGCTGCCGCTATGTACTTCCCCACAAAAGCAACGCGAAGCCACTAACAGCCTGTTCCGATTCCCGGATAGACCGTAGGTGACCCCGCGTTGCAGGAGCGGCCGACTAGGACAGTCGCGCCGGCAGCGTTTTCGGCTTGAACACAGGCCGCGTAGCCTCGTAAGCGGTGATGTCTTGCTCGTGCTTGAGCGTGAGCCCGATGTCGTCGAGCCCCTCGAGCAGGCGCCAGCGGGTGTAGTCATCGATGAACAGCGGCGCCACCACGTTGCCGCAGGTCACCGTCTTGGACTCGAGGTCCACGGTCACCTCGGTGCCCGGAGCGTTTTCCAGGACCTTCCAGATGAGCTCGATGTCATCCTGGGCAACCTCGGCGGCCAGCAGGCCCTGCTTGCCCGAGTTGCCACGGAAAATGTCCGCGAAGCGCGACGAGAGGACGGCTTTGAAGCCGTAGTCCTTCAGTGCCCAGACAGCGTGTTCGCGGGAGGAACCGGTACCGAAGTCCGGGCCGGCCACCAGGACCGAACCGGAGCTGAACGGCTCCTGGTTCAGGATGAACGAAGGATCCTTGCGCCATGCCGAGAACAGGGCGTCTTCGAAGCCAGTGCGGGTGATGCGTTTGAGGTACACCGCGGGGATGATCTGGTCCGTGTCGACGTTGCTCTGGCGCAGCGGGACGCCGATGCCGGTGTGCTTTGTGAACTTTTCCATGATGTCTTCCTATGCGGCGTCGGTACGGGAGGTTTCGACAAGCTCAACCACCGGGTCCGGATCAAGGTCCGACGGCGAACTCAGGGTGCCGCGGATGGCGGTGGCAGCTGCCACCACCGGGGATACCAGGTGGGTCCGCCCGCCCTTGCCCTGGCGGCCTTCAAAGTTGCGGTTGGAAGTGGAAGCGCAGCGCTCCCCCACTTCGAGCTGGTCCGGGTTCATGCCGAGGCACATGGAGCAGCCGGCGAACCGCCACTCTGCACCGAATTCCTTGAAGACCTTATCCAGGCCTTCAGCTTCTGCTTCCAGCCGTACCCTGGCCGATCCGGGAACCACCAGCATGCGGACGTTGGGGTCTTTCTGGCGACCGCGGATGATGTCCGCAGCCGCCCGGAGGTCCTCCATGCGGGAGTTGGTGCAGGAACCCAGGAAGACCGTGTCCACCCGGATGTCCTTCATGGGGGTACCGGCTTCGAGGCCCATGTACTGCAGGGCGCGCTCGGCGGCAGCCTTGGCGTTCTCGTCACCGAAGTCCTCGGGAGACGGGACCTTGGCGGAGAGCGACACTCCCTGTCCCGGGTTGGTTCCCCAGGTCACGAAGGGCTCCAGCGTGTCGGCGTCGAGATCCACCTCGGCGTCGAAAATTGCCTCGTCATCGCTGCGCAGCGTGTTCCAGTACTCGACGGCGGCATCCCACTCGCCGTCCTGCGGCGCATGGGGGCGGCCGTACATGTAGTCATAAGTGACCTGGTCCGGCGCTACGAGTCCGGCGCGGGCTCCGGCTTCGATGGACATGTTACAGATTGTCATTCGCGCATCCATCGACAGCGCACGGATGGCGGAGCCGCGGTATTCGAGGACGTAGCCCTGACCGCCGCCGGTGCCGATCTTGGCGATGACGGCGAGGATGATGTCCTTAGCGGTGACGCCGGGACGCAGAGTGCCTTCAACGTTGATGGCCATGGTCTTGAACGGCTTCAGCGACAGCGTCTGGGTGGCCATCACGTGCTCCACTTCGGAGGTTCCGATGCCCATGGCGAGGGCACCGAACGCACCATGCGTGGAGGTGTGGGAATCGCCGCAGACGACTGTCATACCCGGCTGGGTCAGGCCCAGCTGGGGACCCACCACATGCACAATGCCCTGTTCGGCATCACCGAGGGAATGCAGGCGGACGCCAAACTCGGCGCAGTTGTTCCGCAGTGTCTGGATCTGGGTGCGGCTGGTGAGGTCGGCGATGGGCTTGTCGATGTCCAGCGTCGGAGTGTTGTGGTCCTCCGTGGCTATGGTCAGATCGGGACGGCGGAGCTGCCGGCCGGCCAGCCTGAGGCCTTCAAAAGCCTGTGGCGAGGTGACCTCATGGACGAGGTGAAGATCGATGTAGAGAAGGTCGGGCTGGGCGTTGGCTCCTTCGCCATCGCCTTTGCGCACCACGTGTGCGTCCCAGACTTTCTCGGCCAATGTGTTAGCCATGGCCAGCTCCCTTCACTACAGATTAATGGTCTGTCTCAACTGAACCAGTCCGGCGGCGTCATATGCCAGCCGAAACATTTGCATCTCAGATAATGAGACGGCAATATCATTACATGGACAATTCTAGCGGCGTCGGAGTCATCGATAAAGCGGCCCAGGTGCTCGACGCATTGGAGGCCGGGCCTACCACCCTTGCCCAGCTGGTAGCGGCGACCGGGCTGGCACGCCCCACCGTTCACCGGCTTGCCCTGGCGCTGGTGCACCACCGGCTGGTCAGCCGCGATATCCAAGGCCGGTTTGTGCTGGGCAGCCGTCTTGTGGAGCTGGCTTCTGCGGCCGGCGAGGACCGGCTGATAGCCTCTGCCGGGCCCGTCCTGATGCAGCTGCGCGATGCCACCGGAGAGAGCGCGCAGATCTTCCGGCGCCAGGGTGACTGGCGGGTCTGTGTTGCTTCTGCAGAACGTCCCATCGGGCTGCGCGACACCATTCCCGTCGGCACCCAGCTGTCCATGAAGGCCGGTTCGGCTGCCCAGGTGCTGCTCGCCTGGGAGGACCACGACCGCCTTCTCGAAGGACTCCAGTCCGCCCGGTTCACGCCCACTGTTTTGGCAGGAGTACGACGCCGGGGCTGGGGTCAGAGCCTTGGCGAACGTGAGCCCGGGGTCGCCTCAGTCTCTGCACCTGTGCGCGGACCGTCCGGCCGCGTGATTGCCGCCGTTTCCATTTCCGGTCCCATCGAACGGCTCACCCGTCAGCCTGGCCGCCTCCATGCCGAGGTTGTGTGCAACGCCGGCCGCATCCTCACCGAAGCACTGCGTAAGAACAACGACTGATTCCAGATGGCCACGGCCAAGGCCGGCGTCCATGCGCTAGGCACCAGCGCTAGGCTGGCGCCATGAAGACCTACGCTGTGTTTCTCCGCGGAATCAACGTCGGCGGTATAAACATCAAGATGGCTGACCTCAAGCCAGCCCTCTCCGCATGCGGATTCTCCGGCGTGAAAACCCTGCTCGCCAGCGGCAATGTGATTCTCTCCAGTGACCTGGACACCCCCGATGTCAAGAGCTCTTGTGAGAATTGCCTCCGGGAAGCCTTCGGCTATGACGCCTGGGTTGTGGTGCTGGAAGCAGCCATATTTGCTGACCTTGTAGCCGCCTGCCCTTACCCGGCAGATGACAAAACCACCCACAGCTACGTCACGCTTTCGTCGGACACCACGATCCTGGACGAATTATTCGAGGCCGGATCGGCCTTGGGCACGTCCGCCGACGGCGGCGTTGACCTGACGCGCCTCGCCCCGGAGGCGTTAGCCTGGCTTGCCCCTGCCGGAGGCACGTTAAACAGCCCGTTCAGCAAGATCACGGCCAAGGCACGTTACAAAGCGACCACCACAACAAGGAACCTGCGCACGCTCATCAAAGTGCGCGTTGCGGCTGCTGGTTAACGGCCGTCACGAAGCGCGTTTCAGCGCGTCCCTGAACGAGGCAAAGCGCGTCAGCTCCACTTGAACGGGCTCAACCACCAACCGCTCAGCAACGTCAGAAACCGCAACCTGCAGCCGCCGTCGGGCAGCCCCCGCCCTTGACCTCGCAGCCAGGGACGCAAATAGGCGCCCGGCCACAGCCAGGACGATTCCCAGCAGCGCTCCCCCGGCGATCATCAGCGTAGGCACAGGCCAACCTTCCATGCGCGGCACCTCCGGGACGGGAAGCTGCAGGTAGCCCAACACGGCCAACACCCCCAACCAGCCCACTCCACCCAGGGCCGTCAGCAACGCGATCCACTGGACAACGTTGAAAACGCCCCACCACCAGGAAGTGCGTCCGGCTTTCAGCTCGGTACCGGCAATCGCCCGGTCCAGGGCATCCGGAAGCTGTTCCCGGCCTTCGCGTGCCGCACCCCTGATTGCCGAACGCCATGGGCCCGGCGCTCCGGCGCTGGCGGCGTCCGCAAAGTTCCGGACAGCAGCATCAGTACGTGCCCGTTCCGGCGCGCCGGCCCGGGGCAGCGACGTCCGGTGGACGTCCGCATCCCCGATCTCCCGCCGCAGGTTCAGGCGCCGGAGAGGATCCGGACGGAACCGGGACAGCCACCGGGTGACCGGCCAGCCGGTTCGCCGTGTGGCTTCCAGCTTGTAGGAGCGGGCAACGGCTTCCACTACCAGCGGTACATTGGCCGCCACCGCCAGTTCTTCCGAGAGCCTGGACGCCGTACCACCTCTGACTCCGGCGGCCTCGCCTGAGCCGGATGCCTCGGTGAGTGTGCGTGCGGCGTTCGCAACGTCCGCCGCCATCCGCTGTGACGCTGCCTGACGCTGGACGGCCACCTGGCGGATGGTCGAACGTACCGAATCGATTCCGGCCCCGGTCAACGCTGAAGCTGGCAGTACACGAACCTTGCCCAGTCCTTCCGCGGCAAGGATCGACTTCAGTGACTCAAGCACTGGGTCCAAGTCCGTAGGAGCCAGCTTGTCTATCTGGTTGAGCACCACCAGGGTTACCGCTCCATGCGCTGACAGCGGTGCCAGGAAGTCGTGGTGAACAGCAGCGTCGGCGTATTTCTGCGGGTCCAGCACCCATACCAGGACGTCAACCATGCCCACCATCCGCTGGACGATTTTGCGGTTGGCCAGCCGGGTGGAGTCAAAGTCGGGCAGGTCCAGCAGGATCAGGCCCGTGTCGTCGTCCGCAAAGCCATTTACCGGAGACGCCTGGTGCCGAGCGGGAACCTCCAGCCAGTCCAGGAGCGGTTCACTTCCCGCTACTCCCCACACACTGGCCAGGGGCTCGGAGGTAGTGGGTCGCCGGGCCGCCGTAGTGGCAATCTCCGCCCCATTAACGGCGTTGAACAGCGATGATTTTCCGCTGCCCGTGGCGCCAAAAAATCCGACGACGGTATGTCCGGAAGAGAGCGACCGCCGCGAGCTGGCCCGTTCCAGGATTTCCAGAACCTCCTGCAAAGCCTCGTCCGGAAGCACGCCGTCAGCCAGCTCGCGGGCCTCGTTTAACGCCTCCAGGCGCTGCTGCAGCTGGGATGCCTCGCGGGCGATGCTGTGCCGGCTCATCCGCGTGCCGCCAGTCCGGCCAGCGCACGGGCGTGCCCGGCCAGGATGTCCGCCCCACGGGTGGTCTCCGCTGAAAGACGGCTGAGGAAGCGTTGCCGCTCACTTTCCAGCAGCGTTCTACAGCGCCGGTGGAGGTCTTCCCTCGCCGTGCGTGCAAGGCGGCGGACGGCTTCTTCGCCGAACACTGCTTCCAGGAGCTTCTGACCGACGACGGCGGTACCGCCGGCGACGCCGATCTCGAGTCCCGTCAGCCCGGCAGTCATGGAGAAAACCACGATCATCAGTGCCGCCCCCAGGCCGTTGATGCCGAACGACAACCACCGGGCCTTAGCCCTCTTCCCCTGGCCCTCGGTCCGGATCAGTTCCATCAGATCGCCCTGCCAGGCCCTGATCTCTGCTGACACCTTGTCCGGAAAACCATCACTGGTCCCGGACAGGTCATCGGTACCCAGGAGCTGCCGTCCGGCGGGATCAGAACGCCATCGCCGGTCGGTTTCCTCGGCCGCATTCCGGGCCTCGTCCAGAATGACGGCCTGCAGTCCGGATTCGATGGCCGTCTCCACCCGGACCGCGGGAGTAGGCTCGCCACGGAAGAAAGCTCCGACGCGGTCCCGCATCCGGCCGATGTTCTGTTCCAGGTTCCGGAAGAACTCCCCCGTGCCGACAAAGTCCTGCCATCTGGCCAGAACCTCGCCGCGTAGCAGGGCGCCATCTTTGGTGGCGTCCAGTATCCGGGTCACCGCCGCCTCGTGGGCATCAACTGCGTCATTACGAAGCTCAGCAGCCGCAGCGTCCTGCTCACTTGCGTTTGCCGCCAGCACCTGCAACCGCTCCGACAGCGCGTTGACGGCACCGTCCAGTGTGCGGCGGGCTATCCCGGCACGGCCTGCCGAATCTTCAGCCAGGTCATGCAGCCAGGCCCGTAAGGGTTCTCCTGCCTGATTTGGCAGCATTCCCAGCCCGTCCAGTTCGGCTTCGTGGACCACAAAGAGTTCCGCCCGGCCCAGGCCCTCCTGACGGAGCAGGTTGCGCAGGTCCTCGCTGACCTCCGCCTCCGCTGCAGGCGGCACGCGGTCCAGCACGATTGCAACAGTGATGTCCCGTGATGCCGCATCCAGCAGCAACCGCCACGGAACGGCGTCGGCGTAGCGGTTTGCTGTGGTGACGAAGATCCACAGATCTGCCGCGGCCAGGAGCTGACCGGCCAACTGCCTGTTGTCATCAGAAATCGAATCGACATCGGGTGCGTCAAGGACGGCAACGCCCTGCGGCACTGCGGGATCGCCAAGGAGCACAAGGGACGTCATGGCGGCGGCATCCGGAGTGCTGCCCGCTTTGCTGGCCGGTACAGCGCTGCCGGTCAGGACGCCAGAGATCCGGCTGAGCCCGGGCAGCACTCGGCGGTCCTCAAACCAGGGCAGATCCGCTGGGTGGTGCAGCAGGATGGGCTGCCGGGTGGTGGGCCGGATGGCTCCGGCGCGTGTAACGGGATGGCCTACCAGCGCATTGACCAGTGTGGACTTCCCGGCCCCGGTGGATCCGCCGACGACGGCAAGCAGTGGAGCGTCCAGGCTGCGGTAGCGGGGCAGGATGTAATCGTCCAGCTGCGAAATGGCCTGCCCGAGTTCCGTCCGGGCCTGTTCCACCCCCGGCAGCTCCAGCGGCAGGACCGTTGCTGACAGGTCCGCACGGGCGGATTCCAGCAATTGGACGGCGTGGGCCGAATGTTCGGCACCGGCCACTGGCTCGGAATTGGGAGTAGTCTGCGGGGTCACAGGTTCATCATGCCACGGAGGTTATGCAGGACAGCGGAGGCTAGGTCACCAGGCAACCAATGGAAACCGATCCGGAAAACAGAAAAGGCCCCGAACCGAAGTCCGGGACCTTTTCATTGGTGACCCCAGCGGGATTCGAACCCGCGTTACCGCCGTGAGAGGGCAGCGTACTAGGCCGCTATACGATGGGGCCTTGCACTGGTGTAGCTGGTGTTGCACCTTGATCAGCTTCCGCCAATCAGGCTCAGTGATTGTTTCACAACCACGGCCCTTGTTTCAAATCGGTGAACCGCTTGAAACGGCTGCTTTCCGCCTGGCCTCAGGCGGAACATGCAGAGCTGGGATACCAGGACTCGAACCTAGAATGACGGTACCAGAAACCGTAGTGTTGCCAATTACACCATATCCCAATGGCATTTACCGGGCCTCATCTGCAGGTGTAAACCCGCGCTCTGAGCGCCTCAGCACGAGAAATTACTTTACCCGAGTCTTGGGCCTGGCACAAATCGGCCGCCCTACTCCAGCAGCTCGTCGAGGCCGGCTACCTGCATGCCCAGGTATCCGGGAACCTGCTCCGCCGTACGGTTCAGCCACACGCCTACCAGGCCGGCCGCCGTCGAACCCTCTGCGTCTACCAGGCGGTTGTCCCCGACGTAGAGCGTCTCGCCCACGGAACTGCCCAGCAGCCGGACGCCTTCCAGGAACACCGCAGGCTCCGGCTTGATGGCACCGATGGTGTCGGTACCCACCAGGTGCCGGATGCGCTGCAGCCCTGCCGTGTCCAGCTTGGCCCTCTGGTAGTCGTGCACGTTGTTGCTGACGGCCCCGTACGGGATCCCTGCAGCGTCTAGGGCATCCAGCACGGGCGCGACGTCGTCGAACGCCCGCACTGAGCCCTGCTGAGCCGTAGCGTACGTGGCCAGCCACTGCTGCTCCGGAACACCATCTTCCAGCAAGACGCCGAAGTGCCCCAACGCCGCGCGGCCGCGCAGCAGGCGCTGATCGTTGAAGGTCAATTCGCCGGCCAGGTATCGGTCGTAGAAGTGCGTGGTCTCATGCGTGAAGATCCTGCCGAACCTGGTCCAGTCCGCCTGTTCCAGGCCCGGCAGGAGGTGCTCACTGGCTTCACGCAGCGCGGTATTCATGGAGGACTCAAGGTCCACCAGGGTGTCATCGATGTCGAACAGGACACCACTGATCACACCGAAACGGCTATGCAGGACACTCCGGGCTGCGCGTACTTCCATGGAAACGGATCAGCCCCGGAAGTTACGGAGCCGGCGGAGCGAGGATTCTTTGCCCAGGATCACCATGGACTCAAACAGCGGAGGCGAAATCCTTCGTCCGGAGATGGCGGTGCGGACCGGACCAAAAGCAAGCCGCGGCTTGATGCCCAGACCCTCCACCAGCGCCTCCTTCAGCGCGAGCTGGATGTTCTCCGGGGTCCAGTCTGCGATCGGCTCCAGGGCGGCCAGTGCGGCGTCCAGGACCTCAGTAAGGTTCTCCGGCAGGCCCTTGCGCGCGTCATCGGCGACGTCGATGGCGTCGTCGCCCTTGAACAGGAACGCCAGCATTTCCGGCGCCTCACCCAGCAGCGTGATGCGCTCCTGGACCAGCGGCGCGGCCTCTGCCAGGATCTCTTCCTGCCGGTCCGTCAGGATCTCCCCCACGAGGTCCGCGGCCCGCAGGTACGGCACCAGGCGTTCCCGGAAATCTTCCGGCGCCAGCAGGCGGACGTGCGTGCCGTTGATGGCTTCGGCCTTTTTCAGGTCAAAGCGTGCCGGGTTGCCCAGGACGTCGTGGATATCGAAGTGCTCCACCAGCTGCTCGACAGTGAAAATGTCCTCATCGGCGCTGAGCGACCAGCCCAGCAGCGAGAGGTAGTTGAGCAGGCCTTCCGGAATGAAGCCGCGTTCCCGGTGCAGGAACAGGCTGGATTCCGGGTCCCGCTTGGAGAGCTTCTTGTTGCCCTGTCCCATGACGTACGGCAGGTGCCCGAACTCCGGCATGTATTCGGCAACGCCTACGGCGTGCAGCGCCCGGTACAGGGCGATCTGGCGCGGGGTGGAGCTTAGGAGGTCCTCCCCGCGCAGCACGTGCGTGATGCCCATCAGCGCGTCATCGACCGGGTTGACCAGCGTGTACAGCGGAGCGCCGTTGGCGCGGACCACCGCGAAGTCGGGAACCGAGCCGGCCTTGAAGGTGATCTCGCCGCGGACCAGGTCGTTGAACGTCAGGTCCTCATCCGGCATCCGGAGGCGGAGTACGGCCTGCCGGCCCTCGGCCTTGAACTGCGCGAGCTGCTCCTCGGTCAGGTGGCGGTCGAACCCGTCATAACCCAGCTTGGGATCGCGCCCTGCAGCCTTGTGCCGCGCCTCGATCTCGTCAGGGGTAGAGAAGGACTCGTAGATGTAGCCGCCGGCCTTCAGCTTGGCGATGACGTCCTGGTACAGCTCGCCGCGCTGCGACTGCCGGTACGGCTCGTGCGGGCCGCCCACCTCCACGCCCTCGTCCCAGGTGATGCCCAGCCACTTCAGCGCGTCCAGCAGCTGATGGTAGCTCTCCTCGCTGTCCCGCTCCGAGTCCGTGTCCTCGATGCGGAAAACCAGCTTGCCGCCCGTGTGCCGTGCGTAGGCCCAGTTGAAGAGCGCCGTGCGGATCAGGCCGACGTGCGGCGTGCCCGTGGGCGAGGGGCAGAAACGGACACGCACCGGGGTATCGGCGGTGACGGCGGGAATCGAGGCAGGAGCAGGCACGGGAGCAGTAGTCATAGTGACTCCAACTTTACCGCGTGCGGGAAGGGCTCACCGGCGGAGCTTGAGCATCCGCACCAGGTACCAGGCCGCCAGCACCAGCCCAACGCAGGCGAGAGCCACGGCCAGCCACACCGGGCCGTCCAGCCACATCACGGCGCGGGCCGCCATCACGAACGTCCCTAAAGATCCCAGCGCAAAAAGCGCAAAGGACCGGACAGTTCGACGGCGGCCCGCACCTGCGCGGCTGCCGGACCACAAACGGGGGTCGGAAGGCACCCGTCGCACGTTAGGCTCCGGTTACCGGCGGACGATCGGGTTGGAGAGCCTGCCGATGCCTTCGATCTCAACCTCGATGCGGTCCCCCGCTTTCACGAGGCCGACGCCAGCTGGCGTGCCGGTCATGATGACGTCGCCGGGAAGCAGGGTAAAGGCGTGCGAAACGATGGATACCAATTCGCGGACGCCGCGGATCATCTGGCTGGTGTTGCCGTCCTGGCGCAGGTCTCCATTGAGCCGGGACTGGATCTGCAGGTCCTCGGTATCCAGTTCCGTTTCGATCCAGGGGCCCAGGGGCGCCGAGGTGTCAAAGCCCTTGGCCCGGGCCCACTGCAGGTCCGATTTCTGGACATCGCGGGCAGTGAAATCGTTGCCGCAGGTGTAGCCGAACACCACGTCGTCCACGCGGTCTTCCGGGACGTCCTTGCAGATCCGGCCGATCACCACGCAGAGTTCGGCTTCGAAGGACACCTCGTCAGAGAAGTCCGGCAGCACTACGGGATCGTTCGGGCCAACAACTGCCGTGTTGGGCTTCAGGAACAGCAACGGCTGGACCGGGACCTCGTTGCCCAGTTCCTTGGCATGGTCCACAAAGTTCCGGCCCACCCCGATCACCTTGCTGCGCGGAATAATCGGCGCCAGTAAACGGACGTCCTCCAGCTTGTGCCGGACGGCGGTGGGCTCCACTCCGTTGAAGAAGGGGTCGCCGTTGATGACAGTGATTTCCTCACTGCCGGGCTGGCCTTCCACAATTCCGTAGAGGGGATCAGAATCGACTACAAACCGGGCAATACGCATGGTTCCCAGCCTACCGTCCCGGCCAAGGCTTCAGCTTCGGAGGTAATCCAGTTGTGCCGCAACAGACAGTTCCGCTGCCCTCCGGACGGAAGGGTCGACGTCGTAATACACCACCGCCGCGACCTCCGCCGCTGACGCGTCCCGGCCGAGTCCCGCCAGCGCCGTACGCACCTGCTCCAGGCGCTCCAGGCGGTGATTGCGGTACGCACGGACTGCCGTGCGGATATCGGCAGCGGCGGGCGCGGGACCGTGTGCCGGCAGCACCGTCGCGGAACCCAATGACTCCAGTAAGTCCAGGCTGGCCAGGTAATCCCGCAACGTGCCGTCGGGATGGTCCAGCACAGTGGTGCCGCGGCCCAGGATGGTGTCACCGGTCAGGACCGAGCCCGCCGGGCCGTCGTCCGGGAGGAAGAAGCTGACGGAATCCGCGGTATGCCCGGGCGTACCGAGTACCCGGATCCGGACCCCCGCCGCCGTGATGAGTTCATCCGCCAGCAGCACTGCTCCCCCGCCGTGGCAGTGCACGGGATCAGCGGCGCGCACAGGTGCGCCGGTCAGCTGGTGCAGGCGTCCGGCCCCTTCAGTGTGGTCGTGATGGCGGTGCGTGATCAGGATGAGCTCGACGTCCCCTGCAGAAGCCAGAGCCCGCAGGTGATCCTCGTCCAAGGGTCCGGGATCAACCACCACCACGCCCGCAGAGTCCGGCGCGGACAGCAGGTAGGTGTTGGTTCCCTCCAGGCTCATGGGGCCCGGGTTGGGCGCAAGGAGATATTCCGTCAGGGCTGAGCTGCGGCGGATCATGGCGTCATGGGCAGGAGTCACGGCTCCATCTTCGCACCACAGGAACTTCCGGGCTGAAGGCGGCCATGGAATAACGGGAGCCGTCCCACAGGTTGTGGCAACTAGACCCATCAGCCCTACAGGAAGCATCCGGCACCGCCATGAGCGATTCACCCATCACCTTGTCCACCTTGCTGGCGGACGTTGATGCCGCAGGGCACGACCACGCCGTCAACGACAGGAACAGCGGCCTGCAGCACATCCACAACCACGCCACCGGCGCGGTGGTCTGGTTTCCCACCTGGCAGAAATTCCGTGAGACCAGCGACTGGACCGAAGCCGTCACGGAGCAGGAGGCCCGTCTCGAAGCCGCCACCGCTTCCGGCACGCCGCTCCAGGACGCAGCGTCCCAGCTCCTGGCCGAACGGCTGGCTGAGCTGCTGGAAGGTGCCGCGGGCTCCGCTGATGCGAACGTGTTTGTCCAGGAAAACCTCACCCCGCACTTGACCGAGACCTGGGCCATCGCCGATGCTGTGGCACGGACCGCCGGGGCGGAACTCCCCCACGGCACACCGCCCGCGGCCTTCACCGGGTACCCCTACGAGATCTACGCGCAGGAGGGCGGTGCCTTCGCAACGTCACTCTGGAACGACATCATTGATGCCCGCCGCAACCGCGCCCTCGCCGACGAGGCAGCACGGAAGGCACTCAAGCCGGTGTCCCGCAAGGCGCTCAAGAACGCCGCACGGAAGGCCGCGCGCCGCTGAGGGCGCAAAGCCACGAATTAACGACGGCGGGTGGCCGGGACGCTGCGCGGATCCCCAGTCCGACTCCCAAGCTTGTCCGCGAAACCTAAGCTTCAACCCTCCGAACCGCGGACAAGCTTGGGACCGGACCCGGCAAAATTGCTAAGCCAGACGGGTCAACCAGCCGTACGCGTCCTCCACGGCGCCCGTCTGGATGCCCAGGAGCTTTTCGCGGATGGCCATGGTGGTCTCCCCCGCGGTGGCATCCTCGGAACCGATGAACTCGGTGGCGTCCTTGAGGACTCCGATGGGGGTGATGACGGCGGCAGTACCGCAGGCGAAGACCTCGGTAATCTCCCCGGAAGCCACGCCGTCGCGCCATTCATCCAGCGTGATCTTGCGCTCGGACACTTCGCGGCCCATGTCCTTTGCTACCTGGATCACCGAGGAACGCGTGATGCCTTCCAGGATGGTGCCGGACAGCGCCGGAGTGGCCAGGGAGCCGTCTTTCATCACGAAGAACACGTTCATGCCGCCCAGTTCCTCAACGGCATCGTCGTTGAAGTGGTCCAGGAACAGCACCTGCTTGCAGCCGTTGGCCTCGGCCTCCTGCTGCGCGATCAGCGACGCCGCGTAGTTGCCGCCGCACTTGGCGGCACCCGTTCCGCCGCGGCCGGCACGGGCGTACTCACGGGAGATCCAGATGGAAACAGGCTTCAGCTCGCCGCCGAAGTAATTGCCGGCCGGTGACGCGATGACCCGGAAGGTGACTTCGCGGGCAGCGCGAACACCCAGGAACGCCTCGGTGGCGATCATAAACGGCCGCAGGTAGAGGGCCTCGCCGTCACCGGAGGGAACCCAGTCCTTGTCTGCCGTGACCAGCTCACGCAGCGCGCCGAGGAAGTACTCCACGGGCAGTTCCGGCAGGGCCAGCCTGCGGGCCGAGTTGTTCAGGCGCGCCGCATTGGCTTCCGCCCGGAACGTCCAGATGGAGCCGTCTGCATGGCGGTAGGCTTTCAACCCTTCGAAGATCTCCTGGCCGTAGTGCAGGACTGCTGCGGAGGGGTCTAGGGCAATAGGTCCGTAGGGCTCCAGCCGGGGATCGTGCCAGCCGCCGTCGCCGTTGGCGTCGACGGTGTAATCGACGATCGCGGTGTGGTCGGTGAAATAGTCGCCAAATCCCGGGTTCGCCAGGATGGCAGCACGCTCTTCGGCAGATTTCGGGGTGGCCGAAAGCTGCCGGGTGAATTCGACGCCGTGGGCAGTCTGAGTCATGGTTCCTCCACAATCGGCTGCCGTTTACCGGGTGTCGACGCTGAACCCCGCCGGCAGCATTTGGTGATTCGACACAAGCTTACGCCTGCTGGGATGCGCTACAGCGCCGCCGCGATGGCGTCGCCGATGGCACTGGTGGTGCGGCTTCCGCCGTCGCGCTTTTCGACGTCGGAAACCACTGCGGCCTCGATCTTCCTGGCGGCTGTGGTGTAGCCGAGGTGATCGAGGAGCATGGCCGCGGAGAGGATTGCCGCGGTGGGGTCCGCCTTCTGCTGCCCGGCAATATCCGGAGCAGAGCCGTGTACGGGTTCGAACATGGACGGCGCCGTACGGTCCATGTTGATATTGCCCGATGCTGCCAGCCCGATACCGCCGGTGACGGCAGCTGCCAGGTCCGTCAGAATGTCGCCGAAGAGGTTGTCGGTGACGATGACGTCGAAGCGGGACGGGTTGGTGACCATAAAGATGGTGGCCGCATCCACGTGCAGGTAGTCATGGGTGACCTCCGGGAATTCCGGGGCCACGGCCTCGACCGTCCGCTTCCACAGGTGGCCGGCGTAAACCAGCACGTTGTGCTTGTGGACCAGGGTCACATGCTTGCGTTCACGCGCTGCAGCCCGGCGGAAGGCGTCGCGGACCAGGCGTTCCACACCGTGGGCCGTGTTCAGGGAGACTTCGGTGGCCACCTCGTGGGGGGTTCCGGTGCGCAGGCTGCCGCCGTTGCCCACGTAGGGACCTTCGGTGCCTTCGCGCACCACAATAAAGTCAATGGTTCCGGGATTGGCCAGCGGGCTGCCCACCGAACCGTACAGCCGTGACGGCCGCAGGTTGACGTAGTGGTCCAGGCTGAACCGCAGCTTCAGGAGCATCTCGCGTTCAATGATGCCGGAGGGAATCCTGGTGTCGCCCGGCGCTGCGCCCACAGCGCCAAAGAGGATGGCGTCCCGGGTGCGCAGGTCCGCAAGGACCTCGTCGGGGAGCGTTTCGCCGCTTTCCAGCCAATGTTCGGCACCGAGCTTGTAGTGCGTAGGCTCGACGGCGATGCCCTCGGCTGCCGCTGCCTTGCCCAGGACCTTCAATGCTTCGGCGATGACCTCAGGGCCAATGCCGTCGCCGGGAATGACTGCCAGGTTGATCGTGGATGCGCTCATGGAATCAAGGGTAGTAAGGCCATCCATATGCTGGGCAATCTGTCTCACTATTCGATCACTGCAAGGATCAGACCGTGGCATGACGCGCCGGGCACTGCCTGCGGAATAGAGTTCCATGGTGGATAGACGACACAAGATATACAACTGGCTCCGGGACAACACCTTCAAGGTTGACGTCACCATCATGGTGGCGGTGTTCCTGCTTACGGGCCCGGTGTACCTCATTGCAGACCGGCCAGGCTACTTCCTGCTCTCCACAGCCATGGTGATTCCGCTGGCCTGGCGCAGGACAGCGCCGGTCCGGGCCGCGGCAGTGATTGTGCTGGCCTGCTTGGTGCAGTGGGCCCTGGGACTTGAACCCTTGGCCGGCCTGGTGGCGGTTCCCATCATCATCTACGCGGTTGCCGCGTATGGCCCCGCGTGGGCCAGCCGCACAGTCCTGGGCCTTGGCCTGGTGGGCGGCGTGATGCTCACCAGCCGGAACTTCAGCGGCACGGCCGAAACAGGCGTGCTGGGAATGACCATCAGCGCCGTCTACACAGTGCTCATCTGGATGCTGGTGCTGTTCAGCTGGACCCTTGGCGACCTGACCCGGATCCGCCGGCTGCAGCTGCAGACCCTCTCCGACCGCGCCCGCAGGCTGGAAACCGAGCAGCAGCAGGAACGCTCCCTCGCCGCCGCTGACGAGCGGGCACACATTGCCCGTGAAATGCACGACATTGTGGCGCACTCCCTTTCAGTCATCATCACCCAGGCCGACGGCGCCAGGTACGCTGCCGCCGTCGAACCCGAAGCCGCCACCCGCGCGCTGTCAACCATCGCCGCCACCGGCAGGACCTCGCTCGCCGAAATGCGCCGGCTTCTGGGAGTCCTGCGCAGCGATGATCCCGCCACCACCAGGCCGCTGCCCGGCCTGGACGACCTCGACGAACTGTTCCTGGGACTGCGTGCCACCGGGCTGCGGCTGCGCTTCAGCAAGCAAGGGCAGCCCCGCCGCACCCTCCCCGCCGGAGCGGAACTCACTGCTTACCGTGTTTTCCAGGAGGGGCTGACCAATGTCCTCAAGCACGCAGGCCCCGACGCCGAGGCACACGCCTCGCTGAACTGGACGGCGCGGGGCCTGGAACTGGAAATTTACGACGACGGACGCGGGGCAGCTGCCGACGCTCCGGAATCGCCGGGCAACGGGCTTCGCGGAATGGCGGAGCGCGTGACGCTCTACGATGGAACACTGGCCGCCGGACCGGCGCCCGGCGGAGGCTTCCACGTCTCCGCCTTCATCCCCTACACGGAAGCCTGACGATGTCCCTTTCAGCAACCTCCGCCACCGCCCCCGCCCCGGAACAGATCAGGGTGGCCCTGGTGGACGACCAGCAACTGGTGCGCTCCGGATTCGGCATGCTGATCAACTCGCAGCCGGACCTCACGGTAGTAGTGGAAGCCGGGAACGGGATCGAGGCCGTCCAGGCCCTTGCCGGTACCACGGCCGACGTCGTGCTGATGGACGTGCGGATGCCCGGAATGGACGGCATCGAGGCCACCCGGCAGCTGATGGAGCAGGTGGCTGCCGCGCCCGCAGGTTCACGGCGAAGCGAACTGAAGGTGGTGGTCCTGACCACCTTTGACCTCGACGAATACGCACTGGCTGCCATCCAGGCCGGAGCCAGCGGCTTCCTGCTCAAGGACGCCCCGCCGGAAGAGCTCCTGGAGGCCATCCGCACCGTCCACCGCGGCGATGCGGTCATCGCCCCGTCAACCACCCGGCGGCTGCTGGAACATGTTGCTCCCCTGCTCCGCACCCAGGGTTCCCAGCGTCCAGAACACCATGCCGCCGTCGAACGCCTGACCGCCCGCGAGCGCGAGGTCTTTGAGCTCATTGCGCTGGGGCAATCCAACCCCGAGATCGCGGCGGGGCTGTTCCTCTCAGAAGCAACCGTGAAGACGCACGTGGGCCACATCCTGGCGAAGCTCGAAGCACGGGACCGGGTGCAGATTGTGGTCATGGCCTACGAGACCGGGGTTGTCACGCCTGGATCCTGACGCCGGCGACGGCGGTCGGACATGCTCATACCGGAGTCTCAGACTCCGGTATGAGATGGCGGCCGCGAAAGCAGGCCCCCGGCCGGATTACCGCGCGGGCGGCGGTGAATAGCGTGGAACCATGACCACTTCCGCGAATGTTCAACAGTCCCCCGCCGCGTCCGTCCCGGCGTCACCGGCGCCGGCCGTCCAGGCAATTTCCGTTTCCAAGACCTACGGCCGCAACGAAACCCGGGTCACCGCCCTCCGGGACGTTTCCGTCAACTTCGACGCAGGGCGCTTCACAGCCATCATGGGCCCCTCCGGCTCCGGCAAGTCCACCCTTATGCATTGCCTCGCCGGCCTGGACACCGCAGATTCAGGCAACATCCTGGTAGGCGGAACAGACATCACCGCCCTTAAGGACAAAGAACTCACGGCACTGCGGCGTGAACGCATCGGCTTTGTGTTCCAGGCGTTCAACCTGGTCCCCACCCTCACTGCCGAACAGAACATCACGCTGCCGCTGGCACTGGCGGGCAGCCGCACGGACACCGAATGGCTGGACTACGTGGTCACCACCCTGGGACTGCAGGACCGCCTCAAGCACCGTCCGCACGAACTGTCCGGCGGTCAGCAGCAAAGGGTAGCCGTGGCCCGTGCCCTGCTGACCCGCCCGGACGTCATTTTCGGTGACGAACCCACCGGAAACCTGGACTCGACAGTGGGCGGCGAAGTACTTTCCCTGCTCCGCCGCAGCAGCAAGGAACTGGGCCAGACCATCATCATGGTGACCCACGATCCAGTTGCGGCCAGCTACGCGGACCGCGTGGTCCTGATGAGCGACGGAAAGCTGGTGGGCGAAGTCCTGGAACCCACCGCTGCCTCCGTCCTGACCGCCCTCGGCAAGCTGGGGGCATAGCCGTGCTTCGCGTCGCTCTTTCACAGTTCACCGCGCACAGCAGGCGGTTTGTGGCCGTTGGCCTCGCCGTCATGCTCGCGGTGGCCTTCCTGTCCACCACGTTGATGGTCAACGCCAGCACCAGCGCCTCACTGGGCGCCAGCCTGGGCGAGGCTTACAAAAATGCCGACCTCGTTGTTGTTCCCAACGGCGACGACCTGGACCAGAGTGTGCTGGACGCAGTAGCCGGCACCGCAGGAGTGGGCTCCACCTATGGCAGCCAGCGCATTCCCGCCGCCTTCACCGCCAAGGGCGAGGAAGTGGTGGGACTGGTCCGCAACCTTGCCCCGGAGGGCCTTGAGTCCGCTGTCCTCACCGAGGGCACCTACCCCGGTTCGCCGTCGGACATCGCCATCGACGCAACAACAGCCCAACGGCTGGGCATCAAGACCGGCGACACCATGGCACTCCGGGCCATGGACGGTCCAACCACCGTTTCATTGCGGGTCACGGGATTGCTGCGGCCCAGCGCCGATCCGTTCAGTGCCGCGCTGCCCCAGCTCCTTGCGCTGTCCCCCACTGTAGGGACGCTCGCGGCCGGTGAAACTACCCTGGACAGCATCCAGCTCACGGCACTCCCCGGCACCAATGCCGACCAACTCAAAGAGTCGCTCACTTCCATAGCCGCCATCGGACAGTCCGGCGCCACGGTCAGGACCGCTGATGAGCAGGTCACCTACCAGGTTGCTTCCATGACCGGCGGCCAGGACCAGCTGACCGGAATTCTGCTCGCCTTCGCAGCAGTCGCCCTGGTGGTTTCCGGACTGGTTGTCAGCAACACCTTCGCCGTCCTGGTGGCCCAACGGACGCGGGAGCTTGCCCTGCTCCGCTGCCTCGGCGCCGCCCGGAACCAGGTACGCAACTCCGTCCTGGCCGAAGCCCTGGTGGTGGGCTTCGCCGCCTCCGTGCTGGGCGTGCTTGCCGGAACGGGGCTGATGGCCGGCCTGGTCTCTTGGGCCGCAGCGCAGCCGGACCGGCAGTTCGCCACCCTGGCCGTCCCGCCGTCGGCCATCATCGTCGGCCTTCTGGCGGGCGTCCTGCTGACGGTCGCGGCAGCCTATGTCCCGGCACGGGCGGCAACCGCCGTTGCACCCCTGGCCGCGCTCCGGCCGGCAGACGACGCCTCGCTGGCGAACACCAAGGGAAAGCTACGCCTGGTCCTGGGCCTTGTGGCCCTGGTTGTGGGCGTGCCGCTCCTGGTGATCGGCGCGGTTCAAGGCCAGCTGGTGATCGGCTTCGGCGGCGGATTGCTGTCCTTCCTGGGCGTCCTGATGTGCTCCACATTGTTCATTCCGCGGCTCGTTTCACTGGTGGGCAAACTGGCTGCGCCCGCCGGAGTTCCCGGACGGCTCGCCGCACTGAACTCCGTCCGGAACCCCGGGCGTACCTCCGTGACCGCTGCCGCACTGCTGATCGGCGTCACCCTCGTGACGCTGATGATGACCGGCGCGGCTTCCTCAAGGACCGCTTTTGACCAGATGCTGGCCAAAAACTATCCCGTGGACCTCGCCGTATCGCTCCCCACCACGGCCGCATCGGAAGGAGCTGAGCCCGCCGCACCAGCCCTGACCGTGGCGCAACGTGACGTGGTCCGGGCCATCTCCGGTGTCTCCGAAGCGGAACTGCTGCCAATTGTGGGCCGGCTGGACGTGGATGGCGCCAGCACGCCGGTCTACGCGATTCCCGCGGCCAGTGCTGCCACCCTGCTGCGGGACCAGTCCCTGGCGGTGGAACCCGGCAAGATCTATCTTCCGGAAGATTCCGCCGCCCGGCCAGCCACGGTCAAGGGCGGCACAGCGACACTGGACCTTGACGCCGTCGTCCTCGAAGCCCGTGGCCTGCCGCCGTTTATCAGCATGGAGACTGCGCAGCCGCTGCTGGCGGGTACCGCGACGGGCGCCGGCGACGCACTCTGGATCAGTCTCGGGGAATCGGACAAAAAGCTGTCCGGCGACGACGTCCGGGAGATCCAATCGTCCGTGGCCCAGGCTCTGGGCATGCCGGAGAGTGCTGTGAATGGTGCCGCTCTGGAGCGGGTCACCTTCAACGAGATCATCGACGTCCTGCTGCTGGTGGTCACCGCACTGCTAGCGGTGGCAGTGGTGATCGCGCTGATCGGTGTGGCGAACACACTGTCCCTGTCGGTCCTGGAACGGACCCGGGAAAACTCGCTGCTGCGTGCGCTGGGCCTGACGCGTGGACAGTTGCGCACCATGCTGGCCCTTGAAGCCGTGCTCGTAGCAGGTGTTGCCGCCCTGATCGGAGCGGCGCTGGGCAGCATGTACGGCTGGCTGGGCGCAATGTCCGCCCTGGGCAGCGTGGCCACCGTGGCGCCGTCGATCCCGTGGCTGCAGCTCCTGGCAGTGCTGGGGGTGGCAGTAGTTGCGGGCCTGCTGGCCTCAGTGGTTCCGGCGCGGCGCGCTGCGCGGCTGTCCCCGGTGGAGGGACTCGCAACGGCTTAGATCCTTAAACAGCAAAGCCGGGTGGCGGCAGGGCTCTTCGGAGCACCTGCTGCCACCCGGCCTTTGTTTGCCTTAGGCCTCCGCGGGTTCCTCGTACTTGGGGAACACCGGAGTGGGTGCCGGCAGCGCCGTGCCGGGGACAATCGGTGTGGCCAGGGCGGCGAACTGGCGGGCATCGCCTTCCGGCTGGCCCAAGGCGTCCAGGACGGCACTTGCGGCGCCAGGCATGACCGGCTGGACCAGGATGGCAACGATCCGCAGGACTTCGAGCGTGACGTACAGGACAGTGTTCATGCGTTCGACGTCGGTCTTCCGCAGCACCCAGGGGGCCTGCTCGGCGAAGTAGGCATTGGTGTCGCCCAGGACGGTCCAGATGGCCTCGAGGGCGCGGCTGAACTCCTGCTTTTCAAAGGCGGCGCGTGCAGCGTCGAGCAGCCCGTTGGCCTGGGCCAGCAGCGCCTCGTCCGGTGCGGAGAAGGCTCCCGGCGTGGGCACCTGTCCCCCACAGTTCTTCGCCACCATGGACAGCGACCGCTGTGCCAGGTTGCCGAAGTTGTTGGCAAGGTCCGAGTTCATGCGCCCCACAATGGCGTCGTGGTGGTAGCTGCCGTCCGCACCGAATGGCACCTCGCGGAGGAAGAAGTAACGGACCTGGTCCAGGCCGTACTGCTCCACGAAGTCTGCAGGAGCCACAACGTTGCCCAGGGACTTGGACATCTTGACGCCGGCGTTGTGCAGGAACCCGTGGATCATCACGCGCTTAGGCAGTTCCAGGCCGGCGCTCATCAGGAACGCGGGCCAGTAGATGGCGTGGAAGCGGGAGATGTCCTTGCCGATCACGTGGACGTCTGCCGGCCAGAACTTCCGGAATGATTCGGATTCAACGTCCGGGTAGCCGACGCCGGTCAGGTAGTTGGTCAGCGCGTCCACCCAGACGTACATCACGTGCTTGTCGTTGCCCGGGACGGGAACGCCCCAGTCGAATGTGGTGCGGCTGATGGACAGGTCATCCAGACCGCGCCGGACGAAGCTGATCACCTCGTTGAAGCGCGACTGCGGGGCGCCGAATTCGGGGTGCTCCTCGTAGAGCGCCAGGAGGCGGTCCTGATAGGAGGACAACCGGAAGAAGTAGCTCTCCTCGGCCGTCCACGTGACCTCGGTGTCCGTCTCTTTCGAGTAGCGCACGCCGTCGTCCTTCACCACGGTTTCGTCCTCGACGTAGTACGCCTCATCCCGGACGGAGTACCAGCCCTCGTACTTGTCGAGGTAGATGTCGCCGTTCTCCTCCATCTTCTTCCAGATGGCCTGCGAAGCGGCGTAGTGGTCCGCGTCCGTGGTGCGGATGAAGCGGTCGTACGTAATGCCCAAGGCGGCGTGGGCCGCCTTGTAGACCTCCGCGTTGCGGTCCACAAGTTCCTTGGGCGTGATGCCCTCCTTCTCCGCGGCCTGGGCGATCTTCATCCCGTGCTCGTCGGTGCCGGTCAGGAACATCACGTCGTAGCCGTCCAGCCGCTTGAACCGCGCCATGGCGTCCGTGGCGATGTACTCGTAGGCATGGCCGATGTGCGGTACGCCATTGGGGTAGGTAATGGCAGTGGTGATGTAGAACGGCGTTTTCACGGGGGAAGTCACAGGTGGAGATTACCTTTAGTGCGGAGGGAAGAACTAGATCAGTTCGGTGAGGGTGTCGCTTTGGCGGACCAGTTCGTGGTCGTGGGACGCAACCAGGACGGCGATGCCGTCATTGGTGGTGTCCTTGAGGATGCTGATGATGCGGTTGGCAGACACACGGTCCAGGCTGGCTGTGGGTTCATCCACCACCAGGACACGGGTACCAAGAATCAGCGCACGCGCGATCGCCACCCGCTGGCGTTCGCCACCGGAGAGCTGTGCCGGGCGGTGCCGCATGCGACGGCCCAGACCCACCAGGTCCAGGAGGTCCTTCGCCATGTCGTGGCGCTGCTTGACCTCGCCATCAGGTACAGCCGGGAGCAGCACGTTCTCGAGGGCGCTCATGCCGTCGATCAGCGCGCCGCCCTGGTCCACGTAGCCGATCAGGGCCCGACGGCGGTCGGCGATTTCGTCGTCGCCCATGGTTTCCAGGGACGCGCCTTCCCAGAAGACCCTTCCCGACGTCGGCAGCGTCAGTCCTGCGCCAACCGTCAGGATGCTGGTCTTGCCGGAACCGCTTCGCCCGGCGACGCAGTGCATCTCGCCGGCGTGCAGTGTGAGGTTGAAACCCTCGACGACACTTACCGATTCGGCACCGCCCTTGTCGCCGCCATAGCGGATGGTGATGTCTTCCAGTCCCAACGGCGTGGCGTGGTCGGCAGCCTTGACGATGGTGTTGGCCCGGGTCTGCAGGCCGGCATCACCGTTGCCGCTCCGACGGGTCCGTTGAAGATTGGGCTCGTGTGTCATTGGACCACTTTCGTTGCAATTGGAATCCAGCAAAGTACAGCGACCAGGCCGGCCAGGCCTGCCCACAGGACGGCGTAGGGAGCCACCAGGAGGCCGATTCCCAGTGCGCCAAGCACACCCAGCGGAACCGCGACGGTTCCTACCAGGGCGTTCTCGAAGACGCGGACCTGCCGGAGCATGTCCGGGTTCCAGCCCATCGCTTCCAGGATGCCAAGGTATTGGCGTTTGGCCTGGAGTTCAAAACGGCCGGTGACCAGCGTGAGGATAAGTCCCACCAGCACCCCGGCCACGGCCAGAATTATGCTGGGGGCCGCGATGCTGGCAGCTGCCAGTCCGCTCAGGGCGCTGGCACCGGCAGCCCTGGGAATGTCGATCAGCAGGGCAATCAAACCGCCCACCGACGCTCCGAAGACCCCCACGGCGATGGCAAGGGCAACGGTGTTGAACTTGTTGGTACTCAGCTGCCGGTTGGCGAACGTCAGTGGGGAATCCACCGGGATCAGCCGTTCGTCATGCTGCGGCTCCTGGTCGATTTCATCGCGGTGGCGCAGCTGCTGGGCGGCAAAGAACGCCGCTGCCGCGTACAGGACCAGGACGGATACCGAGACGACGGCGGTAACCAGGCTCCAGCTCAGGAGGCTGAGGATGATTCCGGCAACGGCAAGCATGGCGGCGCCGACGCCGAATTCGGCCAGGACCCACGAACGGATCCTGCCCTGGGTCCAGCCCATTGCCCGCAGGGTACCGGCCTCTGAGCGGCGCTTCCTGACGTAGCTGACAGTGGATGCGCCCGTCAGCAGGGCCGCGCCGCAGAGCGTGAGGAACAGCAGCGTGGTGTTGGTGCCAGTCAGCGAGCCGGATACGGCGTCTGCAGCGTTCTGGCGTACCCAGGACTGCTGGACGGTACCCAATGCGGATTCCTTGCCGGCGTCGTCCTTGGAGTATCCGGGGACGAAGATGCTGACATCCTCGCGGGCCGAGCCGGCCACCACGGTTGCTTCAAGGCCAAGCTCACGGATCTTGTCCGCCAGTTTTTCGACCTCCGGCTGCGCCTGCTTCCAGCTGCCGCCGGTCGATGCGCGCACGCGGACGGCATCGATCACATCTGCGTTGTCGGTATAACCGCGGGCGGCGGCCAGGCCGTAGTAGTCGGTGATGGCACCGGCTGACTGGCTGGCCAGGCCCGTGGCGCTCAGCGAAGGCTTAAGGGTGCTTGCCTCCACCGTGTCGCCGTCGGCGTCACGGGTCAGCGTCAGCGGGGTGGGGTCGTAGCCACCCAGGGGCAGGCGGTTGACGTCGCCGGCAGCTTCCTGGACGGCAGCGGGATCGAACGTGCCGTAAACCATGGGCAGCGGGGCTGCAAGTTTCTGGCCGGTCTCGAGGTCCTCGCGGTAGGCACGTTCGTCAACCGGGTCGCGCTGGGTCTGGTCCACCTTCGACCCGTCCAGCCCGGTTTCCGGGAGGCGGTTGACAGTTACCCAGTCGCGGGGAACTGCTGTCTTGGCAACAGCACCGTTGGCTGCGGTGCCGGCGTCGGAGTACTCCGGAGCGGCGGCGAAGTCAGTGGACCATTCGGCGGGCTCGTACAGGCCCTGGTTGAAGTTTCCGCCGGCGCCCAGGAGTCCTGAGTGGTCCGTGGATCCAGGCCAGGACAGGGCAAAGGGATCATCGGAGACGAACGGCAGGTAGCCTTCACCCAGCGATTTGGTAGCCGTGCCGACTTCCTTGACCACGTTTCCGGAGGCGTCGAGTTCTTCGATCTTGACCTTGTAGGTCAGATCCAGGGTGGTACCGGACCTGACGATCAGCGGGATGGCTTGGGAATCCGCCGTCAGGGCGCCCTTGGCCTTCGCCTGCTGGTACTGGGACATCAGCGGCGCCCAGTACTTGAGCTTCACGCCCAGGAAGTCCGGGCCCTCTTCCAGTTCCTTGGGCGTGATGCCGCTGGTGAAGAGGCTTTCAAAGTGGCGGCCGATGGCTCCGGCATTGCGGGCATCCGCGGGCGGGGCCTTCTCGAGCGGAGCCAGGAAGTCGCCGGATTCACCAAGCAGCGCGCGTTCTGCAACGGGGTCGACGGCGACCACGGACTCGGTGATCTCCGGCGCCGTGGGCAACGAAACGGAGAGATTAAAGAGGTTGTGCACCGAACCGCCTGCCGGTGCCGGAAACTTGATGCCTGTTTCACCTTCGGCGGGGGCAATCTGGATGCTGGTGCCGCCCTGCGTCTGGGTTTCCACAATCCGGGCCTTGCCCACCGACCCTTCGGCGGAGGTCTCGAACAGGGTCTGCTCGCTGGATCCGTCGGAGCTGACAGCGGAAGCGGTCAGTCGGTACTTCTTGGCCGAGTCCGTCAGCACGGATTCCGCGGCAGGCCAGGAAGACGGGTTGGCCCCGCCGGGCTGCTCAACAGTGGCGGTGCCCACCAGTCCGGGGTTGTAGCCCAGGTAGTCCATTGCATCAAGGCGGGGAGCCTGGACATTCTGCGTTACGCGGGAGACCAGGCTGATTGGTGCTGCCACGGAAGTCCCTGTAAGCCCCCGGATGCTCTCCAGCTGCTCGAAGTTGATGCCGCCGGAGCCGTTGGCGATGTCCGGCTGCAGGAGCACGCCGGAATCAGCCTTGGGCTGGACGAGGATGTCATAGAGGCCACGGGAATTCTCATCCACTGTCCGGTTCAGGGCAGCCTGCGACTGCCCCTGGATCAGGACCGAGAGTCCCATGGCGATGATCAAGATGGCCGCGGTCAACAGCAGCACACGGCTTCTGATGAACCTCTGGACGGCGTTCATTGGGCTCCTGAAAGCTGGATTGCGTACGCACTCCACCACCCTCCGGGCAAGGTGGAGGGCGGTGTCCCTGGCGGGGGTGCAAAAGGTGTTGGCCGGCCTGCCCGGCACGGTCCCGCGAGGGGACCAAGCCATTGTAAGCAGACCGGCCAATCATACCTGCCACGCTCTGGCGAGTCGCCCGGGCGCGTCGCAAAGTGGGGAATTACGCGTCGCGAATCGGCGGCTCCCCCAGCCTTGCTGTTTGGCGATTAAGCCGCTTGCGGTTTAATCTTCCAGGTCCACTTCACGGACCATGTCGGCGCCGATGCCGGCCTTGATGGCATCGAGGACCTGCTGGGGCACCGAGCTGTCGATGGTCAGGAGCGCAAGCACCTGGCCGCCTTCAGTTTGGCGGGCCACCTGCATGCCGGCGATGTTGATGTTGTTCATGCCGAGGATGTGGCCAATGGTGCCGATTACGCCGGGACGGTCCGAGTAGGCAACCACCACAAGGTGCTCGCTGATGGGGATTTCCACCTCGAAGCCGTTGATGCCCACCAGCTTCTGGATCTGCTTGGGACCGGTCAGCGTGCCTGCTACCGAAATCTGGCTGCCGTCGCTCAGGGCGCCGCGCAGGGTCAGCACGTTGCGGTACGACTCCGTGTCCGGGGTGGTGATGAGCCGGACGTTGATGCCGCGCTGTTCAGCGATGACGGGAGCGTTGACGTAGGAGACCTGCTCGGTCACAACGTCGGCGAAGATGCCCTTCAGGGCAGCCAGTTCCAGTACCTTGACGTCAAGGGTGGAGATCTCGCCGGCAATCTCAACGTCCACCTGGGTGAGCGAAGCATGCGTCATGGCGGTGAAGATGCGGCCCAGCTTTTCGATCAGCGGGATACCGGGGCGTACGTCCGGGGCAATCACGCCGCCGGCAACGTTGACAGCGTCCGGGACCAGCTCGCCGGCCAGGGCCAGGCGGACGGACTTGGCTACCGATACGCCGGCCTTCTCCTGGGCCTCATCCGTGGAAGCACCCAGGTGGGGGGTGACAATCACGTTGTCCAGCTTCATAAACGGCAGGTCCGTGCTGGGCTCCTTGACGAAGACGTCGACGGCGGCGCCGGCGATCTGGCGGTCCTGGAGGGCATCGAACAGCGCGGATTCGTCCACCAGGCCGCCACGGGCGACGTTGATGACGTAAGCGCTGGACTTCATCTTGGTGAACGCGTCGGCACCGAGCATGCCAACGGTCTCAGGAGTCTTGGGCATGTGGATGGTGACAAAGTCGGCCTGGCTCAGCAGTTCGTCCAGGGTGACCAGCTTGACGCCCAGCTGTGCGGCACGGGCCGAGGTGATGTAGGGATCGTAGGCGAGGATCTCGGTTTCGAAGCCCTGCAGCCGGGCTGCCACGAGGGCGCCGATCCGGCCCAGGCCGATGATGCCGATCTTTTTCTCGAAGAGTTCAATACCTGTGTACTTGGAGCGCTTCCATTCGCCGCCCTTGAGCGCGGCACTGGCCTGCGGGATGTGGCGGGCGAGGCTGAGGATGTGGCCTACCGTCAGTTCCGCGGCCGAGACGATGTTGGACGTAGGTGCATTAACCACCATCACGCCGGCCTGGGTGGCCGCCTTGATGTCTACGTTGTCCAGGCCAACCCCGGCGCGGGCAATGACCTTGAGGTTCTTGGCGGCGGCAATGGCCTCGGCATCAACCTGGGTTGCGGAACGGACCAGGATGGCGTCCACGTCGGCAATTGCGGCCAGCAGCTGGGAACGGTCGGCGCCGTCGGTCTGGCGGATCTCGAAGTCCGGGCCCAGGGCCTCGACGGTGGCGGGCGAAAGTTCTTCAGCGAGAAGTACTACAGGTTTTGACACGGTGATCCTCTGCGTTGCAGTCCGGGGAGATAAATCAAAGTCTAGGCTTACATAAAGGCCGGGCCCACATTGTTAAGTGTGAACCCGGCCTCAGTTATGCGTATGCGTAGTAACGGTGTCGCCGTCCCTTAGCGGGCTGCGGAACCCTCCACGTAGTCCACGTCCTGCTGCTGCCAGGCGAACAAGGAGCGCAGCTCGCGGCCCACGGCCTCGATCGGGTGCTGCTCGGCCTTGGCGCGGAGCTCCTTGAACTCAACGCCGCCGTTGTCCTGGTCCTCGATGAAGCGCTTGGCAAACGCGCCGGACTGGATGTCCGCGAGTACTGCAGCCATGTTTTCCTTCACCTCGGGGGTGATAACGCGGGGGCCGGAGACGTAGTCGCCGTACTCTGCGGTGTCGGAAACGCTCCAACGCTGCTTGGCAATGCCACCCTCCCACATGAGGTCGACAATGAGCTTGAGCTCGTGAAGTACCTCGAAGTAGGCGATCTGCGGCTGGTAACCGGCTTCGGTCAGGGTTTCGAAGCCATACTGGACCAGCTGGGAAACGCCGCCGCAGAGAACAGCCTGCTCGCCGAAGAGGTCAGTTTCGGTCTCTTCGGTGAAGGTGGTCTTGATGACGCCGGCGCGGGTGCCGCCGATTGCCTTCGCGTAGGACTTGGCCAGGTCCCAGGCGGAGCCTGTTGAGTCCTGCTCGACGGCGATGATGTCCGGGATGCCACGGCCGGCTTCGAATTCGCGGCGGACGGTGTGGCCCGGAGCCTTCGGAGCCACCAGGATGACGTCAACGCCCTCCGGAGCCTTGATGTAGCCGAAGCGGATGTTGAAGCCGTGCGCGAAGGCCAGTGCCTTGCCCGGGGTCAGCTTGTCCTTGATCGAGTCGTTGTAGATCGAGCGCTGGTGCTGGTCCGGTGCCAGGATCATGATGACGTCGGCCCATTCGGCGGCGTCGGCGACGTTCTTGACGGTGAAGCCGGCTTCTTCAGCCTTGGCGGTGGACTTGGAGCCGTCCTTGAGGGCAATGGCAACCTCGACGCCGGAATCGCGCAGGTTCAATGCGTGGGCGTGGCCCTGTGAGCCATAGCCAACGATTGCAACCTTGCGACCCTGGATGATCGACAGGTCTGCGTCGTCGTCATAGAACATTTCAGTCACTTGGGTAACTCCTCTTGAGTGGATTCTTTACTGATTAGTCTGTGTGTTGCGGTACTGCGCGGGTTTGCTGCGGCGGGATTAGGCGCTGCGCAAAGCCCTGTCACTCATGGAGCGGGATCCCCGTCCAACAGCCAAGGTGCCGGACTGCACAATTTCGCGGATACCGAACGGTTCAAGCACCGAAAGGAGTGCATTGATCTTATCCGGGTGGCCGGTGGCCTCAATGACGACGGCGTCTGTGGAGACGTCGACCACTGAAGCGCGGAACAGGTCTGCAGCCTGGGTTACCTGCAGCCGTGTTGCGGCATCCGCACGTACCTTGACCAGGATGTGGTCGCGCTGTACGGAAGATTCTGAAGTCAGCTCAACGATCTTGATGACGTTGACCAACTTGTTCAACTGCTTGGTGACCTGTTCGATCAAGTCTCCGTCGGCGTCGACCACCACGGTCATGCGGGACATGCCGGGGACCTCGGTGGGGCCGACAGCCAGCGAGTTGATGTTAAAGGCGCGGCGGGCGAAGAGGCTGGCGACGCGGGTCAGGACGCCGGGTTTGTCTTCAACCAGGACTGAGAGTGTGTGGCGGGGCATGTTCAGTCTTCCTCTTCCCATTCCGGGGTCAGGTTGCGGGCAACCTGGATCTGGTCGTTGCTGACACCGGCGGGCACCATTGGCCACACCATGGAGTTGGGGCTGACAACGAAGTCGATGACCACGGGGCGGTCGTTGATTTCCAGCGCCTTCTGGATGGTGGCGTCGATGTCTTCATCGCGCTCACACCGGAAGGATGCACAGCCGTAGGCGTCAGCCAGCTTCACGAAGTCCGGAATCCGGATGGTGTCGTGGCCGGTGTTGAGGTCCGTGTTGGAGTAGCGGCCCTCATAGAAGAGGGTCTGCCACTGCCGCACCATGCCCAGCGACGAGTTGTTGATAACGGCGACCTTGATGGGGATCTTGTTGATCGCGCACGTGGCAAGTTCCTGGTTGGTCATCTGGAAGCAGCCGTCGCCGTCGATGGCCCAGACCACGCGGTCCGGTTCCCCCACCTTGGCGCCCATGGCAGCGGGAACCGCATAGCCCATGGTGCCGGCGCCGCCCGAATTGAGCCAGGCGTGCGGACGCTCGTACTTGATGAACTGGGCGGCCCACATCTGGTGCTGGCCAACGCCTGCAACGTAGATGCCTTCCGGTCCAGTCAAGGCACCGATGCGCTCGATGACCCGCTGGGGTGCGGTCAGGCCGTCTTCCGGCTCGGTCCAGCCCAAGGGATAGGAATCCTTCAGGTTGTTCAGGAAGGCCCACCAGTGATCAAGTTCGGGAGTCCCGACCGCAGCGAACTGCGCCTTCACGGCGTCGGTCAGTTCGGGGATGATTTCCTTGACCGAGCCAACAATCGGAACGTCTGCCGTCCGGTTCTTGGAGATCTCGGCGGGGTCGATGTCCGCGTGGATGACCTTGGCCAGCGGCGCGAAGGTCTTCAATACGCCGGTGACACGGTCATCGAAACGGGCGCCCAGCGTGATCAGGAGGTCGGACTGCTGCAGTGCGGTAACGGCCGAAACCGTGCCGTGCATGCCGGGCATGCCCATGTGCTGCGGGTGCGAATCCGGGAATGCGCCCTTCGCCATGAGGGTGGTGACCACCGGGGCGTTCATTGCTTCGGCCAGCTCGCGAAGCTCGGCGGAAGCGTGCGCCTTGACGACCCCGCCTCCGACGTAGAGGACCGGCTTCTTGGCCGCGGCAATCAGCTTGGCGGCTTCCCGGACCTGCTTGTTGTGGCCGCGGGTCACGGGCCGGTAGCCGGGGAGGTCGATCCGCGGCGGCCAGGAGAAGGTCATCTGGCCAACCTGGGCGTCCTTGGCCACATCCACCAGCACCGGACCGGGCCGGCCGGTGGATGCCAGGTGGAAGGCCTCGGCCATCACGTGCGGGATGTCGTTGGGATCGGTCACCAGGAAGGAGTGCTTGGTGATGGGCATGGTGATGCCCACAATGTCAGCTTCCTGGAAGGCGTCGGTGCCAATAACTCCACTGGACACCTGGCCGGTAATGGCAACCATCGGCACGGAGTCCATGTGGGCATCCATGATGGCGGTAACGAGGTTGGTGGCTCCCGGGCCTGAGGTGGCGATGCAGACGCCCACCCGCCCGGTAACCATGGCGTAGCCTTGCGCGGCGTGGCCGGCTCCCTGTTCGTGACGCACCAGCACGTGGTTCATGCTCGATGCCATCAAGGGGTCATAGGTGGGCAGGATCGCTCCACCGGGCAAACCGAAAATGTCGTCGACGCCGAGTTCTTCGAGCGAGCGGACGATTGCTTGCGAGCCGGACATGGCCGTTGGGGGTACAACGTTGTTCGGCCCAAGGACAGGAGAGACAGCAGCAAGATCAGCGACGACGACGGCGGTGTCAGCCGTTCGGTCGGCACGTTCCGGAGCCTTGGGGGCTCCAGCGGACTTTGTAGCCATCAGCGAGGGGCTGATCGGCGATCCTTTGCTCATCGGACTCTTCCTTGTGGATCATGGGTGGTGCCTGGAAACTGCAGAAAATAAAAAAACCCCTCAGCCAAGTGGCTCTGCGAGGGGTTGCGCGTGACGGTTCGTTACCAGTCGGGCTATTGAGCCACGCGCTTGGTAAGGACGACGCCAACGGTAACGAACTTGATCATGCGATCAGTTTTCCCTCTGGTGAGAAACGTGTCAACGCGAGAGGACAGCATCTCACCATGTGGACGCCATTGTCCACGAACTGGTCTCTCAAGGGTTTCGACAAGCTCAACCGACAAGCTCAACCACCGGTGGTTGAGCTTGTCGAAACCCAGCGCCCCATCAAGGGGAAGGTATCAACCGCAGTATGCGCCTGTGGAGGCGCTGTGCACCAGCTTGGCGTACTTGGCCAGGACGCCCTTGGTGAACTTGGCCGGCAACGGCTCCCAGCCGATCTTGCGGGATTCGAGCTCAGCGTCGTCCACCAGCAGGTCGAAGCTGCGGGCGGCGATGTCCACGCGGATCCGGTCACCGTCCTTGACGAAGGCGATGGGACCGCCGTCGACCGCTTCCGGTGCAACGTGGCCGATGCAGAGCCCGGTGGTACCGCCGGAGAAGCGGCCATCGGTCAGCAGCAGGACATCCTTGCCCAGGCCTGCGCCCTTGATGGCGCCGGTGATGGCCAGCATTTCGCGCATGCCGGGTCCGCCCTTGGGGCCCTCATAGCGGATCACCACGACGTCGCCCTTCTGGATTTCGCCCTTGTCCAGGGCATCCAGTGCGCCCTGCTCACGCTCAAACACGCGGGCGGTACCTTCGAAGACGTCTGCGTCGAAGCCTGCACTCTTCACCACAGCACCCTCGGGGGCCATGCTGCCGTGCAGGATGGTGATGCCGCCGGTCTTGTGGATCGGGTTGTCCAGCGCACGCAGGATCTTGCCGTCGAGGTCCGGCGGGTTGATCGCTTCGAGGTTTTCGGCAACGGTCTTGCCCGTAACGGTGAGGCAGTCGCCGTGCAGCAGGCCGGCGTCGAGCAGTGCGCGCATGATGACCGGCACACCACCGATCTTGTCGACGTCGGTCATGACGTAGCGGCCGAACGGCTTGAGGTCGCCCAGGTGCGGGATCTTGTCGCCGATGCGGTTGAAGTCATCCAGCGTCAGCTCGACTTCGGCTTCGCGGGCAATGGCCAGCAGGTGCAGGACAGCGTTGGTGGAACCGCCGAAAGCCATGGTGACGGCAATGGCGTTCTCGAAGGCCTTCTTGGTCATGATGTCGCGTGCAGTGATGCCCAGGCGGAGCAGGTTGACCACTGCTTCGCCTGACTTGCGGGCAAATTCATCACGACGGCGGTCTGCCGAGGGCGGTGCCGCGGACCCCGGCAGTGACATGCCCAGGGCCTCGCCGATGCAGGCCATGGTGTTGGCCGTGTACATACCGCCGCAGGCGCCTTCGCCCGGGCAGATGGCCTTCTCGATGCGGGTGAGGTCCTCCATGCTCATCTTGCCGGCGGCGCAGGCGCCCACCGCCTCAAAGGCGTCAATGAGGGTGACTTCCTTCTCCGAGCCGTCCTCCAGCTTGACCCAGCCGGGCATGATGGAGCCGGCGTAAAGGAACACGCTGGCGAGGTCCAGGCGGGCAGCTGCCATCAGCATGCCGGGCAGCGACTTGTCGCAGCCCGCCAGCAGCACCGAACCGTCAATGCGTTCGGCCTGCATCACGGTTTCCACGGAGTCGGCAATGACTTCGCGGGACACCAGGGAGAAGTGCATGCCCTCGTGGCCCATGGAAATCCCGTCGGAAACGGAAATGGTTCCGAACTGCATGGGGAAGCCGCCGCCTGCGTGTACACCTTCCTTGGCGCCTTGGGCAAGGCGGTTCAGGGAAAGGTTGCAGGGGGTGATTTCGTTCCACGAGCTGGCGACGCCGATCTGCGGCTTGGCAAAGTCGTCATCGCCCATGCCGACCGCCCGGAACATTCCGCGTGCCGGAGCCGCGTGAATTCCATCGGTAACAACCCGGCTGCGGGGCTTGATGTCTGGCTTAGTGGTGGTGGCGATCTGGGTGTCCTGACTCATGGACCAAAGTCTATGACTCCGCATGGGTCCGGAACGAACCGGAAACAGGCGTTGGAGCTCAATTTCGCGAATATTTCGATCAAATAATGGACTGCCGTCTCGCATATTGAGACGCTGCCGGGCTCAAGGGTGGTGGATGTGCCCGGATGCTGGACAGGCCAGATCTACCGGACGTACGGTCAAGGCACGGCAACCGTGCCTGGCGAAGAGAAGGGCTCTGCCATGGAGTTTGTTATCTGGATCATTGTCATTGTCCTTGTGGTTGCAATTGTCTGGTGGCTGGTCAACCGCCGGAGTTCAGGCCAGGGCGGGGGCGCTGCCACTCCGCCGCCCACTGCGGACGAGCGTCCACGAGAGGATTCGGGCTCTTCAGGAGGTGCGCTGTCGCACGGCAGCCTGGCCGGCCCTTCTGCGGAAGCAGCCGCCACCGCCGGCCTTCCCGGAGCAGCCGGATTCGATGCCTCGTCAGGTTCCACACCGCCCACCACTCCGGAGGACGAGCATGATGCTGCCGTGGCCTACGGCGTTGCAGCCGGCGGGCAGACCGGCCAGGATTCCTCTGCTGCGGCACACGGCCCGGCATCCGCGGCCACATCTCAGGGCACTGAGACCCCCTCCGCAGCTGCCCCGGATGCCGCCGCAGGTTCCAGTGGCGACGCGTCTCCCACAGCCGCCTCCGGCACAGATTCAGCCGGTCCGGCAGCAGGTTCGGATTCCATTAGCGAGACCGGCACGGACCCTGGTAGTGAGCATGCCGGTGAGGATTCCGGCCAGGTGGGCGACGTCGACGATTGGACGGCCGGCAGCGAAACAGAAACGGCGGCCGGTGCCACCACGGACCCGGCCTCGGGTGAAGGAGCGGCTGCGACGTCGGCCGTCGGGTCCGTTCCCGGCGGGCCTGATTCGGAACCTGATGCCGCAGATGTCAGTTCCCTCGAGATGGCACCGGAGGAACCGGAAAGCCCTGCGGGGGTTGGCGCCGGCGCTGCGGACTCCCTTACCGGCGCCTCCGAAGCCGACCGCGATTCCGAACGCCGCGCCGCCGAACTGCGCGCATCCGAGGACCAGGCCGAGTGGGAAGCACAGTGGTCCGACGCTGACGGCGCTCCTACACCGCCGCCCGCGCATCATGACGAATACACATCCCCACATGCACCCACGCTGCCGGGTGCCGAGTCGGCGGCCGCAGAGGATTCCGACGAACAGTCCGGCCCGGCACCCGCGGTCGCGCCCTCGGAGGTCGCCTTCGCCGGGTCCGGAGAAGCGGCCCCGGCTGGGCATCTGGCAGCAGAACAGCCCTATGGCGAGGGCTCCGCGTCTCCGGGACCGGACGGCAGTGCACCGGCCGGCTTCACCGTCAAGGGGGATGCCTCGGACATGGTCTATTACGACGAAGGCGACACCGGCTATGAAGAAGCCACTTGCAACGTGTGGTTCCTGTCACCGGCGCATGCCGAAGCCGCGGGTTTCCGCGAACCGAGGCGCATGCGGCGATGAGGGCACGGGACCGGGCAGTTCGACGGCAGCGCCCTGCTCCCAAGTCCCGAATCCACGCCATCACCATGCTGGGCGTCTCGGCCTCGCTGGTTCTGACATCGTGCACAGCAAATCCGCCAGTCCCCAACCCGACCACAGCTCCTGTTTCGGCTTCGGCACCCGCTTCAATGCCGACGTCGGAAGGGGAACCCCAGGTGCTCCGCCGCCTCGATCTGGACCTCGACACTCCGTGGGCTGTGGTGTTCCTGCCGGACGGCACCGCCATTATCTCGGAACGGGACAGCACCCTCCTCAAGTCCGTCAATGATGGCCAGTCCAGCACAATCGGTGAGGTCCCCGACGTCGTTCCCGGAGGCGAAGGCGGGCTGCTGGGGTTAGCGGTCTCCCCCGATTTCCCTGCGGACCGCTATCTGTACGCCTACTTCACCGCAGCTGACGATAACCGGATTGCCAGGATGCAACTGAACGAAGGCGGTGATGGACAACTCTCCATGGGCGCGCCTGAAGTCATTTTCAGCGGCATCTCCAAAGCGTCCACGCACAACGGCGGCAGGATCCGCTTTGGCCCGGACGGCATGCTGTACGTGGGCACCGGCGACTCCCAGAGGCGTGAACAACCCCAGGATCCCGATGCGCTGGGCGGCAAGATCCTGCGGTTGGCTCCGGATGGTTCCCCCGCGCCAGGCAATCCGTTCGGCAACAACCCCGTCTACAGCCTGGGCCACCGCAACGTTCAAGGCCTCGCCTGGGACAGCGCCGGCCGGCTCTGGGCCAGCGAATTCGGCCCTACCGTGGACGACGAACTAAACCTCATCACACCGGGCGGCAACTACGGCTGGCCGGAAGTCACAGGGGCGCCGGGCAACAGTGCTTACCTGGATGCCAAGGTGGTGTGGCCGGAGACAGCGGACAGCTCCCCCAGCGGGCTCGAGATCATTGGCAACACCGCCTACCTCGGAGCACTTCGGGGGCAGCGGCTATGGACAGTACCCCTGGACGGCGAGACCGCCGGCCAGCCTGTGAGCTACTTCACGGGCGAGTATGGGCGGCTGCGTGACGTAGCACTGGCCCCCAACGGCGAATTGTGGGTGCTCAGCAACGGCCAGAACCCTGATTCTGCGCTGATTGTTGACCCTCCGGACTGATGGCTTGTGCCACGGAATCGCCGATTTCACTTGGATGAAAAGTTCGTGTAGAGTTACATGTCGTTGCGGAGATCGCCGAGGGAAGTAAAAAGCCCACGGGAACGAAACCAACACCTGCACCTCTAGCTCAATTGGCAGAGCAATTGACTCTTAATCAATGGGTTCCGGGTTCAAGTCCCGGGGGGTGCACCCCAAAGAGAAGCCGGTCCTGGCACAGCAGAAATGTTGAGCCGGGACCGGCTTTTTCGTTGTCTGCACACGATGCCGGCTCGAACGCGCAATCGGGTAACCTGACGCGGCCCATATATAGGGTGCGAGAGATATCGAGCGAGTCGAAAAGAAGTCTGCGCGTCCAAAACCGGGCAACAAAAAGGCCGCCGGATCACCGGCGGCCCTTAGGCACGTGTCAGTTGTTGTGTTCGACCATGGCTTTGGTGACGGGCGAGGAATAGCGGCTGGCCAGTTCGCGGACCACGGACTGGAGCTCCTGGCGCAGAATGTCCGGATCGATTGAGGCGGCGGCCAGAACGGTCCGTTCCATGTCGACGGCGGCGGCAACGGCTTCCCGGCCCTGGTCCGTGAGGGAAACAACGTGGCTGCGACGGTCCGTGCTGCTGCGGACCCGGGCAATATGACCGTGGTTTTCAAGCCGGCTGAGGGTCTTGCCCATGGTCTGGGCCTGGACGCGAACCAATTGGGCCAATTGCGCCTGGGTCATGGGGCCGTTGGCAGCCAGGACCTCAATGGCGATCACACCGGCATGGGTCAGGCCAATCGCTCCCAGCTTCTCATTCCAGGAGTGTTCGACGAGGCGGGCCGCGGTGGACAAAAGACGTCCAGTGGGCCAGCGTTCCATATCAGGCATAACAACCAGTATAACCAAGCACCGATTCGTTTCGGTGCGAGCGATTTTACTAAGCTGAGACTTCCAGGAAACCAACAAGGAGCAAAAAATTGGTTGACAGACTCTTGCCCGGAAGTGTGGCGCCGGACTTCACCCTGCCCGATTCCAACGGAAACACGGTCTCGCTGCAGTCCCTGCCGGGCGGCGAAGGCCGCAGCACCGTGGTCTACTTCTACCCTGCCGCGTCGACGCCGGGATGCACCAAGGAAGCCTGTGATTTCCGCGACTCCCTGGCCTCCCTGCAATCAGCCGGCTACAACGTGGTCGGCATTTCCCCGGACCCCGTACCCAAGCTGGCAAAATTCGCGGAAAATGAAGGGCTCACCTTCCCCCTTCTTTCTGATGCCGATCATGCAGTGGCTGAGGCGTACGGCGCCTGGGGCGAGAAGAAGAACTACGGGAAGACGTACCAGGGCCTGATCCGGTCCACGTTTGTGATCGACCCCGAAGGCCGCCTCGCCCTCGCACAATACAACGTCCGCGCGACCGGCCATGTTGCAAAGCTCCGCCGCGACCTCAAGCTGGACTGACTTCCTGTACCGGAGACTACGGCAGGTACAATGAATGCTGGCATCCGCCGTCGGGCCCTGGAGGTTCTGCGAGGATGCAGGCGCGAGTGGTGAAATTGGCAGACACGCAGGATTTAGGTTCCTGTGCCTTCGGGCGTGGGGGTTCAAGTCCCCCCTTGCGCACTTCCACCCCCGGTCCCACGGACCGGGGGTGTTTTCTTCCCGCAACAATCAGCCGGGCTGTCAATTAGACTGTTCCCACCCCCGCAGTCAGCGGCGCCGGCCCCAGCCGAGAGGTGAATAATCGCGTGCCAAGCAGTCCTTCACGTCGAGCAGTAATTGCTTCCGGCACCGCGTTCCTGGCGTTTGCCGTTACTTCCTGCACCGGGAACCCGGCACCATCGCCCTCCACATCCACAGGCAGCCCCACCAGAGCGCCCGAGCCCCAGGCCGTCTTTACCTTTGGCACTGCGTCCCCACCCCTGGGCCTGGACCCGGCACTCAACAGTGACCTCGAGTCCTACCGTGTGTCCCGCCAGATCCTGGAGGGGCTGGTGGGCGTGGACCAGACCACCGGCAAGCCCACCCCGCTGCTCGCCACCGAGTGGAAAGAGAGCGACGAGGGCCGCACGTACTCGTTCACGCTTCGAGAGGGTGTCACCTTCCATGACGGGACTCCCTTCAACGCCGACGCCGTTGTAGCCAACTTCACCCGCTGGTTCAATTTCCCCGAAGCGCTCCGCTCGCAGGCACCCGGCAGCTCCTTCCGGAGCGTCTTCAAGGCCCACTCCGACCAGCCGGAGCTCTCCGTCTTCAAGGCCTGCGCCGCCATTTCCGCCACCGAAGTACAGATCCAGCTCACACAGCGTTTCACCGGGTTCCTGCAGGCCCTGACGCTGCCCGCATTCGCCATCGCTTCCCCTGCAGCACTGGCATCGGGCACAGCGGATATCCTTGACCAGACCAGGGCCGGGCAGGCAATCTCCGTTTATGCCTCCAAGCCCATTGGCACCGGACCTTTTATGCTCTCCAGCTGGGACGAATCCGGCCTTACCCTCCAAACGAACCCCGGATACTGGGCCGCGCGGGGCGAAATAGCCACTATCCGATTTGTCACCTACGACCACCCCAAGACCCGGCTGCAGGCGCTGCTGGACGGCAAGATCGACGGGTTCGACGGCGTCACGGTGGGCAACTTTGACCAGCTCATCAAGCGCGGCATGCAGATTGTCCAGCGTGATCCCTTTTCGGTGATGTACCTGGGCCTGAACCAGGAAGTGCCCATCCTGAAGGATCTCAAGATCCGCCAGGCAGTCGAGATGGCCATTGACAAGGAAACCCTCATCCGGGAGTTCTTTATCGACAACACTGCCCGGGCCACGCAGTTTGTTCCCCCCAAAATCAACGGCTTCAACAATCATGCCCCCTCACTGGGCCACAATCCTGAGGGTGCCAAGAAGCTGCTGGCGGAGTCCGGTTACGCGGGTGAAGAATTGAAGTTCTACTATCCGCTGAACGCAACCCGGCCTTACCTTCCCACGCCTGAAAAGGTGTACGCGGAGCTGAGCCGCCAGCTCACCGCCGTCGGATTTAACATCAAACCTGTGCCTGTTGACTGGGCTGATGGGTACCTCCAGAAGGTCACCACCCCCGGCGACCACGCGTTCCATCTACTGGGCTGGAACGGCTCCTACTCGGATGCCGACAACTTTGTGGGCCCGCTGTTTGGTTCGAAGACCGGCGAGTTCGGCTACCAGGATCCGCAGGTTATCGCCAAGATCAACCGCGCCCGCGGGCTACCCGAAGGCGACGAGCGGGATGAGCTTTATCACACGATTAATGAGGAAGTTGCGGCTGCCATTCCGGCCGTCCCCATCGCCTTCCCCATCTCGGCGCTGGCATTGTCGGACCGCGTCCTGCACTACCCGGCTTCGCCCGTCCTCAACGAAGTTTTCACAATGGTTCGCCTGAAGCCTTGACGACGCCGGCCAATTTCAGTATGTAGCCGTAGCGGGGATATTCTGTGACAGCCAGAGCCGCTGCCGCTATCGGAGACTGATTGTGACTTTCATTTCCAAGACCAAACACACCGACGTCGTCCTGATCGGCGGCGGAATCATGAGTGCCACTCTCGGTGCGTTTATCAAGCAGCTGGAACCGGACTGGAACATCTCCCTCTTCGAGAAGCTGGACCAGGCAGGCCTGGAAAGCTCCGATCCCTGGAACAATGCCGGCACCGGCCACGCAGCGCTGTGCGAACTCAACTACTCCCCCGCGGCCAAGGACGGCTCGGTGGATCCCACCAAGGCACTGCTCATCAACGAACAGTTCCAGCTCTCCCGCCAGTTCTGGGCACACCTGGTGAAGGACTCCCTGATCGGCTCCCCCAAGGGCTTCATCAATACCGTCCCGCACATGAGCTTCGTCATCGGCGACGACCACAGTTCCTTCCTGAAACGGCGCTACGAGGCACTGAAGCCTCACACGCTCTTTCGCAGCATGGAGTACTCCGAGGACCAGGGCCGCATCGGCAAATGGGCCCCGTTGATTGTCAAGGGCCGAGACCCCAAGCAGCGCGTGGCCGCGACGTATGCGCCGGAAGGGACCGACGTCGACTTCGGCGCCCTCACCCGCGAGCTCACCGGCTACCTCGGGAACAACGGTGTGGAGGTCAACTACGGCCACTCCGTCACCGGGATCAGCAAGGCATCCGACGGCGGCTGGGACCTTGCGCTGAAGCACCCGGCTTCCGGCGAACGCGGCTCCATCCACGCAAAGTTTGTTTTTGTGGGCGCCGGCGGCGGTGCGCTCCACCTCCTGCAGGCATCCGGCATCCCGGAGAGCAAGGGCTACGGCGGCTTCCCCGTGTCCGGCCAGTTCTTCCGCTGCACCGATGAGTTGCTGGCCGCGCAGCACAGTGCCAAGGTTTATGGCCAGGCGTCCGTTGGCGCTCCGCCCATGTCCGTGCCGCACCTGGACACCCGTTACGTACAGGGCAAGCGTTCGCTGCTCTTCGGCCCGTACGCCGGATTCTCCACCAACTTCCTCAAGCACGGTTCCTACCTGGACCTTCCGCTGTCCATCCGTCGGCACAATCTCATTCCGATGCTTGCCGTGGGCAAGGACAACATGGACCTCACTGCCTACCTGATCAAGGAAGTGGCGAAGCGGCACCCGGACAAGGTTGAAGCCCTCCGCGAGTACTACCCCGAAGCGAAGGCCACCGACTGGGAGCTCATCACCGCCGGCCAGCGGGTCCAGATCATCAAGAAGCACCCCAAGAAGGGCGGCGTGCTGCAGTTCGGCACCGAGGTCATCGCCGGCCGTGACGGCAGCATCGGCGCGCTGCTGGGCGCTTCGCCCGGAGCCTCCACGGCGGTGCCCATCATGATCGAACTGCTCCAGAAGTCCTTCCCCAAGGACTTCAAGGGCTGGCAGGGCAAGTTGAAGGACATGATGCCCGGCTACGGCGTCAAGCTCGACGAAAACCCCGAGCTGGCGGCAAAGATCGAGAAATACACAGCTGTTACCCTCGAGCTGGAAAGCGTCTCGGCCGCGCGCTGATCCGCTGATGGCCCGGCGGGCTTAGACCCTTCACGCACCGCAAACTACAGGAGTCGCGGGATGTTCCGCCTGGCACAACTTTCACTGGCCAACCGGGCACTGATCGCGTTGGTCACTGTCTTCGCGTCCGTTTTCGGCGTCATCACCATGTCCTCGCTGAAGCAGGAACTCATCCCTTCGATCGAGTTCCCGCAGATGACGGTGCTGTCCGCCATGCCCGGGGCATCCCCGGAAGTGGTGGACAAGCAGGTCAGCACTCCCCTGGAAACCGCGCTGAACAGCGTTGAGGGACTCGAGTCGACGGCGTCAACATCCCGGAGCGGCGTCTCGCAGGTGAGCCTGGTCTTCCGGTACGGAACCAACCTTGACCGCGCCCGCAACCAGATCGACCGGGCCATATCCAACGCCAAGCGCAATCTGCCCGAGGATGTGGAGCCACAGGCCGTCGCCGGCAGCATCAGCGACTTCCCCATCGTGTTCCTGGCCGTGTCCTCGGACAAGCCGCTCAGCGAACTGAATGCCGACCTGCAGCGCCTCAGCGTTCCCCGGCTCCAGAAGCTCGACGGCGTCCGGGCGGCGGACGTCACGGGCGGGGCCACACAACACGTCGAAATCCTCCCCCGGGCGGACGCCATGGCAGCCCGTGGGGCAAACCTGTCCGCCATCAATGATGCCTTGGCAAACAACGGCGATCTCATCCCCGCCGGCACCATCGAGGAACAGGGCAGGACGCTGTCCCTGCAGATCGGCAGCCCGGTCGACTCGCTGGATGCGATCCGGGCCCTGCCATTGTCCGGAACCAGCCAACCCAGCACCATCGGCGAGGTTGCCGACGTCGCCATCAAGGACGACGAACGGACCTCGATCACCCGGACCAACGGCCAGGAAACACTTGCAGTGTCCGTGACCAAGAAGCCCGACGGCGACACCGTGGGCATTTCGCACGCCGTCAATGACCTCCTGCCGGAGTTGGAAGCCGAGCTGGGGTCCAATGCCAATTTCACGCCCGTCTTTGACCAGGCCCCGTTCATCGAAAAGTCCATCAAGGACCTCACCACGGAAGGGCTCCTGGGCCTGGGATTCGCCGTCGCCGTGATCCTGGTGTTCCTGATGTCCACCCGTTCCACCCTGGTGACAGCCGTATCCATCCCGCTGTCACTGCTTATTACTTTCATCGGGCTCAGCGCTACCGGCTATTCGCTGAACATCCTCACGCTGGGTGCGCTGACCATTGCCATCGGCCGGGTGGTTGACGACTCGATTGTGGTGATCGAGAACATCAAGCGGCACCTGAACTATGGCGAAGCCAAGGTCACTGCCATCCTCACGGCGATCCGTGAGGTGGCCGGGGCCATTACCGCCTCAACCCTCACGACGGTGGCGGTTTTCCTTCCGATTGCCTTCGTGGGCGAACTGGCAGGCGAGCTGTTCCGGCCCTTCGCCCTGACCGTGACCATGGCACTGTTGGCGTCGCTGCTGGTTTCGCTCACCATCGTTCCGGTGCTGGCCTACTGGTTCCTGAAGGCCCCGGTTGAGGCCGGTAACACAGGTCCCGCGGCGGAGGCCGAAGCCGCCGAAGCCCGGGCAAAAGCCCAGGCTGCTGAAGAGAAGAGCCTGCTGCAGCGCGGCTATCTGCCTGTCCTGGCAAAAACCCAGAAGCATCCGGTATGGACGCTGGTGGCCGCCGGGCTGGTATTGGGCGCCACCGCCGCGATGACCCCGCTGCTGCCCACTGACCTGCTGGGCCAGTCAGGCCAGAACAGCCTAACGGTGCGCCAGGTGCTGCCGGGCGGGACCAATCTTGCGGATACCAATGCCCAAGCCGTCCGCGTGGAGGAAGTACTGCGTGGGATCGACGGCGTCAAAACGGTCCAGGTGACGTCCGGGAATGCGCAAACGGGCTTTGCCGCACTCACCTCCACCGGTGCCTCCAATTCCACCTTCACCGTGGTCACCGACGAACAAGCCGACCAGGTGGAACTCCAGGACACGGTCCGGAACCAGCTCCTCCAGCTGCCCGACGCCGGCAAGGTCACTGTGGGCACCCAACAGGGCGGTTTTGGTACGTCCAGCACGGTGGATATCACCTTGAAAGCCGCCACCTCCGAGGTCCTGCAGACGGCCAGCGACGCCATGGTCAGCGCCATGACCGGCGTCCCCGGAACCACCGAAGTGACCAGCAACCTCGCCGCAAACCAGGATGTGGTCCAGGTCCGCATCGACCGGGCCAAAGCAACTGCGGCCGGCCTGAACGAGGAGCAGGTGGCAGGAATCCTGGCCGCCACCATCAGCCCGCTCCCGGCAGGCACCGTCCGCTTCGACACCACCGATTTCCCGGTACGGATCGGCCAGGGCACGGACTTCACCAGCATCGACGCTGTCCGCAACCTGCCGCTTCCGGGCGGAGCAGCCACCCTCGGCACGATCGCAACTGTGGAGCAGGTTGCCGTCCCCGTCTCCGTTACCTCCACCAATGGCCAGCGCACCGCCAAAGTGTCGTTGACGCCGTCGGGCTCCAACCTCGGCGCGGTCAGCGCTGCCGTGCAGGAGCGGCTGCCCGGCGTGGAGCTCCCAGCCGGGGTGACTGCGGAAATCGGCGGCGCCACCACCCAGCAGCAGGAATCGTTCCAGCAGCTGGGCCTGGCATTGCTGGCCGCCATCGCCATCGTCTACGTGATCATGGTGGCGACCTTCAAATCGCTGATCCAGCCACTGATCCTGCTTGTCTCTGTCCCGTTCGCCGCTACAGGCGCCGTGCTGATGCTGCTGGTCTCCGGGGTGCCGCTGGGCCTGCCGTCGCTGATCGGCATGCTGATGCTGGTGGGCATTGTGGTGACCAACGCTATTGTCCTGATTGACCTGATCAACCAGTACCGCCGGCCGAACGACGGCCGGGACGGGATGAACGTGGCCGACGCCATCCGGCACGGCGCCAGGCAACGCCTCCGGCCCATCCTGATGACCGCCCTGGCCACTGTGTTTGCGCTGACGCCCATGGCGCTGGGCCTCACCGGTGGTGGCGGGTTCATCTCCCAGCCGCTTGCCGTCGTCGTGATCGGCGGCCTGGTTTCCTCCACGGCGCTGACCCTGGTGCTGGTGCCCGTGCTGTACCGGCTGGTGGAGGGACGCAAGGAACGCCGGGAGCTCCTGGCTGACCTGCAGCGGGTACCTTCCACCTCTGGCGGCGCCGGCAGTTCCGAAACGGCTGAATTCGCCGACTGGACCACGGGCATGATCCCGAAGGTCAGCGGCCGGCGCGCCCAGCACTGACCAGCCGGTCCGTACCTCGACCAGCCTCCTCTGCCGACCCCCTATCCCCGCCGCCCCTAAGCGGCATTAACTCGCCACTCGCGGGTGGGGCGGACGCGGGAATAACTCCCAGGCTGCAGCGTTGTACCCGATACTAGATGCAAATGCATCTATCTTGGGTTATAGTGGAAGCAAGCCACATCAACGGGAGGCAGCTCATGCAAATCGGCGTATTCAGTGTCAGCGACATCACCACGGACCCCACCACGGGCCGTACCCCAACGGAGAACGAACGCATCAAGGCCTCGGTAGCCATCGCCAAGAAGGTCGAAGAAATCGGCATGGACGTGTACGCCATCGGTGAGCACCACAACCGTCCCTTCTTCTCCTCCTCGCCCACCACAACGCTCGCCTACATTGCCGCCCAGACCGAGCGGATAACCCTCTCCACCGCCACCACCCTGATCACCACGAATGACCCGGTCAAGATCGCCGAAGACTTCGCCATGCTGCAGCACCTCTCGGACGGCCGCGTGGACCTGGTCCTGGGCCGCGGCAACACCGCCCCGGTCTATCCCTGGTTTGGCAAGAACATCCAGGACGGCATTGAGCTGGCCATCGAGAACTACAGCCTCCTCCGCCGGCTCTGGGACGAGGACACGGTGAACTGGTCCGGCAAGTTCCGCACGCCGCTGCAGAACTTCACCTCCACGCCCCGCCCGCTCGACGGCGTTGCCCCCTTCGTATGGCACGGCTCCATCCGCACGCCGCAGATCGCCGAAGTTGCCGCCTACTATGGCGACGGCTTCTTCGCCAACAACATCTTCTGGCCGAAGGAGCACTACCAGCAGCTGATCAGCCTCTACCGCGAGCGCTACGAGCACTACGGCCACGGGAAGGCGGACCAGGCAATCGTTGGCCTTGGGGGTCAGTTCTTTATGCGGAAGAACTCCCAGGACGCTGTCAAGGAGTTCCGGCCGTACTTCGACAACGCACCTGTCTACGGCCACGGTCCGTCATTGGAAGACTTCACGTCCCAGACGCCGCTGACCGTGGGCAGCCCGCAGGAGGTCATTGAGAAGACCCTCACGTTCCGTGAGTACTTCGGCGACTACCAGCGCCAGCTGTTCCTGATCGACCACGCCGGGCTTCCCCTGAAGACTGTCCTGGAGCAACTGGACCTGTTCGGCGAGGAAGTCCTGCCGGTCCTCCGCAAGGAGTACGCTGACAAGTTGCCGGCCCATGTTCCAGACCCGCCCACCCACGCCGGCCGCGTGGCTGACCTTCTGGCCCGCCAGGACCAGGAGCAGAAGGCCGCAGGGGCCGCCCCGGCAGGCGGAGCGGAGGAGTAGTGGCTACCGAACCCCAGGAATCAGCCACACGGCTGGCTGCGGAAACGTGGGAGTCCCTGTTCCGCACCCAGGTGGCCGTGATGCGGAAGCTGCAGACAGGAACCGCGTTCAAAGCCCTGCCGGTGAACGAATATGACGTGCTGTTCAACCTGTCGCAGTGCCCGTCAGGCTGGCTGAGGCTCAATGAGCTCAACGACCACGTCCTGCTGAGCCAGTCCAGCCTCAGCAGGATGGTGGAGCGCCTTGAGAAGCGCGGCCTGGTGGAGCGCACCACGGCCCCGGAAGACGGCCGTGGAGTGCTCCTGTCACTGACGGAGGCCGGGAAGGAACTGCAGCGGGAAGTGGGCCGCAGCCACGTCCGGGACATCGCCGGGATCGTCAAACCGGCGTTGACCCCGGCTGAGCAGCGCGAACTGAGGCGGCTGACCGACAAGCTCAGGGCTTCGCTTCAGCACCGGTAAGGGCACGGTAGCAGCGGGGACAGTCGGGCCGGTGGTCAGCCCAGGACTTCCAGCCGGGACGGATCCTCCACCGGGAGGTCGCCATTGACTACCGCCGTGACGTTCATGGTCTTGAGGGTCAGCCGGCCGCCCACTGTGGACAGGAAGGCGGTGTCGGCGGCATCGCGGCCAACGGAGATCCGCACCATGGAGGATCGCGGAGCAAGGCCCGTGGCATCAATGACATGCCACTGCCCGTCCAGGTAGGCCTCCGCGACGGCATGGAAGTCCATCGGTGTCAGGCCGGGAGCATAGACGGCGGAGAGTCGTGCCGGGACGTCCTTGGAGCGCAGCAAGGCAATGGCCAGATGGGCAAAGTCCCGGCACACGCCGCGGCGGTGCAGCAGCGTTTCCACGGCGCCGTCGGTCCCGCGCGAAGAGCCGCTTACATAGCTCAGTTCCTTCGCCACCCAGTCCCGCACGGCGAGGATGAGGTCCCCGCCGTGCAGCCCGCCAAACTCCGCATATGCCGTGGGCAGGAGCCGGTCCGACTCAGCGTAACGGCTGGGGCGGACGTAGCGGATAAGGTCCACCGGCTCGATTTGCGGCGCCTCAGCGCGTCCGGCAAGGGTGGCGGAGTAGTCCACTGTTACTTCGGCGGGTTCCGCCAGTTCGAAGTAGTGGATCCTGCCGCCCTCAGCCTCGGGGATTTCGGTGAAGGGGACACTGCTGCCCTCCGCCCGGATGGTCAGGTTCTCCCTGAACGAGGTGTAGCCCGGGTCCCGGGCAGCGGCTACCGCAAGGGCAATCTTCGTACCTTCGGTGGTGCTGAAAACCAGGCGTGTGGAAACAGAGCGTTCCATGAATCTCCGAAATGATGGGAGGGGCGCGGGATGGAGCCTCCGGCGCATCGCCGGATGCAGTGGAACTGGGGGCTAGGTGTTGATCACCAGTGACATTAGCATCCGTTGCACATTGGCGAATTCGCTCCCCTGGTCAACGTATTTCCCGGCCTGGTCCAAGGTGTCGAAAGCCTTGGCAGGGGCAACCTTTTCGTCCGGCGCGAAGGCCTTGAGCGAATCCAGGTCGCTGAAGGAGTAGTTCCCCGTACCCGCTGGTCCGCGGACCACGTTTCCCAGGGTGCAGGCCGTACCGTCCACGCCGCCCACAATATTGGTGATGCCATACGAGCCGAAGTACCTGTAGCCCTGCATCACCCGGAACACTACATGCGGCGCAATAGCCGCATCCTGATGGGCCGGCACCTTGGTGGGGACGCTGCTGAGTACTACGTAGGGCCTGCGCTGGCCTGCCGGGCATTCGGCGGCTACAGCATCCGGCAACCCGGTTTTCAGGGTGGCCATCACCGTACCGTCGGGCGTTTTGACCTCGATTTTCAGTGCACCGGGCAAGGTCCCGGCATCAGGGGTCACAGATTGGGCAATCCAATCCTCGGGCAGATCAAAGCTCACCTTGCGCGCGGGGTCTGTATAGCTCTTCCAGGCGGCAGCGGTGGCGCCACCGGAGGGGGTGCTGTCGGAAGGTCCGGAAGCCGTGGCGCTGCCGGAGGGAGTTGCGCCGGACGTGGGGGTCTGGTTCGGCGGCGAAGCAACGGAAGTCTCCGGCGCGGCAGTCCACGATGGTCCCCGTCCGCCGTCGGGAGTGCATGCGGCAAGAAGCACGACGGCGGCAACGGATGCGGCAAGTGCCGCCCCGCGTACCCATCGAGCTGTCGCGATAAACGCCCTGCCGGTGCCGCAGGCACCAACGGCTCCTGTCCTGTTCATGGAACAAGCCTAATCTCGGCTGCGGCCGATCCACGGACATCGCGGGACCATTCCGGCGCTAGGGTGGGAACATGATGGAACAGCACGGCGTCACGGGTGACGACACACTTTTGGGCATGTCCGCACTGGACATTGCCGATTGGCGGCTGCGCACATTCGCCCTGTATGACAGGGTGCGCACGTTATCTGCCACGGATCCCGCGGAAGCCCACGCCTACTGGCGGCACGAACGCGACCGTATGTTCGCCACGCACCCCGCGTCGGCATTGTCTTATCAGGCCAAGTCGGAGTTCTCCGGCCTGAAGACGGCACACTACGATCCCATCTACCGGTTCCACGTCCCTCTGACGTTGGAAGGTGCGGGCCGGGAAATGGCTGTCGAAACCGGAACGGACGGCAAGGTTGACTTCGTGCGGCTCGGCACCTTCGACCTGCCGGAGATGGGCCAGCTGGCCGTGTGGAAGGTCCGCGGCTACGGCGGCGGGATTTTCGTTCCGTTCCGTGATGCCACGGCGGGTCAGCCGGGAGGCAGTTACGGCGCCGGCAGATACCTGATCGACACCATCAAGGGCGCCTTCCACGGTGTCCGCGGTTCGGGTCCTGACGCCGCGTTCGTCCTGGACTTCAACTTCGCGTACAACCCCTCCTGTGCCTACAACGAGGCCTGGGCCTGCCCGCTCGCCGGGCCCGCAAACCGGCTGGCAGTGGACATTCCCGTCGGCGAACTGGTGTGAGCAGTCCCTTACGCATTGCCCGCATACGTCCTGCCGTGCCGGCCACACCCGGAGAGTTCTTCTTCGCCCACAACTCCGCTCCCGATTTTGGAAGTGCTGACGGCCAGTGGTGGACAATCATCGAATCTCCGTTCCCGGACTCAGCAGCCAACACAGCAAGTCCTTCGCGGGACAGCTGGCGTGCCGGGGAAAGGGTGCATGAGCGCGAGTTCCGTTTCCTGGCACCAAGCGTTCCCGGCAACGTTTTGGGCATGGCCCACAACACCGGCGCGGCCGGACGTGCCCTGCCGCCCCAGGCCTTCCACAAATCCGCCAGCAGCGTGATCGGACCGGGGGACGCCATTGAACTGCCCGACGGCGTGGGCCGGGTTGAACCGGAGGCGGAGCTAACGGTGGTGATCGGCCGGAAGGCCCGCGCCTTGACGGCAGCCACCGCGTATGGCGCCATTCTGGGCTACACCATCGGCAACGACGTGACTGCCCGGGACGCCCAGGCTGCGGACCAGCTCTGGATCAGCGGCAAGAGTCCGGACACCTTCACCCCGGCCGGGCCCTGGATTGTGACCGGCCTGGACCCCGGGGGCCTGCCCCTGCGGATAGTGCACAATGGGGAGGCCCTGGCGGGCTCCACCACATCCGGAATCGGCTGGAACGTGGCCGAAATCCTGGTTTACCTCACCTCGTTTATGACGCTGCAGCCCGGTGACCTGGTCCTCACCGGCTTTCCCGCGGAAGCCCGGCCTCTGTCCCACGGCGACGTTGTGGTGTGCAGGATCGGCGGCATCGGCGAGCTCAGCAATCCCGTGCGCACCGTGGAATGGCAGGATTACCCGGCCTGATGTGAAAAGCTTGGTCCATGGAACTTCCTGTGGCGCCGGGCCCGGTCCGGGCGCCCCAGAGGCCCGCAGTACCTTCCCGTTCCCGGCGTGGCCTGTTCCGTTACCCGCTGGCCCGGCAGCTGGCGAGGTTTACCGGCGTCGGAATCATGTGTACGGCAACGTCGCTGGGCATCTACGCGTTGCTCAGGCCCTGGATCGGGCCGCAGCCGGCGAATGCCTGTGCGCTGGTACTGACCTCGCTGATGAACACCGCGCTCAACCGGCGCCTGACGTTCAAGATCAGTGACAGCCGGCACTTGCTCCGTGACCATCTACAGGGCGTCGTCCTGATGCTGGTTGCCTTGGCGATCACCGGCGGCAGCCTGGCCCTGCTGCACGTGTTCCACCCTGGGGCGACCGTGGTTGAGGAACTTTGGACCACCACGCTGTCCGGCTTTGTGGCCACCGCGGTCCGCTTCAGCGTCCTCCGCCATTGGATCTTCCGCCGGGCCCGCCACCGCTGACCCAAGTAGGTAGCAGTTGTTGCCCTTTACGGGCCTGTAAAGGGCAACTACTGCGACTTAGTTGGGCAGCCGGTCTCCCAACCCCCGGACGCGTCCGACGGCGGCACCCACCGCACGTGCCGCCGTCGAAAGTTCCTCAGGGGTCACCGTCGAATCAAAGCTGAAGCGCACAGCTGTCTGCGCTACCTCCGGGCTGATGCCCATGGCGAGCAGGACCGGCGACGGCGCGTCGGACCCTGCAGCGCAGGCCGAACCGCTGGAACACACCACCCCGTCCCGTTCGAGTTCCAGCAGCAGTGACTCACCGCTGGTTCCTGGGAAACAGAACGACGCCAGCCCGGGCAACCGGTGGACCGGGTGGCCGCTCAAGACGGCATCAGGCACGGCTGCCTGTACAGCGGCAATGAACCCATCCCGCAAAGCTGCGAGTCCGGCTGCCCTTTCAGCCGCGTCCCCAGCGTCTGCCAGCCGCAGTGCCGTGGCAACGCCCACCGCTCCAGCAATGTTCTCCGTGCCCGAGCGCCGGCCGCGTTCCTGGCCGCCGCCGTGAATCAGCGGTTCGATACCCAGACGGCCGCGGACAAACAGGACGCCGCAGCCCTTGGGTGCGCCCAGCTTGTGGCCGGACAGGCTCAGGGCGTCCACGCCCAAGTCCTTGACGTTGAGGGGAAGCGAGCCTGCGGCCTGCACGGCATCTGTGTGGAACGGGATCCCATGGTGCCGGGCAAGTGCGGCGAGCTCCCGGACGGGCTGGACTGTGCCGACTTCGTTGTTGGCGTACATAATGCTCACCAGTGCGGTTTCCGGGCGGAGGACACCCTGCAGCGCCGCGGGAGTCACGACGCCGGCCGCGTCCACGTCCACCACATCAACGCTGAACCCGTGGAACCGCTCCAGATACCGCGCGGATTCCTCCACCGCCGGATGTTCAATGGCGCTGATGACCACCCTGTCCAGCATGGGATCCGCTGCCTGCCGCGCCAGGGCGATGCCCTTAATGGCGAGGTTGTCCGCCTCCGTCCCGCCGGAAGTGAACGTGACATCACCGGCCCGGCAGCCCAGGAAGGCCGCCGTGGTTTTCCGGGCTGCGGCGAGCGCCCCCGCTGCAGCCTCTCCCAGGGTGTGGTGGCTGGAGGGGTTGCCAAAATCCCCGGTGAGGTAGGGCCACATGGCTTCGAGCACTTCGCGGCGGATGGGCGTCGTGGCGGCAGCGTCAAGATAGATCACGGTGGTCAGCCCCTTGCGCTGCCCGCCACGCCCGCGGCCACAGGCAGCGCGTGCCCGGCAACAAGTTCCACGTCCAGGCCAAGGTCAAGGGCTGCCACGCTGTGGGTGAGCCCGCCGATCGAGATGACGTCCACGCCGGTGGCCGCGATGGCGGCAACCGTCTCCAGGTTCACATTGCCGCTGGCTTCCACGGTGGCACGGCCGGCTACCTGCTGCACGCCCTCGCGGAGCCCGGCCAACGTGAAGTTGTCCAGCATGATCGTGTCCACCCCGGCCGCCAGCACGGGCTCAATCTGTTCCGCGCTGTCCACTTCCACCTCGAAATGAGTGGTGTGGCCCAGTTGTGCCTTGGCGGCGGCCAGGAGACAGGTGAGTTTGGCCGGATCGCCACCGGTCATCACCGCCAGATGGTTGTCCTTGGCCAGCACGGCATCGGACAGGCTGTAGCGGTGATTGGCTCCACCACCGCAGCGCACGGCGTAGCGTTCCAGCACGCGCAGTCCCGGTGTGGTCTTGCGGGTGTCGGTAATCCGCGCTGTGGTTCCTTCCACGAGCCTGACGAACTCGGCGGTCTTGGTGGCGATGGCGCTCATCCGCTGGACCAGGTTCAACGCCACCCGCTCCGCGAGCAGCACCGAACGGGCGCTGCCACTGGCCCTGGCGAGGTGGGTTCCGGCGTCGAAAGTTCCACCGTCCTGGACCAACAGCTCCACGCTGGTCTGCGGATCAATCAACAGCATGGCGTCGCGGAACACCGTCCCGCCGCTGAAGACGCCGGGCACACGGGCATTCAGTACAGCCGTGGCGTGGGCTTCCACCGGGATCAGCAGCTGGGAGGTGATGTCTCCGCTGGGCGCGTCCTCGGCAAAGGCCCGCTCAAGGATGTCGCGCACGGGTGCGGCAGGGAGGGACAACTCAGTCATGGACGAGGCTCGCTTTCCGGCTCATGGTGTAACGCTTGTCAAAATCGTCGACGGCGGGAGGTTCGTCCTGCGAATCGCTGCGGTAGTGCGCGCCCATGGATGTCCGCCGCTCCTGGGCGGCATGCACCAGCAACTGCGCGCTCAAAAGAAGGCTGGCATCCTCGTGGTCCCGGGGATCGAGGGAATCGGGCACGTTGATGGGGTAGACGGCGTCGGCCCAGGAACCCAGCACGGCGGCTGCCTCCCGAAGCTCGGCGCCGCTGCGCAGCACCCCGGCCTTGGCCGTAATGAGCTTCCGAAGGGCATCCCGGGAAAAGGGGCCGGCATCCACGAAGGACCGCTCGACAGGACCGGGGCCAGGAGGAATCTCGAACTGCCAGGCGGGAAGCTCGAGAGGGCCGGCGGTTTCCGTCTGGCCGTTGCTAACGGTAGGGCCGACGGTTTCCGAAAGCGCCGTTGTTGCGTGAGAATCCGCGCCTGCCCCCGAGCTTGCGAGGGGGTTGCCGGCGCGAGAGTCGAGCGCAGGCGCCGAGGATCCCGTCGGACCGTACGGATCGGACGACACCGAGCCAGACGAATCGAGACCAAGGAACCCTTCAACAGCCCGCCGTCCAAAGACAAGCCCCTCAAGAAGGGAGTTGCTGGCAAGCCGGTTGGCACCCTGGACGCCGGTGCAGGCGACCTCGCCGGCGGCCAGCAGCCCGGGCATGGAGGTGCGGCCGTGGAGGTCAGTGAGCACGCCGCCCATCCAGTAGTGGGCCGCGGGAGCCACGGGGACCAGTTCCCGGGTCCAGTCGACGCCGGCTTCCCGGGTCCTGGCCGTGATGGTGGGGAAGCGCTTCGCCAGGAAGCCTGGGCCGTGACGTTCCTCGAGCACGCGGGCATCCAGGAAGACGTGGCCGTTGGGGTCACCGAGGGCAGCCAGATGGAGGGCAATGCTGCGGGAGACGACATCGCGCGGGGCCAGCTCGGCGTCCGGGTGGTAGGCCGGCATAAAACGTTCGCCGTCGGCATCAACCAGGATGGCGCCTTCGCCGCGGACAGCCTCGGAGATGAGCAGGGGTTCGCTCCCCACAGATTCCCGGGCACCGTCTGCGATCACCATGCAGGTGGGGTGGAACTGGAAAAACTCCAGGTCCGCGAGGTCCGCCCCGGCCCGCCAGGCGAGGGCCAGTCCGTCAGCTGTGGCGACGGACGGGTTGGTGGTTTTAGCAAAGAGCCTGCCTGCTCCGCCGGTAGCCAGCAGCACGGCGTCGGCGTGGCATCCCAGTTCGCGGCCGTCGTGGATAAAGTTCACACCCACCACGCGGCCATCCCGTTGGGACAAGGAAGTTGCGTGCGCATGGCCGATGACCTGGATCCGGCCGGCGGCCTGGGCATCCAGGACCGCGCGGATCAGTGCCCGTGCCACGCCGGCGCCTGTGGCGTCCCCACCCGCATGCAGGATACGCGGCGCCGAGTGGGCAGCTTCGATTCCAAGGGCAGGATCGCCGTCGTCGTCCAGGTCAAAATGCACGCCGAAGCGCTGCAGTCCGGCGATGTCCCGGCGCGCCTCCGTGCACAGCACCCGCGCGGCTTCCTCGTTGCAGTGGCCGCCGCCGGCTTTAAGGGTGTCGGCGATGTGCGAACCGACGGTGTCCCCCGGAGCCGGCCGCTCCAGGACTGCGGAGATACCACCCTGCGCGAAGTAAGTGTTGCTGTCTGCGAGCGCGCCCTTGCTCAACAGGACCACTTCCGCGCCGCCTTGCGCGGCGAGCAGGGCCGAATACAATCCCGCGATGCCGCTTCCAACCACGATCAGGCGAGGAGCCGCGCCTCCGGTCCCGGCATGTTGCCCGGTCATTTCGGTTTCGCCGCCAGCATCCGTTCCAGCGCCACCTTGGCATCAGCCTGCACGCCGGAGTCAACGGTGATCCGGTTGACGATCCGGCCTGCCACCAGTTCCTCGAGGACCCAGGCCAGGTATCCGGGGTGGATGCGGTACATGGTGGAGCAGGGGCAGATCACCGGGTCCAGGCAGAAAATGGTGTGCTGCGGGTACTCGGCCGCCAGTCGATTCACCATGTTGATTTCGGTGCCGATCGCGAACGTGGTGGGCTCCGTGGCCGCGGCGATTGCCTTCTTGATGAAGTCCGTGGAACCGGCCGAGTCAGCGGCATCCACCACCTCCATGGGGCATTCCGGGTGGACGATGACGTTGACGCCGGGGAAGTCTGCGCGGGCCTTGTCTATTTGCGCCACGTTGAAGCGTTTGTGCACAGAGCAGAAGCCGTGCCAAAGGATCACCCGGGAGTCCAGCAGCGCCTGTTCATCGTTGCCGCCCAGGTCCTTCCGCGGGTTCCACATGGGCATCTGTTCCAGCGGAATGCCCAGCGCCTTGGCTGTGTTGCGGCCCAGGTGCTGGTCCGGGAAGAACAGCACCCGCTGGCCGCGCTCAAAAGCCTCTTCCAGGACAGTACGGGCATTGGAGGACGTGCAGACCACGCCGCCGTTGCGGCCGCAGAAAGCCTTCAGGGCAGCGGATGAGTTCATGTAGGTAACGGGAATGACCGGAACCCGGCCATCGGCGTCGGGCCCGGTCCCGAAGATTTCGGTGAGCTGCTCCCAGCAGTCCTCCACCGAATCGGCATCTGCCATGTCAGCCATGGAGCAGCCTGCAGCCAGGTTGGGCAAAATGACGGCCTGCTCCGGTGTGGACAGGATGTCCGCCGTTTCGGCCATAAAATGCACGCCGCAGAAGATGATGGCCTCGGCGTCAGGCTTGGTCAGCGCGGCGTTGGCCAACTGGAAGGAGTCACCCACAAAGTCTGCGTACTGGATGACCTCATCCCGCTGGTAGAAGTGGCCCAGGATGACAGCCCGCTCCCCCAGCTCGGCTTTGGCAGCGCGGATCCAGGTATCCAACTCGGCATCACCGGCGTTTTTGTACTTGTCCGGCAACTGGCCCTGCCGTGGCGTGGCAGCGGGGGCGACATCCGCGATGGAAGCACCGGGGCCGTAAGCAGGCGTTCCGGCCAGGGCCTCGGCAAGATCGTAGTCCCACGGCCCCCGGGCCAGGTCCGGGCTGCAGGTGGATCCGGCGGCCTTTCCTGCCGTTGCGGCTTTTTCAGCCTGCTCGCGCGTGATCAGCTGGATGGCCGTGTTGACGCTGCTCATGGTGTGCTCCTGTTGTCTTGGTCAAGGCCGGGGCGGCCGGTGAAGCGGTAGAGGCGGGGTGGGCGGTGTTTGCCGCCCTGGAGGTATTTGTCGGTCTCTTGGATTTCCGGCGTGGCTTTGACCTGGCGGCGGAAGTTGGCAGGATCCAGTTCGCGGTCCAGGACGGCTTCATAGACTTCGCGGAGCTGGGCCAGGGTGAAGTATTCGCCCAGCAGGTGATACGCAACCGAGCTGTAGGCCACCTTGCTGCGCAGCCTGCCCAAGGCGTATTCCACAATGGCGTTGTGATCGAAGGCGAGCTCGCCCAGCCGGTCGGCGCGGAACCACTTGACGTTTTCCGATTCCGCAGCGAGCGCGGCCTCCGTCGGCTGAACCAGCGCCCAGTAGACGATGGACACAACGCGCTGCGTTGGTGAGCGGTGCAGGCCTCCGAAGGCGTAGAGCTGTTCGAGGTAGCTGGGCGCCAGACCGGTGGTCTCGCGGAGGTTCCGGGAGGCCGCGTCCTGAAGGGATTCGGTATGGCTCAGTGGACCGCCTGGCAACGCCCACTGGCCTTTGAAGGGCTCGCGGATCCGCCTGACCAACGGCATCCAGAGCGTAGGACGGCCGGATGACCGGCTGGGCCGCAAGGCAAAAATCACTGTGGAAATGGCCAGGGCCGGCGGCGCGGCAAGGCGTTCAGAGACGTTCGCAGAACTCGCGTACACAGGATCACCCGCCTTCCATCTTCCGGCACTTTCGACGGCGCCTGCTGGGGTTGGTGCCGGCTCTTCCACCGGCCGTGCCCAGCTTAGCACCAGTTATAGTCACTTTGACCAGAACTAATGCTAAGCCCCGCCCGCCGCGGGTCAAAATCCCGTCCAGTGTGACGGCCCGGCAGGTAAAGTGGCAGATACCCCAGCGTTGGGGTGCGAACCACAGCAGTCCAAGCGGCAACCGGAGGTATGGCAGCATGAGCGGCAGGCACAGCGTCGGGCAGCATTCCCACACAGTGGAAGGCACCGACCCCCATCTTCACTTCGAAATCCACGTGCCGGACAACGACGCCGGAACCAGGCCCGTACTGCTGATCCATGGCTTCTCGTCCTCAAGCAAGCTCAACTGGGTGGAGACAGGCTGGGTGGGCGCCCTGAAGGAGGCCGGACGCTGCGTTATTACCGTGGACCTGCCGGGCCATGGACTCAGTGGCGCGCCTGAGGACCTCGACTCCTACTCCCCCAGCCGGATCCGCGCCGACCTCCTGCAGATAGCGTTCGACGCCGGCGCGCGGCCACTTCTTGATGGCCACCCCGAGAGCGGACTGGATGTGATCGGCTACTCCCTGGGCTCGCGCCTTGCCTGGGAGTTCGGCGCCACCCAGCCGGAGCTGGTCCACCGGCTTGTGCTTGGCGGGCCCAACATTGCCGATCCACTCGCCGCCTTCGACCTCGCTGCGGCCCAGCGCTACCTGGCGGACGGCACTCCTATTGCCGACGAATCCACGGCCGGACTGCTGCGCATGGCCCAGCTGCTTCCAGGGAACAACATCTTTGCCCTGCTGACCCTGATCGAGGCCATCAAGGTGGAGCCTTACGATCCCGCCGAAGCCGTTCCCCATATGCCCATGCTCCTGGTGGCGGGCGACAAGGACGAACGGGCAGCCAGCATGCCACGGTTGGCCGAACTTGCCGGCAACGCCGGCAGCATGGTGGAACAGGTGCTGATCCCCGGCCGGAGCCACAACAACGCCATCACGAGCCGGGCTTTCAAGCAGGCCGCGATTGAGTTCCTGGCCGCCTGAACAATGCAGTCAGGAAGCCTGCGCAGGGAACAGCCGCGGCAGCTTCCGGCGGGTAGGCTGGATGGTGTGCACACCCACGTAACAAGGCAGTCATGAGCACGCGCTTCGAAGACCGGGACGACGCCGGCCGTCAACTGGCCGCCGTACTCACACAGTTCCGCGAGCGCCCGGACGCCATCGTCTTAGGCCTGGCACGGGGCGGAATCCCCATTGCGGCAGCCGTTGCCCGGGACTTGTATCTGCCGTTCGGTACCGTCCTGGTCCGCAAGCTGGGCATCCCGGGGCACGATGAAACTGCCTACGGAGCGCTTGCCTGGTGGGACCGGCACGTGGTCAAGCTGCTCAACCGGCCACTGGTGGACCGGGTCCTTGAGCACGGCGTCCGTCCGGAATGGCTGGAACAGGTGGAAGAACGCGAGCGGGCAGAACTGGCTCGACGCGCCGCCCGCTACCCCGGCATCATCAACGACGTGCGCGGCAAGACTGTCCTGCTGGTTGACGACGGCTTGGCCACCGGCGCCACCATGCGCGCCGCCGTTGAGGCGGCGCGCGCCGCCGGTGCTGCCGCCGTCGTGGTCGCTGCTCCGGTGGCCTCGATCGAAGCCGAATCGTCGCTGGCCAGGGTGAGTGACGCCGTTCTGTGCCTGCACCTGCCCGGAAAGTTCCGCGCAGTGGGGAGCTTCTACCGGCACTTTGACCAGGTGGACGACGACGAGGCCATCAGCCTACTGAGCCGCTGATGCCGGCGCGTTGACACCCAACGGGCGACCCTTGGTTTCCTTGGCCAACAGGACGCCCACGGAGGAAATCACGCACAGCACCATGATGTAGATGCCCACCGACCCGGACCACTTGGTGCTCTGCAGCAGGGATTCGGCAATCGTGGCTGCGAAGGCACCACCCAGGATCGCGCCCAGTGCATAGCCGATTGAAATGCCCGAGTACCTCACGTTTGCGGGGAACATCTCCGCATACATGGCGGACATGGGGCCATAGGACAGACCAAGGCCAATGGTGAGGACAAACAGCGCCAGTCCGTAGAGCCAGATATTTGCCGTATCAATCAACGCAAACATCGGGATCATCCAGACGAAAATGATCGCGTAGCCAGTCAGGAAGGTCTTCGCCCGGCCGATCTTGTCCGAAAGCCATCCGCCGAACAGTGTGAAGATGAGCCAGCCAAAGGATGCCAGTGTGGTGGCGAGCAATACCTGGGGAGTTTCCATCTTCAGGGTCTTGGTGGCGTAGGAAATGAAGAAGGCAATCAGCAGGTAGCCGGCAGCGTTGTTGCCAATGAAGATCAGGGCAGAGAAAACTACTTCCTTGGTGTTGTGCCGGAACAGCTCGCCCAAAGGCGCCTTGCTTTCGGCCTTGCGCTGAGCCAGTTCCTTGAAGACCGGGCTTTCATCAACAGCGCGGCGGATAAGGTATCCCACCACAATCAGCAGCACGGACAACAGGAACGGAACCCGCCAGCCCCATGAAGCAAAGTCTTCCCGGGACATGCTGGTGTTGAGGAAATACAGCAGGCCCGTGGCAAGTATCATGCCGATCGGAACACCGATCTGCGGGTAGGCGCCGAAGAAGCCGCGCTTGCCCTTGGGCGCATGCTCTACTGCCATGAGCGCAGCGCCGCCCCACTCACCGCCTGCCGAGAAGCCCTGGATCACGCGCAGGGTAATCAGGAGGATGGGGGCCCAGGCACCGATGGTGGCGTAGGTGGGCAGCATGCCGATCAGGGCTGTTGCGGCGCCCATGGTAACCAGCGTGAACACCAGCATGGACTTGCGTCCCAAGCGGTCACCCAGGTGTCCGGCCACAATGGCACCGAGCGGCCGGAACAGGAAACTGATGCCAATCAAGGCGAAGGACAGGATCTGCGCCAACCCGGGAGAGGACTGCTGGAGCGGGGTCAGGAACAACGGCGACAAGAGCGTAGCCGTCAACTGGGCGAAGATGAAGAAGTCGTACCACTCAATGGTGGTGCCAACCAAGGTACCTGCCAGCACGCGGCGTTCTTCCTGCCTGGTGCTTGGCCCTGCTTCTGAGTCAACTGTGGACGCGGTCATTTAAACTCCATTGTTTTCGGGTGCCCGGGAACCTTTCCGCCCCGCAGCAACGCCGCTCACCGGAAGATCGGCTACCCCTCGGCGACATTACCGACAGAACGGTCAGTCGGGAGAAACTGTACTACGGAAATGTGATCCCGCACACCCTTTGCCTACCCGTCGGAACAGCAGCGCATGTCCGGACGGGCACGCACCCGGCCTACGATGGAGCCATGAAGCCTTCCGCCACCGGAACAACGCCCGACGAAAGCGCGGCGTCCCCATCGCAGACTCTCTCCCGGGGAATCCGTGCACTCGAAATCCTCGCCGCCGCCGGACGGCCCCTTACCATTGCGGAATTGTCCACCGCCCTGGGCGTGCACAGGTCAGTTGCCTACCGGATGCTGCGGACACTTGAGGACCATTCGCTGCTGGTCCGCGATGACGCCGGCCGGGTGCAGCCGGGCCCGGGGCTGGCTGTCCTTGCCCGGAGCGTCTCCCGCAACCTCCAGCAGGCGGCGCTTCCGGAACTGACGCAACTGGCCAACAGCCTGGACATGACGGCCTTCATCGCCGTGTGGGACCACCAGGACTGCATCACGCTTGTGACTGTTGAACCACGGCACACCGGCGGCGCCGTGGCCCAGCACCCCGGAACCCGTCACCCAGTGCACGCGGGGGCACCGGGCATTGCCATCCAGTCGGCCCTGACGGAAGAGGAATGGCACCGGCTGGCACCGGCCATTCCGTACCGGTCTGAAGCCGTCGAGGCGCGCCTCCGCGGTTACGCCGCCAGCCACGACGAGGTCATCCCCGGCCTTTCCTCGCTGGCCGCGCCCATCCGGGTGCCCTCCGGCCGTCCCGCCGCGCTTGCCGTTGTCTACATCGGCTCAGCCCAGGACCCAGCAACCGTTGGATCCGCTCTGGCTGCCGGCGCCGCCCGGATTGAGCAGCAACTGGGCTGACCAGAGCCAGGATCCCGCGAAGAAAGGCCGACGCCGGAACTTCGGTACCGCCGTCGTCAAACCTTTCCGGGGCGGTACTTCCCAAGGAACAGCGCACACAGTGCGCCTGCGGCGGCCAGGGCCGCTGCCGCGACGATCGGCACCAGGAAAGCCGCCGAACTGCCGTGGTCCTGGGCCAGGACACCTGCGGTAGCCGCACCCGCTGCGGAGCCTGCCACCAGGCCGCTGGCCAGCGCTGTCATCACCGTTCCAAGGCGCCCGATCGGGGCCAGCCGTCCACCAATGGCGAAGACCGTCACCATCACGGGGCCAACGGGAAGGCCAAGCGCGAGCAGAATCAGCACCATGGTGCCGACGTCCCCGGCGGTCAACAGCAGCGCAGAAAGTCCCACCATCGCGGCGGCACAGGCCGGCCAGCGGAACCGAAGCGGGAAGGACTGTGGCCAGTACGCCACCGAGAGGGCGGTCACGGCCGAGCTGACACCCATCACAGAGTACAGCAGGCCGGCAAGTTCGGAACCGCCAAATCCGGCAGCGAATGAGGCCAGCGAAGCCTGCGTTCCGCCGAAGAAGGCACCCATGAGCGCCATACCCGTCACCGGCAGGACCAGAGCTGCGATCAGCCTGCTGCGGGCTGCGGCTTCCCGTTTGCCGGGCTTCGAAGAAGCCCCTTTGCCACGGCGGACGGGCTGGCGCCGCGGAACCTGCCGCACCGTGGGATGAAGAGCGAATGCCGGGACAAAAGCCAAAGTCAGGACAGCGGCAAGCGCCAGCGGAAGCCACGGAGCCAGCAGGCTGGCCAGGATACCCACCAGGGCAGGGCCCAAGACAAAGGTCAGTTCGTCGGCAGTACTTTCGTAGGACAGGGCCGTATCCAGATCCGTGTTCTGCACCTGGCTGCCGGGCGGCGGAGTTTGCTTCCCCGCGGTCAGGACCATCCAGCGCACCCTGGCCAGCGGTCCCACCTGCGGGCACGACGCGCCGGCGGCGAAGGACGCTGCCAGGATTGGAGCAATCGACGCGGGACCCTCTGCCGACCCTACAAAGTGGACACCTGCCAGGAGCAGCAGCACGGCCAGGGCATTCAGGGCGGCTGCCAGCAGCAGCACCGGACGCTGGCCCCAGCGGTCCGCCATGGCACCTACGACGGGAGCACCGATGGCCGACCCTATGCCGACAGCTCCGGCGGCGGCACCGCCGACGGCATAGGAAGACGTGGCAGAGGTAACGAGGGTGAGCGTTCCGACGGTCAGCATTGCCAACGGCAGACGAGCCACCAGGCCAATAGGAATAAACGTGCCGCCGGCAAGCTCATTCAACCGGCCGAAGCGGCCGGTTGGGCGTTTGCGGGGATTGCCGCGGCCGGGGCGTTCACCATCAAGCTGCAGCGCGCTTCGGGAGGCAGGGTCCGGTGATTGTGGAGTGGATGTTGCTTGGGAAATCAAGGTTCGGGCTCGCTTCATCATGCGCATCGTCCCTCCTCCCGATGCGCGCAACCCGGTAACTGCACCATTCTACGCCGAGTGCCGGCAGCTAGGTGTATTACCCATTGAGGTTGGTGACGCGTGTGGCTGGTGGCTGACCTTTGAGTGCGGTGTGGCCTCTGTCGTGATTGTAGTGGTGGAGCCAGGCTTGGAAGGCTTGGGTTCGTTCGGTTTCG
>JAPSJV010000029.1 GCA_031178005.1 Pseudarthrobacter sp.
TGATCCTGGTGAACGTCACCCAGTCCTCTGAGGATGTTGACCTGCACGCTGTGCCTACCGTCCACGTCAACCCTCCGGCCACGGATGAGATCAAGGCCAAGGTGACCGCAAACCCGGACATCAAGGCCGCGCTGGTCAACACTGACACCACCGGGCTGCCCACGGCTCCCCAGCCGCAGATTGCCGGGTTCTCCTCCCGCGGACCGCTCCTGGCCTCCGGTTCGGACCTGCTGAAGCCGGATGTCACCGCGCCCGGTGTTGCAGTCTTGGCCGGTGTATCCCAGGTAGGCAGCGGCGGCGAGGACTTCGGCATGATGTCCGGTACGTCCATGGCCGCTCCCCACGTTGCCGGATTTGCCGCGCTGGTTCTGGCGAAGAACCCCACCTGGTCGCCGGCAACCATCAAGTCGGCCATGATGACCACGGCAACCGACCTGGTGAACGCGGACGGCAGCCGTAACAGCGACGTCTTCGCCACCGGCGCCGGCCAGGTGGCCGTGACTGATGTCCTGGCCCCGGGCCTGGTTTACGATGCCAACCAGGAAGACTACCTGGAGTACATCCAGGGCACCGGACTGGACCTCGGGATCCCGGGGCTGGGCAGCACGGCTGCCAAGGACATGAACGTTGCTTCCTTCGCCCTTGGTGCGCTGACCGGCAAGACCGAAGTCACCAGGACCGTAACCGCTTTGACTCCGGGCTTGTACCGGGTTCAGGCTAACGTCCCCGGAGTCAACGTGAAGGTGACGCCGTCTGTCCTTAACTTCGACGCAGTCGGCCAGACCCGCACCTTCAAGGTGAAGTTCGAGAACAACGGCGCTGCGCTTGGCCAGTTCGCCATGGGCAACCTGGTGTGGGAGGGCGCCGGCAAGACTGTTGCCTCGCCCATCGCCGTCAGGCCGCAGGCTGTCACGGCACCGTCGAACATCGCCTTCACGTCCGAAGGTGGCACCGGTTCGGGTCAGATCCCGGTTGTTTCCGGAACCAACTCGCCGGTCAACATCACCCTGGACGGACTGTCCAAGGCGGATTCCACGGCGATCGAGCTGGTACCCGGTCCGTTGGCGCTGGCCGCCGATGCCTCCAATGCTGTGAAGGAAGTGACGGTTCCGGCAGGGGCTCCACTGGCCAAGTTCTCCGTGTTCTCCTCTGACGACACAGCGGACTTTGACCTGATTGTTGTGGACCCGACCGGCCGGAACCTGCTGGCGCAGACTGCTTCGGCAAGCGAGTCTGTTTCGGTCGCGAACCCCCGGGCCGGCGTGTACAAGATGTACGTCAACCTCTACTCGAGCCCCAACGGCCAGGCAACCAAGGCATCAGTGGACGCGGCAGTGCTGGGCGCGAACGTCGGCAACGCCACCGTTTCGCCCAACCCGCTCAAGCTCAAGAACGGCAAGAGCGGCACTCTGGCGCTCAACTGGAGCAATCTGGCTGAGGGGTCCTACATCGGCCGCATCAGCTACGAGGGCTCCAGCAAAGCGACCTTCGTCTCCGTAGTGGTTACACCCGGCGGTGCAGTTGCTGTCCCGGATGACGAGGCCGCCGGGGCAACGCCCGAGCAGAAGGACAAGGTAAAGAAGGAAAAGAAGAAGCGCGAACTGCCCGACACAACGGACAGCGTGGACCTGGGGATCTAGCAGGTCAACTTCAAACCGAAGGCCGGTGGACCAGCGAATGGTCCGCCGGCCTTCGGCGTTTGGGCCGGGAACCGGACAAACGGCCAACGCGAAACGGCAAGCGGGAGTTAGGGAAGGGCAAGACGCAGCGGAGCCAGGGCCTCGGAAAGGCGTCCCCGCAGCACCCCCGCTTCAGCCGCGAAGGCCCGCTGGTGCTCCACATACGCGGCTTTCCCGTCCGGCGTTTCGATCCGGATGGGTGGGTAGCCCCATTCTTCGAGGTCGTAGGGTGAAGCCTGCATATCCATGGCCCGCACCCTCCAGGAAAGCTCGAAGCAGTCCATCACCAGGCTGCTGGGAAGTGCCGGCGTGAGTTTGTAGGCCCACTTGTAGAGGTCCATGTTGGCGTGCAGGCAGCCGGGCTGTTCAAGATCCCGCTGGTTTTCCCGGCTGGGCGTGAGCTCGTTGAGCGCTGTGGCGTCCGGCGTGTAAAAGCGGAAGGCATCAAAGTGCGTACAACGGATCCGGTTCTCTTCCACCACGCTGTCCGTTCCGGCTCCACCCAAGCGGAGCTTGAGGTACTCGTGCCGCAGTTCAAACTTTTCCTGCCGGTACACCATGGCCCATTCGTGCAGGCCAAAGCAGCTGAAGTTGGCTGGACGGGCAGCGGTTCCCCGCAGGATGATGTCCGCGAAGGTGACAGCCTCGCGCCGGTCCTTGAGGAATGAAGTCCCGTCGACGGTGACGGCTGCTGCCCCCGGTTCCAGGCCCGCAGCAGCCAGCTCTCCGGCGTCGAGCCGTCTGTAGTGCTTCCACTGTTCCCGTTCAGCCGCGGCCGCGCCGGTGAGGACCACCCCGACGCCGGGATGCCAGCGCAGCAGCTGCCCGGGCTTTTGCGTGTAATAGGTGAAGAGGAAGTCTTCGACAGGGTGTTTGCGGCCGGCTGACCGGCGGGCGAGGTAAGGATCGGCATAGCGGCGGACCCGTTCCTGGTGGGCCGCCTCCAGGGCCTGCCATTCTTCCGCCGCGAGCGTCCTAAACTGATCCGCCATCAGCGCCCAGCAGGTCCTTCGCCGCATCCCAGGCGCTGATTTCGCAACCGTCAGTGCGGGAGAAGCTGGCTTCCACGGGGATGCCGTCCAGGACGCCGGTGACGGTGGCCTTTTGCGGGCCCCCGTAAATATCCGTGCAGGCCTGGGCGGGGTCCGGTTTGCGGTGCAGGATCTTGGGGTTGGCAGCCAGGGCGGCGCAGGCGGCCTGCGCGTTGGGATGTGAGCTTTCCGCGGCGGCCTGGCCGGACTCACATACCAGGGTGTAGTGGATGGCCGCGGCACCCTCGCCAGGTTCAACGGTGATGGAGAGCTCGGCATTGCCGGGGCCGGCGGGGACATCGGTAGGTGCCGGGGGCACCGGCGCCGGAGTGGTGGAATCGGCGTCGGGGGGTGTTGTGGATGTGGTGGGTGCCGGGGAATCGGAAGGCATGTCAGTAGCTGTCTCTGTGGGGGTGGCGGCCGGTTGGTTGCTTCCGGAGCAGGCGCTCAGCAATCCAATAAGGACGGCGGCGACGATGGTCGCGGCCGGGAAGGGAAACTTGCGCATATCCGGACCTCCTGGGTCGTGGTAATTCTACCGCTGGCAGCGGCGCACCGGAGCGGGTGGCTGGGATCAGCGCGAAGTTGCGGCTATCAGGGCCATCATCGATGCATGAAGGTCTGCCACCTGTTCGCGGGTGAGGCCCAGCCTCTCCATCATGGTTCCGGGCACGGCCAATGCTTGGTCCCGCAGGGCTGCGCCGCTGGGCGTGAGTTCCACGGCCAGGGCACGTTCGTTGCCGTCCACCCTGCGCCGGGTGATGAACCCTGCCGACTCAAGGCGTCGGAGGAGCGGCGAGATGGTGGCAGGTTCCTGGGCCAGGGCGTCGCTGATGTTCTTCACCGTCCGTGGGCTGGATTCCCAGAGCGACAGCATCACCAGGTACTGCGGGTGGGTCAGGCCCAGCTTTTCAAGGACGGGTTTGTACGCACCCACCACACTGCGCGAGGCGACGGTCAGGGCGAAGCACAGTTGGTGCTCCAGCAGGAGGTCGTCCTGTTCCGGGGCGGTTTCCGGGGTGGCGGTGGTGACAGCCATGGCTCTCTTCCCTCAAGTTGCGTTTCTGATGCTATTCAACATAGCTTGCGCTAATAGTTAGTGCACTAACTATTAGGCTACACTGTAGTAGTTGGTTTTGAACCTGATAAGGAGTGCATGCGGTGGAAAAGGAAAACCGGGCGCAGCGTTTTATGCGCATGACGGGAAAGCTGCGGATGTTCTTTGGCCCTGCCACCCGCACTGACCTGCACCACGCCATGACGGAAGAGAACCAGAGGCTCCTGGCCGCACAGCAGCAAGCCGCCACCGCCCAGTTCGAGACAGTCCGGCGGCCTGACGGCACCACCTACCTCGTTCCGCGCGACCCCGAGGACCGGTCGCTGCGTTAAAAACTCCACAAAAAATGCCGGACCCCAAACACTGTTGGGACCCGGCATTTTTTGTTGTGTGCCTAGCGGCCGGTGCCGCCGTAGACGGTGGCTTCCTGCTCGCTGTCCAGGCCGAACGCCTTGTGGATGGCGCGTACGGCATCGTCCAGCAGGTCTGCATGGGTTACGACAGAGATGCGGATCTCCGACGTCGAGATCATGTTGATGTTGATGCCGGCAGCGGAGAGCGCCTTGAAGAACGTTGCGGAGACGCCCGGGTGTGAGCGCATGCCCGCACCGATGAGCGACAGCTTGCCGATCTTCTCGTTGTATTCGATGCTCTCGAAGCCGATCTCCGCCTGGGCTGCCCGCAGCGCGTTCAGTGCATCAGCACCTTCAACGATGGGCAGGGTGAAGGAAATGTCCGTGCGGCCGGTGCCGTGGGTGGACACGTTCTGCACGATCATGTCGATGTTGGAGTGGGAATCGGCAATGACCTGGAAGATCGCTGCGGCCTTGCCCGGGATGTCCGGAACGCCTACAACTGTGACCTTCGCTTCGGAACGGTCGTGCGCAACGCCGGAGATGATTGGCTGCTCCAAGGCAACTCCCTCTTGAATGGTGATCTTGTCGTCGGCGCCCGGCATAACCCAGGTGCCTTCGTGCTGGCTGAAGGATGAACGGACGTGCAGCGGCACTCCGAAGCGGCGCGCGTATTCAACGCAGCGCAGGTGCAGGATCTTGGCCCCGGAAGCCGCGAGTTCCAGCATTTCCTCGCTGGAAATCGTGTCGATCTTCTTGGCTGACGGAACGACACGGGGATCGGCGGTATAAATGCCGTCGACGTCGGTGTAGATCTCGCAGACGTCGGCTTCCAGCGCCGCGGCCAAGGCCACCGCGGTGGTGTCGGATCCGCCGCGGCCCAGGGTGGTGATCTCATTAGTGTTCCGGCTCATGCCCTGGAACCCGGCCACGATGGCGATGTGCCCCTTGTCCAGTGACGTGCGGATCCGGTGGGGGTCGACGTCGATAATCCGGGCCTTGCCGTGGATGCCGTCGGTGATCATGCCGGCCTGGGATCCGGTGAAGGACTGGGCGGTGGCGCCATACTTGTTGATGGCCATGGCCAGCAGCGCCATGGAGATGCGCTCGCCGGCGGAGAGCAGCATGTCCATTTCGCGGGCCGGGGCGGCGTCGGTAACCTGCGCGGCGAGATCCAGGAGTTCATCAGTGGTATCACCCATTGCGGAGACCACCACCACAACCTCGTTGCCGGCGTTCCGGGCGTCCACCACACGGCGGGCAACACGCTTAATGCCCTCGGCGTCGGAGACCGATGAACCGCCGAACTTCTGGACCAGCAGCTGCTTCGTGGCGCCGGACCTGGCGGGAAGCGTCCCGGGCAGGGGCTCGGAGTGCACTTCGGTAGTGGGCGTGCTCATGCGCGTACCTTCAATGGTCTATCGGGTTTCTGGGCAGTCTGGAGCCGAACGGCCCAAAGACTGTGCGGCATACTGATGCGCCCAGTTTATCGCCGCCGTTCGCCGGGCGCGGAATTGTGACCGAAAACGGCGCCGAGGCCCGATTTGGCGCGGCAAATGGCCCATGTTACGACTGCATCTCGCTGCTGCCGGGACGCTGTACCGGGTGTCCCCATCGGGCGTAGGCTGACGCATAGCCAGTATGCATATCGAATCTTTGGGGGAACAGGTGCAGGACTCATGAGTGCAGGACCAGAAGAAACCGGGGTGCCCACGCCCGGGCAGACTCCCGGAGAGCCAGGGATAAGGGCGACGGCGGTGCGTCGCAGCTTTGGTGCCGTTCACGCCGTCGAACATATGGACCTGCACGCCCCGGCAGGGCAGGTGACCGCGCTGATCGGGCCCAACGGCGCTGGAAAAACCACGCTCCTGCTGATGCTGGCATCGCTGCTGGCGCCGGATGCGGGCGCCATCACGGTTGATGGTTTGGATCCCCAGCACCACCGCGCCGCCGTCAGGCAGAAGATCGGCTGGATGCCGGACACGCTTGGCGTGTGGGAATCGCTGACCGCCCGGGAAATCCTGACGCAGATGGGCCGGTTCTATCGTCTTCCTGCGGCGCAGATACCGGAACGTGTCAACGCGATGCTGGCCACCGTGCGGCTTGCGGACCTGGCGGACCAGCCGGCAAGGGTGCTCTCCCGCGGGCAACAGCAGCGGCTCAGCCTGGGCCGGGCCCTGATCCACAATCCGACTGTCCTGCTGCTGGACGAGCCTGCCTCAGGCCTGGACCCGGGATCCCGGGTGGAACTTCGCGGCATGCTCCGCGGGCTGGCGGCGGAAGGAAAGGCCATCGTCGTCTCCTCCCACGTCCTGAGTGAACTGGACGAAATTGCCGACGGCGCAGTGTTCGTCAACCGCGGGCGGACGGTGAGCCAGCAGACTACTGCGGACGCCGCCGCGAGTGGCCGACGGTACGCTGTCACGGCGTCGAACGGTGCGGGGCTATTGGCGAAACTTACCGCGCTGGGGTTGGTGTTCCGACAGGAAGACAACCGGCGCGCCACGGTCAGCCTGATGCTGATGAACGACGACGACGCCGCGCGGCTCCTCAAGGAACTGGTGCTGGCCGACGTCGGGGTCATCTCCTTTGCCCCTGCAACGGGCGCCCTCGAAGAGACCTACCTGAACCTGGAGGCGCGGACAGCATGAGCAGTGCAACTGAATTGTCGCCATCGCCCACGCATGCCGCCGGCGGGTACTTTGCCGGAATCAGGGACGTAGTGGTCTTGGAGCTCAAGCAGCGGCTTCGCTCCCGGGGCTGGTACATCATGCTGGCCATCTGGTTTGTCCTGACCGGCATTGTCACCGCCCTGACGTGGGCCGGTTGGGAGTCCTCCCGGCAGGCGCGTCTTTCCTACATGCCGTCTGATGCCAGCCTTGCCATGAATGACGGGCCGGGCTCCGTGATCTTTGAAGTGGTCCTGGCCTTTGTGCTCTTGTTTGCGCTGCTGGTGGCCCCGGCTTTGTCCGCGAACGCAATAAACGGCGACCGCGCCGGCGGGACCCTGGCCATTTTGCAGGTGACGCTGCTGACTCCCGGGCAGATCCTGTGGGGAAAATTCTGCGCGGCGTGGATTGCAGCCCTGGGGTTCCTGGTGGCCAGTACACCCTTCCTGATCATCGGTGTCTCCCTTGGGGGCATGACGCCGGGGCATGTGCTGGTGGCGCTGCTGATGCTGGCTGTTGAGCTTGCTGTCGTGTGTGGCCTGGGCGTAGGGATTTCCGCGCTCGCGGGCCGGCCGTTGTTCTCGATCGTGGTGACCTACTTGACCGTGGCCGGCCTGGTGTTCGGGACGCTGATCGCCTTTGGCCTGGGCGTCAGCCTGTCCCAGGGAACCATGATGGCCAATCAGGCGCAGTACAGGGACTACGTGGCAAACCCTTCCCAGACCATGCCGGAATACGAGTGCGAGGGCCCGATGCGCGAGGTGCCCGTCATCCGGACAGAGCGCGTGGCCTGGATGTTGGCCATGAACCCGTTTGTGGTGGTGGCAGACGCTATTCCATACCCGGACCGCACAGGCGGCACGTATGGGTTCAGCGGCGGAACCATGGAATCCATCAGCCAGGGGGCACGGCACGCCTTGGCTGGACCGGAAGCCAGCCAGCCTTGTGCCAACGGCAAGACGCAGCCCGGTTACCTGGCGCAGACCACCCCGTTGTGGCCTCTTGGGCTGGGCCTGCAGGTGGCACTCGCCGGCCTGATGCTGTGGTTGGGCTGGCGTTCGCTGCGCACCCCGGCGAAGAAGCTGGCGCGGGGTACTCGAATCGCCTAAGCCGTCCCCCAACTAAGTAGCAATTGTTGCCCTTTACAGGCCTGTAAACGGTAACAATTGCTACTTAGTTGGGCGGTCCAGGCGCATCCTGATCGACGCGAGGTTCTTTCCGTTGCGGTCTGCCGACGCCGGCACAAACTGGTCCTGGGCGAAGCCCAGTTTTTCCAGGAGCCGGCGTGACGGCAGATTGGGTTCGTACACAGCAGCCAGGATCGTGTTGACGCTGCGTTGGCTAAAGACCCAGTTGACCATGGCACCGGCGGCCTCCCGGGCCAGGCCTTTCCCATGATGTTCAGGGTCCAACACGTAGCCCATGAGGACGTGGTCCTTGGGTATGGGGCCGGGCTGGAGGGTGCCTTCCGCGGAAATTTCGTTGGAGTTCCAGACCCTGGCGTCACCAATAAGCTTTCCGGTCTGGTTGTCCAGCAGGGCCCAGGAACACAGGAACCAGTCGCCTGTGGAGGCACGCGTACATGCAACGGCATGCCGGTGCCGCTCCAGGATCTCCGTTTCGGTCAAGGCGCCGTGCGAAAGAAACTGTGTGACATCGGACCGGCTCCGGTACCGGTGAACGGCGGGGGCATCGTCCTCGGTCAGTGGCCGCAAGATTAGGCGCGACGTGTGGATCAGGGCATGGACGACTGGCTCAGCTGAGGGCATTGCGCCGACCTTCGAAGGCCCTGCCCAAGGTGACCTCATCCGCGTACTCCAGATCGCCGCCCACGGGAAGGCCTGAGGCGAGGCGCGTGACGGCAATGCCGATGGTTTTCAGCATGCGCGCCAGGTACGTTGCGGTCGCTTCACCTTCCAGGTTTGGATCGGTGGCGATGATCACTTCCTGGATGGCGCCGTCGTTAAGCCTGGTGAGCAGCTCGCGGATCCGCAACTGTTCGGGGCCGATGCCGGCGATGGGGTTAATCGCCCCGCCCAGCACGTGGTATCGGCCCCGGAACGAACGGGTACGCTCCACGGCCAGGACGTCCTTGGACTCCTCCACAACGCAGATCACTGATGGATCCCGGCGGGGGTCCCGGCAGATATTGCACAGTTCCTGCTCGGTAACGTTGCCGCAAACGGTGCAGAACTTGACCCGCTCCTTCACGGTGGTGATGGCCTCGACCAGCCGCTTCATGTCCTGCGGATCGGCCTCGAGAATGTGGAAGGCCAGCCGCTGGGCGGACTTTGGCCCCACACCCGGCAGGCGTCCGAGCTCATCAATCAGCTCTTGGACAGCACCTTCGTACACTTTTTCCTCATTAGCTCGGGATGGATCTGGGCAGCGGGTCCGGAGGCTTCACCCCCGGTGCCTGCTAAAAACGCGGTGGCAGCGGACTTCCGTCCAGGGAACGTTCCTCGATCAGCTTCCCGCCCAGAATACGCTCGACGGCGGCACGGCCGAACACGCCGGACTCTTCGATGGTTTCGTCCTCGGGGTCCGGAATGTCCTGAACGTAGGGAGCAGCCACAGCGGCAGCCTGGGCAACGCGGGCACGGCCCGCCTGCGCTTCCGGACTGTTGGACAGGCGTTGGTAAAGGCTTTGCCGGCCTGACTGTGCGGGAGCTGGTTCTGCAGTTCTCGCCGGGGCATCGTCGGTTGGCGCAGGCGCCGCACCTGCCATGGCGTAGGCGGGTTCGCGTGGTTCTGTGGGATCGGAATCCAGCGATCCCCAACCGGAGTCAGGGCTTACGGCCGGAACAGACGACGACGGTGACGGCAGTCCGGTTCCTTCAGTTGCCCCGGGTGCTGGAACGGTGCGTTCTGGCGCGGACGGAGCGGAAGTCTCCGGTGTTGCTTGCCATGCCGGGCTCGGGGAGGGATTCCCGGATTCTTTGGGTGCCTCGTCCTGTGCGGTGGCTTGTTCTTCCGCAGGCATTGCGCCGACGTTGCTGGTGGAGCCGACCTGCCACACGCCGGGGGCATGTTCCACTGCCCGGGACCAGGGGTCGTCAACTGTGGATTCCGGCACGCCGGCAGATGCCGCAGAGCCTGCGGTTGCCTGGGCGGGGCCCGCGGTGGCTGGCGCGGATGAGACGGCCGGACCGTCGGATTGCCCGGACCCTTCCGTGGAAATCGAGGAACCCGCGGGCATTCCGGCAGCGGCCGGAGCAGAACTGCTTCGGACCGGCGTAGACGGCATCCAGTCCATGGGCGGCTCTTCATCCAGCGGCGGAGCGTCCTCGTCCAGGGGGGGTCCCCAGTCGTCGTCCGAATAACTGGAGGTGCCGGATTCAGCTGCCGGGCCTGTGGGGGCCGGGCTTGCGGCGGCTTGCTGGTTCACCGAGGCGGATGAACGGGGAGCGGGCGCTGCGGCTGCCGCGGCTGCGGGAGTCGAAGCTGCCGGAACCGGAGTTGCGGGCGGAGCTTGCACGGCACTCTTTGCCGGCGCCGTAGATTCCGCGGGCGCAGCCGACGCCGGCTCCGCAGCAGATACGGACGCAGGCACAGCTGCGGCATCAGACGCGCCAGCAGGCGCTGACGGTGCGGCGGACGCCGGTGCTGCAGCGGGCGCAACTACAGCGGAAGCAGAATCTGAGCCGGACGGCACCAGACCCCAGGCTTCATCAACGGACGTCGGCCGGACGTCCGGAGTAGTTGGTGCTTTTGGGTTTGGTTCAGAGCTCGCAGGCCCGGAGCCGCCGGAACCGCCGGCGACGGCCGTGATCTGGCAGTCGATGCCCACGGTTTTGTGGATGGCCTGGCGGAGGTTTTCCGAGTGGTCGGCGCGTCCAAAGGCACCCGCCAGGCCGCTGGTGGTGAAAGCCAGCGTCAGTAGTTGGCCGTCGAATTGTGCCACCTTGGCGTTGGGCTCCACAAGAGCCCATGTGCTGCGTTTGATCTTTGACAAGGCCTGCAAGACCTCGGGCCAGGCCCGGCGCAGAACTTCAACATCCCCGCGGGCTCCGGAAGCAGCGGGTTGGGCGGGCAGTTGCGGTGCTGGAGGCTGGACCGGCGGCTGGTTCTCGGACTGTGCAGGCGCAGGTGCCCGCTCGGCTGGGGGTGCCGATGCGGCTGCGGGAGCCGGACCTGGCGGAACCGAGGCAGGCGGGACTGCCGGCTCTGCAGCGGGGCCACGTGTGGGCGGAACGTTCTGTGCGGCTGGCGCAGGGACCTTTGGTGAATCTTCACGCGGCCAGTCACTGGTGCTTACGCGCGGAGCCGTGATCTGTTCGCGCCCTTGTGCATCAGGAGCGGCGGACCCAGTGGGGACAGCAAGACCAGAGTCGGCGGGATTGGCAGCGGCAGGGGCCTGGGGTCCCGACGAAGGAGCAGAAGCTGCGGGAACCGAGGCCGATGGGGCAGGAGCTTCAGGAAGAGCAACAGCGGGAGCGTTTACCCGGCCAGCAGATGCTTCAGGAGCCGGGGATACAGCTGGAACCGGGGACGCAACCGCAGGTGCCGCAACCGCCGTGGGTGCAGGGCCGGCGTCGGGCGTTCCCTGTGAAGGCGTGGGCAGCGCGGTGGGAGAGGAGACGTCGTTCCCGGCGTAGTTGAGGCGCCGCTCAACGCGATCAATGCGAGCCGCGATGCCCCGCTCCGTCTGTTCGGCGCTGGGCAGCAGGATCCGCGCACACAGCAGCTCAAGATGAAGCCTGGGAGACGTGGCGCCCGTCATTTCAGTCAGTGCGGTGTTGGTGACGTCCGCGGCACGGGAGAGCTCGGAAGCGCCAAGGTTGTGGGCCTGTGCCTGAAGCCTTGCGATCTGGTCCGCCGGCATTCCTCGCAGGATGACGGCGGCGCTCTCCGGCATGGCCCGGACAATGATCAGGTCCCGGAACCGCTCCAGGAGATCCTCGACGAAGCGGCGGGGATCGTGGCCGGTTTGGATGACGCGGTCCACCGCTTTGAACACGGTGGCGGAGTCGGATGCGGCGATGGCGTCAACAACGTCGTCCAGCAGGGAGGCATGCGTGTAGCCCAGCAGCGCGACCGCGAGCTCATAGTCCAGGCCGCTTGCTCCGGCGCCGGCCATCAGCTGGTCCAGCACGGAGAGAGTATCGCGAACGGAGCCGCCGCCGGCCCGGATCACCAGGGACAGCACGCCGGGCGCTACCGGGACGTTCTCCTGCTGGCAGAGCAGTTCCAGGTAGGCCAACAGCGGCTCCGGCGGCACCAGCCGGAACGGATAGTGATGGGTGCGTGAGCGGATGGTGCCGATGACCTTGTCCGGCTCGGTGGTGGCAAAGATAAACTTGATGTGCTCCGGCGGCTCTTCAACGATCTTCAGGAGGGCATTAAAGCCGGCAGATGTGACCATGTGAGCCTCATCGATGATGAAGATCTTGTAGCGGTCCCGGACAGGGGCGAAGGTGGCGCGCTCGCGAAGATCACGGGCATCATCAACACCGCCATGGCTGGCAGCGTCAATCTCGATGACATCCAGGGAGCCGGAGCCGCCACGGGCCAGTTCGATGCAGCTGGGGCAGGTGCCGCACGGGGTGTCCGTGGGACCCTGGGCGCAGTTCAGGCAGCGGGCCAGGATGCGGGCGGAGGTGGTCTTGCCGCAGCCGCGCGGACCGGAAAACAGGTAAGCGTGGTTGACCCGGTTCTTCCGCAGGGCCGTCATGAGCGGCTCCGTGACATGCTCTTGCCCGATAACGTCTGCGAAGGAATCAGGACGGTATCTACGGTAAAGAGCAGTTGTTGCGGTCACAGGAAAACCCTACCAATCCGGTGCGACAGTGTGCTGGGCTGTGGGGGAATAGTAAAGACCCCCCATGCACCCGCCAGAGCCCATTTACCCTTGCTACCTTCCGGTCCTGGGGGAGTTCAACAGGATGACGCCACATGAGGGGCCGTCAGTAAGTTTACCTGAAGTTTGCCGCCGTCCCGAATCGGCCGGGAGGCCCCCCTTACCGCCAGCTCTCCACGGGCCAGCTCATAAAAGCCGGGTCCTCATAAGGGTGCGCTGAGCGCAAAGCCCGCACCACGCCGTCGAGCAGGTGCTCTTTTACTACGCACTCAATGCGATCTTCGTCGACTTCCTCGGCATTGCCCACCTGTCCCAGGAACGGGGCAGCGCCATCCTGAGGAGTGAAGCGACCCGTCCCGCGGGAGGTAAACGAGCAATGCGAGTAGTTCCCGATCCGGCCCGCTCCGGCATCGCCGATCGCCGCCAGAACAGCCGAAGTGTGGGCGCCCGGCACGTAGATCACCAGAACATGGAGTTGAGCCATGGCTTCATCCTGCCCGGAATTGGCACGAAAACAACAAAAATTCATTGCTAATCACCGCAGCAAGGTCGATCATGGGCATGTACACCGATTGGGGCAATCCTAAGGTTGTGAGCCAAGGGGCCTGGTGGGACGGCCGGACCCAGTGGCTCAACGGTGTGCCGATGGAATGGGCGCGCATTGGGGGCGTCCATTTTGCCGTTAAGACCTGAATGACCGAAAGGCAGGCCGAAGCGGGTCAATTGGGCGTTGCAGCGAAGTTCAGGTAGTCTAGTATCTGCTTTTGATTCAGAAGCAACTGGAGAATTCGCCTAGCGGCCTATGGCGCACGCCTGGAACGCGTGTTGGGTTAACGCCCTCGGGGGTTCAAATCCCCCATTCTCCGCCGGAAAAACCCGGTCCTGACCACGGTCAGGACCGGGTTTTTTGTTGTCATGGAGAGGTTGCCCCCTCCGCCGGCCCGCGACTGCGGAGCGCTGTGATTGCTATTCGCCACCCATAAAAAGGGGTTCCCAACTGCGGCCCGTTGTGGTCCCATAAGAAGGTACGTCCGCCCTTGTTTGAGGTCTCGTACCATTTGGGGAGCAATCTTGGCATCACACCGGGAATCCGGGTCTGGAAGGAAGCCTGCAGGCACCTTCACCGCTGCGTTACGCGCAGTGGCTCTGAGCTTCCTTGCTGTCGCCGTGGCAGTCGGATTCTCTGTTGAAAGCCCACCCAACAGCACGCGGGCCGGGACTACCGCATCCGGCGTTGTGGGTGCCACGCTTCTTCCCGTGGCCAACCCCGACTCCCATGAGGCCAGGAGCGAAGCGGGGCCGGAACCCGCAACTGGTGCCGTCCTTCCCGTGGAAGCTGCCCCCACCGCGCTGGTGTCCTTCAACCGGACCTCCGTCAAAACAACTGCCAAGGACGGAACGCCTGAGCTCAATGTTGCGCGGGCAGGCCTCAAGCGTCCGCCCGCAGGATTCCTGATGTCCCCGCTGGAGTCCCGGACTCCCAGTTCCCCCTATGGATTCCGGATCAGCCCCATTTCCGGGGCGGCCGGCGATTTCCACCTTGGACAGGACTTCGCGGCAGCGTGCGGGACCCGCGTGTATTCAGCCGATGCCGGCGTCGTCCGCGCAGCGGGATGGCACCCTTGGGGCGGCGGGAACCGCGTGGAGGTGGACCACGGAAACGGCCTGATAACCACGTACAACCACTTGGAAGCGATTGGCGTCAAAGCAGGGCAGTCTGTAGAAGTGGGCCAGGTGATCGCGAGGGTGGGCACCACGGGCTGGTCCACCGGATGCCACCTGCATTTCGAGACCATCTTTGACGGCCGGCACGTGGACCCGAACCGCTGGACGCTGATCCCCATCCAGCAACTGGACCAGCTGGCAACCATCGATATGGTGGACTTCGGGACGGACCGCAACAAAGGAACCTCCACAAATTGGGCTCTTCCGGCTGCCGACCATGGCGGCCACCACGTCATCGGCGGCGAACACGAGCTTCCTGCACCTCCCTCTAACCCAAGCTGGTCGGGAGGTACTCCCGCGCCTACCGAGCCGCCGTCGCCAACGCCAGATCCAACGCCTGCTCCCACAGTCCCGGGGACGCCGACTCCAACACCCACACCGACTCCCACTCCAACTCCGACGCCGACCACCCCGCCCACAACCACTCCTACACCGACGCCCACTCCTACGCCGACGCCGACCACCCCGCCGGCCCCGGCACCTTCTCCGTCGGAGACGCTGGCGCCCGCGCCGCCACTTGAACCAACGCCAACAACCGCTCCGGCACCAGCGCCCAGCGAAACGCTCACGAGCGCGCCTGCGCCTACTACTGCACCCGAAACCACTTCCTCTGCAACCACGACGCCCGCCACGGCTGAGCCCGTAACCACGGCGGCCGCAACAACCGATCCTGCGCCCACGGCTCCCGAGCCGGCCACGACGGAAGTGCCGAGCGCGATCCTGACCGACAGTGTGACCGCTGTCCTGGAGCAGACGCTTACGCCTTAGGCTTGGGTCAGCCCTGCTAACTGACCCGAGGACTTCCCTGTGACTGATTTGTACTCCGTTCCGCTTACCCTCAACGATGGAAGCGAGACGAACTTCGGCAGGTTCCGGGGCCAGGTGGTCCTGGTGGTGAACGTCGCGTCGAAATGCGGCTTTACATCGCAGTACGCGGGCTTGGAAGCCTTGTATGGAAAATTCCGGGAACAGGGGTTTGAGATCCTGGGCATGCCCTGCAACCAGTTCGCAGGCCAGGAGCCAGGCACGGACCAGGAGATTGCGGAGTTCTGCCAGCTCAATTTCGGCGTCAGTTTCCCGCTCAGCAGCAAGGTGGACGTGCGGGGCAAGAACCAGCACCCGCTGTACGCGGAACTGACCCAGTTCAAGACGGGCATCCTTCCGGGCCTGGTGAAGTGGAACTTTGAGAAGTTCCTGATCAACCGGGAAGGCCGGATCGTGGCACGCTTTGCTTCAACTGTGGCGCCGGATGCGCCGGAAGTCCTCGCCGCGATCGAAGCTGAACTGGGATAACTCCCGTTCCAGCCGGGACTCGCCGTCCCATCAGTCCTGGATCCCGCATCCCGGATACGGGAGCGGCAGCCGCCCGGGCGAGGATCGTCGCCCGGAGCAGCCGCTGAAAAGGCAGGTAACACGGCCAAGGCGAACAGGAACGGCTTAACGTTCCCAGGGTGCCTTGATGGGGAAGTACTGTTCCAGGAAGTCTGTGACCAGCTTGGCCCGCTCCTCCGCCGGGACCTCCGGGAAGCTGCCGTCGTTGAGGCAGAAGAAGTCCATGTGCCGTTTGCGCAGAAGTTTGGGCAGGTAGTTCAGCCCGGATCGCATGGTGGTATCCACGTAGCGCACCTTGGCTGCGGTCTGGGTGACAGCCTGCCCGGTCAGCAGCGCATAGTAGTGGTAGAAGGAGTTGGTGACGGAGATGTTGTCCGCTGCCCGGAACCGACTGGCCGCAGTCTTGCGGAATTCCTCCGGGAACTCCTCTTCCATCTGCGCTGTGACGCTGCGGCGAAGCGGCGCCGCAGAGTGCTCCAGATGGCGAGTGGTGATGCGTCCGAACCGGTCCCACAGCAGCTTCCGGTTGACGCGGGCAGCGTTCTCGAAACCACTGCGTTCGACGGCGTTGTCCCCGAGGCCGATCCTGGTCTCGGCTTCAACGAACTTGGTGATGCCACCGGGTGTGAAGAACATGTCCGGGCCTACCGGCCGGCCGAAGAACATGTCGTCATTGGAATACAGGTAGTGCTCCGACAGGCCCTCGATGTGGTGCAGCTGCGATTCCACGGCCTGCGAGTTGTGGGTCGGCAGCACGGACGGGTCACTGAAGAATTCCTCGCTGCGCACGATGGTGACGGACGGGTGGTCTGACACCAGCCACTCCGGCGCGGGGGAGTCTGTGGCGATGAAGATCCGGCGCACCCACGGTGCAAACATGTAAACGGAGCGTAGCGCGTACTTCAGTTCGTTGATCTGGCGGAACCGGGCTTCATGGTCGTCGCCTTCGCCCAGCACAACGTCCTTCATCTGCGATCGGCGGGCCGCGATGTATTCGGGTGAGCTGCCATCTACCCAGGAGAACACCATGTCGACGTCGAAGCTGATGTCGCTTGCGTGGTCCGCGAACATGTTCTCAATGGTGGGCCAGGTATGACCGTACCGCTCCACGGTCCCGCGGACGGCGTCCTGGGAGCGCATGGTGCGCCTGGTCAAGGAGTTCTCAATGGGCAGCGTCACTTCATCGCGCTCGAAGCTCCACAGTTCCAGCTGCACACCCGCAGAGGAACCGAACTCGAAGCCGCCGTTGGGTTCCACCCTGGGCCGGTAGAGGCGGAAGATGCGTGCCTGCCGGTTGGGGGACAGTTCGCCGTCAGCAACCAGTACAGAGGACTTCTTCTTGGCGTCAACGGTCATCGAGTACACGGGCTCGTCACGGCAGGCTTCCACCAGGGCGGCCCGCAGTGCTTTGCGGTCCTTCCAGTCCAGGGCAATGACCGGACGGTCGTTGTTGCCGCGCACCAGCAAATAGTCCAGGCCGGCCGCAGCCAGGACACCGCGGATGAACAGCAGGTCCTCCACCATGGCCTGGTATGGCGTCCGGTTGACGTTAATGACGGCGTAGCGGCCCTTGTGGCGGACGATGTCCGGGCGGTTCAACAGCCGTTCGACAGCTGCCGGCGACGTTACTTCAACATGGCTGCGCGGGTCTACCGCTGCCTGTCCGCCATAGTAAACGTCGTCCTGGATGGTTAGCTCTGTGATGGTTTTCTCCGTGCGGTTTATGTAAGTGGTCTTATCAGAATGATAAACCCGGCCACAAAACCGGACCCAGCGGCAAAGTCTCCCCGGCTAGATTTCCAAGCACTCACGCCAGCTGCGCAGGAAGGCCGCTCCGGCGTCGTCGTGGATGATTTCTGCACCCAGCTGCAGGTCAGCGGCGGTAAGGACCGAATACGGCTTGACCGGGACCCCGTCCGCAGGCCGGACATCCACGTGCTTGACCTGGTGCTCATGATGGTGCAGCCAGTCAGCCATGGCGTAGTCCGTGCGGGAATCGCCCACGGTGCGCCAGGCCTGCGGGGTGATGCCCTGCGCGGCCAGCATTTCCACTGCGCGGCTGGCGCCGAGGTCCTTGCCCAACCGGACTGATTCGATGTCCGTGGAAATGATGGTGGGATCCACCCGGTAGTCCACCTGGTCATCAGAATCCGGTTCATGGTGGTCCAGTCGGACCACGCCAAGGCCGTGGCGGACCATCAGATCCATGGCGTCGGCGTCGAACAGCTTCTGCTCCGCCAGATAATCGGCGTTGTTGACAGCGATGTGCTGCTCCACGGAAACCATGGCGCGCTTGGTCTCGTCAAAGAACATATGGGCGGCGTAGTCCTCAGCTACCAGGCGCCGAACGTCATCACCGTAGGAGGCAGGGACGGCAAGATCATGATCCACGTGGATGGGGCCTGCGCCGACGGAGTCGTAGCTGAACCAGACGGCGCCCTTCTCGCAGATGGCGTGGATCAGGGTTCCGGACGGCATGCCTGCCGCGATCATGGGCTCCATCACCTGCTCACGGATAAAGGCATCGGAACGGCCGGTGTTGAAGATGACCGGGATGCCGGCGCCTGCGAGGGCCAGCAAATCCGTGATGATGCCCGGCTGGACATCGCGGGTGACAGGACTTGCGATGGGACCGTCGACGTCGAGGAGCAGTGCCAGCGGGGGCTCGGCCGGATGGCGGGGACCGGGAGCCGGTGAAGAGTGGGAGCCAGATGCAGTCATGGTCCCCATTCTGTCAGTTGGGATGATCACCGTTTGGCTACAACCTCGACGCGCCCACGCCCAGACGTTCCCAATCGGGGACGATGCTGCCTAGTCTTGCAGGGTGATATTTAAAGCTGTGGGCGAGGGACGCCCTTACCCCGACCATGGTTACAACTCGCCCAAGGAGTGGTCCGCCCTCCCGCCGCGCCCGGTCCGCCTGGACGAACTTATTACCACGCGCCGGACCCTGGACCTGGAGGCATTGCTGGCCGAGGATTCCACGTTCTTCGGTGATCTTTTCCCGCATGTAGTGGAGTACAAGGGCAACCTCTACCTTGAGGACGGCCTGCACCGGGCAGTCCGCAGCGCCCTGCATCAGCGCACCGCCATCCACGCACGCGTGCTGGTCATAGATGGCTAGGAAACCCAAGGACGTAAGTGTCTACCACGGGCACCGCGTGGTGACAGGCCCTGATTTGCGGGCTACCTTCACAGAGCAGGAAGAAGCAGCCGACAACCCTGTCCGGATGCGCCGCCGTATTTTCCATGGTGTTGTCCTGGTACTGCTGGCGGCCTTGATCATCAGCGCCAGCCTGGTTGCGCTGGGCATCATCAACGGGTTCATCAAACTTCCGGCCGCGGTGAACGAACCGCGGACGACGGCGAGCCTGTGTCCCGGCACCACGTTCGACTACGTGCCGCCTGAGTCGGTCACAGTCAACGTCTTTAACGCCACAAAGAAGCCAGGCCTGGCGCGGACCGCCGCCGATGCCCTGCTTGCGCGCCAATTTGTGGTGGCGGAAGTCGGGAATTCAGACGCTACCTACCGTGGTGTGGCTGCAGTCGTCTCGGGCGCGGCAGGCCAGTCAGCGGCCTTTGCGGTGCAACGCCACCTGCCGGGCTCGGACTACTTCCAGGATGCCCGTACCGACGCCAGCGTGGACCTGATTGTCTCCACCGACTACGCAGAGCTGGCAGCCGTCGAACTTGTTGACCAGACGCCAGGGAAACTCAGCTGCCCCCGGGAAACGCGCAGGGTTGCTGATCCGGCTCCGTGGCCCGTTATCCAGCCGCTTCCGGCCGGCCAGGGATAGCCCCGCCGGGCTCAACTGATGGCGCACCTGCCGCCTCCGCAAGGCGGACCGGACGGCCGGCGTCGTCAAATCTTGCACCTGCGCCTGCCTGGATGAACCGCACCGTGCGGGCTATCCGCCGCTCAAGTTCTGCGGGTTCATCGCTGCCGCGGGCGGCGCTGGAGGACAGCGTGCCGTGGACCAGCTGCGCCTGTTCGCGTACGTCTGCCTCCGGCAGGTAGCCCTCCTCCATGCCTGCCCGCAGAATGTCCTGCAGCAGGATGCTTAGGTCGCCTACGTGGTCCGCGAGTTTTGCGAACGACGACGGCGACAGTACCGCCGCCATGGCCGGTCCCGGTGGCAGGTGGCGCCGGGAGAGGTCCTCCACCTGGGCGCGCACATACAATGCCAGCCGGTCCACCGGGTTGGGCAACTCCGCGAGGGCATCACGAAGTTCTGCGAGGAACCGCTCTGTCTCATCCAGTGCGTAGGAGATCAGCAGCTCTTCGATATCGGCGAAGTAGTTGTACACCGCCGTCCGGCCGACCCCTGCATGCCTGGCCACGTCTGTCATGGTCAGGCCGGGCAGGCCATGGCTAAAAAGCAATTCGCCAAAAGCCGTGAGGATACGGCGCTGGGTTTCTGCTCGTTGGGCGGCATTGCTGGTGGCCGAGATCCTGGGCATGCGGACACTTTATCCCGATGTGTCAGCAAACAAAGTGTCCGTGAGACATTGTGTCAGCAAAGGACATTCTCCGCCTGGTTTTTCAGATGCTGCAACCGTCCGGTCCGCAGGCCTCCGCGGACTGATCGTTTGCCCCCGCGCCGCCTGTCTGTGCGGCACCCATCATGACCAGGGGGTGGCTTTCCTGCCAGGCCTGGCTGAGCGCTGCGGCGAAAGTCTCCGCAGGCTGCGCGCCGGAGAGGCCATACTTGCGGTCGATGACAAAGAAGGGCACACCGCTGATGCCCAGGGTCCGGGCCTCGCTGATATCCGCCCGCACTTCAGCTGTGTACTTGTCTGAGCTGAAGAGCTCTGCTGCCTCCGCCGCCGGTATACCAAGCTCGAGGGCAATACCGGTGAGGTAATCGCTGTTGCCGATGTCCTTGCCGTGCTCAAAGTGATCGCTCAGGAGACGCTCCTTGGCCTCACCCTGCTTGCCGTGGGCCGCCGCCAGGTGGATGAGGCGGTGGGCCCTAAAGCTGTTGGCCACCACCACATCGTCGAAGGCGAAGTTCAATCCTTCACCGCGTGCCTGTGCTGCCACATGCTCGAACATTCCCACGACCTGCTCTGCCGGCAATCCCTTGCGGCTGCTGAGGTACTCCAGTTCGCCGCCGTCGTAATGTTCCGGAAGCGACGGGTCCAGCTGGTAGCTGCGCCACGTCACCTCAACCTGTTCGCGGTGCGGAAAATCCGCCAACGCCGCCTCAAACCGCCTCTTACCGATAAAACACCACGGGCACGCCACATCTGACCAGATTTCAACCTTCATACCTGCGGCAACCACCGCCCGGCAGCAGGCATTCCCTGGCACTTCCGTCTATCCGGTTTCTCTTGCCCGGCGGCAGAAGCGGAACATAACCTTTGGAGTAGGTTATGCAGCAGCCTCCGGACGCCGTTCGTCCGGTCCTCCGCCAGTAAATTGGGAGGCAATGATGCGGATTGGGCTCATTGCCGGTCCGTGGATTCCGGTTCCGCCCACGACATACGGCGGCACAGAACGTGTTGTTGATGGTTTGGCCAGGGGTTTTGACGCCGCCGGCCATCAGGTGGTGCTCGCGGCGCCCACTGACAGTACTTGCCCGGTTCCCCTTGCGCCGGGAATGCGCAAGTCAGACCCCGATGCCATGGGGACAGCGGTTTCGGAACTGAGCCAGGTCATCAGGGCCTATGAAGCCCTGGATGGCGTGGACATCATCCACGACCACACAGTCGCGGGGCCGCTGTATGCCAAGCGGCCGGCGCGAATCCCCGTTGTAACCACCATTCACGGTCTCCTCGATGACGCAGCCGTGGACGTTTATCGGACCATGTCCGGCAACACCTCGATCATTGGAATCTCGCGCGACCAGGTCTCCAGAGCTGGCTTCCCAGTGGACAGCGTGATCCATCACGGACTGGACGTAGGCTCGGTGCGCTCCGGATCGGGGCAGGGCGGGTACGTGTGTTTTGTTGGGAGGATGTGCCCGGACAAAGGGGTCTATGAAGCCATCCACATTGCCCGCGAAGCAGGAATACCTTTGCGGATTGCGGCAAAAATGCGTGAATCGGGCGAGGTGGCGTATTTCCAGGAGGCCATTGAGCCGCTGCTGGGAAGCAATGAAGAATTCGTGGGCGAGATCAATGACTCCGACAAGCAACACCTCATGGGCGAGGCCCTGGCGCTGCTTAATCCCATCCAGTGGCATGAACCGTTCGGGCTGGTCATGATCGAGGCGTTGGCTACAGGTACTCCCGTGGTGGGAACGCCCATCGGATCGGCGCCGGAAATTGTTGACCATGGCCGGACCGGTTTCCTTGCTTCCACGGACAAGCTGGCGGGGCTTCTTCCCCATGCTGCGGAGCTGGACAGGGCACTGTGCCGGTCACGCACCCTGCAGTTTTTCAGCACTCAACGCATGGTGCGGAACCATCTGGACCTCTTTCAGGAGATTCTCGACGGCGGCAGCGGACAGGGGGTTCCGGACCGTCGCCGCCTGCACCACAATCAAAGAGAGGGACCAGCCGCCAAAGCATCGAACCGCACGGACTATCCGGGCGAGGACCCGGAGGAAGGAGTCCTCCCATGACCGCATGGAATGCTGACACGGAGGCAGCCGCCACCGAATCCGGGGCCATGACAGTGGTGGAGGGATCATCCTTCTGCATCTCCGGCGGCACCGGGGATATCAGTGGCGACGGCGGTACAAACGGGGCCTTCTACCAGGACACCCGGATCATCTCGCGTTGGGTCCTGAGGATCAACGACGCCCTGCGCGAGCCGCTGGTGGCCCAACGACCCGAAGCGTTCCGTGCCGTTTTTGTAGGACGTGCCCGATGGCCCGACGGCCGCTTCGACAGCCCTCTGGTAGTCCGGCAGGAGCGCCACGTGGGCCCGGGGCTGCAGGACGACATCACGCTTGAGAACTACTCCTCCGAGGCCGTGGACTGTGACATTGAATTGCTGGTGGATGCGGACCAGGCGGATCTCTTCGAAGTCAAAGGCGGCCGGGTGGCCACTGCGGCCAGCGTAAACCGCGAGGTCCGCGACGGTGAGATCTTGCTGGAAGCTGTGCGCAACGGCCAGCGCCGCGGCTCGGCCATCCGCGCCCGGGGAGCCTTCGCGAGCGAGGGATCCCTCCGGTTCCGCGCCAAGATTCCACCGCGTGGGCGGTGGTCCACCACCATCATTGTGGTGCCACTGATCAACGGCGAACCTCCTGCTGAACCATTCAGCGAGGCCAGCCACCCGCAGCACCGGCCCGGAGTGCGCCGGCACCGTGACTGGGTGGAAGGGGTTCCCCGCATTACTGTCTCGGATACAAACGTCCAAAATGTGCTGGACCGCAGCCAGCGTGACTTGGGTTCTCTGCGGATTTTTGATCCCCGGCACCGGGACCGTGCGGCCGTCGCCGCGGGTGCCCCGTGGTTCATGGCGCTGTTCGGCAGAGACTCGCTGCTGTCCTCCTATATGTCATTGATGGTGGACCCCAGCCTTGCCACCGGCACCCTGCAAACCCTGGCGGGCCTGCAGGGGAACGCTGTGGATCCGGATTCGGAAGAGGAACCCGGGCGCATTCCGCATGAGATCCGGCTGGGCGTGACCGCCGGGTTGTCGTTGGGCGGGACCGCCTACTACGGAACAGCGGATGCTACGCCGCTGTTCGTCAGCATGCTGGGCGAGCTGAGCCGCTGGGGCCTCTCGGACGACGTCATCGACTCCCTGATGCCGCATGCGGACCGCGCCATGGAATGGATCGAAAAGTTCGGCGACCGCGACGGCGACGGGTTTGTGGAGTACCTGCGTCCCAATCAGCACGGGCTGATCAACCAGGGCTGGAAGGACTCGTGGGACGGCATCAACTTCGCTGACGGCAGGATCGCTGAGCCGCCCATCGCACTATGCGAGGTCCAGGCATACGTCCACTCCGCGTACGTTGGCCGGTCACTGCTGGCCCGCTGCGCCGGTGACCCGGCAACGGAGAAGCACTGGGCAGCCAAGGCGGCTGCCTTGAAAACCGCGTTCAATGAGCGTTTCTGGCTGCCGGACAGGGGGTACTTCGCCGTCGCCCTGGACAAGGACAAAACGCCAGTTGATGCCTGCACCTCCAATATGGGCCACTGCCTCTGGACAGGGATCGTCGACGCCGATAAAGCTCCGGCAGTTGCCGCGAGACTGATGGAGCCGGATATGTTCACCGGCTGGGGCATCCGGACCCTGGCATCCAGCATGGGCGCCTACAACCCGGTCAGTTACCACAACGGCTCCGTTTGGCCGCACGACACCGCCCTGGTGGCGACTGGACTGATGCGATACGGATTCGTCGAGGAAGCCAGCAGGGTTGCCAGCGCAATCTTCTCAGCGGCCTCGCACTTTGATGGCCGGCTGCCGGAGCTCTTCTGCGGTTTCGACCACAAGGATTTCCCCGGGCCCGTGCCATACCCGACGGCGTGTTCCCCGCAAGCGTGGGCGGCAGCGGCTCCCATTCAGCTCGCCCGGATCCTGCTGCGGTTTGATCCGGACTTCACCCGCAGCATGGTGCACCTGGCACCAATCCTGCCCGGGTCCATGGGAGACTTCCGGGCGGAGAACGTCCATCTGGGGCATTCCCGCGTAGTCGTGGAGGCCCGGAACAACGAAGGACGGCTGACCGGGCTGCCCGCGGGCCTGGAAACGATCAGGACGCCGCGGCCGCCGCTGGACCAGGACCTCGCGGTGGGAGAGCCTGCGCAGGGCAGCTAGGGGGCTTGGTCCAAGGCCCGTTCCATGACGTAGTCGTGCTCCATAACGCGGCCCAGCTTGAACGTTTTGGTGCCTACCTTGCGGAACCCCGATTTCTCGTAGAAGCGCACAGCCCGGGCGTTTTGATTGTTGACGCCCAGCCACATCCCCGCGGAGCCGGCGTCTGCTGCTGCCTGGATGCTTGCCCGCATGAGTTCCGCCGCCGCACCGAGTCCATGGTGGTCCGGATGGACGTAGCACTTGCTCAACTCTGCTGACGGAAGCAGGGTCAGGGCGGCCGTCACGTCCGGGTCCCTGGCGGGGCGGTCCACCAGCAGGCTGTAGCCGAGCAGGGCCCCGTCCACGTCGATGACAAGGATGGTCACCTCCGGGTCCGCCAGGTACCCCTCGAAGTGACGCTCGCTCAATGTTCCGGCCAAGTGGGCCGCTACGTCCTCCGGCGACGACGACGGCGGGCACGCCAGCGGGAAGGTGACGGCCGCCAGCTCAGCCAGGGCCCCGGCGTCGTTCATTGTTGCCTTGCGGATCCTATGGGTCATGCCCGCATTCTAGTTTGTTGCCTGGGGTCCGCGGCCAGGGTGCCGCAGCTCTGGTACGCGCGGCACCCTGTTCCCGCTACTGGCTGAAGGCCGCGTCGAAGGACGTGTTGGACGCCGGAAAATCGAACTTCTTCAGCGCGGCCAGGGCCTCCGGGGCCCCGTGCAGCCGGTCCATGCCTGCGTCCTCCCATTCGACCGAGATGGGGCCGCCGTAGCCGATGGCGGCAAGGGCCCGGAACGACGATTCCCAGGGCACATCGCCGCGCCCGGCGGAGACGAAGTCCCAGCCGCGGCGGGGGTCACCCCAGGCCAGGTGCGAGCCCATCACCGTGTTGCGGCCGGTCTGGCGGACCTTGGTGTCCTTGCAGTCCACGTGGTAGATCCGGTCCTTGAAGTCCCAGATGAAGGAGACAGGATCAATGCCCTGCCACATCATGTGCGAGGGATCCCAGTTCAGGCCGAAGGCTTCCCGGTGGCCGATCGCTTCGAGGGTCCGGACGGTGGTCCAGTAGTCATAGGCGATTTCGGACGGATGGACCTCGTGGGCAAAACGTACGCCGCATTCGTCAAAGACGTCGAGGATGGGGTTCCAGCGGTCTGCGAAGTCCTGGTAACCGGCATCGATGACGCTGGCAGGCACCGGCGGGAACATGGCGACGTACTGCCAGATGGACGATCCGGTGAAACCGACCACAGTATCCACACCCAGTGCCTTGGCGAGCCTGGCAGTGAGCTTCATTTCCTCGGCGGCACGCTGGCGCACGCCCTCGGGATCACCGTCGCCCCAAACCTTGGCCCCCACGATGGCCTGGTGCCTGAAGTCGATCGGGTCATCGCAGACCGCCTGGCCTTTGAGGTGATTGGAGATCGCCCAGACCTTGAGGTTGTACTTTTCCAGGACCGCCAGCTTGGATTCGACGTAGCCGGGCTCGTCCCAGCGCCAGGCATCCAGATGGTCGCCCGATACGGCGATTTCCAGGCCGTCGTAGCCCCAGCCGGAGGCGAGCCTGGCGACTTCCTCGAAGGGGAGGTCAGCCCACTGGCCGGTGAACAAGGTGTACGGACGGGGCATTTCAGGCTCCTTCAGTGTGGATGGTGGCTACCTGGACCAACGAGCTTTTGTCTGCCGCGGATTCTTCCACGGCGGCCAGGATGCGCTGGACGTTGAGGCCTTCTTCGAACGACGGCGAGGGCTCTTCGCCTGCCTTGATCGCTGTCAGGAAGTCCCGGATCTGGTGGGTGAAGGTATGTTCCCAGCCGATGATGTGGCCCTGCGGCCACCAGGCGCCCAGGTAAGGATGCTCCGGTTCGTTGACCAGGATCCGCCGGAAGCCCTGTTCACGGACAGGAGCCGTGGCGTCCAGGAAACCGAGTTCATTCAGGGCCTCCAGGTCAAAGCGTATGGCGCCCTTGTCACCGTAGATCTCCAGCTTGAGTGAGTTCTTCTGGCCTGTGGCGACCCGGGAGACCTCCACCGACGCGATTGCTCCGGAGGCGAGGGACAGTGTTGCCCAGGCGGCGTCGTCGACAGTGACATCTTCCGGGCCGTCCGCCCCAGGACGGCGATCCACGAACGTGTGCAGACGGCCGGAGACCTCGGTGACGGCGTCGCCCAGGAGGAACAGCACCTGGTCTATTGCATGGGACGCGATGTCGCCCAGGGCGCCGGACCCGGCGGTTTCCTTCCGGAGCCGCCACGTCATGGGGGATTCGGCGTCGGAGAGCCAGTCCTGCAGGTAGGCGGCCCTGACGTGCCTGACGGTGCCGAGCCGGCCTTCGGCGATCAACTGGCGGGCAAGGGCAAGGGCAGGGACCCTGCGGTAATTGAACCCGACCATTGATTGCACGCCGCGGCTTCGCGCTGCAGCTGCGGCTTCGGTCATGGCTTCGGCCTCGGCGATGGTGTTGGCCAGCGGTTTTTCCACCAGGACGTGCTTGCCGGCCTTCAGCGCCGCAGTGGCGATCTCGGCGTGCATCCAGCCCGGGGCGCAGATGTCGACAATATGTACGTCGCTTCGCTCAATAACGGAACGCCAGTCAGTGGCCGATTCCGTCCAACCGTAACTGGCGGCGGCCGTGGCCACTTGGGCGGCGTCGCGACCGACCAGGACCTTCTGTTCGAAAGCGGGTACGTCGAAGTAGCTGGCCACGTTGCGCCACGCGTTCGAGTGGGCCTTGCCCATGAATGCGTAGCCAATCATGGCGACACCCAAAGGTTCCCGGGAGTCGCTCGTTGTGTACTGGGAGGTCATGGTTTTCCTAAAGGGTGGCAGATTCGGGCGACCAGTCCTCGGGGAGGGCTGGGGAAACCGGAGCGGTACTTGCGACGTCAACGAACGTACCGGATTCCATGGACTCAGTAATTGAGACCATGCTGTCCAGGACGTGATAAGCGAGATTGCCCGTAGCACGGTGGGGCACACCGGCCCGCAGCGAACGTGCCATGTCCAGCACGCCCATACCGCGGCCGTTGGCGGGGCCGGTTGCTGGAATTGAAGTCCAGTCTTCCTCACCGGCCCGCCACAGCTTCACGTCTCCGTCGAAGTTGTTCGGATCAGGCAGCGAGAGTGTGGCTTCCGTGCCGGTGATTTCCACAAAGCCCATCCGCTGGCGGGGCGATTCGAAGGAGAAAACGCTGTGGGATGAGGCGCCGCTCTCGAACTGGGCCATGGCTGAGACATGGGTGGGCACCTCAACGGTGAATTCCTGGCCTGCCTTTGGGCCGGCTCCGATCACGCGTACGTCTTTCGCCTTGGAGCCCACGGCGGCAACCTTGCGGATGGAGCCGAATGTCTGGATGAGCGTGGTGAGGTAGTACGGGCCCATGTCAAAGAGCGGACCGGCGCCGCGCTGGAAGAGGAACTCCGGGCTGGGGTGCCAGGATTCAGGGCCCGGCGTCTGGAAGGTGGTCATGGCCGTGAGCGGAATGCCGATATCACCGCGTTCGATGATCCGGCGCGCCGTCTGGAGGCCTGCCCCCAGGAACGTATCCGGGGCGCACCCAAGGCGGATCCCAGCCGCGTCAGCCGTTTTGATCAGATCGATTCCCGACTCGCGGTCAAGGGAAAAGGGTTTCTCTGTCCAGACGTGCTTGCCGGCTTTTACGGCCGCGGTGGCGACTTCCACGTGGGCTGCGGGGATGGTCAGATTAACGACGATCTCGACATCCGGGTGGCTCAATGCGGCGTCCACGCCGCCCCACTCCGGGATGCCGTATTCGGCCGCCCGGGCCTTGGCGGCTTCTTCGTAAAGGTCAGCGACCACAAGGACCTTTACGTCCGGGAAGGTGGTGAGGTTGTCCAGGTATTGCTTGCTGATGTTGCCGGCACCAATGACGGCGACGCCTACGGGTCCGCTGCCGGTAGGAGCCAGGCCGCTCATGCGTTGGCTCCGGCTTCAGCCGCAGTGAGGAAGGCCAGGCTACGGGTGATGCCGTCGAAAATGTCGCCGCTGTAATCATCGAATTCCACGACGCCCACCTCCAGGGATTTAGCAGCCGCGATCACATCCAGGACGGCTACCTTGCCTTCCCCGGCAGGCAACTGGGCTTTGGTGTCCGTGGTCAGTGGGCCGTCCTTGATGTGGATGAACTTCACCCGGTCACCCAGCCGGGTGAGGATGTCCACGGGATCCTGCCCGCCTACGGCAACCCAGTAGGTATCCACTTCAAGGACTACCTCGGGATCAAGGTGTTCGGCCAGGTACTCCAGGGCCGTTCGGCCGTTGATGATCGACTCCAGTTCCCATTGGTGGTTGTGGTAGCCCACCCGGATTCCGTAGCCGGCACCCTTTTTTGCGGCAGCGTTCAGGGCGGCTGCCGTGGCCTCGACGTCTTCAGCCGACTGCCAGTTAGCCGCCGAATGGAATGGATCGATGACCGTACCCATGCCGAGACGCCGGGCGGTCTGGAAGATTTCGTCCTGGTCTGCGGAGAGCAGCGGTGCATGCCCGGAAGGTGCCGTGAGCCCGTTGTCCTTCAGCGCGGACTCCAGTTCTGCTGCCCTGGCGACGAAGTTGTACGGCTCTACTTGGGTGAAGCCGATCTCTGCCACACGCCGGATGGTGCCGGGCAGATCGGCCTCAATGGCATGACGCAGGGTATACAGCTGGACTGAGTAGGGCATGTACGCAGGTTTCCTTTGACGAAGTGAACGGGCTCACTCCTAAAACTAGAATTACTTTTGACGAGAGTCAAGCAAAAGATGGATGATTGGTGGCGGCTTTAATGGCTTGTGACAAGCAGAAGGCGCTGTGCTATCACTGTTGCATGACCTCCAACTCCGGCACCGAACCGCTCCTTGAGGGCGCAGTGCCCGCTGCCGGACACCCTTCCGAAGCCGGCGGCAACCTGGCCCGGGCAGGCGATCTCTTTCAGCTCCTTCGTGATGGCGAGGCACGAACGCGCGCCGAACTAGCGGCTGTCACCGGCCTGGCGCGGTCCACAGTGGCCTCCCGCATTGACCTCCTCATCAGTACTGGCCTGGTGGGTCCCGCAGGTGAGGCACATTCGAGCGGCGGCAGGCCGCCGTCGCGCTTTGCCTTTAATCCCACCGCCCGCGCCGTATTGGCAGCCGACGTCGGCGCCACCCATGTGATCGTCGCCGTGACTGACCTCCGGGGTAACGTCATCGCCGAACAGCGGCTGGACCAGGACGTTGCGGACGGGCCGGAGAGGGTGCTGGACCGGGTGGTCGAAGAAGGCAAGGCGCTTCTTGCCCGGACACGGTGGAGCCTGGTGCAGTTGGCCGGGGTGGGGATCGGCCTGCCGGGCCCGGTGGAACACCACACCGGAAAACCGGTCAAACCGCCCATCATGCCGGGCTGGGACGGGTTCGACGTCGTTGCTTACGTCCAGCGCACGCTGCCCGTCCCTGTGCTGGTGGACAACGACGTGAACATCATGGCCCTGGGGGAGCGCACAGCGCACTGGCCCACGGAAGACAACTTCCTGTTCATCAAGGTGGCCACCGGGATCGGCTCAGGCATCATCAGCAATGGCGAGCTGCAGCGCGGCGCCAACGGCACCGCGGGGGATCTGGGCCACGTCCGTGTTCCGCGCGGTGACGGCGTTATGTGCCGCTGTGGCAATCACGGCTGCCTCGAGGCACTGGCCTCGGGTCCGGCCCTGGCAGCGCAACTGCAGCGCCAGGGAGTGCCGGCGGCCAAGGGAGGCGACGTGCTGGGCCTTGTTTCCGAGGGCAACCTCCAGGCCATCCAGGTGCTCCGCCAGGCAGGCCGGGATGTTGGGGACGTGCTTGCCACGGTGGTGAACCTGCTGAACCCGTCAGTCGTTGTGATCGGCGGAAGCCTGGGACAGGCCGGCGAACATCTGATGGCGGGAGTGCGCGAGGTTGTCTACCGGCGCTCGCTGCCCTTGGCCACAACACATCTGCGGATTGTGCCGTCCATCGCCGGGGACCAGGCTGCAGTCGTCGGCGCCAGCCAACTGGTCACCCAGCATGTGCTGTCCCCAGCGGCCATCGAATCAACTCTCCAGGCCGCCGTCGGATAGCCTGTCAGGCCCCGAGCACCCGGACCGGTTTGCCTGCCAGCCATGCCGTGACGTCCTCGAAAGCTCCGCCGTAAAACTGCCTGTAACTTTCCCTCGTGACGTAGCCAAGGTGCGGTGAGAGGACCGTGTTTGGCGTAGACAGGAGTGGATGCGCGGGAGGCAACGGTTCCTGGTCAAAAACGTCCAGGGCAGCCCCGGCTATCCAGCCATCGCTCAGTGCCCGCACCAAAGCGTCCTGGTTAACCAGGGGACCGCGGGCGGTGTTGACCAGAATGCCTTCCGGCCCCAACAGCCGCAGTTCTTCTTCAGCTACCGTGTTTTCCGATCGCGGGGACAACCGGAGGTGCAGGGTGGCGACGTCGCAGAGGCGGAAAAGGTCAGTCTTGCTGACCAGCCTTGCGCCGGAGGCTTCGGCGGTTTCGGCTGTCAGGTTCTGGCTCCACGCCAGGACCTCCATGCCGAAGGCGTTTGCGTAACCGGCGATCCGTTGGCCGATCTTGCCCAGGCCCACAATGCCCAGGGTTTTTCCGGCGAGTTCAAACCCCACACCGGTCTGCCACGTTCCGGCCCGGAGGGACCGCTCTTCAGCGGTAAGGTTCCGGGCGGCGGAAAGCAGCAGCGCCCACGTGAGCTCGGGGGCCGCGGCGGGCGAGCCGGAGGTGCCGCACACGGTAACGCCGTTTTCCCGCGCGGCCCCGACGTCGATCGAGGCATTGGCCATCCCGGTGGTGACCAGAAGCTTCAACGCGGGCAACCGCTCCAGGACCTCCCGGGGAAAGGCTGTGCGCTCCCGCATGGCGATGACGATATCCACATCTGCCAGCGCAGCCACCAGAGCGTCCTGGGACGGGAAAGGCTTGCGGAACATGGTGACCCGAACGCCGTCGTCCTCCAAAGAAGCCCAATCGGCAAATCCCTGGGCCACATCCTGATAGTCATCGAGGATGGCAAGACGGTGCTTCATGGCGGTGCCCTTCGTTCCGTGGTGGCTTTCATCGTAAGGCAGCGATCGGCGCGAGGGGATGAATTCGGGCCGCCGACCGCCGTGATAGCAATAAAGGTGATGAAAGCAAACCAAACGCCCCCGGGACGCCGGTTTCCCTGGCACCTCCCGGGCGGCGCGTTCCTGATCGCCGGCATCGTGCTCCTGGCCCTTAACCTCCGCGGTCCTTTTGTGGGAGTGGCGCCGGTGGTTGGCCTGATGCAGGCTGACCTGGGGTTTTCACCGGTCGTGCTGGGCTTGCTGACGAGTATTCCGGTCCTTTGCTTTTCCCTCGCGGCTCCGATTGCGTCGCTTGCTGCGCGGAAATTCGGCGCGGAATTTGCCGTAACGCTGACGATCCTTGGGGTGCTCACGGGCGTGGTGGTGCGCTCGATTGACGGCCCGGCCATGGTGATCCTGGGCACGGTGATCATCGGGCTGGCCATCACCGTAGGCAATATCGCCGTGCCGCTGATCATCCGCCGCGACTTCCGGCCCAAGCGTCAGGGCGCCGCCATGGGCATCTATACGGCGGCCCTCAATATCGGTTCATTCCTGACCTCTGCTGCCACTGCTCCGTTGGCGGAGCTGGCGGGCTGGCGGATTGCGCTTGCATCGGTCGGGGTCCTGGCAGTGGCCGCTGTGGTGGTCTGGGTCCTGGCCGTGGGTCCCCGCCCGGCGTTGCTTCCCCGCGAAATAGCCAGCGGCAGCGATGCAGTCGATCGGCTCACTGCGGTCCGGGGTTCCGGGTGGATCACCGCCGGCCTGACGGCAGGCTTCGCCGGCCAGGCCTTCTCCTATTACGCCGTGACGGCCTGGCTGCCCAGCTACCTCAATGACGAGCTGGGAATGTCAGTTTCGCAGGCCGGCGCGGGATCTTCGATCTTCCAGCTGCTCGCCATTGTGGGGGCGCTGGGGGTTCCGTTTGCTGCCAAATACTTCAGTACAACTACGACGGCGGTCGCCCTGGGAGTGCTCTGGACCAGCGTTCCCGCCGGGCTGCTTCTGGCGCCCGGGCTTTGGTGGCTTTGGTCCCTCTTTGGCGGTGTCGCCCAAGGCGGCGGGATCACGTTGATTTTCCTCGCCACCATCCGGCTGGCCAGGGACCAGGCATCGGCCGGACGGATGTCAGCCACAGTCCAGGGCGTCGGATACTGCTTTGCGGCGGTAGCACCGCCGCTGATGGGCTTTGTGCACAACGCCAGCCAGTCCTGGACCCCGCCGCTGCTGCTGGTGGTGGCCTCGGTACTGGTGTTCTTTCTTTGCACGACGTTGTCCGTGCGGCTGGTGCCCAAGGGCCGCTAACGGGTCCCGCCGTCGTCGTCCTTCCCTCCCCCTTCCCGGGACGCTCTCTCACTTAACGCAGCTTAACCACCGACGCTCTCTCACTTTCTTGAGGAAAGTGAGAGAGCGTCGGTGGTTTTATTGCATTAAGTGAGAGAGCGTCGGGGATCGCCTTGACGGGTGCCGCGCCTTCTTCAGGGGGTTTCCGCCGCCGGGCCGGCTCCCCGGATTTCGGGGGTTCCTGTTGCGAAGGGCGTGCCGGCCCGGCTGGCGGACATTTATTGGCGCGCTAGGCCGCGGCCAGTTCCTCTGCCGTGGCCTTTTCCCGGGCCTCGGTGAGGTAGCGGGCGTAGGCGGGGAGGGTCAGGAAGGACGGGAATTCGGGGCTCATGGTGACTTCCTCGAAGATGTCCCGGGCGTCCTCGAACCGGTCTCCGTCGAAGCGTTCCAGGCGGGAGAATTCTTCGTCGAGGAGCTCGCTGACCCATTCGTGGGTGACGATCTCGCCGTCGTCGGTGATGGCCCGGGCGAACATCCACTGCCACAGCTGCGAGCGTGAGATTTCCGCCGTGGCGGCGTCCTCCATCA
>JAPSJV010000045.1 GCA_031178005.1 Pseudarthrobacter sp.
CGCCATGGGACTCGCCGGGGCCGGCCTGGGCCTCGCTGCCTGCGGTGCGCCGGGAAACAGCGGAGCCGCCGCGGAGTCAGCGTCCAACCTGCGCAGCAACTTCAGCCAGGCAGGAGTCAATGTGCCGCCCGAATATGCCGGCCGCACCAACATCCTGTTCTGGGCGCCGTTCACCGGCGTCAACTTCGAAGCGGTACAGGCCCAGTTCAAGCTCTTCAACGATTCCCAGACGGAGATTTACGCCGCTGCCGAGTCGCAGGGCACTTACGCTGACCTGAACCAGAAGTTCACTGCCGCACTCCAGGCACGCCAGGTGCCGGACATCGTCTGCTTCCCGGAACTGCAGTGGCTTCAGTTCTACTCCTCCGGGGCCCTGGCGCCGCTGGGCAGCTACTTCGACGACAACTGGTCCCTTGACGTGTATTTGGACAACTTCGTCAACGAGGGCAAGGCCGCCGGCGAGACCTATGTGGTGCCGTTCGCCCGGTCCACTCCGCTGTTCTACTTCAACAAGAGCCGCTACAAGGAGTTGGGCCTGCCTGAGACCGGGCCCCAGACCTGGGATGACCTGGCAACGTTCGCACCGGAACTGAAGAAAATCGACATCAATGGCCGTCCCCTGATGCCGATGGCCTTCGGTGCAGACGACGGCTGGTTCGGCCAGGCGCACGTCCGCGCCTGGGGAGGGTCCTTCTCGGACGGCCTGACCGTAACGGCAGACTCCGATCCCGTGCGGAACTGGCTGCAGTGGAAGGCCAAGTTCATCCACGAGGACAAGTTCGGGTACATGGCCCAGGCTGCCATGACCGACTTCACCACCGGCGTTTCCGCTGCCTGCCACGGCTCCACGGCCTCGCTGCGCGGTGCCACGAAGGCCGCGGAGTTCGAGATCGGCACCGCCTTCATGCTGGGCAAGAACCAGAAGGAAACCAAGGTGCCCACCGGCGGATCCGGCCTGTCCATCGTGAAGGCTGAATCCCAGGACCGCCAGGACGCCTGCGCCGAGCTGTTCCGCTTCCTGGCCCAGCCGGAAAACTCCGCGCTGTGGCATGCCAGCACCGGTTACCTGCCGATCGTCAAGGAAGCCCTGGAAACCAGCACCGTGAAGGACCTGGTGGCCCAGGACCCGAACTTCGGAGTGGCGCTGAAGCAGCTGCCCAACGCCGAGACCGCCGATCCCATCATGTGGTACCAGTCCGCCGCTACTGAGATTGCCGCAGCCATGGCCAAGGTGTACGGCGACAACGCCGACGTCACGGCTACCGTCACCGGGCTCCAGGAGAAGCTCGAGGACATCATGGACGACCACCGTAAAGACCTCGAAAAGGTCATGTCAGCCTAAGGAGAACGTACAGTGACACCGAACAAGCTGGTCGTCGTCTCCGTTGACGCCATGGTGGGGGAAGACTTCGAGTTTGCCCGCACCTTGCCCACGTTCGCGCGCCTTCTGGAGAATGCAGCGCTCGCGGAGATCGAAGCCGTCTATCCAACCGTGACCTATCCGAACCACGCCGCACAGCTCACGGGCTGTGGTCCCGCTGCCTCAGGGATCTACAACAACCTCCAGTTCCAGCCGGGCGAGGAGGAGCCCGAATGGTTCTGGTACAGCAGCGCCATCAAGGTGCCAACGCTGCTGGACAAAGCGAAGGAAGCCGGGCTTACCACCAGTGCCATCCAGTGGCCGGTGACCGCGCAGGCCGACGTCGATTTCCTCATGCCGGAGATCTGGGACACCAAGCGGTGGGGCAGCGAAGAAGCCCTGTACCGCGGCACTGCGTCGGCAAACGTGTTTGAGAACCACTACCCCCGGCACCGCGACAAGATCACCTGGGCGCCGAAACGGACCTTCAACGAGTTCGCCTGTTCCATCGCCGAGGAAGTGCTCGCGCAGGAGCAGCCGGACGTGATGTTCCTGCATCTGGTTGCTGTCGACGCGGCCCGTCACCTGACCGGACCGTTCACACCGGCGGTGCACGAGGCGCTTCGTGAGGTGGACGGCCAGCTGGGCCGGCTGCTGGCGGCCATCGACGCTGCCGGCAACGCCGACACCACCAACGTCGTGATTGTCAGCGACCACGGCCACCTTGCCACGGAGCAGGTCACCTCCTTGAACACGTTGTTCAAGGACCGCGGCTTCCTGCGGGTGGATGAGTCCGGAAAACTGGTGGACTACGACATCTTCTGCCTCAGCGCAGGCTTCTCCGCCCAGCTGTTCCTGGCAGACGGCCTGTCCGCCGGCAGGCGTGCCGAGGTGGCAGCTTTCCTCGAGGAGATTGAGGCCGAGCCTGCGTACCGGATCGAAAAGATCCACACCGTCGCCGAGGCCAAGGCCCTGTATGGGCTGGCCGGCCCCTTCGAGTTTGTCGTCGAGTCGGAGCCCGGGGTACTGCTGGGGGCGGACTGGAAGCAACGCCCCGTGGTCCTGGTGGAGGACAGCGACTTTTCCGGCTACCTCGGTAATCATGGGCACGCCCCGCAGCACGGAGCGCAGCCGGTGTTCATCGCCAACGGCCCGGACTTCCAGCCCGGAACGCACGCCGGACGCCGCAGTATTTTGGACGAGGCCCCCACCTTCGCTGCTGTTCTTGGGCTCGAGCTGCCCGAGGCTGAGGGTGTTGCCATGACTGGGTTGCTGGTTCCGGCCCTGGCCCCCGCCTTGACGTCAGCGGCAGTATCGGTCTGACGCCTTTCCTCGTTGTGTCCGCAGCGCCCTGCCCGGGTTTTCCATGAACCTTCGGGCGGGGCGCTGCCATGTCTGTCAGCGCGGCAAAAAAACGTTGACATTGTGGGCGAGGCGGCCTAACGTACAACCAAATGGTTGTAGATCAGGGAAGTGCCCCGGACATCGACAAGGTCTTTCAGGCGTTGGCGGATTCAACCCGGCGTGACATCGTCAGCCGGGTAGCGACGTCGGAATTTTCGGTGTCAGGCCTTGCTTCGCTGTACGCCATGAGCTTTGCCGCCGTCCAGAAGCATGTGGCGGTATTGGAGCGCGCCTCCCTGGTGACCAAGGAGAAGCGCGGACGGGAGCAGATCGTGCGGGGAAACCACGAAGGGCTGGCCAAGGCGCGCAGTCTGCTGGACGGGTACGAAGCGTTGTGGCGGCAGCGGGCCGGCCTCATCGTGGACCTTTTAAACGAAAAGCAGGCCTAACGGGAAGGGGTACGTCATGGCAGTCATCAGTTCCACCAAAAACCTGGAGGCACTCAGCCTCACCTTCGTAGCGGAGTTCGACGCCGCCGTCGATCGTGTATGGGAGATTTGGCAGGATCCCCGGCAGTTGGAGCGCTGGTGGGGTCCGCCCACCTGGCCCGCCACCTTCGAAGACCATGACTTCGTCGCGGGCGGCACGGCAAGCTATTACATGACGGGCCCGGACGGGGAAAAAGCCCGTGGCTGGTGGCGCTTCACCGCCGTCGATGCGCCCAACAGGCTCGAGTTCGACGACGGTTTTGCAGACGACCGCGGCGAGCCGGTAGCCGAGATGGGTACTACGCATGCGGTGGTCACACTCGAGCATGCGGGCGACGGCCGCACCCGGATGACGGTGCACTCCATTTTCGAATCCGAGGACCAGTTGGAAAAGATGCTGGAGATGGGCATGGAAGAGGGCCTGAAGGAAGCCATGAGCCAGATTGACGGCATCCTGGCGGAGCAGCGCCGGCCCTGATAGCGCCAGCGCAGGCCGTCTACAGCATCAGTGTCATTGCAACTTTAGTGTCATGAAGACGCTGTTGGGATCCTCGGCATAGGACCCGAACGGCGGGCAGGGCGCAAATCCGGCTTCCGCATACAGGATGCGAGCGGGCCTGAAGAAGTCCATGCTTCCGGTCTCGAGGGAGATTCTGCGGACGTTCCGCGACCGGGCGTCGGCCAGCGCGTGGGTCAACAGGGTGGAGGCGATTCCCTGGCCCCGCCTGTCCGGGTCCGTCCGCATGCTCTTCAGTTCCTCATGGCCGGGCTCCAGGATGGGCGCTGACGCCAGGGCCGCGGTTCCGGCGATGTCTTCGCCAATCACGGCAGTCCATAGGCGCACGTGCGGGGCCTGGAGCGCGGCGAGGTCCAGGGCGTGGCGGCTTTCGGCCGGCGCGGTGGGAGCCATGTCGTCCAGGTGGGCCTGCAGGAAGCGGCCCAGCCCAGGGTCAGCGAAGTCCGCGGGCAGGATCTGCATCTTCAAGGCGTGCTGCCGGCCGCGGGGAGCGGCGCCTCAGGCCTGACGGGTGCCTCCGACTCCGTTTGCGGCGTGAAACGGCCACTGAGGGTGCTGATGAGCTCGTCCGCCTGCGCCAGGTTGCGTGCCATTTTCGCCCGCTGCTGGATGGCCCGGTCAAGGAATTCGTGAAGCCGGGACTCTGCGGCTTTCGGGTCACTGTTCGACTGTGAGAGGTAACCAAGAATCTCGCCCATCTCCTCCAGTGAGAACCCCAGGGGCTTCATCTGCTTGATCACCATGAGCCGCTCGAAGTCCTCTTCGGAGTACACCCGGAAGCCGCCCCCGGTGCGGGCCTGCGCCGGAAGCAGTCCGACGTCGTCGTAATGCCGGATAGTGCGCAGGGACAGGCCGGTGCGCTCCGCAAGCTCACCGATATGCATGGTCAAGCCGCCGGGTTTCACGGTCATGGAGCCTCCGTCCTGTTCGCTTCAAACCCTACCATTACGTTAGGGTAGGTTTGGAGTGGAAAATGGCTGCGGGCCTTCTCCACCTCGGCGCGGTAATGCGCCCCGACTCCTTGCCACTTTTTCCTCGTCCAGGCGCTGCCGGCGCTTCCCTTATCCACGAATGGAGCCGTCAATGGCCGTCAAAACCGCAGGGGATGCCCCGGCAGAAACCCCGGAAGAGCTGCAGTCGGTGCGCGCTACCCTCAAATCCCCGCGCAGGCTGAAGACAGAGGTGCTGGCCGGCCTGGTGGTGGCCCTTGCGCTGATTCCGGAGGCCATCGCCTTCTCCATCATCGCCGGCGTCGATCCCCGTTTGGGCCTGTTCGCCTCCTTCACCATGGCTGTCACGATCGCCTTTGTGGGCGGCCGGCCCGCCATGATTTCCGCTGCAACCGGTGCAATAGCCCTGGTTATCGCGCCGCTGGTGGCGTCCCATGGCGTGGACTACCTCATCGCAGCGGTCATCCTGGGTGGTCTTTTCCAGATTGTCCTGGGCTTGTCCGGCGTGGCCAGGCTGATGCGCTTCATTCCACGGTCGGTCATGGTGGGATTCGTCAACGCCCTGGCCATCCTGATCTTCATGGCCCAGGTTCCCGAACTCCTGGGTGTGAGCTGGCTGGTGTATCCGCTGGTGCTGCTGGGCCTGGTGATGATCTTTGGCCTGCCCAAACTGAGTAAGGCCGTTCCGGCTCCCTTGGTTGCCATCGTGGTGCTGACCCTGATCACCGTGCTGGCATCGGTGGCCGTGCCCACAGTGGGGGACAAGGGCGATCTGCCGGAATCGCTGCCATCGCTCCTGGTCCCCAACGTTCCTTTCACGCTGGAAACTTTGCAGGTCATTTTCCCGTACGCCCTTGCCATGGCTTTCGTCGGGCTCCTCGAATCGCTGATGACCGCCAAGCTGGTGGATGACGTCACCGACACCCGTTCCAACAAGACCCGTGAGGCATGGGGTCAGGGCGTCGCGAATATCGTCACCGGATTCACTGGCGGAATGGGCGGCTGCGCGATGATCGGCCAGACCATGATCAACGTCAAGGCCTCCGGCGCCCGTACCCGGATTTCGACCTTCCTGGCCGGGGTTTTCCTGCTGATCCTGGTGGTGGTCCTGGGCGACGTGGTGTCGGTGATCCCCATGGCCGCCCTGGTTGCCGTGATGATCTTCGTTTCCTGGGCCACGTTCGACTGGCACAGCATCCGCCCGAGAACCCTGAAAATGATGCCGAAGAGCGAAACAACGGTCATGGTTGCCACCGTCATCGTGGTGGTAGCCACGCACAACCTGGCCATCGGCGTCGGCGTGGGAGTACTGGTGGCCATGGTCCTCTTTGCCCGCCGAGTGGCGCACTTCGTCACCGTGAAACGCACCGTGAGCACCGTGGATGGGCAAGAAACAGCCACCTATGTAGTGAACGGGGAACTCTTTTTTGCTTCCTCGAACGATCTGTACACCCAGTTCGAGTATGCCCACGATCCCGGCCATGTGGTCATCGACATGCAGGGCTCACACCTGTGGGATGCCTCGACCGTCGCCGCGCTGGACGCCATCACGGAGAAGTACCGCAACCACGGCAAGGACGTGAAGATCGTCGGGTTGAACGACGCCAGCCTGCTCATCCGCGAGCGACTGGGCGGCAAACTGGGCTAGCGGGTTTCAGCGGGCGGAAACCAACGCTCAGATGCCATGCCGGGGATTTTCGTGATCCCCGTGCGTGCCCTCCCGGTCAGGATTGGCATGGTCGCCATGGGCGGCGCCGCGGTGGGAGGCTCCGCGGCCGGCTCCATCCCCGTCCACTTTGACGTCGGGGTCAAGCTCATCCGCCTTCCGCGTCCGCTGCTCCACATCGTCACGCAGCGTTTTGGCCTCCGTGGCCTGCTGGTCTGCCTGCTGTCGCAGCCGGGCGGCGTCAACCTGTGCCTGTTCCGCATCGGCCCTGGCGCGGGTGGCCTTTGCCTCACGCTCCCGGGCGTCGAGTTCCCGTTCTTCTGCTTCCCGGCGGATCTTTGCGGCCTCTTCGCGGTGCGCATTATCGCGCTTCTCCTGCAAGGCCTTCCGCCGCCGTCCGGTGGCCAGCAGCAGCACCACGATCAGCGCAGCAACGACAACAGCAACAGCCACCCAAATCCATACAGTTGAATCCACAGTACCCACCACTTTCCTTCGACGAGACCGAACCGGCTGGAGCCGATTCGGCTGAAATTGTCCGGCCATCAGTGCTTGGTAAACAGGGCATGCCTCCCGTTCAAAGAGTAATCCTGCTTACTATTTCGCGACCAGTAACTCCGGGCGGTGCGGCTTGCAAGGGAAGTGCCGGGGGGGAATTTCGGGAGGGGGACGCGGATGCCGGACGGGCTTGGCATACTGGAAAAGGAACAGTTTGTTGCAGTGAGAACCAGGCAGACGAGGGCGGTGGCGCGCTATGGGTATCGAGGAATCCCGACGGCGGCGGCTGGAGCGTCTTGCCGAGCTGCGGTCCTACCGGGGGGCCGGGATCACTCCCGAGGAGGAAGCCGAGCTCTCGGCGGCGGAAGCCGCAGACCGTGAAAAGCGCCGCAAGACCAGTGAGGCAGCGCGAGCCGATTATCTGGTCCGGGAAGCAATCGCGCAGGGCAAGTTCGACAATCTCAAGTACGCCGGAAAGCCGATCCCGAATCTCGGTGATGCACATGATCCGGACTGGTGGGTCAAGGGCCTGTTGCAGCGCGAAGACGTCAGCGGCCTCGGCCCCAAGGCCATCCTGCTGCGCAAGGAAGACGCTGAGCTTGATGTCCGGCTTGACGCGCAGTACACCGAGAAGCAGGTCCGGGACATTCTTGAAGACTTCAACCGGCGCGTGATCGACGCCCGGAGGCAGCTCCAGGGCGGGCCGCCGGTGATAACCAAAACACGCGACGTCGACGCCGAGTTGCAGCGCTGGCGTGAACGGCGCAGTGCACGCGCTGCCCGGAAAGCAGCAGAGCCACCGCCGCCCGAACCTCCCGGTTCAGGCTGGCGGCGGCTCCTGGGCCTTCGGAATTTTCGGAGAACTACCTAGATAACGCGCGGGGCTTTGGCCAGGTTGTCCCGCAGTTCTTCCGCGTTCTGCCTCATTCCGTAAGACGGGCGGTCCCGCTCCACCCGCCAGCTCTCGGATAACGGGCCGACGTTGACGGTGTCGAAACCAAACTCGTCGTACAGCCCGGCAACCAGTTCAGCTGCCTCCGGAAAGTCGCTTGCCGTGGCCAGGGCGCGCCGGCCGGGAACATCTGCCGGTGCGCCGTCCTTTGT
>JAPSJV010000030.1 GCA_031178005.1 Pseudarthrobacter sp.
GTGGGCCAAGATCCAGGAACAGACCAAGTAATATGGCTGAGCTTGAGGTTGAGATTGTCGCGGCGGACCACTTCGTGTGGTCCGGAGCGGCCAAGATGGTGAAGGCCCGTACCAGCGATGGTGAAATTGGGATCCTGCCCGGCCACTCGCCACTGCTGGCGATCCTGGCCGAAGGTGAACTGGCCATTGAGCCGGTTTCCGGTGACCGCCTGTCGGTAGCTGTTGACGGAGGGTTCTTCTCCGTGGACAACGACCGGGTGGTTATTGTTGCCGACAACGCCCAGTTGGGCGACGCGGCTACTGCAGGGATCCGCTAGTACTACTTTGATGGACGCACCGAGTCTTCCGTTCATCGCCATGGCAGTCGTTTTGGGACTGCTGGTTATTGCACTGTGCCTCTCCGGGGCACGCCGTATCGCATTACGGCGTGCCCTTGGCACCGTGGACGCCTCCATTTGCCTCGCGGGAAACCGCTGGCAGATGGGGGTTTGTCGTTATCAGGACAAGGAGTTGGAGTGGTTCAAGCTCCTCTCGCTGAACATGAGGCCCCGGTACTCGTTCAAGCGCAGTTCCCTGGAACTCCTGGGCCGCAGGGCACCCACTGAAGGCGAACTCGTCAGGGTCCAGCCAGGCGTTGTGATTGTAGATCTCCGCTACGAGGGCCGCGACGTCCAGCTGGCCATGAAGTTTGATGCGTATACGGGCCTGTCCTCCTGGCTGGAAGCCGGACCGGTTGTGGGGGTAGGCACCTGGCGTTAGGTACCTGCCCTTCGTGGATGCCTCCGGCATCAGACCACAAAAAATGATCCTCGGTATAAATACCGAGGATCATTTGGTGGTGGATACCGGCGGACTGCCGGAAAACCGCCGGGACTAGACCAGCGTTACACCGGTAGCCTGGGGGCCCTTGGCGCCCTGACCGATCTCGAACTGAACCCGCTGGTTCTCATCGAGGGTCTTGAAACCACCCGTCTGGATTTCGGAGTAGTGGACGAAGACGTCTCCATCGGAGTCGTCCGGGGTGATGAAGCCGAAACCCTTTTCAGCGTTGAACCACTTGACGGTTCCCAGTGCCATTTATTTCTCCTCATTGTGGAACTAATTTCAGTCCAGCACACTGCGTGCTGCCCTGGTTACTCCGCGAGAAGAATCCTGACTTGCTGTCCCCCAAAAAGGTCCGGCGTTGCAGGAGCTTCGCGCTCGCAACATGTCCTGCGAGCATGAAAAACACCTACACAAAGACTGATCTAAGAATTCCACGGCAGTTGCGTCAGGTCAACGGTTTGAGGGACCCATCAGATAAATTTCGCGTAAAAAATTGGTGAATCCCATGGTCAGGCTTGAAATGGCTGCTTCTGCCGCATTCCGGGACTGGGTCAGAACAGCCGGGACTCGCTGTCGTCCACACCGCGCATGGCGTCGTAGTCCAACGTGATGCAGTCGATGCCGCGGTCATTCGCCAGGACTTTGGCCTGCGGCTTGATTTGCTGGGCAGCAAAGATGCCGCGCACAGGTGCCAGGAGCGGATCCCGGTTGAGCAGCTCGAGATACCGGGTGAGCTGTTCAACTCCGTCGATGTCTCCCCGGCGCTTCAGTTCGATGGCGACGGTAGACCCCTTGGCATCGCGGGCGAGGATGTCCACCGGCCCGATCGCCGTGAAGTACTCGCGGCGTATCAAGGAGAACCCAGTGCCCAAGGTTTCAATTTGTTCGGCCAGAAGGCGTTGCAGGTCTGCCTCGACGCCGTCCTTGATGAGCCCCGGATCCACACCGAGGTCGTGTGCGGAATCGTGGAGCTGTTCGTGGATATTGATAATCAATCTGTCGTCTGTCTTGGCGGACTGGACGGTCCACTGTTCCACTACGCCCGTTTCAAGGTCTACGTCATCGGGGCTGGACACCCGAAGCGTGGCAGGCGGACTCATCCAGTTCAGCGGTTTGTAGGAACCGCCGTCGGAATGGACCAGGACGGAGCCGTCGGCTTTCACCACCAGCAGCCGGGTGGCAAGCGGGAGGTGGGCCTTCAGGCGGCCGACGTAATCAACTGAGCAACGGGCTATGACAAGACGCACGCGGACAAGACTACCGGGTTGTACCGTAGAGGAATGCCACGTTCGAATCGCCCCCGCCGTCCCGGGGCACGGAAGGAAGAATCCGTGCCGGAGCTGGACCTGGAGCGTGCGCGGTCCGGAGTTGCGCGCCGCGAGAGTGCTCCGGACGGGGATTGGATTGTGCGGACCATGACTGCAAGGAACGCTGAGAAGACCTACATCTGCCCGGGCTGCTCGCGTGACGTCCCGCCAGGAATTGCCCATTTGGTGGTCTGGAAGGATGACCACATCTTTGGTGGTCCGGCAGGCCTGGCTGAGCGGCGGCACTGGCACTCCAATTGCTGGCAGGGGCGCACCTACCGGTACCGGTGACGGCAAGCTGCGGGTGAGCGCCTTGCAATGTGCACAACAGCCGGGCTGTGCGGCACCCGGCTAAGCTGTTAGGCATGACTTTTGACCCGTCGTCGTACGTTTTCCAGCAGCAGCCCACCCCGTCGCCTATCCGGGCTGCCACAGTCCTTCCTGCCCGCAGGGAGAATGTGGAGCTGCAGACCGAAGACGGGCTCACCCTGGTAGGGGAGTTGGCGCTGCCTGAATCGGGAGCCGTCACGGCTACCCTGATCACCCTCCACCCGCTGCCCACCCATGGCGGCTTTATGGATTCCCACGTGTACCGGAAGGCGTCGTACCGTCTGCCGGCGCTTGCCGGGATTGCGGTGCTCCGGTTCAACACCCGGGGAACTTCCTCGCCACGTGGAAGCAGTGAGGGGCAGTTCCAGGAGGGCAAGGGCGAACGCTACGACGTCGAGGCGGCCGTCCGATTCGCCGTAGACCGCGGCCTTCCCAACCGCTGGCTGGTGGGCTGGAGCTTTGGCACCGAGCTGGCGCTGATGTACGGCGCAGTGGAGCCCGTCGCATCGCAGATCGAGGGTGCTGTATTGCTTTCGCCGCCACTGCACCGGGCCGGCGAGGAGGACCTGGAGGCCTGGGCAGCTGTCGGAAAACCATTGACGGTCCTGGTTCCCGAGCATGACGACTACCTCAAACCCGACGAAGCCACTGCCCGCTTCGGTAAGGTTCCGCAGGCACGGATCGTTGGTGTTGCGGGCGCCAAGCACCTGTGGGTGGGGGAGAAGCAGGCATCGCGGGTACTGAACGAGATCGTCGACGACGTCACGGACCAAGGTGCGGGCCTGCACGGACTGCCGCAGGAGTGGGCGGGACCGGTGGCAGTCGCGCAGGCCTGAAAGTGCCTAGTGGCTGTCCTGGCGGACGATAAAGACTTCCTTGACCAGGAGCAGGACGGCCGCGGCCGTGGGGATGGCGATGAGGGCGCCGAGGATGCCCAGCAATGAACCGCCGGCGATGACGGAAATAACTGCCACGGCACCAGGGACTGCCACTGCTTTCTGCATGATGCGGGGCGAGATGAAGTACGCCTCGAACTGCAGGTAGGCGAAGTAGCAGATCGCATAGATCACGGTGGTCTGCCAGCCAACAGTAAGCGAGATAAGGATCACGACGATCGCGGCAATCATGCCACCCACCAGCGGGATGAACGCCAGCAGGGCCACCACGAAGGCCAGCAGCACTGCAAAGGGAATGCCCAGGATGGACATGACGATAAACGCGAACGTTGCGTTCAGGACCGCCACGACCACCTGGCCGATGACGTAGTTGCCCACGGACCTGGTGATCTGCTCTGAGAGGACTTCCACCCGTGCCCGCCGGGAGCGTGGCGCCAGCCGGTAGCCCCACCGTTTCATCGAAGGCATGGCCGCCAGGAAGTAAAGGCTGAGGACCAGGACGATCAGCGTGCCAAACAAGCCATTGGCTACGGTTGAACCGAAACCCACGACGCCGCCGAAGATGCCGCTCATGGCCTCCGGATTGTTAACGAATTTTTCGAGCTCTTCATTGATCCGGTCCCGGACGCCGAATTGGTCATCCAGGCTGCGGAAAAATTCCGAGTTGATGAAGTCGCGGATCCAGACGGGTGCCTGTTCCACCACCTCCGTGACCTGTTCAACAATCGTCGGTATCAGGATGGCAATAAATCCGCCCACTGCAGCCGCCAGGACGCCAACGGAAACCAGGATGCCCGCAGGGCGGGGAATCCTCCGCCCCTCCAGCCAGCGGACCACGGGGTCCAGGCCCAAGGCGATAAAGAGTGCTGTGACGATCCACAGCAGCAGCTGGGTGATGTTGCTGCCGATCCAGAAGAAGAGGAGCGCGCAGCCCACTCCCGCCGTGCCCATAAAACCGAAATAGAGCGGATGCTGGAAGGGCATCCTGACGCTAGTTTGGGCCGCCGCTGCATCGGCACTGCCGGAGTCGCCGACAGCCGTTTCAGCCTGGACTTGGTCCGGCGGCATTTCGAACCGTCGGCGAGGTTGTGCGCCAGGAAGCGGCTGGCGAAGTTTGCTGACCAGGGCGCTCAATCCAGAAGCCTGGAAATGGTGCCGGCGGCCGGCCGGAACATCCGGTGAAGGCTGCACGGGCTGCGGCGGCGGCGCTCCGTTATTGGAGTCGGCCGAAGAGTCCCTGGAAGGCTCCTCCTGCGGGCTTACGGCCGGTGATTCCTGATGTTCCGTCACTGGTGGTTGCTGCCCTTACCGTGCATGGGACCGCTGCTGCGGGCCCGGTGTGATGATCTTCGCAAACACTATCAGCAGCCTTGCCACCGGCCGGATGGAGCCGGTCAGGGGCCCCGGACCGGCCAACATTATGGTGCCGACTGAGCCATTAGTAATAAAACCGTTATCATTGAAAGTAAACCCCCGCTGATGATAGGTGATTCCTTGCGTTTCAAGACTGCAGTCGCACTCGTGCTGCTCGGCCTCCTTACTCTTCTGGCCGGTATCGGCCAGAAGACCATCTGGGCTCCCTCGGAGACCTTCACTGCCGCCGTTTCAGGTGAGCAGGCCGCAGCACCCCTGACCGTTATTGACCAAAAGCTCCGCACGCTGCATGGCGGGACCGTCAAGATCAACGTGAAGGGCGACGGCGACTTCTTCCTGGCAGTCGGACGTCCCGGGGACGTTGATGCCTGGGTTGGCGGGACGAGCCACAACACAGTAAGCGGAGTCTCAGAGGACAACAAGTCCCTGCAAGTCGACCATACTGCGGGTGAAGCCACAGCACCTGCCCCCGCCGGCTCGGATCTCTGGGTTTCCAGCGAGAACGCCAACGGGCAGCTTGAATACACATGGACGGCACCAGCCGACGGCGAGTGGTCGCTCCTCCTTGCCAAGGACGGCACTGCCGCCGCTCCGACGGAGATCGCCATGACTTTCCCCAACGACACCGCCACTCCGTGGGCCGTCCCGCTGATCGTGATCGGCTCGCTGGTACTCCTGGTTGGCCTGGTCCTGATGGCCCTTGGCCTGTTCCGCGGCAAGGGCAGCGCCCGCGGCAAGAACGACGCCGGCACCCCTGGTGGCAGCGGCGCCAACGGACCTGCCGCGCAGGCGCCCTTCGTAGCCGCCGCTCCGGCCGAGGCTCCCGCCACGGACGATATGGCAACACCTGCAAAGGATGAAACCGAAACACCTGAGTCGGGAAAGCCGGGCAACCGCCTTGGCATGATAGCTGCTGCCGTGACGGCCGCCGTCGTGGTTGGAACCAGCCCCGCGGTCGCCACCACCCCATCACCCACGGAGCCTGCCAGTGCGCAGGCAACCGAAGCTGCTGCGGAACCGGCAACTCCGGTATTGCTGGAAGCGCAGCTGAGGCGGATCCTGGAGCAGGTGGCCAGTGCTGTCGACGCTGGTGACGCTGCCAAGGACGCTGCCAAGCTTGAACCGCGGGTAGCCGCGACGGAATTGGAAGTCCGCAGCCAGAACTACAAGATCAGCGCAGCCGTTGGCTCCTACGCCGCACGGACTCCCGTGCGGTCCACCAAGTTGCTGACCTCCGTGGTGGCGGAGCAGCCAGAGTGGCCGCGGTCCGTTATGGCGGTGACCCAGGGCGAAGGCAACGCTGTTCCCCAGCTGCTGACGCTGGTGCAGGCTTCGCCGCGCGAGAACTACAAGCTGACCAAGACCACCCTCCTGCAGCCGGGCGTCACGCTGCCCGCCCTTGACCGCGACGGAGCTGCGCAGAGCCTGGCTCCGGCCGACAAGGACGGCCTGCTGTACAGCGGCGAGGAAGCACTTGCCGGCCTGGCCGACCGCCTGACCACTGCAGAGTCTGCCTTCAAGGACAAGCTGGTTGATGGCGCGGCGTCGCCTTACATCGCGGACACCCTGTCCTACCAGGACGAAGTGGTGACGTCCGGTACCAATGGAACGTTCGCCTTTACCCACAAGGTTGATCCGGACAGCACCACGGTGTTCCGGACCAGTGACGGTGGCGCGCTGGTGCTTGGCCGTTTGACCTTCGCCTTCGATGGAACGCCCAAGGCGGAAGGCGACAAGCTGACCATTGGCGAAGATGCTGCCGTCCTCGCCGGCGGCACCGAGACCACCACCGGCATGGTGCTGAACTTCGCGGAATCGGTCGCCGTCTATGTCCCGCCGGCCGGATCCTCGGATCCCATGCAGCTTGTAGCCGCCAACCGCGGCCTGGTGGGGGCCAGCTTCAAGTAATCGAACGGCAAACACCTCAGCGCTGCAGCACTTGTGCTGCAGCGCTGAGCTGTTTCCGCAGTGGCGCGGGCAGGGCCGGAAGTGGCTAAAGTGGAAGGCATGAGTTCGCCTGCTTCCCGTCCAGTCCAGCCCGCCAGCCAGCTTAACCTTCGCGGCGCCGTCGACCTTTCCGCGCTGAAACAGCGCCCTGCCGCGCCCTCCGCACCTGCCGGTGGTGGAACGCAAGGGTCCGGAGCCGATACCGATCCCGCTGCCACACCCCAGGGCCCTGGTCCGCTGCGGGTTGAGGTCACCGAACAAAATTTCCAGGGCCTGGTTGAGTTGTCCGCCCAGGTTCCCGTCGTGTTCCTCCTGTGGTCCGCGCAGTCCCTTGAATCCGGCGGGCTGGGTGACTCGCTCGGCTCCATCATTGACAGCTACGCCGGCCGGCTTGTGCTGGGCACGGCTGATATTGACTCCTTCCCGCAGCTTGCCCAGGCGTTCCAGGTCCAGTCCGTGCCCACGGCCGTCGCTGTGCTCAAAGGCCAGCCGGTCCCGCTGTTCCAGGGTCCCGCAGAGGAGAACCAGATCCGGAGCCTTCTGGACGAACTGCTCAAGGTGGCCGCCGCCAACGGCGTGACCGGAAGCGTCGGAGGCGGCGCGGTCGACGGGGCAGCTGAACCGGAACAGCCCGCGCCGCTGCCGCCGCTGCACCAGGAGGCTTATGACGCCATCGAAGCCGGGGATTTCGCCGCTGCCGCGGCCGCCTACCGCAAGGCTCTCCGTGAAGCGCCCGCGGACACCCTGGCCAAGGAAGGCCTGGCCCAGGTGGAATTGATGGGCAGGCTGCAGCCGCTGTCCGCCGAGGACAGCGAGGCCTTGCGCACCCTGGCTGCGAACGAACCGGACAACATCGACGCCCAGCTCGGCGTCGCAGATCTGGACATTGCCGGCGGGCACGTGGAGGACGGGCTGAACCGGGTGGTCAGTTTCATCGGCCGGAACTTCGGCCCCGAACGCGAGGCTGCCCGGCTCCGCCTGCTTGAACTGTTCGACGTCGTCGGGGTTTCCGATCCCCGCGTCGCGACGGCCCGCCAGGCCCTGGCGCGCGTGCTGTTCTAGTGACGGACCCGCTGCTCTTTACGCCGCTGTCCCTCCGGTCCCTGGAACTGCCCCACCGCGGTTGGGTTTCGCCCATGTGCCAGTACAGCTGCGAGCCCGGCGACGCCGAAGGTGTTCCCACGGACTGGCATCTGGTGCATCTGGGCTCCTTCGCAACCGGCGGCGCCGCGCTGATCCTCACAGAGGCGGCCGCGGTCAACGCGGCGGGCCGGATCAGCCCTCGCGATGCCGGCATCTACAACGACGCGCAGGCGGCGTCCTGGCGCCGGATCACGGACTTCGTCCATAACAACAGCAGCGCCAAAATCGGCATCCAACTGGCTCACGCGGGACGTAAGGCCTCCACCTACTGGCCGTTCTCCGGCCGGACCGGAAGCGTTGCCACTCCCGACGGCGGCTGGGAGACGGTAGGCCCCTCGCCCGTGGCATTTGACGGCTACGCAGCACCCCGGGAAATGACCGGGGACGACGTCCAGGCGGTCATCACGGATTTCAGGTCAGCAGCGTTGCGCGCCGTGGACGCCGGATTCGACACCGTGGAGATCCATGGCGCCCACGGATACCTGCTCCATCAGTTCCAGAGTGCGCTCATCAACCGCCGCAGCGATTCCTGGGGCGGCGATGAAGAAGGCCGTAACCGGCTGATGCTGGCCGTGGTGGATGCCGTTCGGGGGGCCATCCCCGACGGCATGCCGCTGCTTCTGCGGATTTCGGCAACCGACTGGGCCGACGGCGGCGTGGACCTCGATGCGTCTGTGCGCCTTGCTGCCCAGGCAGCTGAGCGGGGCGTGGACCTGATCGATGTGTCCAGCGGCGGTGCCGTTGCACACCAGAGCATCCGCCCCGGCCCGGGCTACCAGACGGCCTTCGCCGCAAGCATCCGGGAACACGCCGGGGTGGCCACTGGAACCGTCGGCATGATCACCACGGCCGAACAGGCCGAACACATCCTGGTCAGCGGCCAGGCTGACGGCGTCTTCCTGGCCCGCGCTGCCCTGCGGGACCCGCACTGGTGGCTGCGCGCCGGCGTCGAACTCGGCTTCAGTCAGGATTGGCTGCCGCAGTACCAGAGGGCGTATCCCCGGGGAGCATACTAGCTCTGGCAGCGGGCGCCGCCCGGTTTTTTGGCATCCGCTGCAGCCTCATCCGTACGCCTCTGGCGCTACTCCTTCCGGAGGACTCCCGCAGGCGAGGGTGCGGACTAGGCTGGCACCATGACTGCTGAATACCCGCTACCGGACCTGCCCGCTCCGCCACCGGACGGGGGTGCTGTACCTGCGCTCGCCATCCGTGGACTGGCCAAGAGGTTCGGCGAGAAGATCGCCGTTAACGGCATCAGCCTCGACGTCCCTGCCGGTTCATTCTTCGGAGTGGTTGGCCCGAACGGTGCAGGCAAGACCACCACACTGTCGATGGCTACCGGCTTGCTTCGGCCGGACCACGGATCCGCCGCGGTCCAGGGCGTTGACGTCTGGAAGCGTCCAATTGAAGCCAAAAGGCTCCTGGGCATCCTTCCTGACGGCGTCCGCCTGTTCGACCGGCTCACCGGAGAACAGCTGGTCACTTACGCCGGCCTGCTGCACGGCATGGACAGGGGCACTGTGGCCGCTCGCGTTGCGGACCTGATGGCTGCCATGGACCTGGTCAAGGACGCAGGAACGTTGGTGGTTGATTATTCGGCCGGCATGACGAAGAAGATCGGCCTGGCCTCGGCGCTGATCCATGCGCCCCGGGTACTGGTCCTCGATGAACCTTTCGAATCGGTGGATCCGGTGTCCGCAGCGAACATCCGCTCAATCCTGGATGGCTACGTGGCATCCGGAGGCACCGTCATTGTGTCCAGCCATGTCATGGACCTGGTCCAGCGGATGTGTGACCGGGTGGCCGTTGTGGCCGGCGGCCGGCTTCTTGCCGCAGGGACCATCGATGAGGTCCGGGACGGTGCATCGCTGGAAGAACGCTTTGTGGAGCTGGTAGGCGGCCGCCACACCACGGAAGGGCTGGAATGGTTGCGCACCTCCTAAGGCTCAAGCTGACCCTGCTGCGCAACGGACTGCGGCGCAGCCCGTGGCAGCTGGTGGGCATCGTTATCGGCGCACTTTACGCGGTGGGGATCGTCGTCACGCTGGTGGTTGGCCTGGTAATGCTGCGCCAGGCGGACATCGCCCTTGCCCAGACGATCATTGTGCTCAGCGGGTCCGCTGCAGTGCTTGGCTGGGCCCTGATTCCGGTGGTCCTTTCCTCTGTGGACCTCACCCTCGACCCGTCACGCTTCACGACCTATGCCATTCCAATGCCCCAAATGCTGGTTGGGCTTGCGTTGGGCGGCTTGATCGGGATCCCCGGTGCTGTTACAGCACTCACCTCCCTCGGTACGGTGGCCACATGGTCGCACGGTGTGTTGCCGGCAGCCGGGGCCCTGGTGGGCGCGGTGCTCGGAACAATGACGTGCATCGTCATCGCCCGGGTGACCACCAGCGCCACCGCAGGCCTGGCGTCTTCACGGAAGTTCAAGGACGTCAGCGGGGTCATTGCGTTCATCCCGTTGATGCTGCTTGGCCCCATTGGCGTTGGCGTGACACAGGGAATCAGCAGCTCGGCCGGGTTCCTGCCGGTCCTGGCACAGGCTCTTTCCTGGAGTCCGTTGGGTGCCGCCTGGTCTGTTGGCGGTGATCTGGCGGCCGGGAATGCCGGCGCGGCAGCGCTTAAGTTCATGCTGGCCTGCGTGTACCTTGCCGTGTTTGTGTGGGCCTGGAAAGGCCTGCTGGCCCGGGCCCTGGTGACCCCCGCATACTCGGGCGGATCCACTAAACGTGGCAGGAAACTCGGCTTCTTTGGTTTGCTGCCGGCTACACCGGCCGGGGCTGTGACCGCACGGGCCCTGACGTATTGGTTCCGGGACCCGCGCTACGGCGGCTCCCTGGTGGTCATTCCGTTGCTGGCCGTTGTGCTGTTTTTCCAGTCCGTGCAGAACGGTGGCTCCGGAAGCCTCGTGATCATGGGTCCACTCACGGCATTCCTGATGGCGTGGTCCATCTCCGCCGATATCTCCTACGACAACACAGCGTTTGCCCTGCACCTGTCCACAGGCGTCAGCGGCCGGGCAGACAGGCTGGGCCGTGCCCTGGCGTGCCTCATACTTTCGCTTCCGCTGGTGGCATTCTTTGTCGTCTTCCCGTTCGTCATGAGCGGGGACTGGGGCTGGCTGCCCGGCATCCTGGGCTTGTCCTGCGGGTTGCTGCTGACCGGTCTGGGGTTGTCTTCCGTGGTGTCGGCCCGCTACAACATTGCCGTCCCCTTGCCTGGTGACAGCCCGTTCAAGAAACCTCCGGGCAATGCCGCCCAGACCATGTTGGTGCAATTTGGCGGCATGCTGGTCCTGGTGGTGCTGGCGCTGCCTGAGCTCGCGTTGATTATTGCGCAGAGCGTCACGGGCGATGCCGTGTTTGGATGGATCAATCTGGTTGTGGGGCCGATACTGGGACTGGCACTGTTCGTCACCGGCATCAGGATCGGCGGCCGCTGGCTGGACCGCCGGGGGCCGGAGATGCTGGCCGAACTCGGGGTGAACCGCTAGCCCAACGTGGGGCGTGGAAGGGAAGTGAACGGTGGAGGTTGTCATCCTGCCTGGCAGCAGGCAGATCGGGCGCATGGCCGCGGACGCCGTTGAAGCACTGGTTCGGCGCAAGCCGGACGCTGTGCTGGGGCTGGCTACCGGATCTTCGCCGTTGCCCATCTACGATGAGCTGGCGCTGCGCCACGAAGACCGCGGGTTGGACTTTGGCCGTGCACACGGTTTTGCCCTGGATGAGTACGTAGGCTTGCCTGCCGGGCATCCGCAGTCCTACCGGGAAGTGATCCGCAAAGAGTTCACCGACCGGGTGAACATTGCACCGGAAAACGTTCACAGTCCGGATGGCACCGCCGCCGACCTCCCGGCGGCGTGCCAGTACTACGAGGACGCCATCAAGGAGCGGGGCGGCATCGACCTGCAGATCCTTGGGGTCGGCACGGATGGCCACATCGGGTTTAATGAGCCTGGTTCGTCGTTTGCGTCACGGACCAGGATCAAGACGCTGATTGAGCAGACCCGCCGCGACAATGCGCGCTTCTTCAGCAGCCTCGCCGATGTTCCGCACCACGTCATCACCCAGGGCCTGGGAACCATCATGGATGCCAGGCACGTAGTCCTGGTGGCCACGGGCGCACAGAAGGCCCAGGCCGTACGGGACTTCGTGGAAGGGCCGGTGGCCGCGATTTGCGCCGCCTCGATCCTCCAGTTCCACCCGCATGCCACCATCCTGCTTGATGAGGCCGCAGCGTCCTCCCTGCGACTTGCCGATTACTACCGGCATGCCTACGACAACAAGCCGGACTGGCAGGGACTCTGAGTCGAGCGGCTAAGATGGAAGGCATGACCAGCATGACGGACCCTCTTGAAAATGACCCCATGCGCGAGCTTTCCGGGGCCGGCACGTCCACGGCAACCATCGAGCGCGAGGAACTGCGCCAGGAGGTGGAACCGGGCGACCGTGAACGTTTTGCGCACTATGTCCGCAAGGAAAAGATCATGGAATCGGCCCTGACCGGAGATCCCGTGATCGCGCTGTGCGGCAAAGTCTGGACCCCCGGACGGGATCCACAGAAGTTCCCTGTCTGCCCCGAGTGCAAAGAGGTTTACGAAGGCCTTCGCCCGGGCAAAGACGGTGGCAATGGCTCAGGAGATTCGGGCAACAAGAAATAGTGGCTGACACTCTTTTTGGCGGTCCCGCACTTCCCCCGGCTTATCCGGAACGGGCAGCGTGGGGCACCGCCCAGAAGCTGCGTGCCTGGCAGCAGGAAGCACTGGACCTGTACTTCAGCCGCAACTCGCGGGACTTCCTGGCGGTAGCAACCCCGGGAGCCGGTAAGACCACCTTTGCACTCCGGGTTGCGTCGATGCTCATCGAATCCGGCGTCGTCAACCGGATCACCATTGTTGCACCCACGGACCACCTGAAACGGCAGTGGGCGGATGCTGCGGCACGGGTCGGCATCGCCATTGACCCCAACTTCAAGAACGCCGACGGCCAACATGGCCGGGGCTTTATTGGCGTCGCGGTGACATACGCCCAGGTAGCCAGCAAACCCATGTTGCACCGGGCCAAAACCGAGGCAGCCCGCACGCTGGTGATCCTTGACGAGATCCACCACGGCGGCGAAGCCCTGTCCTGGGGTGACGGGCTCCGGGAGGCTTTTGATCCCGCAGCCCGCAGGCTTGCCCTCACCGGTACCCCGTTCCGTTCCGACACCTCACCCATCCCTTTTGTTGACTATATAGAGGACCGGGACGGCATCAGGCGTTCCAAGTCCGATTACACCTACGGCTATGGGAACGCACTGCGGGACCACGTTGTCCGCCCCGTGATGTTCATGGCATATTCGGGGCAGATGCGCTGGCGCACCAGTGCAGGCGAGGAAATGGCGGCGTCGCTGGGCGAAGCCGCAGTGACCAAGGACATCACGTCCCAGGCCTGGCGTACCGCCCTTAACCCGGCGGGCGAGTGGATACCTGCCGTTCTGGCCGGTGCTGACAAGAGACTGAGTGAAGTGCGGCGCAGTGTTCCCGACGCCGGTGGGCTGGTTATTGCCACGGACCATGAGGACGCACGGGCATACGCCGGGCAACTCAAACGCATCACTGGTGAGTCACCAACAGTGATCCTGTCCGACGACGCCAAGGCCTCAAGCAAAATCGAAGAGTTTACCGCCAGCGACAAACGCTGGATGGTGGCGGTCCGTATGGTGTCCGAAGGCGTCGACGTGCCCCGGCTGTCTGTGGGTGTCTACGCAACATCCACGTCAACGCCGCTGTTCTTCGCCCAGGCGGTAGGCCGCTTTGTCCGTGCCCGCAAGCGCGGCGAAACGGCGTCGGTATTCCTGCCGTCCGTTCCGCAGCTGATGGCCCTGGCCAACTCCATGGAAGCTGAGCGTGACCACGCCCTGGACCGGCCGGAGAAGGACGACGACGGCCTGTTTACTCCCGAGGATTCGTTGATGGCAGAGGCCAACAGCGAGGACAAGGCCTCGGATTCCCTGACCAAGGGCAAATTTGAGGCCCTCGACTCGCAGGCATCGTTTGACCGCGTACTGTTCGACGGCGGCGAATTCGGCACCGGGGGAGAAGTGGGTTCCGAGGAGGAACTGGACTTCCTGGGCATCCCCGGCCTGCTGGACGCTGAACAGGTGGGCACCTTGCTGCGGCAGCGCCAGCACGAACAGCTGAACCGCAGGAAAGGCCGCACTCCCGCCCAGGAACCGGCACCGGCTGCTGTCCCGGATCATCGGATGCTGATGGACCTGCGCAACGAACTGGCAAAGAACGTTGCTGCGTGGTCCGCGCGGACGGGAACGCCGCATGGCGTGATCCATACCAAGCTGCGAACCATCTGTGGTGGTCCGGCCGTGGCCCAGGCGAACGAGGAACAACTGCAGAAGCGGCTCCGGAAGCTTCAGGACTGGTTTATCGGCCGGACCTGAAACGGCCTGCGTCCCTGAGAGCGAACGGGGAGGGGCATGGAACCGGATTCAGGCCAGTTCCACGCCGCCGAGCTCCATTTCCGCATAGGCATCGGAGGGATCCTCGGCGATGCTCGCGGTCAGTTTCCGGATCACCGTGACGCCGTATCCGGCTTGCACCGCATCGAGGGCTGTGGACATGACGCAGTAGTCAGTAGCCAGGCCCACCACCACAACGTCCTCTACGTCGTGGCTTTGAAGCCAGTCGTCCAACCCGATGGCTTCTTCAAGGTCCTCGGCCGAGACCGAGGCCGGTGAAGAGCTCGAGAGCGAACCGGCAGGACGTTCGCCCACGGGTACCTCGTCTTCGGGTGCCATCAGCCCTTCGAATCCCGAATAGGCTGCCGTGAACTGGCCCTTGCGGAAGTACGCCTGGATGTATTCGGTGTCCAGGTCCGGATGGAGTTCGGCACCCTTGGTGCCGGCCACACAGTGCGGCGGCCAGCTGTCTACGTAGTCCGGCGCGTCCGAGAAGTGCGCGCCGGGATCGATATGCCAGTCCTGCGTGGCCACTATGTGGTCGAATTCACTTTCGTGGCGGTCCAGGTATTCGCTGATGGCTCCTGCCACCGCGGCACCGCCGGTAACCGGCAGGGTGCCGCCCTCGCAGAAATCGTTCTGGACATCAACGATGATCAGTGCCTTGGACATCAGTCCTCCTCGTAGATGGTGGGAATGGCCGCTTCGCCGCGCTGCAGCCGGTTGACGACGGCGGGGAGTTCCCTCATGGACTCAGCATGCCGGCGTCGGGCGCGTTCCACGCCCTCGGGGCCGGTCCAGCCCGGTACTACCGCACCGTTCTTGACAAAGTGCTGCAACAACGGACGGTCGTTGCCGTCATTGTCCGGACGCTGGCCGATTCCCACGATCTCGTGGGTGGCCACGCCGCGCTCGTTCAGCCGGCGCAACGCATACTTGCGTCCGCCAACACTTACCTTGTTCTTGGCGGCCTTTGCCACCGAGACGAACGTCCCGGCGTCGTCCTGGCGGCTGACCAGTTTGTACACCATGCTGGCGGTGGGGGCACCGGAGCCGGTAACCAGCGAGGTGCCGACTCCGTACGCATCCACCGGCGCCGACTGCAGCGCGGCGATGGCGAATTCGTCCAGGTCCGAGGTGACCACAATTTTGGTGTTCTCGTTGCCCAGGCTGTCCAGGAGCTGTCGCACCCACTGGGCCTGCGTCACCAGGTCGCCGGAGTCAAGCCGCACTGCGCCGAGTTTGTCCCCGGCGAGTTCGACGGCGGTACGCACCGCTGTCTCGACGTCGTAGGTATCCACCAGGAGAGACGTTCCCTCTCCGAGGGAGGCAATCTGGGCCGCAAATGCATCGCGCTCCGTGTCGTGGAGCAGCGTGAACGAGTGGGCAGCGGTGCCAACTGTCCTAATGCCGTAGCGGATGCCTGCCTCCAGGTTGGAGGTGCTGCCAAATCCGGCGATGACGGCGGCCCTGGCCGCCGCGACGGCGGATTCCTCGTGGGTGCGCCGGGAACCCATCTCGATGCAGGGCCGGTTCCGGGCAGCGCTGATCATCCGGGAGGCTGCCGACGCGATGGCGCTGTCGTGGTTCAGGACGGAGAGGATGTACGTCTCCAGGATGCACGCCTCGGCAAACGTCGATTCAACGATCAGGATAGGGGAGTTGGGAAAGTACGCTTCGCCTTCCGCGTAGCCCCAGATATCGCCGGAGAACCGGAAGTCCGACAGGAAGTCCAGCGTTTGCTTGTTCACCACCTTGGTGGAGCTGAGGAACTCCAGCTCGGCCTCGCCGAACCGGAAATTCGCCAGCCCTTCGAGCAGGCGCCCGGTGCCTCCCACAATCCCGTACCGGCGGCCGTCCGGGAGCCGGCGGGCAAACGCCTCGAAGACCGACTTGCGGTGGGCGGCCCCGGAATGGAGGGCTGCCTGCAGCATGGTCAGCTCGTAGTGGTCGGTATACAGGGACGCGCGTGGATGCTCCCAGCCAGCTGTTGTACTCACAATTTCACTCTAGTCCCCACCGGCTCCCACGTCTCGCTGCGCTCAACGCGGGGCCCTCGCCGGTGTGGGCCCACCCACCGGCTCCCACGTCTCGCTGCGCTCAACGCGGGCCCCTCGCCGGTGTGGGCCGGCGTCGCCCTAGAATGGACAGATGACTTTAAGCGTTGCGATCGACCAGGACACCCGGGAAGGCACGCGGACCGGAACCGAACAGTCCGCCTCCTCCCTGACGGCTCCGGATATCCCCTGGAACCTGGTGATCTGGAATGATCCCGTCAATTTGATGAGCTACGTCAGTTACGTGTTCCAGAGCTATTTTGGCTACCCGGAAAGCAAAGCCAACAAGCTGATGATGGAAGTCCACAAAAAGGGCCGGTCAATTGTTGCCCACGGCAGCAAGGAACAAGTGGAACAACATGCCGTTGCCATGCATGGCTTTGGCCTCTGGGCGACGGTGGAAAAGGCCTCAGGCGGGTCTGGAAAAGGCAAGGGCAATACAGGTAATTCCGGAAGTGGCAAGGGGAACCGTGGCTAAGGCGTTCAAATATGGAGTCAAGGGCATATCCGGGTTCCTGGAGCCTGCAGAACGGGAGTTGCTCCGCGGCCTGTTAGGGGATGTCATCTCCATGCTGGAGCCTCAGGAAGCAGCGCACCAGGATCCGCTTGCCGCCCTGATCGGGCTGGACATGGACGTGCAGGAACCCACCGATTCCGCCCTGCGCCGGCTGCTGCCCAACGTGAGCCGGAATGACGATGCGGCCTCCCTGGAATTCCGCCAGCTCACGGAGCGGTCCCTGCGGGAAACCAAGATCGGTGCGCTCAAGGCAGCCGCCCTGGACCTGGACAAGGACGAGATCCTGCTGAATGACACCGGTGCGCGCCACTGGTCCATGGCGTTGAACGACATCCGCCTGGTGCTGGCCGAAAGGCTGGATATCCGTGACGAGGAAGACGCAGACCACGTGCATCAGATGCAGGACTGGTCACAGGCCGAAGACGTCGGCAGTTACCTTGCACTGGTCTACAACTTCACTACCTGGCTGCAGGAATCGCTGATGCAGGCCATGCTGCAGTCCTTGGAAACATCACGCTGACCGGGGAAGACCCGGGAGCGGCCTTTAACCCGCATTGTGACAAACGAGACAAAAGTTCGCCACGCAATGTAATGGCCGCACCTGCCGGGAAGACCTATCCTCGAATAACAATGACTACAGCCTCGAATACGGATCCGGCCGCCGCACTCGCAGCAACCACCGGCTCCCAAGCCAGCAGTACCGCCGGCAGCCGGATGGCGTCCCGTCCCATCGGCGTGTTCGATTCCGGGGTAGGCGGGTTGACTGTGGCCAGGTCCATCATCGACCAGCTGCCCCACGAATCCATCCTCTATGTCGGGGACACCGCACACGGGCCCTATGGTCCGTTGCCCATCGCGGAAGTCCGGGCGAACGCCTTGGGTGTGATGGACGAACTGGTGGATTCCGGTGTAAAGCTGCTCACCATCGCCTGCAACTCGGCGTCGGCGGCTGTTTTGCGGGATGCGCGTGAGCGGTACACGGCGCAGTACGGTATTCCCGTGATTGAGGTCATCCAGCCTGCGGTGCGCCGCGCAGTTGCGGCTACCAGGCGTGGCCGGGTGGGGGTGATCGGTACCTCCGCCACCGTGGGATCACGGGCTTACGAGGATACTTTCGCGGCGGCGCCGGACCTCCAGATCACCTCAGTGGCCTGCCCCGAGTTCGTAAACTACGTGGAGGCAGGGATCACCACCGGTCCCGAGCTCCTGGCGCTGGCCCAGGAGTACCTGGCCCCACTCAAGGAGGCCGGTGTGGACACCGTGGTCCTGGGTTGCACGCACTATCCGCTGCTTACCGGTGTCATCTCCTACGTGATGGGAGAGGGAGTCACCCTGGTCTCCAGCGCTGAGGAGACGGCAAAGGACGTGTACCGGTCACTGGTCACCAACGATCTGCAGCGCACGGATCCTGTGCCGCCGGAGCACCACTTCATTGCCACCGGGGAGGCCAGCCAGTTTGAAGCCCTGGCCCGCCGCTTCCTGGGCCCCGAAGTACTGTCGGTCCAACACGTGGACCATGTAGCGGCGCAGTACCCCACGGGAAGCCTGGCCCGGATCACGCCCGAGATGATCGCCGCCGCGCAGGCCGCAACGCCCCGCCGTCGGACCTCCAACTTTGTCCGCAGTCCCGGCTCCAGCTTCACGGCACAGGGCGGGAGGGCACGGCGGTGAAACTCACAATTGTGGGCTGTACGGGATCGTTCCCTGGCCCGGGATCACCGGCGTCGTGTTACCTGCTGACTGCCACGGACGGCGACCGCACGTGGAAGATTGTCCTGGACCTGGGCAGCGGTGCGCTCGGCGCCATCCAGCGGTACACGGACCTTGAAGACATCGATGCGATCCTGCTGACCCACCTGCACCCGGACCACTGCATGGACCTGTGCGGGCTCCACGTAGCGGTCCGCTGGAAGCCCGGTGGCTGGAACGCCGGCCGGATACCAGTCTGGGGACCGGCCGCAACGGCGGATCGGATGGCCACGGCCTACGGGCTGGACCTGGATCCGGGCATGCACAACGAATTCGACTTCACCAACTGGGCCGAACGCAAGCCCATCGTGGTGGGTCCCTTCACAGTGACGCCCTACGCCGTGAACCATCCCATCGAGGAAGCGTACGCACTGCGGGTGGATGTCACCGAACCGGGGAAGGACGGCGTCCCGGTGACCAGAGTCCTGACCTACTCCGGGGATACAGATTCCTGCCCGGCACTGGAAGAAGCCGCGCGCGGCGCTGATCTGTTCCTTTGTGAGGCCGCCTTTGAAGAAGGCCGGGATGATGCCGTGAAGGATGTCCACCTGACAGGCAAGCGGGCCGCCGAAGCCGCGACCGCCGCCGGAGCCAAGCGCCTGCTCCTGACCCACCTCCCGGTCTGGACATCCCAGACCACTGTGATGGCAGAGGCCCGCCCGGCATTTGCCGGGGACGTGGCCATTGCCGTAGCGGGAGTCCACTACACCATCTGAGCAGCGGCTGGCGCTGCCAGCGTTCGGCGTCCGGGACGGGCTGCCGGATGGATATGCTGGAACCATGACTTCTGAAGCAACAACCGTCCCTGTGGCGCGCGCCGACGGCCGCACCCCTGACCAGCTCCGTCCCATCAGCATCACCAGGGGCTGGTCAAAGCAGGCCGAGGGCTCCGCCCTGATCGAGTTCGGCAACACGCGGGTTCTCTGCACCGCCTCGCTGACGGCAGGCGTGCCGCGCTGGCTCAAGGGCGAAGGCCGCGGCTGGGTTACGGCCGAGTACGCCATGCTTCCCCGCGCCACCAACACCCGTTCCGACCGTGAATCGGTCAAAGGCAAGATCGGCGGCCGGACCCACGAGATTTCCCGCCTGATCGGCCGCTCGCTGCGCTCCATCATTGACACCAAAGCTCTCGGCGAAAACACCATCGTCCTGGACTGTGACGTCCTGCAGGCCGACGGCGGCACCCGGACCGCCGCGATCACCGGCGCCTATGTGGCGCTCGCCGACGCCATCCGCTTCGCACGCGAGAACAAACTGATCGGCAAGAATGCCCAGCCGCTGATTGACACCATTGCCGCCGTCTCCGTGGGCATCATCGATGGCGTGCCCATGCTGGACCTGCCGTATGTGGAGGACGTGCGGGCCGAGACCGACATGAACGTGGTGGTCACCGGATCCGGCAAGTTTGTTGAGGTCCAGGGCACTGCCGAGGGCGCCCCTTTCGACCGCGATGAACTCAACAAGCTGCTGGACCTTGCCCTGCTGGGCACCAGCCAGCTCGCGGCGATCCAGCGCGAGACGCTCGCGGATTCGCTGTGACCGGCCCGGACATCAGCGCAACTGCACGAACTGCCACCGGCCCCCGCCTGGTCCTGGCCACCCACAACCGGGGGAAGCTGCGCGAACTGCGTGAACTCCTGCGCGGCCAGGTTCCCGGGCTCGACGTCGACACCCAGGTGATCGATGCAGCCGCGGCAGGTGCTCCGGACGTCGTCGAAACAGGCGTCACCTTTGCCGAGAATTCCTTGCTGAAGGCGCGTGCTGTGGCCGAGGCAACCGGGCTGCCCGCGATCGCGGATGATTCCGGCCTCGCTGTTGACGTGCTGGGCGGGGCGCCGGGTATTTTCTCTGCCCGCTGGTCCGGCCGCCATGGTGATGACGAGGCAAACCTGCGGCTGCTGCTGGCGCAGCTGGCCGATGTCCCGGACAACCACCGGCAGGCCGCCTTTGTATGTGCGGCTGCACTTGCGCTGCCGGATCCTGAGGCCGACGGCGGCCGCGAAGTCGTGGAGTACGGGCAGCTGGAAGGTGTCCTGCTGCGCGCACCCCGGGGCGAAGGCGGGTTTGGCTATGATCCGATCCTTCAGCCCGCTGGTGAATCCCGCAGCTGCGCCGAACTCAGTGCCGACGAGAAGAACGCCATCAGCCACCGGGGGAAGGCCTTCCGGGCGCTGCTGCCGGCGATTGCCGCCGCGCTCGCAACGCAGCAGTAAAACCGCGCCCGCTGTCCTTTCTGCGGGCAGCAAATGGGAGCAAAAGAGAGGCTTCCCGCACCATCATCTGGTGCGGGAAGCCTCTTTGTCCGGAAACCGGTGGTGTTATATGTCCCGTGACGTCTTGTGTTCGTCCTCGGGACGGTGCTCTTCGATGAACTCGTCGACGGCGTCGGTACCGTATGCCTTGGCCTGGCGCTTGGCGGAAATACCTCGCAGGACCTCAACGCCGATGGGCATTACGGAGATGAGGACGATAACGATAAAGATGATGTCGATGTTGTCGCCCACCCAGGCAAACTGGCCAAGCCACGCACCAAGCAGCGTAACGCCGCCGCCCCACAGCAGGGCGCCGATCACGTTGTAGAGGAAGAACTTCTTCTTATCCATCTGGGCGACGCCGACGATCACGGGGACGAAGGTACGGATGATGGGGACAAACCGGGCCAGGATCAGTGCCTTGCCGCCGTGCTTTTCGAAGAAGGCGTGGGCGCTTTCGACGTTTTCGCGTTTGAACAGCCGGGACTCGGGCTTGTTGAAGATGGCCGGCCCGGCCTTGGAACCTATGAGGTAGCCCGTCTGGTTTCCCAGGATGGCAGCGACGATGATGAACGCACACATGGCCCAGAGGTTGAACTGGATGGCACCCGTGGCTACCAGCAGCCCTGCGGTGAACAGCATGGAGTCGCCCGGCAGGAAGAAGCCCACCAACAGTCCGGTTTCGGCGAACACTATGGCGCAGACCAGCAGGACAACCCACGGCCCCAGGGGCGAATCGCGGAGGAAAACGTCCGGGTTAAGCCAGTCCGGCAGGAAGGATGCCATCTGCGGCTGGATGGGTCCGGCACCACCGATCATGGCTATGGCAAGGTCAGTCATCACAGGAAAGTTCACCTTCCTAGGGTACTTGACATGTTCGAGCCGCCGGCCTCGGCCCTACCTGGCGGCCAGTTCCAGGTAGCTTGCGAGGGCCTCCACCACCAGGTCGTGATCGTCCTTCTGCGGCAGCCCGGAAACGGTAACGGTTGCCACCGCTCCGGTTCCCCGGACGTATACCGGAAATGCCCCGCCGTGTGCCGCGTACCGCGACTGGTCAAACCATGTGTTGTCTTCCATGCGCCCGCCGCCCACTCGAGCGCGAAGGCCAACGAGGAGCGACGGCACGGAGTATCGATCGGCGGTACGGCTCTTCCTGGCTACCCAGATGTCATTATCGGCAGTAGCCCCCGGCAGCGACGCGTGGAACAGAACGTGCCCCTTCCGCCTGATGTCAACAGCAATGGGGAGACTGCGGTCTATGCCCAGATTCACGAGCGAGAGCCCCAGCCGCAGCGCGTCGGCCTGGTCGAAAGCGGCGAACTGGAGCGTTTGGATCTCGTCTTCGATGCGTTCGATCAATGACTGCAGGAGTGCCTCGGGCTGTTCGGCGAAGGAATCCGGATCGAACCCGGGGCCGGGGTGGGAACTGGGGCTGCTGTGTTCTGCCATGGTTGTTTGCCTTTGTTGCAGGGGGCGAAAGAGACGAAGAAGCGGGATTCCCCGGTGATGTGACTGTACCAACCTGGATAGTTCGGGCATGGCGTGAATCCTGCGCTGGTGACCCGACGGTAAGGTGGGAGCCGTGGCTTTGGACTTTACAGCGATCGACTTTGAGACTGCGAACGGCTTCAGGGGATCGCCCTGCGCCGTTGGCCTCAGCAGGGTCCGCGGCGGAAAAGTTGTGGAGGAAGCGTCCTGGCTGATGCGCCCGCCCGCCGGCCATGACCACTTCGACCGGCAAAACGTCGCCATCCATGGGATCGAGCCGGAGGCTGTGGCCGGGATGCCCAGGTTTGGTGATATTTTCGGTGAAATTGCGGAGTTCATCGGCACGGACATCCTCGCAGCGCACAACGCGGCGTTTGACCTTGGCGTCATCAGGTCCGGCCTTGAGGTCTCCGGCATGCCGGGGCCCGGTTACGACTACGTGTGCACCGTGATGCTTTCCCGCCGCTGCTACTCCCTGGTGTCCAACTCGTTGCCGTTTGCGGCCGAAGAGGCCGGCGTCCCCCTGGTCAACCACCACGACGCAGCAGAGGATGCGCGGGCATGCGCCGGGATCCTCATTGATATTGCGGCCCGGAACGGCGCCCACAGCATCGGCGAACTGTTCCTCTCCCTGGGCCTGGACATTCCACGCCAGCCTGCCTTCCATCCCGAACTGGACCAGCTGTCCAAAGCAACCATGGCAACACTGCGCGCGGGCAAGAGGGCAAGTGCCGGCGTCGTACCATTGCGTACCGGCTGGCCGGAGGAAGGTGCCAATCCGGCACCAAATCTTGCGGCAGATCCCGCCCATCCGTTGTTTGGACAGACGGTGGTGTTTACCGGCCAGCTAAAGGAGCTGGGACGCCCGGAAGCCAAGGTGCTGTCCGCCGCAGCAGGCGCAATCACGGAAAGCCGCGTCACGGGACGGACCACCGTGCTGGTGGTCGGAGACGGATTTGTGGCCTCTGATCTGCGGTCCGGACGGATAACGGGCAAGGCCCGCAGGGTCCTTGAGCTCCACGACCGCGGGCAGCACATTGAAGTCCTGTCCGAGGGCGAATTCCTGCAGATGGCGGCGCGGGCACCCGGAACACTGGAACCTGTGTCCTGATTGCTCCCGGAGTTCACGCGGAGCAACAAAACTGTTCCTGCGCCAGCTGGACTCTTACCCTGACTGGATGGGAACACCGGAAACACTGCCACGCACTGAGTCACCGTCCAGGCTGCGCTCGTTCTTTGCCTTCCCCAACCCGGTCAATGAGTACGCTGCGCGCATCACCGCGGGCCTGGTGGTTGTGGTGGCGGCGACCGCGATTGCGACCGGATCAGTGTGGCTGGTTGCCGTCATCGCCATCGGATTCTGGCTGCGTGTCCTTTTTGGTCCCAGAATCTCGCCTCTGGCGCTCCTTTCCGTCAAGGTGCTGGCACCGCGCCTGGGCAAGGCGAAGCTGGTCCCCGGACCGCCCAAGCGGTTTGCCCAGGGCATCGGAGCGGCCCTGTCCACCGTTGCGGCCGTCCTCCTGGCAGCAGGCACTGCGACTGCCGGCTGGATCCTGATCGGAGTGCTGGTCATCGCCGCCTCACTGGAGGCGTTTGCCGGGTTCTGCCTGGGGTGCCGGATCTTCGCCGTCCTGCAGAGCCGCGGGCTGATTCCGGAGGACGTCTGCGAGGCATGCAACAACATCACTCCGGCGCGACGGTAACCTTCAGCAGCTGATCCACCAGGCCCCGGATTTCATCCCGTCCTTCCAGTGCCTCCAGCCAGTCCACGGGCAGGCACTCTTCGCCGTAATGGGCTCCGAGGATGGACCCGGCGATGGATCCTGTGTTGTGGCCTGCTGCGCCGAAAGGTACAGCCGCCAAGATAGCCGCGGAGGCATGTTCCCGAGGTGTCCGCGGACCATCAGGGCCCTCGGCGGTGACTAGCACTGAATAAAGTCCGACGGCGAGGGCTTCTTCGGCAGTGTTGCCTCCGCCAAGTTCCTGGCTCACTTTTTCCGGCGGAAGATGCGGCGATGCGGCCAGGCGCTGGGCGGCCGCCAGGCGCTCGAGCAGTTCCGGCAACGGTTGTTCGGCATCCGTGGCGGCGGCCAGGATCCACTGAGTGGCCTGGGCCAGGCTCTCGCCCGCGCACAAGTGATGGATGAAGCCGCTGAACAGCCCGGCTGTCTGGCGTGCTGCCGGGTGGCCATGGGTGAGCGAGGCGGCATCTGAACTGATCTTGGAAACCATGGCTGTTTCGATGTGTGGAACCAGGCCGAAAGCTGCGGAGCGGCTCACCGTTGCGGCGCCCTTTGCTTCCGGATTAACAGGGCGGAAGGACGTGCCCATCTCGCCCGTAGCCAATCCGCTAAGTGAGGTGCCGTCCGGATCCAGGCGCTGGTGCAGGACTTCCTGGCTGTCGATCCATCTGGGCTGCGGGGCCGGAGCGGACGGCGGCAGCGAACCCTCCTGCGTAAGGTACCAGCGGAGGTAGGCGAGCCAGATGCAGGCGTTGACGTCCGCTCCTGTTCCCGCGTTGGCCCATTCAAGGGCGTCCAACAGTCCATCCAGCGAGTACAGGGCCAGCTGGGTCGTTCCTGTGAAGCGGAGCGATCCTGGCACTGCGGCGGAGCCCTCCGGGACGCGCCCCGGCCGGCAGGCCAGGGCGTCACCGAGTGCCCCGCCCAGAAGGCAGCCGTGGGCTCGGGAGGACTGGGTGGGTGCGGGGTGGTGGGGCGCAAAGCTCATGCGGTTTAACTTACCGCGCGGCGGGGACCGGTCCACACCGTTGGCTGTCCCGCACCGCCACGTCCCGCCACGTCCCGCCGCGGGGAGGTGGTGGCGGCTGAAATCAGGAATGTCGGTGGCAGCCGATACCGTAGGAGCATGCGGTTGCTCCATACATCCGACTGGCACCTTGGCCGGTCCTTCCACGGCGTCGGAATGCTCGCTGCCCAGCGCAGCTTTGTCGATCAGCTGATAGGTACTGTCCGGGACAATGCTGTGGACGTTGTCCTGATTGCCGGAGATGTCTACGATCGTGCCCTGCCGGGTGTCGATGTGGTCAATCTCCTGGATGACGCCCTGGTGCGGCTGGCCGGCGCCGGCGCCAAGGTGGTACTGACCAGCGGCAACCATGACTCGGCGATCCGCCTGGGGTTTGCCTCGCGGCTCCTGGAACACGGCGGCGTCCACGTCCGGACCCGGGTGGCGGACCTGGACCAGCCGCTGATCCTGCCCCTTGAAGGTTCCGAAGCAGACGCGGGTGTCAACCCGCCGCAGCTCGCAATCTACGGAACACCGTGGCTGGAGCCCCGCCTGGTAGCTGCCGGGCTGGGTGTGGAAACGGCCAGCCACTTCGAGGTGACCCGGGCGGCCACAGAGTTGATCCGCGCCGATCTGGCCCGCCGCAGCACGGACCGGACGGTGCATTCGGTGGTGCTGGCGCACACCTTTGCCAGCGGCGGCATCACGTCGGACAGCGAGCGGGACCTCAGCATCGGGGGAGTTGGCGCCGTTCCCCTGGACCTCTTCGACGGCTTCACGTACACGGCATTGGGCCACCTGCATGGCCGGCAGGCGCTGTCTGATTCGGTCCGGTACTCGGGGTCGCCGCTGGCCTACTCGTTTTCAGAAGCATCGCACCGCAAGGGCGCCTGGCTGGTGGATATCGGAGCGGCCGGGCTGGAAAAGGTTGAAGAAGTGACCTGGGACGCGCCCCGCAAACTGGCCGTGCTGCGCGGTCCCATTGCCGAGTTGCTGGAGTCCGGGTCCCACTCCTGGGCGGAAGACGCCTACTGCCAGATCACCGTGACCGATGCCCAACGGCCGGCCCAGGCCATGGAACGGCTGCGGGCCCGGTTCCCAAACACGCTGGTCCTTGGCTTTGACCCTGAGGGTGCAGCGGTGGCTGAAACCAAAAGCTACAGCAGCCGGCTCGCAGAGGCAGCTGATGATTTGTCCGTGTGTTGCGGATTCCTCGAACACGTCAGGGCCCGTTCCGCTGATGACGCCGAGCGAGCGGCTTTGGCCCTCGCACTGGATAACGTCCGGCTTCAGGAGGCATCGCTGTGAGGATCCACAAGCTTCGGATGTCCGCCTTCGGCCCGTTTGCCGGCAGTGAGGAAGTGGACTTCGAAAGGCTCGGAGCACACGGGCTGTTCCTGCTGAACGGCGCAACCGGGGCCGGAAAAACCAGCGTGCTGGATGCCATTTGCTTTGCCCTCTATGGCTCTGTCCCGGGCGCGCGCCAGGAGAGCCGGCGGCTGCGCAGCGACCACGCGGACGCCGCGACTGAACCCTCAGTCACCTGCGAGTTCACCGCCCAGGGCCGGCATTTCGAAGTGACTCGTTCGCCCGCCTGGGACAAGCCCAGCGCCCGCGGCAAAAACGGATTCACCCTGCAACAGGCCAAAACCCTGCTGCGGGAGCGGGTGGACGGTACATGGGTGGAGAAATCGTCGCGGAATGACGAAGCGGGAGCGGAGATCACAGCGTTGCTGGGGATGGACCGCGAGCAGTTCACCCGGGTGGTGATGCTGCCACAGGGCGACTTCGCCGCTTTCCTCCGGTCCAAGGCCGGGGAAAGGTCCGAACTGCTGCAAAAGCTGTTCGGTACGCACCGGTTTGAAGCCGTGGAAAAAGAACTGGCCAGCCAGGCGCAGGAGGCCCGTGCCGCCGTCGAACGTTTTGCGGACCGTACCGCCATGCTCTTGGCCCAGGCCCGTTCCGAAGCCGCCTCGCTTGCCCACGCCGGGCTGCCGGACCAAGCCGGTAGTGACGGTCTTGTTGACGACGATGAAACCGATGGAGCACTGACGGCGGACGCTGTCGCCGTCGTAGATCGTTTGCACTCGGCGGCCCTTGACGGATTTGCCGCCGCCAAGGATCGCGCCACCGAAGCCGAGGCCGGCAGGGCGGAAGCTGCAGCATTGCTCGCGGATGCCACCGCACGGGACGACCGCCAGGGCAGGCTGTCCGCCGCTCTCGAGCGGCAGGTGCTCGCCGCGGCAGCGGCACCTGCGCTGGCGGCGGACAAGCAGCGGTTGGCACGGCACCGGATGGCCGAGGTCTTGTCCGGACAACTGTCCGCCCTTGAGGCGGCCAGTGCAGCAGACCACCACGCCGCCATGTCCCTTGCCGATGCGATGGGGATGCTTGCCATGGATATCGCCGGCGATCCCGAGCTTGCGGGGATGGACGCGGAGTCCCCGGACATCGAAGCCGAACTCGAGCGGTTGAAGTCGCAGCAGGTAGTCATAGAGGCCCGCCTTCCCGACGAACAGCGCCTGGATTCACTCAGGGTGCGGGAACGTGAGCTGGAAGGCGCAAAGCAGCGGCTGGAAGAATCCGTCGGCAAACTGAAAGAGAAGGCCGCGGATCTCAGCACGGAGCTGGTTGCCCTGGGCGCGGGCATCGAGGCCCTCGAAGAGCCTGCCGCGGAGGCGGCCCTTCGCGCCAAGGAAGCAGCAGCAGCACAGGACATGGTGGCCGTAGTGCGGGAGCACCAGGCAGCAGCGGCACGTGCAGCGCAAGTCGAACAGCGGCACCGGGTTGCGCTTGACCACCATCTGTCCTGCCGGAAGGACTGGCTGGACCTGCGGGAACAGCGCCTGGCGAACGCCGCGGCTGAACTGGCCGGGCAGTTGGATGCAGGGGAGCCCTGCCCGGTCTGCGGCAGCGAAGATCATCCTGCGCCGCCTCCCACGGCCCGGGCCGCCCTGGAGCTCGCGCAGGAGGAACAGGAAGCGCACCAGCTGGCTGACACCGCCGAACGCGCCCTTGAAACCATCGCCACAGAGCTGGCCAGTGCCCGCCAGCGGCTCGCCGTGCTCGCCGGCCAAGGTGGCGAAACACCATTGGAAGAAGCTCTGGAAGCGGCTGGGAGCTCGGCCGCCGCTGCCCGCCGGACGCAGGAGGCCGTGGCAAAACTGGAAGGCCTGCGTGGGCGCCGGCAGCAGCTTCAGGATTCGCTCTCCGAGGTGAAGGATGCCATCAATTCCACGGTGTCCGGGCTGGCAGAGACGGGAACCGCGCTGGACGAGGTGGCCCGCCAAATCGCTGAAATCGATCCGGCTTTGGCCCAGTTGCGGGGAGGCCATTCCGGGTTGGCGAAACGGCTGCGGGCACTGCGTAAGTCGCTGGCCACGCTCGATGCCGCCCACCGCGCCCGGGTGCAGGCGGAGACGGCGGCTGCGCGCCTTGCCGAAGCCGGGCAGCAGCTTGAGATTGCCTTGCCTGGTTCCGGCTTTGCTGATTCCGTTGAGGCCGCCGCAGCCCTGCTCCCGGCTTCCGAAGCGGAAGCACTGCAGGCCAGGATACGTGCAGGACAGGATGAGGATGCGCGCCTGGCTGAACTGCTGGGCAGCCCTGACCTGGTCCTGGCCCGCGAAGAACTGGATTCCGGCCTGACTGTTGACCCGGCCGCTGTTGAAGAGGCCCGGGCCCGGAATGAAGCCGCCGGCCAGGCGGCACGGGAGGCGGGGCTCGGAGCCGCCGTAGCCGCCCGGGGCGTAGCAGCGCTGGAACGTATCCGGAACGATCTGGCAGCGGTGCTGGCAGAATCCCTGGCGCCGCAGGAGACGGCCAGGACTCTTGCCGCCTTGGCTGATGCAGCAGCAGGCCGGGGCGAGAACTCCTACCGGATGAGCCTAAACAGTTACGTTCTTGCCGCCAGGCTGGAACAGGTGGCCGCGGCGGCTTCGGAACGGCTGGTGGCCATGAGCGACGGCCGTTACCTGTTGAAGTACACGGATGCAAAAGCTGCCCGGGGAGCAAAATCCGGTCTTGGCCTGGAAGTGGTGGACCAATGGACCGGGCAGCACCGGGACACCTCCACGCTGTCCGGTGGTGAGTCCTTTATGGCCGCGTTGGCCCTGGCCCTGGGCCTGGCGGATGTGGTCCAGCAGGAAGCCGGCGGGGTGGACATCGAGACGCTTTTTGTCGATGAAGGTTTTGGCAGCTTGGATGAACAGTCCCTCGAACAGGTTATGGATGCCCTGGAAGGACTGCGCGACGGCGGCCGGGTTGTGGGGCTGGTCAGCCACGTGGCGGAGATGAAACAGCGCATTGGAGTCCAGCTGCAGGTGGTGAAGGGGCGGACCGGCTCTACGCTCCACATTTCAGAAACAGCGGCAGCCTAGCTGTATTGACCACGGACATTGGTGACGTTCGGCGTGGCGGGGTGACACGGAAAAGACCTCCGAGTGGAGTGGGGCTTGTCTAGAGTCCAATTCCACAAACGGAGGTCTTCGTGTCCCACCCTAACGCG
>JAPSJV010000009.1 GCA_031178005.1 Pseudarthrobacter sp.
CGCAGCGAAACCGAACGAACCCAAGCCTTCCAAGCCTGGCTCCACCACTACAATCACGACAGAGGCCACACCGCACTCAAAGGTCAGCCACCAGCCACACGCGTCACCAACCTCAATGGGTAATACAACTAGGCCAGCCATGCCTGTGGCCGTGCCACCGGCGCGCGAATACTCGACGGCGGTGCGTGTGGCAGCGTCGAAGAGCCGGCCTTGCCCGCGGGCTACCGCCTGCCGGGCCGCTTCGTTATAGATGGCATCCACGCCGTCCGCACCGATAGCCAGGAACAGTGGCCGGACCTCCTGTAGGTCCGCTTCCAGCCGGGCAACACTGCTGTGCGCCATGGTGATTCCGGCTGCCAGAAACGCCAGTGGGACAGATGTGGGCAGCGCGCCGGAGCGGGCAGGAGGACCAGCACACGAGGCCGTTCCTCGTGCGGGACGTCCGGGAGCAGGGGAGCCAGGTTCCGGGCAGGCAGGACAAGGTTTCCATGGGTAATCCGGCAGCCGCTTGGGACAAAGGCCGACGAGGCTGCACTGTTGGAGCCGGCACTATTTGGATTTGCACTGTAGAGAATCGAGGCGGTGTCGGCGGAAGTGGCGGTGCTCCGGTGTCGCTCCAGTTCGGCGTCGGAAACGCCGGCACCGGCCGCGGCGAGGCTGGCAAGGTTGGGGGCATCGCCGTCGTAATCCATACGGACGGTGCTGATGATCCGCTCCGCCGGCAGCTCGGCGGACCGGAGTACACCGGCCACCTGGCGGGAAATGGCGGCATCCTGCGTGAAGATCCGCCGCACGTCCGAGTCCTGCAGGACATATGTGAGCTGTGCAGCTGGAACATCCGGGTCCATAGGAACTGTAACGCCGCCCGCGAACCACACCGCAAATTCCACCAGGGTGCGGTGGTATCCGGTGACGGCGAGAACCGCTACGGGATCGCCGGCGCTTACTCCGCCCGCAATAAGGCCCTTGGCCAGCGCGGTGGCCTCGAGGGCAAACTGCCTTGCGGTAACGCCCGTCCATCCCGTGGTTCCCCTGCGTAAAAACAGGGAGTGGGATGGATGGCGGTCCAGCTGGTCGAGGACCAACCCGGTCACGGTGGACCCGGGATCCGGCTCAACCAGCAATGCCGTGACGGCTTCCCTCACGCGGTTCTCCAATCCGCAGCCGGGTGCACCTGCCCGGCTTTCCTCTCAAGGTTTACGGCAATCCTGCCCTAGATCCATGATGGCATCCAGATCCGGAGCCGCCAGTCCTGGTAGCTGATGATCTCAGCTGTCCAAACAGGATAGAAGAACGCACTCACCAGCAGCACTCCTGCGAGGAACACCGCCACCAGGTACAGGCCGGAACGGCGGCGCCAGCCCGGACTGTCCGGAGAACCAAGCACCAGCCCCAGGCAATAAGTCAGGGCAAGGATAAGGAACGGTTCGAATGAAATGACATAGAAGAAGAAGGTGGTCCGTTCGGGATACATAAACCAGGGCAGGTAGCCGGCAGCCGTGCCGGCCAGGATGGCACCCGCCCGCCAGTCCCGGCGGCCGGCCCACCAGAACAACAGCACCACCAGGGACACCACCGCGGCCCACCAAATGAGGGGGTTCCCCACGGAAAGAATTGCAGAGGTGCAATTGGAGATGGAGCAGCCGGGCGTGCCCTGTTCCGGTGACTGGTAGTAGAAGGACGTGGGGCGCCCCATGACCAGCCAGGTCCAGGCGGTGGCCTCGTAGGGATGGTCCGAGCCCAGGCCCTGATGGAAGTTGTATGCCTCCAGATGGTAGTGGAACCAGGACCTCAAGGTGTCCGGCAACCAGCCCCACTGCCCGGACGGGTTGGTCTGCGCCCAATTGCGGTAGTAGGCGTCCGCAGAGCGGAACCACCCTGTCCAGGTAGCGGCGTAGACCAAAGCTGCGACCGGCACCATGGAGATGAATGCCGCAATGCCATCCTTGAGGACCGCACCCGTAAACCATCCCCGGATCCCTGCAGTCCGCCGGGCGCTCAGGTCCCAGAACACTGTAAGGAGGCCGAATCCTGCGAGGAAAAACAACGCTGACCATTTCGTCCCCACGGCCAGGCCCAGGCATACGCCGGCAGCGATCCGCCACCAGCGGATGCCCAGCCAGGGACCCGAGAGCAGTTGCAGGCGTGTGGGGAACCCAGTGGTCGAGGCCAGGGCCTGCCGGCCGATCCGCTCCGCCAGGCGCCGGCGGCCGTCGTCGCGGTCCAGGAGCAGGGCACCGAATGCGGCAAGCACCCAGAACATCAGGAAGATGTCCAGCAGGGACGTTCGCGACAGCACCAGGTGGTGGCCGTCCACGGCGAGCAGCAGGCCGGCGACGCCACCGAGGGTGACGGAGGAGAACAGCTTCTGCGCGATTAGCGCCAGCAGCAACACGGACAGTGTTCCTGTGAGCGCGGCGGCAAAGCGCCAGCCAAAGGCGTTGTCCGAACCGAAGAGCCACATGCCGGCAGCAATCATCCATTTGCCCACCGGCGGATGAACAACGTATTCGGGGGTGTCCAGGAGGATGGAAGGGTTGCCCGCATTGAAAGCATCATTGGCCTTGTCCGGCCAGTTCCGCTCATAGCCGCTGACCAGATAGGAGTAGCCATCCTTGACGTAGTAGGTCTCGTCAAAAACCAGCGTGTTCGGCTCACCGAGCCTTACGAAGCGCAGCACACCGGCCAAAACTGCCGTCAGGGCTGGGGCCAGCCAATACCAAAGCCGTAACGACGGCGGGTAGTCCCGCCAGTTCCGCACGCTGCCGCTGAGGCGATGGATCAATGATTCGGTGGTGAAAGCCGTCCGTGGGTCAGCGATCCAGCCGGACGCCGGGACCGCGCCGCCGACTGCGCGGGAACCGGTGCGGGTGGCAGAGGTCTGGGTCACTTGCCCATGCTACCTTTTGCGGCGGTGATGCCCAGGTTCGGGGCAGCCTGAAGCATTGGGACTACTGTGGACGTGTGCATGAGAATCCCAACACCGAAGATGCCAGCAACTCCAGCGCCCCGTCAGGTCCGGGCAGGATTGTCCTGGCAGCCACTCCCATTGGTAACACGGGGGATGCGTCGGCACGCCTGGTGGAACTCCTGTCCACTGCGGACATCGTCGCTGCCGAAGATACCCGGCGCCTGCACAGGCTGGTCCAAAGCCTGGAAGTGACAGTGAGCGGCCGGGTTATCAGCTACCACGAACACAACGAGGCTACGAAGACCGCCGAGCTGCTGGACCAGGTCCGCGAAGGCAAAACCCTGGTGATGGTGACGGACGCCGGCATGCCTGCAGTCTCTGACCCGGGATTCCGGCTGGTGGAAGGCGCCGTAGCGGCCGGCCTGAAAGTTACAGCCGTTCCGGGACCATCGGCAGTGCTCACGGCACTGGCGTTGTCCGGGCTGCCCACAGACAGGTTCTGCTTCGAAGGATTCCTGCCACGCAAGGCAGGCGAGCGAGCAGGCCGGCTCGCAGAGCTTGATGCCGAACGCCGCACCATGGTGTTCTTCGAAGCTCCCCACCGGTTGGAACCCATGCTGCGCGCCTTGCGTGAACGCTTCGGCGGCGACCGGCGGATTGCCGTCTGCCGGGAACTGACCAAGACCTATGAAGAGGTACTGCGCGGAACGTTGACCGAGCTCCTGGACTGGGCGGAGAACAACGAGGTCCGCGGCGAGATCGCCGTTGTGGTGGCGGGCGCTCCCGAACGGGAGCCGGGAACTCCGGAGGACCACGTTGCGGCCGTTAACGAACTTGTGGCGAAGGGTGTACGGCTCAAGGAGGCTGTGGCCACGATTGCGGAGGACGTCCGCGTCAGCAAGCGCGAGCTGTATTCGGCGGTGCTGGCCGCACGCTGATCCTGCTGTGCGATTGCACAGTCATTGGGTACCTACGTGGTGCGTGCAGGCGTAGACCCTGCGGGAACGGCGGCAGTACTGTGGCACTAAATCCACCCGGTGCCGCGTGCGGCGTCCCGGGTAGCCACCGATTCCAATGAGGGAGTAACCGTGACCGAGACCGCCACCCCTACTGTCAGTGCGGACCGCGAAAGCGAGCTGCTTGCCTCCGTTCCTACCGGGCTGCTTATCAATGGTGAGTGGCGGCCGGCCGCGTCGGGTAAGACCTTTGATGTTGAGGATCCTTCCACGGGCAAGGTGCTGCTGAGCATTGCCGACGCCGGTCCCGAGGATGGTGCCGCGGCACTGGATGCTGCTGCGGCGGCCCAGGAGTCCTGGGCGAAGGTTCCTTCCCGTGAACGCGGCGAGATCCTGCGGCGTGCGTTTGAGATGGTCACTGCCCGTGCTGAGGACTTTGCGCTGTTGATGACCCTGGAGATGGGCAAGCCGCTGGCGGAGGCCCGTGGTGAAGTGACCTATGGTGCTGAGTTCCTGCGCTGGTTCTCCGAAGAGGCTGTGCGTGCTTTTGGCCGTTACTCGGTTTCCCCGGACGGCAAGTCCCGCCTGCTGGTGACCAAGAAGCCGGTGGGCCCGTGCCTGCTGATCACGCCGTGGAACTTCCCGCTGGCCATGGCGACCCGCAAGGTGGCCCCTGCCGTGGCGGCCGGCTGCACGATGGTCCTGAAGTCCGCGAACCTCACGCCGTTGACTTCGCAGCTGTTCGCTGCCGTGATGCAGGAGGCGGGCCTGCCCGCCGGAGTCCTCAATGTCATTCCCACCTCAACTGCCGGCGCCACCACCGGTCCGCTGATCAAGGACACCCGGCTGCGGAAGCTGTCCTTCACCGGTTCCACCGAAGTGGGCCGCCGCCTGATCGCTGACGCAGCTGACACGGTGCTGCGGACCTCGATGGAATTGGGCGGCAACGCACCATTCCTGGTCTTCGAGGACGCGGACCTGGACGCGGCGGTGGCCGGGGCGATGCTGGCCAAGCTGCGGAACATGGGTGAGGCCTGCACGGCCGCGAACCGGTTTATTGTCCACGAGTCCGTTGCTGCCGAGTTCGCGGAGAAGTTCGCCGCGAAGATGAAGGACATGACCACCGCCCGCGGTACCGAGCCCGAGTCCAAGGTGGGCCCGCTGATCGATGCCAAGAGCCGGAACAAGGTCCATGAACTGGTCTCCGACGCGGTAGCCAATGGTGCTGTGGCCGTGATCGGCGGCGGTCCCGTGGACGGACCGGGCTACTTCTACCAGCCCACCGTCCTCAGCGGCGTCACCGAAGGCACCCGGATCCTGTCCGAGGAAATCTTCGGCCCCGTTGCCCCGGTCATCACCTTCAGCACCGAGGACGAGGCCGTGCGCCTGGCCAACAACACCGAGTATGGGTTGGTTGCCTACGTCTTCACCAAGGACCTCAACCGCGGCATCCGCATGGGCGAGCGCCTCGAGACCGGCATGCTGGGCCTGAACGCGGGCGTGATCTCCAACGCCGCAGCACCCTTTGGCGGCGTCAAGCAGTCCGGCCTGGGCCGTGAAGGCGGCCTCGAAGGCATCGAGGAATACCTCTACACCCAGTACATCGGCATCGCCGACCCCTACGCCGGCTAACCCTGCCGCAACCGCCGAAGGCCGTCGCGCGCTCCCTCCCAGGAACGCACGGTGGCCTTTGCCGTTAAGCGCACCAGCACAGCGGTGCCATGTAGCGGTGCCGCCGCGAACCTGGCCATATGGCGCAAGGTCGACGGTGGAATCCAGCCCGCACGCAGCTGGGCCGGCCTCGTGGCATTGGCCCGCAGTGCCTCCTGGACGGCAGCGATCCGTCCGGCGGCCTGCTTCGATGCGGCGTCCACGCCGGATACGTGGGTGCCTGCTACTGCCGGTTCCGGATTGGCTTCCGGCGGGCCGTAGACGGTTGTTTCATAGTCACTGGTCAGCGCGAGGACTGCCTGGTGCCCGGCGTCGTCCATTCCTCCGGGTTCGCCCAGCACTCCGGTGCCGCGAAGTCGTCCAGTGTAGTTCCTGGGCGTTTCGCTGAGTTGTGGAGGCACCCCGTAGTCCGTCCCGAGGTCCTCAAGTTCCGTCCATGCCGCCGTGATTCCAGCTGCGGGGCCATCGCGTCCGGCACGCAGCCGGGATGCGCGGACAGCGCCCCGGATGGTACGCGGTGTTACCCCGAGCAGGAGAATCCCCAGCACGCCGCCGAGTGCCGCCAGCCAGGGACCGGCACCGGGACCTGCTCCTGGGGAAGTGCCGCCGCCTGGGAGTGGGACTGCTGAGCTACTGGGGGTGGGAGCAGGAGCGGTTGCAGCCGGGGCATCCAGTGCGTCGTCGTTCTCCAGCGATTGAGGCGAGCCCGGTGCAGCGGAGGACGAGGTCGCATAGGAAGGCACTATGCCGCGGGATGGAGTGGGTTCGAACGGCACCCAGCCCAGGCCCTCGAAATACAACTCAGGCCAGGCATGGGCGTCGCGGGAGTCCACCTCATACTGGGAAACGCCTTCGACCCCCGCTACCGTCATGGTTTCTCCGGTGAGCCGGCCTGGTGCATAACCTATTGCGATCCGGCTCGGAATTCCCTGCACCCGGGCCATCACCGCCATAGCCGAAGAAAAGTGGATGCAGTAACCGCTCTTTTGGCCCAGGAAGTCGGCCAGCACGGACAGTCCATTGCCGTCATAACCGGCCCGGGCGGGAGTGTCCAGGGAATAGGTGAAGTCGCCGGACCGCAAATACGTCTGGATGGCGAGGGCCTTGGCAAATGGGCTGGATGTGAAGCCGGCAACGGAATCGGCAGTTGACCTGACAATCTCCGGCACATCAGCGGGGACGGTCGTGAAATCGGCCGCGACGCCATCCGGCGGCCGCGTGGACCGGGCCAGGAGATCGGCGGTGAGCTCCGGCATTGAAGACACCACTGTGTACTGCTGGCCGCGGGTATTGGTGTCGGAACTGCGGATGCTCAGTGTCAACGGGTCCCAGCCCCATTGCCCGTTCAACCCCTCAACGGACTCCGGCGCGTAGGGGACCGGAAGATACGGGCTGGAAAAGTTGCCGGGACTGATCTTGGTGACGCTTCGCTTCAGCTCTGGCGGCAGGACCGTCCCTTGTTGGATCCGGGAGGTTCCGGCCTGCCGCGCTGCGCCGCGGTCATCAGGACCCCAGGACTCTCCCGAAAAGCTGTCAACGGTGACTGAACGCAGGTACGGCGCAGTTCCCGCTGTTGTGCCATACGTGATGCGCCCGCTGCCGGTGGGTGCCCGGAGGCTGTTGCCCAGGGTGATCATGGGGTTCAGGCCGTTGCCGGTGCCCCAGGCATTCAGCCGCGATCCCTGCGGGAAGGAGCCGGTGTCGAAGCCTGGAATCGCAGTGGGCAAGACCAGGGTCGTGGCAAGGGCTGCAGCTCCGATCAGTGCGGTCCGCCGCGTCTGCCCGGGATTTCGGACGGTGTCCCCGGCAAGCCGGGCCCCTGTGTCATACCACTGGCTGCAAGACAGGATCACCAGGTATCCGGCGGCGGCCAGCAGGAATGCCAGCCAGCCGACGCTTTGGGGCTTCAGCATGGCGGGTACCACAAGGATGGCCAGTATGGCGATTCCGCTGGTGGCGGGCATCCCCAGGGGAACAGCCAGGGCATCGAGGAGAACCACCAGGACGCCGACGGCGGCACACGCCAGCAGTACAATCCCGGCGTTGGGTGCCACCGGGGTGCTCTCTGAGAGGACTGTCTCACCGGCGCGCTGGAGCAAACCCTCCAAGGCCGACAGGGTTTGGCCTGTAGGAACAAATCCCGCGACGGCAGTGCCGCGGAAGAACGTGAGGGTCAGGATGGCAACGAGTGCAGCCAGACCTCCCGCTGTCACCACAAGGGGCCGCGCACGCAGGGAGCGCAGGAGGGCCATAACGCCTGCAACCACCAACACAGTGGTCAACAGCGGCAAGTACCAGGCCCAGCCACGCATCACGCCGTTGAGGGACAAAGATGCGCCGCCAGTGGCCAGGACGGTACCGGCGGCCATGATCCATGGCTGGTAGCCAACACGTGGATGGGCAGGCCGAACGGGCTGTTCTGACTCCCCGGGCGCCGTGGAGTTGCGGGAGCGTTCGGGGGCCAGAGTCACCTCGCCACCTCCGCCCCTCTGCGTACGTCCACGGCGGCAGGAGCCGTGGCACTGCCGGGGAGATCGTCGTCGAAATTCCGCCAGGCCTCCTGAACCGATGTGGAAGGTGACAGGGCCACTGCCCGCCAGCCGCCCAGCCTGAGGATGTCCAGGGCTTCGTGGCAGTCATCCGGGCGATCGGTGACGAGCATGGCGAACGCGTTGGCCCCGTAGCCGGCGCCGGCTGCCAGCGCTCGCGCCTCGCTGAACGTCGGCTTCCCGAGCAGGGCAATAAGGGGCCCCCGCATCCGGTGGGCGGACAGTTTGTCCATGAGGGGGTCGGCGAAAACCGCAGGCGCGTGGTCCTGGCCGGTTGATGCCTCCCGCATACCCGGTCGGTGTTGGCCGGTAAGCCCGATGGCGGCGAGGCTGTCGGCGATGCCCTGGAGGCCGGCGGCGCCGGAATATTCCTCGGACTCCGGTTCAGGTGCCGACGGCGAGCGGCGGAACGCCGGTTCGCCTGCCGGATCAAGGCAGCGCAGGGAATAGTTGCGCTCCATCAGGTGCGCACTGATGGACATGGTGGCAACAACTGTCCACTCGAAGCAACGGCTGCTGATGGGCTGGTCGGGGTCCGCCTGGCCTGCTACGGGGCCATCCGGAAATGCTGCAAACCGCTGATCCAGGATGATGGTTGCCTCTGGCGTGGTTACCGACTCTTCCTGCCGGACCATAAGGGTCCCGTGCCGGGCAGTGGCCGCCCAATGCACCCGGCGCATGGGGTCGCCATGCCGGTACTCCCGCGTCATCACATCGTCTTCACTGGGGTTGGCCCGGATCCTGGTGGCTGTCATGCCGTCGTTGCCACGCGCGCCCGCGAGGCCGGTGGGTGGAAGTTCGACGGCGGCCGGCGTGACCGTGAGGACGTCGCCGTCGTCGATGGTGTGGCGGTGCAGCGACAGTCCGAAGGGGTCCGTGAACTCTGCTGTGACGGGACCGATCACATACTGGCCCCGGCGGCCGGACCTCAGGTGGTACTCGTAACGGCTGGTACCCCCGGTGGAGGACCGTGCGGGGAATCGGAAAGCCGGCGACTGTCCGAAGCGGGAAGGAAGCTTTTCCTCCATCAGGGTGGTCCCGGAAATGCTGCCGGACCTGGCCACTGCCAGCTTCACGGTTGCGGTGGCCCCCGTCTCCACGCTTTCGGGATCAAACTCCCGGTATACCGTGAACGACGGTTTGAGGAGCCGCACTCCGGCCAGCGAGATGAGCGGCAGCACCGCCAGCAGTACGGAGAGCGTGAGCAGGTCACGGCGGCCCATGATGCCCGCGGCGAGCAGGCAGACACCGGCGGCCACCAGCAGGCCCCAACCGCGTTTGGTAAACAAGTGGCGCCGCATGGTGGCAGTCCTACCTGCCGTGGCCGGGGGTGGACTCCGCAGCCTGGGGACGCTGCGCGGATTCCCGGTCCACCGGGAGTGCTGCCACGATGCTCCGGATGACGCCTGCGGGCGTATCTCCGGCGCTGGCGGCCTTCCGGTCAAGGATGATCCGGTGCGACAGCACGGACCCGGCCACCGAAACGACGTCATCCGGCAGGACGAAGTTGCGGCCGTCCAGGGCGGCTGTGGCTTTGGCCGCCCGCAGAAGCTGAAGCAAGGACCGTGGCGAGGCGCCCAGCCTCAGCAACGGCGAGTTGCGGGTAGCCCGCCCCAGCGCCACCACGTATTCCTTGATTGCCTGTGACACGTAGACGTGCTGGACCGCCGCGATCATGGCGGCCACTTCCGTGGCCGTGACCACCGGGCTGACGCCGGCCAGCGGGGAGCTGGACTGATGCGTCTCGAGCATCTCGATTTCCGCCACCATGTCCGGATAGCCCATGGAAATTCTGGCCATAAAGCGGTCGCGTTGGGCCTCCGGGAGGGGATAGGTGCCCTCCATCTCGATCGGATTCTGCGTGGCCACGACCATAAAAGGTTCATCAAGCGTGTAGGAGCGGCCGTCCACCGTCACCTGGTGTTCCTCCATGCATTCAAGCAGGGCTGACTGGGTCTTTGCCGAGGCACGGTTGATCTCGTCGCCAATGACGATATTGGCAAAGACGGCGCCGGGACGGAACTCAAAGGCCCTGGACGACTGGTTGTAGATGGAAACGCCGGTAACGTCCGAGGGGAGGAGATCCGGCGTGAACTGGATGCGGCTGACGGAGCAGTTGATAGTGCGGGCGAGGGTCTTTGCGAGCAAGGTCTTGCCGACGCCAGGCACGTCTTCCACCAGGAGATGGCCTTGGGCCAGGAGGACAGTCAATGCCAGCCGCGCGGCATCAGCCTTGCCATCAATGACCGTATTAATTGCGGTAAGGATCCGCTGGCTGGCGGTACGGAACGAATCCGCATCCATGGCCTGCACGGGAAGCCCCGCCCCTCCCGCCTGCGGTGTTCGGGGCTCGTGACCATTACGGCGGGCACGCTCCTGCGCAGGGGAAGCTTCTTCGACAGTCATTCCGTGATGCGGGTCCATCCGTAACCTTCCATCCCTGCAAGCGCCTGGGACGCGGCCAACAGCAGCCGATGCCCGTCGGTGGGCACACGCCGTTCTTCCTACCAGAGTACTAACACAACTGCCCCGGCTGACAGGTAGTTCCGGAATTCCCCGGTTCCATATTCCGCCGCTTCGGCCGGTAGTTTGGAGCCATGTGTGATTCCAGCATTCCCGCCCCCTACCAGCAGATGGAAGAACAGCAGGTAGAAGGACAGCAGGCAGCAAAACAGAAGAACAGCTACCCGCCGGCACCGGAGCCCTTGCCGGCTCCTGTTATGGACAATCACACCCACCTTGACTTTGGCACTCCCCAGGAAGGCCGCGGGCATTTTACGGTTGCCATCAGGGATGCCATGGATGCTGCCGCGGCCGTCGGGGTCCAGGGTGCGGTCCAGGTTGGTTGTGACCTGGAATCATCCCGCTTCACCGTGCAGGCCGTGGACCAGGATTCCCGGCTGCTGGGTGCCGTGGCACTGCACCCCAACGACGCTCCGGATTACGCTGCCCGGGGTGAACTCGAGTCGGCGCTCGCCGAAATCGAGGACCTCGCCCGGCATCCCAGGATCAGGGCAATCGGGGAGACCGGCCTGGATTTCTTCAGGACAACGGGGGACCGTCTCGCGGACCAGCGCTATTCCTTCCGCCGGCACATTGACATCGCCAAGCGGTTGGGGCTCACGCTGCAGATCCATGACCGCGACGCGCACGACGACGTCGTCCAGGTTCTGCGGGAAGAGGGAGCGCCCGAACGGGTGGTGTTCCACTGTTTTTCCGGCGATGAGGCCCTCGCCCGGACCTGTAACGACGAGGGCTGGTACATGTCCTTTGCCGGCACCCTGACCTTCAGGAACGCAGCGAACCTGAGGGCCGCCGTCGGGATAGCTGAACCGGAGCTGCTGCTGGTGGAAACGGATGCGCCGTTCCTGACTCCGCACCCGTTCCGGGGGAGGCCCAATGCGAGCTACCTGGTGCCTTACACCGTGCGGGGGATGGCGGAATTGACAGGAATTGAGCTCTCCGAGCTCTGCATCAGGATCAGCGACAATACCGTGCGGGCGTACGGATCCTGGGACTAAAGCGGCGGACGCAACCTTCCCGTTATAAATACCCGGTATGGCAGATTCTTGGCTGGTTTATAACGCTTCGGTTACAGTGGATAACTATTAGCCGGGGTCGGGGAAGGCCTTCGGATAATTCACTTCACCCGTGGCTCACAAAAAATGGGCTTTAGATACTTCTGCCCGGGTGTTGTGTGGCGGCGCACTGGTGCCCCGGACATCCCTCCTTTTTGGGTGAGTGCGTCGGGAAACTTTTGCGCGTTTCCCCGTGCCCGGATGGTCCTAGAGTTACGGACAATCGTGGTCAAGCTTTTCACATCGGACGGTAAGTTCAGCGCCCTCAAGGTCGGTACCCAGCTGGTAGTGCTGTTGGGCCTTGTGCTGGGCCTCGTGGCATTTGTTGGCAACAACAAGACAGTCACGCTGAATGTAGACGGCAAGGTCAGCTCCATCCAGACCTTCGGCGGAACTGTAGGCCAAGTGGTCAAGAGCGCCGACGTCGAACTGCAGGCCGCAGACCGGATTTCACCGGCCGCCGATGTTTCCGTCCAGAACGGACAGGTCATCAACGTGAACCTGGCCAAGGTGGTAACGGTCAATCTGGACGGTTCCAAGAAGATCGTCAACACCACGTCTCCGGACGTTGCCGGCCTGGTCAGTGAGCTCGGTGTGGCCAGCAGCTCGGAGGTCTCCGTGCCTGCCGAGTCCCAGCTGACGGTACAGGGATCCTTTGTTTCGATCTCCACCCCCAAGGACATCACCCTGGTTGCCGACGGTGCATCCTCGCCCATCACCACCACGTCATCCTCCGTGGGCGAAGTCCTGGAAGACGCCGGAATCACCCTCGATGCCGATGACCGCACCTCGCAGCCGTCCAACGCGCCCGTAGTGAACAACATGGTGGTCAAGGTTTCCCGCGTTGATACCGGCCAGACGGCCGACACCACCGAGGACATCCCGTTCGAGACCCTCAAGACGGACAGCGCAGAACTGACCGTAGGGGAAGAAGAAGTCACCCAGGAAGGCGTCGCCGGCAAGGTGGACAAAAAGTTCAGCCTGGTTCTTGTGGACGGCCGCGAAGCCTCCCGCACCCTGGTCTCGGAGACTGTCACCGTGCAGCCCGTCACGGAAAAGATCACCGTGGGAACCAAGCCCAAGCCCAAGGCTGCGGCCGGCCGCAACACCGGCGCAGCCGCTCCCGCCATGATGAACGAGGCCATGTGGGATGCCATCGCCATGTGTGAGGCCACCGGCAACTGGTCCATCAACACCGGCAACGGCTACTACGGCGGACTCCAGTTCGACATCCAGACCTGGCTTGGTGCCGGCGGCGGCGCGTATGCCCCCAACGCCAGCCTGGCAACCAAGGCCCAGCAGATCGACATCGCCAACCGCGTTTACGCCCAGCGTGGCCTGCAGCCGTGGGGCTGCGGCTGGGCGGCCATGCGCTGACTCCCAGAGTTCTTTATCAACGGCCGGATCCGGTAATGGATCCGGCCGTTGGCGTTTAATGCGGCCGTCTTTTCCAAGAAGCAGGTCCGGCCGGAACCTGGGCCTTCGCCGCTGCCGGGATAGGATACCTAAGTGACTGAACCTATCCCTGCCGCGCCCGCACCCCTCTTTGGTGCAACCGATATTCGCCGGCTCGCGGAGGAAATTGGCATCCGCCCCACCAAAACCTTGGGGCAGAACTTTGTAATTGACGGCAACACAATCCGCCGGATCGTAGCCGCTGCAAACATCGGTCCGGAAGAAACGGTGCTCGAAGTGGGGCCGGGGCTGGGGTCCCTGACGCTTGGCTTGCTGGACGCCGCCCGCGAGGTGGTCGCCGTCGAGATTGATCCGGTGCTCGCGGCCAAGCTCCCGGAGACTGTCCGGGAGTGGCGCCCGGACGCCGTCGAACGCTTCCACCTGGTGCAGTCGGACGCCATGCGCGTTACCGAACTGCCGGTGGAACCGAGCGCCATTGTGGCCAACCTGCCCTACAACGTGGCAGTCCCGGTGGTCCTGCACCTGCTCCAGCATTTCCCCGGGCTGCAGCACGGATTGGTTATGGTCCAGGACGAAGTGGCAGACCGCCTGGCCGCCGGGCCCGGTTCAAAGACGTACGGGGTTCCCTCCGTCAAGGCCGCCTGGTACAGCTCAATGCGCAAGGCCGGCGTTATTGGCATGAATGTTTTCTGGCCGGCGCCGAAGATCCACTCCGGTCTTGTGGCCTTCACCCGCAGGGAACCACCGGTGACTACAGCGTCCCGGGAAGAAGTTTTCGCCGTGATTGATGCGGCGTTCGCCCAACGCCGCAAGACGCTGAGGGCCGCCCTTGCCGGCTGGGCCGGCAGCGCGGCTGAAGCCGAACGCTGCCTGGTGGCTGCCGGCGTGGATCCCACCGCGCGTGGCGAAGTGATTGACATCGCGGCCTTCGCCCGGATCGCCGAAGCCCGTAACGAGGGCCGCAACGGGGACGACGGGTGAGCGCATTCCGGGGCGCGTTCGCCCCGCGGACGGTACGGGTGAAGGCGCCCGGCAAGATCAACGTGTCCCTCGATGTCGGTCCGCTGCGGGCCGACGGCTACCATTCTGTTGCCAGCGTCTACCTTGCGGTGTCCCTGTACGAGGAAGTGGCTGCCACCAGCACTGAGACCCCAGGGATAACCGTCAGCATCAATCCGGCCAGCACCCTGGACCTTGACGGGGTGGATATTCCGCTGGATTCAAGCAACCTCGCCTATAAGGCGGCAGCCATCATGGCTGAAGTCTCGGAAAAGCCCACGGGCGTGCACCTGGACATCACCAAGCGGGTTCCAGTGGCCGGCGGGATGGGTGGCGGATCGGCAGATGCGGCGGCAACGCTGCTCGCCTGTGACGCCCTATGGAACAGTGGCCTCTCCAGGGACGAGCTGGCCAGGCTCGCCGCCGAACTCGGAGCTGATGTGCCCTTCGCGCTACTCGGAGGGACCGCCGTCGGCCTTGGCGTGGGAGATGACCTTTCGCCGGCACTTGCCCGCGCGCAGACCGACTGGGTATTGGTGGCAGCGGACTACGGCCTCTCCACGCCCACGGTTTTCCATACCCTTGACCGGTTGCGCGATGCGGAGGGCCTGGGCATCGAGGAGCCCATGGCCGTTGATCCCCAGGTACTGCAGGCCCTGCGGGACGGTGACGCTGAGCGGTTGGGTACCGTCCTGGTCAACGACCTCCAGCGCGCCGCCATCGAACTGGCCCCTGACTTGCGCAAGACGCTCGGAATGGGTGAGTCGCACGGGGCCGTGGCGGGGATGGTCTCCGGCTCGGGGCCCACGGTGGCTTTCCTGGCCACCGACCCGGCGGCGGCAGAGGCACTCGCTGAAGACCTTGGACACTACGGGCTGAGCGCCATTGCCGTACATGGCCCGGTGCCAGGTGCCCGGATCATCTCCGATACCCTTTTATAGACGGGCCCCGCTGGAATAACCTGCTCCGGACACGGTAGTTCCCGAACCGCCCGGACCGTCGGCTCCGCAATTCCTGATATCAGCAGAAAGCAGTTCCCTTGGCACACCTTCTTGGCGGCGAGAACCTCACGGTTTCGTACGCAACGCGCACCGTCCTGGACGGCATTACCCTCGGCCTCGAGGAGGGTGACCGGATCGGCATGGTGGGCCGGAATGGTGACGGCAAATCGACCCTGATGCGCCTGCTGGCGATGCGGTCCACCCCGGATTCCGGCCGGGTGACCAAGCGCAGCGAGGTCAACATCGGCTACCTGGACCAAAGCGACGTGCTCGACGGCGACCTTACAGTGGGCGCTGCGATTGTGGGCGACCAGGCCGATTACGAATGGGCCCGCAATCCCCAGATCCGTGAAGTGATGGGCGGACTGGTGTCCGACGTCGATTGGCACGCCAACGTCCATGCCCTCTCCGGCGGGCAGAAGCGGCGCGTGGCGCTGGCCAAGCTCCTGATCGAGGACCACGACGTCATCATGCTCGACGAGCCCACCAACCACCTCGACGTCGAAGGCGTGGCGTGGCTCTCGCGGCACCTGAAGACCCGCTGGCGCGCCAACCAGGGCGCGTTCCTGGTGGTCACCCACGACCGCTGGTTCCTGGACGAAGTGTGCACGAAGACCTGGGAAATCCATGACGGCATCATGGACCCGTTCGACGGCGGATATGCGGCGTACGTGCTGGCCCGCGCCGAACGCGACCGCTCGGCCACCGTTATGGAAAGCAAACGCCAGCAGTTGGTGAAGAAGGAACTCGCCTGGCTGCGCCGCGGCGCCCCTGCCCGCACCGCCAAGCCCAAGTTCCGTATTGAGGCGGCCAACGCCCTGATCGCCGACGTCCCGGAGCCCCGCGATTCCATGGCGCTGAGCAAGATGGCCACCGCGCGCCTGGGCAAGGACGTCCTGGACCTGGAAAACGTGTCGCTGGACCTCCTCGGGGGCGAGCCCGGGCAGAAGCTCTTCGACAACATCACCCTTCGGCTTGCACCGGGGGAGCGGCTGGGCCTGGTGGGCGTCAACGGCGCCGGCAAGACCACCTTGCTGAAGCTCCTCAACGGCCAGATCGAGCCGACATCCGGCAAGGTCAAGCGCGGCAAGACAGTGGTCACGGCAGTCCTCACCCAGGAAGTCAAAGAGCTCGACGACGTCTCCGACCTGCGTGTCATCGAAGTGATCGAACGCGAAAAGCGCTCCTTCAACGTCGGCGGCAAGGAATTCACCGCCGGCCAGATGGTGGAGCAGCTTGGCTTCACCAAGGAAAAGCAGTGGACTCCGGTCAGGGACCTGTCCGGCGGCGAGCGACGCCGCCTGCAGCTCCTTCGCCTGTTGGTGGGTGAACCCAACGTCCTGATGCTCGATGAGCCCACCAACGACCTGGACACTGACACCCTGGCCGCCGTCGAGGACGTCCTGGACGGCTGGCCCGGAACCCTCGTTGTGGTGAGCCACGACCGCTACTTGCTGGAGCGCGTCACCGACCACCAGATGGCACTCCTGGGCGATGGCAAGATCCGCGCCCTGCCGCGCGGTGTGGACCAGTACCTGGAACTCCGCGAATCCGCCCTGGCCGGCTCCACGGTTGCCGGCGGCGGCAACCCGGTCATGGGCTCCAGCGGCAGCGCATCCGCCAAGGCCTCGGGTTCCTCCGAGGCAGAAAAGCGCGATGCCCGCAAGGCCAAGAACCGCATCGAACGCCAGCTGGGCAAACTCGAACAGCAGGAGAAGAAGCTTCACGACCAAATGGTCAAAAGCACCAACGACTCCGACTTCGACGCCCTGGCCGAACAAAACAAGAAGCTCAAGGACCTGGCCGGCGAACGCGAAGCCCTGGAACTCGAATGGCTGGAAGCCCTGGAAGTCCTGGGCGAGTAAGCCGGAGGTGCCTTACCCGCCCAGCAGCTCCGGGTCCTTTTTGAGGCCGGTGAGGCCGTTCCAGGCGAGGTTGACCAGGTGCGCGGCGACTGTGTGTTTGTCGGGTTGGCGGGCGTCCTGCCACCATTGGCCGGTCATGGCCACCATCCCGACGAGCATCTGCGCGTACATGGCACCGTCCTGCGCGCTGAATCCGCGGCGGGCGAATTCGTCGGACAGGATGTGCTCCACCTTGGCGGTGACATGCGAGAGCAGTGTCGAGAAGGCGCCTTCGGGTTGTGACGGGGGAGCGTCGCGCATGAGGATCCGGAAGCCGTCGGTGCGGTCTTCGATGTAGCCCAGGAGGGCCAGCGCGGCGCGTTCCACCAGGACGCGGGGTTTGGCTTCGGCGGCCAGGGCACTGTTGATCGAGTCCAGCAGGATGATGAACTCGTGGTCGACAACCTGGGTGTAGAGCCCTTCCTTGGACCCGAAGTGCTCGTAGATCACGGGCTTGGAGACGCCGGCAGCGGCCGCGATCTCCTCGATGGTGGTGCCGTCCAGGCCCTTGGCGGCGAAGAGCCCGCGGCCGACCTCCACCAATTGACCGCGGCGCTGCGGCCCGGTCATCCGGGTGCGGGTACCGGTTATTTTTCCGGAGGCCCGCAGCAGAGGAGCCTCCTGGCGGGGTGTTTCAGCCATTATTTACACCGTTCTGTCACTGTGGAACCACCCTGCCATCATCCCGCACAAAGTACCCGGGCGCCGTCCCGTGTCGCAGGCACTCCCGGGGGCATGGCAAAATAAGTACTTGTGCCCGGCGCATCGGCGTTCGGGGCACGGTCCGCTCTGGTGTAATGGCAGCACCCCGGCCTTTGGAGCCGTGGAGTATAGGTTCGAATCCTATGGGCGGAACTGGTGTGCGGCCCTCCAATTGGATGGGCCCGGCGCCGTTGCCGGCTTATGTCTGCCGGATGGCGGAGCTTCCAGCACCAGCGCAACCGAGCAAGGAGAGCCTGTACGTGAGCCTCGAGTCCACCGGCCCAGCCGCCGTCATTGTTCTAGCTGCAGGGGCCGGCACCCGGATGAAGTCCCGTACCCCGAAGATCCTGCACGAGATTGGCGGCCGTTCGCTGGTGGGCCACGCCCTCGCAGCAGCCCGCAGTCTCCAGCCGCAAAACCTGGCGTTGGTTGTCCGGCACGAACGTGACCGGGTGGCGGAGCACCTGCGCAGCCTGGATCCGGAAGCACTCATTGTTGACCAGGATGAAATTCCCGGCACAGGCCGTGCCGTCGAAGTGGCACTGAACGCCCTCGACGCCGCCACTGCTTCCGGTGCCGCTAAAGCGTTGGCCGGCACAGTTGTGGTCACCTACGGCGATGTTCCCCTCCTGACCGGTTCGCTGCTGCAGGAACTGGTCTCCGAACACCAGGCCAGCGGAAACGCCGTAACGGTCCTCACCGCAGTTCTGGGTGACGCCACCGGCTACGGCCGCATCCTCCGGGCAGCGGACGGTACAGTCACCGGCATCCGCGAACACAAGGATGCCACCGAGGCCGAAAGGGCCATCCGGGAAGTCAACTCCGGAATCTACGCTTTCGACGCCGCGGTACTCCGCGAGGCACTCACCAAAGTCACCACGGAGAACGTCCAGGGTGAGAAATACCTCACAGACGTCCTGGAACTGGCCCGCGAAGCCGGAGGCCGCGTGGCCGCCGTTGTTACCGGGGACCGCTGGCAGGTGGAAGGGGCCAACGACCGCGTGCAGCTGTCCGCACTGGGCGCCGAACATAACCGCCGCACGGTTGAAGCCTGGATGCGCGCCGGCGTTACGGTTGTGGACCCTGCCACAACATGGATCGATACCACGGTCACCCTCGACGAGGACGTCCGGATCCTGCCCAACACCCAGCTTCATGGCCTGACCACTGTGGCGCGTGACGCCGTCGTCGGTCCTGACACAACGTTGACGGACGTCCACATCGGAACCGGGGCGAAGGTGACCCGTACCCACGGTTCCGGGGCCGTTATTGGCGACCGTGCCGCCGTCGGACCTTTCACCTACCTTCGGCCTGGCACCGTCCTGGGCGAGACAGGCAAGATCGGTGCCTTCTACGAGACGAAGAACGTGACGATCGGCCGCGGATCCAAGCTGTCGCACCTCGGCTATGCCGGCGACGCCGAGATCGGCGAGGATACCAACATCGGCTGCGGTAACATCACTGCCAACTACGACGGCGAGAACAAGCACCGCACCGTGATCGGCTCGGGTGTGCGTACGGGCTCCAACACCGTCTTCGTCGCGCCGGTCACCGTGGGCGACGGTGCATACAGCGGCGCCGGCACTGTGATCCGTAAGGACGTACCGGCAGGCGCGCTGGCGCTTTCCGTCATCGCGCAGCGGAACGCGGAAGGCTGGGTTGCGGCAAACCGTCCCGGCAGCCGCTCCGCGGAACTGGCTGAAGCAGCCACCCAGGATTCCTCCACCCCGGCATCTACAGAACAGGGCAAGTAACAATGAGTGAAATTACGGCGCGCGGCGAAAAAAAGCTGGTGCTTGCGGCCGGACGCGCACATCCGGAACTTGCACGCGAGATTGCCAAGGAATTGGACACCGAACTCCTCCCGGTGGACGCCTATGACTTCGCCAACGGCGAGATCTATGTGCGGGCCGGTGAAAGTGTCCGCGGTACCGACGCCTTCGTGATCCAGGCGCACCCTGCTCCGCTGAACAACCACCTGATGGAACAGCTGATCATGATTGATTCGCTCAAGCGGGCCTCCGCCAAGCGCATCACCGTAGTGTCGCCGTTCTATCCCTATGCCCGCCAGGACAAGAAGGGCCGCGGCCGCGAGCCCATTTCCGCCCGTCTGGTAGCCGATCTGTACAAGACCGCCGGCGCTGACCGCATCATGAGCGTGGACCTGCACACCTCACAGATCCAGGGCTTCTTCGATGGTCCCGTGGACCACCTGATGGCGATTCCGCTCCTGGCCGATTACATCCGGACCCGCGTCGACGCCGAGAACATCACTGTGGTGTCCCCGGACACCGGGCGCGTCCGTGTGGCAGAACAGTGGGCGGAACGCCTTGGCGGTGCCCCGCTGGCCTTCGTCCACAAGAGCCGCGACCTCACGGTTCCCAACCAGGCCGTGTCCAAGACCGTGGTAGGCCAGATTGAAGGCCGTACCTGCGTCCTGATCGACGACATGATCGACACAGGTGGAACCATCTCCGGGGCCGTCCAGGTGCTCAAGAATGCCGGCGCCAAAGATGTCATCATTGCTGCCACGCACGCCGTGTTCTCCGATCCCGCTCCGCGCCGGTTGGCCGAATCCGGTGCCCGTGAAGTGGTGGTCACCAACACCCTGCCCATCACGGCTGACAAGCACTTCCCGCAGCTCACCGTCCTGTCGATCGCACCGTTGATTGCCCGCGCCATCCGTGAAGTGTTTGACGACGGTTCCGTTACCAGCCTGTTTGACGGCAACGCCTAGCGCTACCGCTGTTCTCATAGCAGGGTGCGGGCCGGTTTCAGCACCCGCCCCCCACCCTGCTATGGTTTAACCCGAAACCTTGGCGAGGGAGAGCATCCCGGGAAACCGGCTTGCATGTCTCCGTTATCGACTGGGTCTGAATCTCCTTCTGGAAGGGCCGTTCCGGCCCGGCGTTGAAGGTCGTAAACAGACCTCCGCCCTTGCCCGGCTAACCACTGAAGCATCCAAGGAGAAATTATGTCTGAGCAGAAGCTTGCCGCAGAAGTCCGCACCGAATTCGGCAAGGGCTTTGCCCGCCGCGCCCGCGCAGCCGGCCGCATCCCCGCCGTCATCTACGGCCACGGCGAAGAGCCCATCCACATCACGCTGCCGGCCAAGTCCACCACGCTGGCCGTCCGCGTCGCCAACGCCCTGCTGTCCCTGGACGTTGACGGTGAAGAGCACCTGGCCCTGGTCAAGGACATCCAGCGCGATCCGATCAAGCAGATCATCGAGCACATCGACCTCCTGACCGTCCGCAAGGGCGAGAAGGTCACCGTGGAGATCTCCGTGCACCTGGTTGGCGAACTGGCTCCGGGCACCACCCACAACCTGGAACTCACCACCATCTCGGTTGAGGCCGACGCCACCGAGCTGCCTACGTCCATCGACGTCAGCATCGAAGGCCGCACCGCCGGCGAGCACATTCACGCTTCGGACCTGCCGCTGCCCAAGGGCACCGTCCTGCTGACCGACGCCGACGCCCTCGTTGTGAACATCTCCGAGGCCCACGTGGCCGAGGAAGAGACTGCAGAAGCCGCAGCCGAGTAGTCTGTTTGGTTTAGCTGCCGGCTCATTGGCAATGAGCCTTCAGCCGGCGGCAATGGCCGGGTCCCATGGGCCCGGCCATTGCTTTGCCCGTTTTCCGCCGCCCGACTCTTAGGATTGATCCATGACTGACACCTGGCTGATTGTGGGACTCGGTAATCCCGGTTCCGAGTACAGCGGCAACCGCCACAACGTAGGCCAGATGGTGCTTGATGAGCTGGCTGCCCGTGTTGGCGGAAAATTCAAAAGCCATAAGGCCCGGGCCCAGGTACTGGAAGGGCGTCTTGGCATCGGCGGACCCAGGATCGTGCTGGCCAAACCGATGACTTACATGAATGTCTCCGGCGGACCGGTTGCCGGGCTTGCCAGGTTCTACGACATCGCTGCTGATCATGTGGTGGCCGTGCATGACGAAATCGACATTCCCTTTAACACCGTAAAGCTGAAGATCGGCGGGGGAGAGGGTGGACATAACGGGTTGCGAGACATCTCCAAGGCGCTTGCCACCAAGGACTACTTCCGCGTCCGTGTGGGTGTGGGACGTCCGCCCGGCCGCATGGAAACAGCCGACTACGTCCTCCGGGACTTTGGCGGCCAGGAGAAGAAAGAGCTGCCATTCCTGCTGGACGAGTCGGCCGACGCCGTCGAGCTCCTGGTCCGCGAAGGGTTGCTGGCCGCCCAGCAGAAGTTCCACCCCGCAAAAGTGTGACTGACTTTCCTGTAACTGACGGCGGTTCCGGGGTAACCTACACCTAGGCGTGGGGGGAACAAAGTCTTCGTCCTCCCTGCAGTACGTTTAGGGACGAGTCGAATGTCAGTCGAACCACTCAACTGGGGACGTGGGGCTACTCAGCCATCCGTGCTGCCTTCCACGGCGGCGGGACTCAGCAGCGACGGCCAGCGATGGTCCGTTGCCGCACGCGGCCCCGAAGTCCAGGCCATCCAGCGTGCCCTTCGGGAGCCGGGGTCCGTTGGTGTTGCACTCACCGGCGCGCGGGGAATGGGCAAATCCTCGCTGGCCAGAGCGGCCGTTGCCGAGCTGGGGCCGGACATTTATGCCCTCCAGTTGCGCAGCAACCTCGCAGGTTCACGCACACCGTATGGCTGCCTTTCCTTCCTGCTGGCCCGGTTGCCGGCGTCGGCCATGGCCTCACCTACCTCGATCCTGCAGGGAATTACGGCCCTGATCCGGGAGGACGCGGCAGGCCGGGAGTGCGTCATTACGCTCGATTCCGCGGCCGACATCGATGCCATGAGTTCCGGCGTCCTGCTTAACATCATGCTGACGGGAACGGCCCGGATTGTCGCGATAGCCCCGGAAGCAGGCGCCCTTCCTGCCGATTTCCATTGGCTGCTCAGTGAGCGGCGGCTGACGGAAATCCGTCTGGAAAACCTCAACGAACTCCAGACGCGGCAGGTCCTGGTATCCCTCCTGGGCCACCGGGTTGCCTCCTCGCTGGTCCATACATACCACTCCATCATCGGCGGCAATCCGCTGCTGCTGCGGGCCTTGGTATCTGAACAGCTCCAATGCGGGAACCTGGTGCTCTCTGACGCCGTCTGGACCCTGCAGGACAAGGTGGTGCTTTCCGGAGCCACCAGCCTGGAGGACATTGTGCGGTCCCGTTGGGCGAGGGAACGTCCCCAATGCCGTGAGGTCATCGAGATGCTGGCATGCTCCCGCCGCATCCCGCTGGTTAAGCTCACCGGCCTCTTCGGCGCGGACACCATAGCGGACATGGAGGACGCCGGCGAGATTGTCGTTGGGACCAGCGACGCGCGGTGGGTGACACTCCAGGCCCGCTACCTTGGCGAAGTCGTCAGGTCCTGGCTGAGCATTGCACGGCAGCGGGAACTGCGGAGCCGCCTGCTGGACGGCCAGGAGCCGGATATCTCGGCGATGTCCCATGAAGACCTCTTGGATTTCGCTGCCTGGACCCGGGACTGCGAGGCTGACCTTGAGCCCGGACTTGCCGTCGCCGCCGCGGAGGCCGCCGTTCAACTGTTTGATCCGCGGTTTGCCCTTTCCTGCCTGGAAGATGTGGTCGAAGCGGATCCCGAATGGGTCGCTGCGCAACGACACAAGGCCGCGGCCTACCTGTTGCTTGATCTTCCGGACCAGGCCTGGGCGGCACTCGAAGCTGTTCCTGCCACCCGTTCGGCGACTTTGCCGCCGTTGGAGCTGGCACTTCTGGCAGAGGTCCGCTGCCGGGTAGCGTCCTGGCTTCCGGACCGCTGTGCGCAGGTCCCTGAAATCCTGCGGCAGGCACGGCAACAGTTGGGACTGGACAAAGCCGGGGCTCCGGCTCCCGCTTGGCCATCAGCCTTGGCCGCGGCCGGAAACCGGCTGAAATTCGCCGAGTTTGAATACAAGGCCTTTATGGGCGATTTTGCCTCCATGGTTCCGGAACTTGAACAGGCAGCGGATCCCAGGAGTACGGCGGATCCTTGGTTCCGTACGCATTCATCGATGATCCTGATGACAGCACTTTCCATCACCGGCCGGGAAGCGGACGCCCTGGACCTGATGCGGACCCTGGGCGGACAGCTTACCGATTTCGCCCACGTTGCGGGTCTGCGTGAAAGCTATTCGATGCACCGCTTCCATGTCCTCCTGCTCGCGGGTGAATGGCGCCGGTGCCTTGAGGTGGCCAGGCCCGCTACCGATAGGCCGGTTTTCCTGCTGCCCCAGCAGGCGGCATTGCCCGAGCTGCTGACCGGGATTTCGTACGTTTATGCGGGCCGGGGCTCTGCGGGGTTGGATCCCTTGCTCTCAGCCATAGCCCAGCTGGAGCCCAGGGCTGGAAAGCATATGCTGCGGGAAGCCTATGCCGCTACTGCCTTGGCCTACGCACAGCAGGGCAACGCCATCCAATCCAGGTTCTATCTGGACCGCCTGGCCAAACTTTCGGGGCCTTGCCCGTTTGTTTCCATGTGCGTGATTGAGTTTTGTTCCCTCGTGGCGATGCGCTGGCTCAATGATCCTTCAGCAGCCGGACTCCTGGAGGATTCGGCCCGTGAGGACATTGCCAAAGGACGTTTCACCCGGGCAGGCATCAGCTTGCTCGCGGCCACGGTTAATGGGACGGACCAGCAGTTTTCCTTGTTGGAAGAGGTTGCCAGGCACCGGCAGGGGCCTCTTGCGGACATATCCCTCTTCGTGGCCACCGGCAGCCGGGACCGCGATGCCAAGGTACTCCTGAAGGCAGCCGAACGTGCGGCAGGGCTGGAACTGGATGCGGTAGAGGCGCGCTGCGCTGCAGTGGCCTTGGATTTCGCCCGTGAATCCGGCGACACTTTATCAGCCAGGGCCGCCCAGGCGCGCCTGGACCGAGCGTCGGCCAGCCTGGCCGCCCTGCCGATTGTCCCCAAGAGCGGGAATCCGCTGTTAACCGGACGGGAGCGCCAGGTAGCGCGGCTGGCCCTGGGCGGGGCCACCAACCGCGAGATTGCCGAAGAAATGGGCGTCTCCGTCAGGACAGTGGAAGGGCATCTGTACCAGGTGTTCACTAAGCTCGGAGTTACATCACGGGGTGATCTTCCTGGACTCGTTTAGGGACAGGAAAGCCGGATCCGCTACCCGGACCGCATGGCGGATTATGGCCGGACGGCGGGAGGCGATGGACCGCGCAGGCGGCCTCATGGGGGGACGTATTCCGCAGGCTGTTTTTGTGATGGCCGGCCCAGGTGTCGGCAAGTCCGTGTTCCTTGATGCCGTGACGGAGCGGCTCTCTGCGGCCACCATCATTGAGCGTATCCACGGGAGCCCCTCACTCAAACACGTTCCCTTTGGCATACTCGCTCCTTACACATCCGGGCTGGTCGGTGAGGAAGCAGCCTCGCCCATAGCGGTATTGCGTTCTGTATGGACCCATTTCCAGCAGCTGAAGGGCGGGCGGGAAGGGCCATTGGTCCTGGTGGTGGATGACGCCCACCATGTGGATGAGTCCAGCGCTGCCATCCTCGTGGAGATGGTCGCGGCCGGATGGTCCAGTGTGATGGTGGCCGCCCGTCCCCGGCCCGGGCTGCCGCAACCGCTGAACCAATTGTGGTATGACGGCCTGGCGGAGCGGATCGACCTCCACCCGCTGGATCACCACCAGCTGGCAGAAGCACTGTCAACCTCACTCGAATCCACAGTTCCCGCTTCTGTCACCGATGCGTTCTGGCGGGCCACTGAAGGTAACCCGCTGTTGGTTGGCTGCCTGCTGAAGGATGCCAGAAGCGGAGGCACTCTGGTGAAGCGCAACGGGCTGTGGCACCTGGACGGGGAACTGCCGTGGGACGGGCCCGAACTGTCCTCCCAGGTTGGGCGGGATGTTGCGAGACGTTCTGCCGATGAGCAGGAAGCGTTGCGGCTTATTGCTTTGGCCGGGCCGGTGAACCGCAGGGCCATCGAGGAACTCTACGGGGCGGAGGTTGTGCGGGAGTTGATTGACCAGCATCTGGTAATTGACAATGGCGCCCACCCGGTTGAGCTCCAGGTCCGCCACCCCATTGTGGGGGAAGCAGTCCGGACTCAGATCAGTGTCTCCAGGAGCCTGCACCTGCGGTTGAAGCTGGAACAGGGACCGGGGATTCAGGCCGCAAGTGACGATGCCCATCTCAGGAACGTCGAATGGGCGCTTGACTGCGGCCAACCCGTGATGGACGCGGACCTCTTGCGTGCTGCCGCTACCGCACTGAAGTCAGAAAGAAGCCTGGCCGCCGTGCGGTTGGCAGGGCGGATTGCCGATGGCCCCAGCGGGCCCTTGGCGCGTGCGGTCTCGGCAAGGGCCCGCTTTAATGCGGGCGACCACGCTGCAGCCCGGACACTGCTGGAAGATGTCTGGACCGGGCTGGGACCGCAGGAGTCGATCGCTGCCGCCATGCTGCGCGCTTCATCCTGCATGGCCGGAGGGGTGGGGCTGGAGCCTTTCCTCGAACAAAGTGTCCATGTGCCCGCCGGGATGGACATTTCACAGGCCCGGACCATGGCCCTGGCGGCCAGCGGTAGTATGCCCGGTAGCCAAGGTATTCAGGAGGACCCGGCAGCAACCCTCCTTGAGCAAGCCTTTGCCGCTGAGAAGCTGGCCGACTCGGGCAAACTCCAGGAGGCGCTGGACTTCGTCGTTCAGGCCGCGGCCGCAGCACCGGCCATGGACAACACACTCTTCTTTTTCGAAGAATTCGTACTGTTCCGGGCCGTCAACATTTACCTCGCCATGGGCGAATGGGCTGCGGCGGAACGTGAGCTGGACGGCTACTGTGAGCGCCACGGCGGCGCGCTCCGGCATTTTGAAGGCACAGTGGAAGCACTGCGCGGTTACCTGTCCATCCGGCAGGGAAAAATTGAGCGCGCTTACCGCACGCTCCTTCCTGCTGTGGAATCACTTCGGAATGTCGATCCGCTGCAGCTGTACCGGTTCTCCGCGTGCCTTGCCCTCTACACGGCTGCACGGTTGGCAGACACTGCGCAGGCGCGTCGCCTGGCCATGGAGATTGCTGACATCCGCCATCTAGACCGTCCCGCAACGGGGCTGAGGGCGGCGGCCTATGTCAGCGCTGCCAATGAATATCTGGACGGGGACGGGAAAGGCCTCGCCGCGCTGCATGAACATTGCACCAGAAACGAGGTTTCCGTCAGGCCTGCGGTGCTGCTCGAATGTATGCTCCTCTGTACCGAACTTGGTGACGAAACCCAGATGAATTCCCTTGCGGTTGTCGCAGCAGGGATGGACGGCCGTTGGGCGGCGGCTGTCGCCGGACTTGCCCGGCAGTGTCTGTCCGGTGATGCGGACGGCCTGATGGAAGCGGCCAAGGAGCTGAACGCCGACGGGTTTGTGAATCTGGCACGTGAGGCCTATGTCCGGGCCGGAATCCTGCTCCAGGGAGCGGGTGACACTCGCCGGTACCGGCAGTCGGTGAGCCTGCGGGAGAAATGCGATGACATCCTCGGCCTGAGATCAGTGGGCGGTGAGGCATCACCCGCGCCCGGCATCCGGTTGACGCGACGTGAACGCGACATAGCCGGGCTTGCCGCGCAGGGATTGTCGGATAAGGACATCGCCCAACGTCTGATGGTCTCTGTCCGGACCGTAGAAGGCCATCTCTACCGAACCTATGTAAAGCTCGGCGTCCGAGGACGCGACGAGCTCCTGCCGGTGCTGCCCAGGGCGGCCCGCTAGAGTCCCGGTTTCCACTGGGACTATTCGTCGCGCGTCGGCAACGAAAAAACCAAGTACTGCTGGATTTTGATCTGCAAAAAACAAGTACCGGGTACTCGTGCCGTTGTGCCTGCTGCACGGAAGACTGGAAAAGCACCGGCCCCACAGCCCTGAACGGGTTCCCTTGGGCGGGTGCGGACCCGTCCGTGACGCCAAGGGCGCCCGACGCACAAGCCACCCGGCCCTGATGGACCGGGAACTGGACGGGGCCGGCGGCGTCAGAGTCTTCTGAGACCGAGACTCTCCCCCCAGCCGTCGCCGGCCCCCTTAACCTTCGCGGCCATCATGATTCACTGCGTAACTCCCGAAGAGTACGACGGCGGAGCTCCCGCCGCCATCCCGTGGGACAATTGAATGTCTTCCAACGGCACCAAGGAGTTCGTTTTGGCCCTCGTTACCACCCCTGCCACGCTGGCGCATGCAGCCGCCGACCTTGATAACGCCGAGGTACTGCGGATCAGGAACGATTTTCCTGCGTTGCAGCAAACCGTTAATGGCCAGCCGCTGGTCTATCTTGATTCCGGCGCCACCTCGCAGAATCCCATCAGCGTGATGGAAGCGGAGCAGGAGTTCTATGAACAACGCAACGCCGCCGTCCACCGTGGCGCCCACCACCTGGCAGTAGAGGCTACGGACGCCTTCGAGGATGCACGGCAGACCATCGCGGACTTTATGTCGGCCGGTTATGAAGAAACCGTTTGGACGTCCAACGCCACGGAAGGCCTGAACCTGGTCTCCTACGCTTTGTCCAACGCCGCCCTTTGGGCTGCACAGGGCAGGGGAGACGAACGGCTCCGGGCCTTGGCCGTTGGTCCCGGAGATGAGATTGTGGTCACGGAAATGGAGCACCACGCCAACCTCATTCCGTGGCAGGAGTTGGCGTTCCGGACCGGGGCCACGCTCCGCTACATACCCGTTGACGAATCCGGCAGCCTGTTGATGGATGAAGCGGCCCGTATTGTGGGTCCCAAAACCAAGGTCCTGGCCTTCACCCATGCATCCAATGTCCTGGGTACCATCAACCCGGTTGCCGAACTCGTGGCGCTGGCGCGGGGGGCCGGAGCGCTCGCCGTGCTGGATGCCTGCCAGTCCGCGCCGCACCTGCCCTTGGACGTCAAAGCGCTTGACGTCGATTTTGCCGTCTTCTCCGGCCACAAGATGCTGGCTCCGACGGGGATCGGCGTGCTGTACGGCAAGCAGGAGCTCCTGGACGTGTTGCCGCCCTTCCTGACCGGCGGTTCCATGATCACCACTGTCACCATGGAACGCGCCGAGTATCTGCCCGCACCGCAGCGCTTCGAAGCCGGGACCCAGCGCATCTCGCAGGCCGTGGCGCTGGCTGCCGCCGCCAACTACCTAAATGAGACCGGGCTGGACAGGATCCACCGGTGGGAGGCCCACTTGGGTCAGCGAATGGTGACGGGGCTCCAGCAGATCCCTGGCATCCGGGTGCTTGGCCCTGCCGCAGGGCAGGACAGAATCGGGCTTGCTGCATTCGATGTGGACGGCGTGCACGCCCACGACGTCGGACAGTTCCTGGACTCGCGCGGCATCGCCGTCCGGGTGGGGCACCACTGCGCACAGCCGCTGCACCGCCGCTTCGGGCTGACTGCCACAACGCGCGCCAGTGCGTACCTCTACAACACCACTGCCGACGTCGACGCTTTCCTGGATGCCGTTTCCGGCGTCCGGTCCTATTTCCGTGTGTAAGGAACCTGCATGAGCCTGGATCAGCTGTACCAGCAGATAATTCTTGACCATGCCAAGGTCCGGCATGGCAGCGGCCTGGCGGAGGCTGAGGTGCCGGAAGGCGCCTCGTGCGGGCAATCGCACCAACTGAACCCCGTCTGCGGGGACGAAGTGACGTTGCGGGTCGCGGTCAAGGACGGCACCGTGTCCCAGATTTCCTGGGACGGCGCGGGATGCTCGATTTCAATGGCGTCGGCGTCGGTCCTTAGCGACATGGCCGAGGGGATGACCGTCGAGGAGCTGAAGTCTGTGATCGGGACGTTCCGTGAGGTCCTGAGGTCCCGGGGCAAGATTGCGGCCGACCCCGAAATCCTTGGCGATGCCGCCGCCTTTGAAGGTGTGGCCCGCTACGCGGCCCGGGTGAAGTGCGCGATGATCTCGTGGGTCGCCGCAGAGGATGCGCTCACCCAAGCCTCATAATCCCAACTAGGTAGCAGTAACTGTCGTTTTGAGCCCTCAAAACGACAGTTACTGCTACCTACATGGGTCAGAAGAGGCCGGTCACTCCGATGACCAGCACAGCCGCCGCCAGCACCATTGATACGGTGACCAGAACCAGGTGCACGGTCAGGAACTTCGTCGCCTTGCCGGCTGCATCCCGGGCCCGGGGGTCCTTCAGGACGCGGCGCAGGAACTGCGGCCAGACGATCAGGGACCACAACCCCGCCACGATGAGGACTACGGCGGGGAATACGGGAATCGTCATGGCCTAGTGGCTTTCGAGCCAGGCCTGGGCCTGCTGGGCCTGGATCTTCAGCGCCTTGCCCACCATGGGTTCGGCGGCGTCGGCGATCTTCGCGCCCAGGAACGGAATGGAGGACGTGACAGTGCCTTCCAACTCCACACGGCAGGCTCCACCGTCTGCGACCAGCCGTTGGACGGCATTAACGTCCAGCGGGGCGCCGGAGATCTTGAGGCTGATGCTGCACTCGCGGGATCCGTCGGTGGCCGGGCCAGTCCACTTTTCCAGCTGGGTGACGGTGAGCTTCTCGCCCACGAACTTCCGGGCGATGTCCGGAAGCCGGGTGGTGGGCAGGGTGCGCACGGACGTGGTGCTGAACGGGCCGGCAAGGTCGCCGTCGACGACGAACGATTCCAGGGTGCCGCCCACATGGGCGCTGACGTGGCTCTGGAATTCCTCGTTGGCCAGGACGGCGGCCACCTGGTCCGCTGCAAAGGGCAGGGTTGTTGATGCGCTCAAGGCCATGGGTCCTCCTGGGACGTTTGGAACGGAGATTTAGCTCCCAACATCCTACGATGCACTGATGGTGGGCTCCGCATCCGGAATCTTGCGGGCTGCCACAGTGATGTTCCGCGCCTCGCCGGAAAGAGTTGAGTACCAGCGGTTGTGTCTGCCTATGGCGCAACGGCCCTGCCCTGTCAGAGGCAGGGGTTAGGCTGGAAGCACCTGGTATCCGGATCGGATTCCGGGCTTTCGTGTTGCCTGCCAGGCCAAATTCATCACAGGAGCCACCGCCATGAGCCTCTCCGGGCCCGCCACTTCCGTTCCCTCCCTGGATGGGCTGCGCCGAGTCCTGGCCGCAGATTCCACATTTGCCCGAGTGCGGGCGGAAGCGGGACGCGGATTCGACGTCCGCGGGCAGGATTACCAGATCAGCGCGCCGCCCGGGCTCCGTGCCGCACTGCTGGCGGAAATGGCTGACGGCCTGAAGGACGGTGAGCCCGGCGTGGTCCTGGCCGTGACTGCCACGGGACGTGAGGCGGAGGACCTCAGCGCTGCCCTGCGCGCCTACCTCCCTGCCGGTTCGGTGGCGGAGTTCCCCAGTTGGGAAACCCTCCCGCACGAGCGCCTCTCTCCGCGTTCGGACACGGTGGGCCGGCGGCTGGCGGTCCTGCGCCGCCTGGCACACCCGGACAGCCCGACGGCGGCCGGTACAGATCCGCTGCGGGTGGTGGTGGCGCCGGTGCGCGCCGTCGTCCAGCCGATCGTTGCCGGGCTCGGAGACCTGGAACCGGTCACCCTTCGCACGGGGCAGGACGTACCGTTCTCGGATGTTGTCCGCAGCCTGGCAGAGGCCGCCTACGCCCGGGTGGACATGGTGACGCACCGTGGCGAGTTCGCCGTACGCGGTGGGATCATCGACGTTTTCCCGCCCACCGAGGACCACCCCATCCGCGTTGAGTTCTTCGGCGACGAAGTGGACCAGCTGCGTTGGTTTGCCGTCGCGGACCAGCGCTCGCTGTCCGCTCCCGGCGTCGTGCATCCCACGGAACTGCATGCGCCCCCGTGCCGCGAACTGCTCATTACGCCGGCGGTCATGTCACGGGCCGCCGCCCTGAAGAACCAGCTGCCGGCCGCCGCGGACATGCTCAGCAAGATCGCCGGCGGAATCGCAGTCGAGGGCATGGAGTCGCTGGCACCCGTCCTGGTGGATGCCATGGTGCCCCTGGTGGACCAGCTCCCGGCCGGGTCCATCGCCGTCGTTATCGAACCGGAGAAGGTGCGCACCCGCGCCCATGACCTCTCCGCCACAAACGAGGAGTTCCTCGAAGCCGCCTGGTCAACAGCGTCCGACGGCGGGACGGCACCCCTGGACCTCTCCACGGATCTGGGGTCCCAAGCCTCCGCCGCACTGCACTCCGCGAGTTTCCGCACCTTGGGAGAAACCCGCGGCACGGCACTGGAACATGGGGTGTCCTGGTGGTCCATCACCAGCCTCGCCAGCGATGAGGAACTGCTGCCGGAGATCGACGTCCTGAACCTGCATGCCCGGGAGCCGCGCGGCTACCAGGGCGATGTGGCAGAGATGATGGACTTCATCGGCTCGCACGTGCGGGACCAGTGGCGGATTGTGGTGGCCACCGAAGGCCCCGGACCGGCACAACGCCTGGCCGAGCTGTTCCACGACGCCAACATTCCCTGTGCCAGGGTGGACGCCCTCACAGACGAGCCACAGCCCGGCATCATCGAGGTGACCACAGCCGCCGTCGGACGTGGTTTTGTCCTGGACAGCCTCAAGACGGGGCTGCTCACCGAAGCGGACCTGTTGGGCCGGACTTCCGCCGGTTCCACCAAGGACATGCGGCGGATGCCCTCCAAGCGGCGCAACGCCGTCGATCCCCTGCAGCTGGTGGCGGGGGACTCGGTGGTGCATGAGCAGCACGGCATAGGCCGGTTCGTGGAGCTCATCCAGCGCAAGGTTGCCGGCGGCGGCGATGGCGTCCGCGAATACCTGGTGCTGGAATACGCGCCGTCCAAGCGCGGCGCCCCGGGGGATCGGCTCTTTGTGCCCACGGACCAGCTGGACCAGGTGTCCCGTTATGTTGGCGGTGATACTCCCGTACTCAGCAAGATGGGCGGCGCGGACTGGGCCAGCACCAAATCCAAGGCCCGCAAGGCCGTTAAGGAAATCGCCGGGGAACTCATCAGGCTGTATTCGGCGCGAATGGCTTCGAGGGGGTACGCCTTTGGCCCGGACACGCCCTGGCAGCGCGAACTGGAGGAGGCGTTCCCGTACGTCGAGACTCCTGACCAGCTGACCACCATCAACGAGGTCAAGGCGGACATGGAGCGGGAAATCCCCATGGACCGCCTGGTGTCCGGCGACGTCGGCTACGGCAAGACCGAGATTGCGGTCCGTGCGGCGTTTAAGGCCGTCCAGGACGGCAAACAGGTAGCGGTCCTGGTGCCCACAACGCTACTGGCCCAGCAGCACTATGAGACCTTCACCGAGCGGTTCTCCGGTTTCCCGCTGCGGGTCCGCCCTCTGTCCAGGTTCCAGAGCACCAAGGAAGCGAAGGAAACGGCCGAGGGCGTCAAGACCGGCTCCGTTGACGTGGTGATCGGCACGCACCGGTTGCTGTCCAAGGACTTTGAGTTCAAGGATCTTGGCCTGGTGATTGTGGACGAGGAGCAGCGCTTCGGTGTTGAACACAAGGAAGCGCTGAAGAAGATGCGCACCAACGTGGACGTCCTGGCCATGAGTGCCACGCCCATCCCGCGCACCCTCGAGATGTCCCTGACCGGCATCCGCGAGACCTCCACCCTGGCTACGCCCCCCGAGGAACGCCACCCGGTCCTGACCTACGTTGGCCCCTACACGGACAAGCAGACCTCCGCCGCCATCCGGCGTGAGCTGATGCGCGAGGGCCAGGTGTTCCTGGTCCACAACCGCGTCTCCACCATTGAACGGACGGCGGCAAAGATCCGCGAGCTGGTCCCCGAGGCCCGGGTGGAAGTTGCTCACGGCCAGATGTCGGAGAGTCGGCTGGAACAGATCATTGTGGACTTCTGGGAGAAGCGCTTTGACGTGCTGGTGTGTACCACCATCATCGAAACCGGGCTGGATATCTCCAACGCGAACACACTGATTGTCGACGGCGCGGACAAGTACGGACTCTCCCAGCTGCACCAGCTGCGTGGTCGCGTAGGCCGTGGCCGCGAACGGGCCTACGCCTACTTCCTCTACCCTTCGGAAAAACCGCTGGGCGAGGTGGCACTGGAGCGGCTCAAGGCCGTTGCCGCCCACAACGAGCTGGGCGCCGGCATGCAGCTGGCCATGAAGGACCTCGAAATCCGCGGTGCCGGCAACTTGCTGGGTGGCGAACAGTCCGGCCACATCCAGGGCGTCGGCTTCGATCTGTACATCCGGCTGGTGGGCGAGGCCGTGGCCGAATACCGTGGCGATGCCGAGGAAAAGGCCGCCGAAATGAAGATCGAGCTTCCCGTCAACGCCCACCTGCCACACGACTACGTCCCCGGCGAGCGGCTGCGCCTGGAGGCCTACCGCAAACTGGCATCGGCACTGACAGTGGAAGCCATCGAAGAGGTGCGTTCGGAACTGGTGGACAGGTACGGTGAGCCGCCGCTGCCGGTGCAGAACCTCCTGGCCGTTGCTCTCTTCCGGGTCGGTGCCCGCGAGGCCGGCTTGACCGACGTCGCGCTGCAGGGCAACTTCATCCGGTTCTCGCCGGCGCAGCTGCCCGAGTCCAAGGTCATGCGGCTGAACCGCATGTACCCCGGCGCGCAGGTCAAGCCGGCGTTGGATGCCGTGCTGGTGCCCAAGCCCAAGACCGCCAGGGTTGGCGGCCGGGACCTGCAGGACGCCGAAATCCTGGAGTGGGCCAACAGCGTGATCAGCAATATCTTCAGCGAGGCACAGGCCCCCGCTGCTGCCGTTTCCGGCACGAAGTCCGAGCCCTAGGCCGTGATGGGAGGACACCACGCCGCGTCGGGAGCCGCGGCGTGGGTGGCCGTCGCGTCAACGGGGCCGTACACGCTGGGCTGGTATCCGTTGGATGCCACGGGCATTGTGATCGGTGCGATGGCCACTGGCGGTACCGCGCTGGTCTGCGACTGGGACCACCGGTCCAGCACCATTGCCCATTCACTCCCGCCGCTGTCCAACGTGATTGCCGTAGGCATCGAGAACGCCAGCGGAGGGCACCGGCAGGGCACACATTCGATCCTCGGCGCAGGCTGCTTTGTGCTGCTGGCCACCATGGCTGCACAATTCCAGGTGCACACCCGCTGGGGCCTGCTGTCCGTGGGAGCAGGGCTGTTGTGCATGTTCATGATCAACATCGCGGCCAAGGCCCTGAAGCTGTTCCCGAAATCCGGGTGGATCAGCAACTGGGTCTTTGCGTTGCTGATGGCGGGACTGGTCACCTGGTTTGCGCCGGATCAATGGACGTGGCTGCCGCTGTCCATGCTGATCGGGGTGGGCGTCCACATCATCGGTGACCTGATAACCACCGGCGGGGTGCCCTTGTTATGGCCCATTGTCATCAAACCGCCACGCCTGTTCCGCAGGGTCCCCCTGCTGCGCAACGTCTGGCGGCCCAACGGTGCACTGTCCTTGCCGCTGCTGGGCCGGGCCGGCTCCCGGCGTGAATGGCTGCTGCTGATCCCGGTCAGTGCTTACGCCATGGTGGGGATGGCACTGGCGGGCTGGGAACTCGCCCGCGCGCTGGTCCCGGACTGGACCCTGATCTGGGCCCGGCTGGGACTCTAACCAAAAGACCCCCTGGCCGGCCGGCCAGGGGGTCTTTTGCGTAAGCGGTGGTTCTTAGTGCTCACCGGCGGAGTCGGAACGGCCGGTGATGGTCTGCGGAATCCAGAAGGCCAGGAACACCAGGCCCAGGGAAGCGGCCATGGGCCAGATGTTGTCAAGCGTGAGGAACGTCAGGACGTAGATGCCGGCCAGGAACAGGACCATCATGATCACGAAGGACACAATGGTGGGCCCCAGCTTGTTCTCATTCTCAGGGGTCTGGACGGTGTTGTTCTGGGACATGCTTTCCTCCTTGGCCCCGCGGGGCTCAAATTCTGGCCGGACCGGCTGCGATCAGTACGCGGATGTACCTTGTTCACCCTTGACGATTGCGATGCCGGAGCTGGCGCCAATACGTGTTGCACCTGCAGCAATCATAGCCTGAGCGTCCGCCAGTGACCGTACTCCACCGGACGCCTTAACGCCCAGATCAGGTCCCACGGTGCGGCGCATCAGGGCAATGTCCTCAGCCGTGGCGCCGCCGCCGTTGAACCCCGTGGACGTCTTGACGAAGTCCGCACCGGCTTCCACAGCGGCTTCACAGGCCATCACCTTTTGCTCGTCGGTCAACAGGGAGGTCTCGATGATGACCTTGAGGATGGAATTGCTGAAGTGGACTGCATCCGCGACGGCGGAAATGTCTTCCACCAGGGCGCCCTTGTCACCGGCCCGTGCGGCAGCGATATTGATGACCATGTCCACCTCGTCGGCCCCGTCCAGGACGGCGCCACGGGCCTCGAAGGTCTTTACGTCCGTGGGCGTGGCACCCAGCGGGAAACCCACTACCGAGCAGGTCAACACACCGCTGCCGCGCAGGGCGTTCTTGACGGTCTTGACCCAAACCGGGTTCACGCACACCGATTTGAAGGAGTACTCGGCAGCCTCCGCGCAGACCTTGAGGACGTCGGCCTCACTGGCCTCCGGCTTGAGGATGGTGTGGTCAATGTAAGAGGCGATTCCCGCCGCTGCGCCGGTGCTGCTCATGGCTTCCTTTCCGATGGGCCACGTGGCCACGGGCATAAGAGCCAGTTGCCGGATGGCCGTGTCCGCCACGGGTCGCGTGGCTGTTCCGCTGACCATCTTGCCACAGGCGCAGCCGCAGGCAGGGGCCCGGCAGCGGCAGTATCAGGCGGCGGCAGGCAGCTCCCTGGAGGGAACCCCCATCAGGTGGGCGGCGCAGGCTCCCGCAGCGGAATCGGCGGCCACCAGCAGGCCCAGCCGGACGCCATCGAACGCTGCGGCGTCCCCGATGGCCCAGATTCCCGGAACTGCCGTCCGGAAGTCGTGGCCGATCATGATGCCGCCCTCGGGTGCCGTTTCCAGCCCGGCGGATTCGGCCAGGGAATCGTGGGGGAGCCGGTCCTCGGCGAGGACCACCAGATCGCCCAACATGGTACTGCCGTCCTCGAAGCGGATCCCCGAGGCAGGCAGCGGCGAACCGGCAAGGGAAGGAACGACGGCGGTGGGCCGGGCTGTGGTGCGCACCGGCCGGACGCCCCGGGCCCGGAGCACCGCCTCGGCCTGCCCTGCGGCGGCACCGGTACCCACAAGAATCCCAAGGGGGCGACGCCCCAGAATCCGGGTGGCTTCCTTCACCGCCTCGCCGATCGCAGCCGCGTCATCGATGGTGGAGTAGCCAAGGCTCCGCTCCGCGCCTTCGATGGGCGTTTGCATCGGCGCCGAGCCGGTGGCGATCACCAGCTGGTCATAACCGACGTCGAGCCCGCCCTCGGTGATGACGCGCCTCGCCTCAGGATCGATGTGCGTGGCGGGTTGCCCGAAGCGGACCGAAACCTGGGGGAGCACTGCGAGCTCCAGCAGCGAGTCGGGGGCGTCGTCCCGGTTGCTGAGCACAGTGATGCTGCCACCAAACTGTGCCTGGTCCAGCTTGGCTACCAGCGCCTGCGCAGCGGGACCTGCACCCGCAATCACGATCCGCGGAGCGTATGCCCCGGAAGAATGGTTTGAAGAACCGGAAGGGGAAACGGAGACGGGAGTGGAGGGAAAAGAAGAACCGGAGGTTGCCGGGATGGACATGTTTGGCCCTTTCGCTGGTGTGGCCATGGTGTGGCCTTGGTTCGTGGTGGCTCCAGCGTATGGTTTGTGCTTTTCCGGCGTGTTTCCCTTGTGTTGCTGTTCAGCAGGCCCTTGTTCGCCAGTATTTACCGGCCGGTAACACTGGGCGGGACGTGGCTCTCGGCGGGGGTGCAAACGGACGTTAGACGCGGAGCCGGTAACCGCGTTTGACCACCGTTTCCACCAATCTGCCGTCCGGAAGCGCTGACCGGAGCCGGCTGACGGTCATGTCCAGTGCGTGCACTGAGCCGCGCAGTTCCAGCAGCTCAGACAGCGACTCGCGGGACAGCACAGACCCTCCGGCCCCCAGCAGTGCCCGCAGGAGCAGCAGCGGTGCCGGCGCAAGGTCCACGGGCTCGCCGTCGATGCGCAGGCTCCTGCCACGGAGTTCTATGCTCCCGGACCGGGTCTCCAGGCGTCGGACGTGGTTGAGGGCCAAATGTTCGCAGACCAGCCGGATGAGTGCGCCCATCCGGTACCTTTCGGGCACCAGCGGCTGGATGCCGACGTCCAGCAGCGGCTGGGCGGTCACGGGACCCACGACGGCGGTGGTCACGGTGGTTTTCAGGGCCTCGATGAGCTGCTGGTACATACCCATCTCGTGGGCGGTGCTCCACAGCGCGTCCACTGCCGGGGCACTGGTGAAGGTCAGGACGTCAAGGCTGCCGTTGCACACAGCCTCAATCAGGCGCGGGAGGCGATCCTCGCCGTCGGGCTTTACCCAGCGGTAAGGGGTGACGGTCAGGACGTTCGCCCCGGACATCCGCAGCCGTTCGAGCTGCCGGACGTCGGTGTAGCCATGGAGCTGGACAGCCACGGTTTTTCCGCGGACGCCTTCCGCCAGGAGCATGTCCACCAGTGTGGCAGTGGTTTCGTCACTGCTGATTCCGACGTCGGCAAGGCCGGCCGCGCGGACGGCACCCCGGGCTTTGGGTCCGCGGACGAACATCCGGCAGGCACCGAGCGTCTCGAGGAGTTCCTCGCCAATGCCAAAGGTGTCAGCGGCCTCGCACCAGCGGCGCATGCCATAGGCAGTGGTGGCAATGCAGATATCGGGCCGGGCGGCGATGATGGCTTTGCTGTCCTCGATGAGGCTGACGTCCTCCTGCACGGGAGCAATCTTCAGTGCCGGAGCGTGCAGCACTTCAGCGCCACGGCGTTCCAGCGCCTCGATCAGGTCCCGGGAACGCCGATGCGACGTGACACCAATGCGGAACCCCTCCAAGGGAGCATCGGATGCTTCAAGCCGGGCATCGGGGTTGGTTTCGGGATCAAGGGGTGCAATGGCGTTCATTAGGTCCAATCTTTTCACGCCCCCAGCAGGGAAGCGGCAAGCCGGTCCAGATCGGCGGAAGTGTCGGCGTGGTCGCGGTTTGCTTCGGCAACGCGCACCACCTCACCGATCACCAGGACGGCGGGGTTGGAGCAGGCGGCTGCCGCGGAGGCAATGGTGCCCAGGTTGGCAATGGTGGTGCGCTGGCCGGGGCGGTACCCACGCTCCACTACCGCCATAGGCATGTCGGCGCGCATCCCGGCCTTGCGCAGCCCCGCAGCGAGGTGGTGCAGGGTGCCGATGCCCATGAGGACCACGATCGTGCCGCCCAGGCCGGCGAGGTGGTGGAGTTCCGTGCTGGTGAGCGGGGCATGGCCGGACACCACTGTGAACATGTGGCTCACCTCGCGGTGAGTTACGGGGATGCCTGCAGCTGCTGGCACCGAGATGGCACTGGTAACACCGGAAATGACCCGGACCTTCACGCCGGCAGCCACGCAGGCCGCCACTTCTTCGCCCCCGCGGCCAAAGACGTAAGGGTCCCCGCCTTTGAGTCGGACCACATTGTTTCCGGCAAGGGCACTGTCCACCATCAGCTTTTCGATATCCGTCTGGCTGACTTTGTGGTGTCCGGGACGCTTGCCCACATCAACGAGCTCCGCCGTCGTAAGTCCCGGCAGTGCCTGGTAGGGTGCCAAGCGGTCATAGAAAACCACGTCGGCATCCCGCAGGGCCTCTACGGCTGCCACGGTCAGCAGGCCCGCCGCGCCCGGCCCGCCGCCCACCAGGGTGACGTGCCCGGCCGGACCGGCAGCCGGTTCCGTGGCTACAGGAATACCCTGGGCCCGGCAACGGTCCAGCAGCGGCTCCCAGCCGGGCTGGCCGTCGTCGACGGCGGCAACCAGGAAGGGCCGCTCGGGCAGGGGGCCGTCGTGCTCGCCGCCGTGGGGGGAGCTCAAACGGAAGACAACGGCGCCGGCTGCTTCGTAGCGGCGCACCGCCTGGCGGGCGGCCACGGGCGAGCCTGTGACCAGGACGTCACGGCCGGAGAGATCGATGCGCAGCTGCATGGTCAGGCCTCCGTTCCGTTGTTGGCGCTGGGCCGCATCGGGATGGATGCGCCGATCAGGACCGGCTGCTGGCTGGCAAGGGCTTTCTCTTCGGGAGTGGCCGGACGCATCTGGCCGCGCTCGTCGGGGACGAACGTGATGGAATCGTCCTTCTGGTCCGGGGCGTTGACGAAGGAGCGGAACCGGCGCAGGCGCTCGGGATCCTTGAGGGTGTCGGCCCACTCGTCGATGTAGGTGTCCACGTGGCGGGCCATGGCGGCCTCCAGTTCATCGGCGATGCCAAGGGTGTCCTTGACCACCACGTCCTCAACGTGCTTGATGCCGCCGTCGAGCTCCTCCTGCCAGCGCGCGGTGCGCTGCAGGCGGTCAGCGGTGCGGATGTAGTACATAAAGTAGCGGTCGATGTACTTGACCAGGGTCTCGTCGTCCAGGTCCTTTGCCAGCAGCTGCGCGTGCGCCGGAGTGGCACCGCCGTTGCCGCCCACGTACAGGTTCCAGCCGTCCGCGGTGGCAATAACTCCAACATCCTTACCCCGGGCTTCAGCGCATTCACGCGCACAGCCGGAGACGCCCATCTTGAGTTTGTGCGGGCTGCGCAGCCCGCGGTAGCGCAGTTCCAGGTTGATGGCCATGGCCACCGAATCCTGCACGCCGTAACGGCACCAGGTGGAACCAACACACGACTTCACCGTCCGCAGGCTCTTGCCGTAGGCCTGGCCGGATTCGAACCCGGCGTCCACCAGTTCCTTCCAGATTTCCGGAAGCTCCTCCAGCCGGGCGCCGAACATGTCGATGCGCTGGCCGCCGGTGATCTTGGTGTACAGGTTGTACTTCTCCGCCACGGCGGCGATGACGCCGAGCTTCTTCGGGGTGATCTCGCCGCCGGCAATGCGCGGGACTACAGAGTAGGTGCCGTCTTTCTGCATGTTGGCCAGTGCACGGTCGTTGGTGTCCTGCAGGGTGCCGCGGCCGGCGTCCAGGACGTAAGCGCTGTTTTGGCTGGCCAGGATGTTGGCGATGGTGGGCTTGCAGATGTCGCAGCCCGCGCCGGTGCCGTACTTGGCCATGATTTCTTCAAAGGACGTGAGGCCCAGGACGCGGATGGCGTCGAACAGCTCCTGGCGGGAGAGCGCGATGTGTTCGCAGAGGGCTTTGGAAACCTCGACGCCGGACTTGGTCAGCTCACCTTCCAGGAGCTTCTTCAGCATCGGGACGCACGAACCGCACTGGGTGCCGGCCCGGGTGCAGGCCTTCAGCTCACCGAGTTCCTGTACCGGGGCATTGCCTTCGCAGGCGCCGCAGCCGTTGACGGCGTCCCGGATCGCTCCGGCGGTGACGTTGTTGCAGGAGCAGAGGGTCGCGTCGTCCGGAAGTTCCGTCTCCGGTGCGTCGCCGCCGCCGGCCGCGCTCAGGTAAGCGCCGGGTTCTGCGGGCAGTTCGCGGCCCAGCAGCGGACGCAGGCTGGTGTAAGGAGCAGCGTCGCCAACAAAGATGCCGCCCAACAGGGTCTTTGCATCGTCGGTGGTGACGATCTTCTGGTAGACACCGCGGGCAGGGTCTGCGTAGACGATCTCCAAGGAGTGCTCGGTCTTGGCAAAGGCGTCGCCGAAGCTGGCGACGTCCACGCCGGACAGCTTGAGCTTGGTGGCGGTATCGAAGCCGGGGAATTGTGCCTGGCCGCCGTGCAGGCGGTCGGCCACAATTTCTGCCATGGCGTTGGCCGGAGCCACCAGGCCAAGGCACATACCGCCGAAGTTGGCTACTTCGCCGATGGCCCAAACACCAGGCACTTCGGTGGCGCAGTAGTCATTGATCACCACGCCGCCGCGCTGGCCGAGGCTGAACAGCGGCTCCTCGCCGTCAGCTGCGCGGAAGAGTTCGTCGCGGGGCCGGACGCCGATCGCCACAATCACCAGATCGGCCTCCACCACACGGCCGTCCGCCATCAGTACGCCGGTGACCTGGCCGCCGTCGTCCGCCAGGACCTCGGACGGGAACACACCGCCGTGGACGGTGAAGTTCTTGGCTTCGATGAGCCGGCCAAGCGCCTGGCCTGCGCCCTCGTCCAGCTGGGTGTTCATCAGCCACGGCGATCCGTTGATCACTACCGGGTTGGCGCCGAGCTGTTCCGTCCCGGCCGCGGACTCCAGGCCCAGGAGTCCGCCACCGATGGTGACCGCGTTGACTTTGCGGCCCAACTTCAGCGTGAGTTCGGTGATGGCCTTGTTGATGGCCCAGACGTCTTCAAGGGTGCGGTAAACGTGGGTGTGCTCCGCTCCCGGGATGGGCAGCCTGGCGGCATCCGAACCGGTGGCAACCACCAGCTCGTCGTACTCGTAGGCATTGCCGGCAGCGGTTTCAACCGTCTTGGCGTCGGAATTGATCCTGACGACGCGCTCGCCGGTCTTGAGATCAAGCGAGGGGTGCTCCCACATTGACGCCGAGCCGAGCGTCAGGTCCACGTCCTTTTGGGTCAGGGCCTTGCTGAGCGCCACGCGGTCGTAGGGGAGGTGGGCTTCCTCCGTGAGGACCGTGACCTGCCAACCGTCAAGGCCACGGGCATGCATTGCGTCTGCGAAACGATGGGCCGCCGGTCCGCCGCCGGCGACGACAATTCGGCGCGGTGTCTTTGTGCGTGAAATCTGTTCGGTCACGGTGGGCCTTTCGGATCGGCAGCAGACGGTGCTCTGCAGCTTGTCCGTTCAGACTAGGCACGGGCAGTTTCGCTTCAGTTTCCCAATTGTTTCGTGAACTTAACTTCTGCATCACGGACGCATTTCCGGCGGCGTGAGGTCTGTTTTACGCGATGGACACATTGGCAGCATCCAGGCGAAACACCCCGCGCCTAGCTTGGTGGTACGGCCGGACACCCGGCCGCAGCACAGCGATCAACCAGGCTATGACCGGAACTGCAGGGAAGGAGCCGTCATGACGGCAACACTGGAACACGAGGAACTCACCATTGATGCAGCCGTCCCTGACAGAGGGTGGCAGCGCGTCTGTGCAGTGGCGGATCTCGAGCCGGCCTGGGGCGAAGCAGCCTTGGTAGACGGCCACCAGGTGGCGCTGTTCCGGACCTTTTCGGGTGGATCTGAGAGCGTCTTCGCTGTTGACCAGCGGTGCCCCGCGACCGGTGCCCACGTGATGGCCCGCGGCATCCTGGGATCCCGCGGCGAGCGTGCGACGATCGCCTCACCGCTGCACAAGGAAATTTACGATCTGCAGACCGGCGATTGCTTCAGTTCCCCGGACCTGCGCCTGGCAACCTACAGCACCAGGATCGTCGGTGGGTTTGTTGAGGTAGCGGTTTAGCGGAACACCGGCTGCCGGATTGGGGCCGGATCCTTAAAGCCCCAGGGCCTCGCGGACATCGGCCAGCACGGCATCCAGTGCGGCCCTCGCGTTGAGCCGCACAGCCGGCAGCTCGGCTGCCGATTCCACTCCCTGGATGACCTCCAGGTAGCACTTGAGCTTGGGCTCGGTGCCGCTGGGCCTGATGATCACCCGGGTCAGATCCCGCGTAATGTACAGCAGGCCGTCTGTGGGCGGCAACTCGTCGGTGCCCTGGGCCAGATCCACCGAAACTTCCACTGCCGATCCGCCGAAGGATTCCGGCGGGCTCACCCGCAGCCGGTTCATCATGGCGTCCAGCAGGCCAAGATCGCCTACGCGGATGCTGAGCTGGTCGCTGGCGTGCAGTCCATGGACCAGGTACAGGGCGTCCAGGGTATCGAAAACCGTGCGGCCATCCGCCTTGGCGGCGGCTGCCAGCTCGGCGATCAGGACCGCCGCGGAGATGCCGTCCTTGTCCCGGACCAGCTCCGGCGCCACGCAGTAGCCCAAGGCTTCTTCATATCCGTACAGCAGTCCAGGAACCCGGGAGATCCACTTGAAGCCCGTGAGCGTTTCCTGGTGTTCAATGCCGGCGTCCGCGGCCACGCGGGCAAGCAGGCGGGACGAAACAATTGAATTCGCAAAAACGCCGGAGACCACGGGGGCAGCCTCAGATCCAGAAGATGAATCCGGTTGGCCATCGGCAGCCGCGGCAGCCATACGGGCAACAATGTGCGCGCCCAGCAGCGCGCCAACCTCGTCACCGCGCAGCATCCGCCATTCGCCGGAATCCGGGTCCTTGGCTGCCACGGCGGCACGGTCTGCATCGGGATCGTTGGCAACCACAATGTCGGCGTCCAGGCGTTCCGCCTCCGCCAGTGCCAGGTCCAGTGCCCCGGGCTCCTCAGGGTTGGGGAAGCTGACGGTGGGGAAATCAGGGTCCGGCAGGGCCTGCTCACTGACCAGGGTGACATCCTGGAAACCCGCGGCGGCCAGGGTGGCCACCGCCGTTTCGCCGCCAACTCCGTGCATGGGGGTGAGGACAATCCGGAGGTCCCTGGCGGGGAAGGCTACCGGTACGGCCAGCGCGGCCACCGCCTGGCGGTAGTCATCGGCGATGCCCGGCTCCAGCACTGTCCAGCCGTCAGCGGCCAGGCGGATCGAGTCCAGGTTCCCAACGGCGTCAATGCGGGCCGCAATCAGGGAATCATACGGCGCAACGATCTGGGCGCCACGGCCGCTTTCCTCAACCGCGTGCCGGCCCAGGTAGACCTTGTAGCCGTTGTCCTGCGGAGGGTTGTGGCTGGCTGTGACCATAACACCGCCGTCGCACTCCAGTTCCCGGACGGCGAACGCCAGCAGGGGAGTGGGCAGCGCCGACGGCATCAGGAATGTCTCAATGCCTGCGGCGGTGAAAATCGCCGCGGTCTCTTCGGCGAAGATATCCGAGTTGTACCGGGCGTCATAGCCGACGACGGCGCGTGGCCGGGTTCCCGGGGATGCCGTCCCAACGGCGTCGGCCAGGAAGGCAGCGAGGCCGGCGGCGGCCCGGCGAACCACCACGCGGTTCATCCGGTTGGGTCCCGGGCCGAGTGCGGCGCGCAGCCCGGCGGTGCCGAACTGCAGGGTGCCGTTGAAGCTGTCCGTGAGTTCCTGGACGGCAGCCGGCTCAGCCGCCTCCACCTGCGAAATAAGGTCACGCAGTTCAGCAACGGTTTGCTGGTCAGGATCCTGGGCGGCCCAGTCGCGGGCGGCGCTGATCAGTGAGCCGGCATCGGGAGAAGTCATGGGACCACGCTATCGTCGTTGGGACCGGTGCTGTGCGGCCGGTGGCGGGCGCCCGCATTGTGACGTCCGCCGGCCGTGCCTGTGCTGCCGGGTTGTACTGAGGTGGAGAGCTAGAGTCGCCCGATGATCTGTGCGAGCAGTTTGGAGATCCGCGCGGCCGCTGCCTGCCCGGCGTCGAGCACTTCGGCATGGCTCAGCGGAACCGGGCTGATGCCTGCGGCGAGGTTGGTGACCAGGGAAATACCAAAAACTTCCATCCCCGCATGGCGGCCGGCAATGGCTTCCAGGGCCGTGGACATTCCTACCAGATCGGCTCCGATGCGCTTGGCGTACTGCACTTCGGCGGGGGTTTCGTAGTGCGGCCCGCTGAACTGTGCGTAGACACCCTCGGCCAGGGTGGGGTCCACTTCCCGGGCGAGCGCGCGGATACGGGATGAGTACAGGTCCGTCAGGTCAACGAACGTTGCGCCTTCCAGCGGTGAGGTGGCCGTGAGGTTGATGTGGTCACTGATCAATACGGGCGTGCCAGGCTCCCAGTCCTCATTCAGGCCGCCGCAACCATTGGTGAGCACCAGGGTCTTGCAGCCGGCCGCTGCGGCGGTGCGCACACCGTGCACCACGGAGCGGACGCCTTTGCCCTCGTAGTAGTGGGTCCGGGCACCGAGAACCAGGGCGCGTTTGCCACCTGCGGTCAGCACCGAACGGATAGTGCCAACGTGTCCGGCCACGGCGGGAGCGTGGAAACCCGGGACCTCGTCCGCGGACAGCGTAGCGGTGGTATCGCCAATGAGGTCAGCGGCACCGCTCCAGCCGGATCCCAGGACCAGGGCGACGTCATGCTGGTCAACGCCTGTCTCCTGGGCGATGTGGTCAGCTGCTGCGCGGGCGGCTTCGAAGGGGTCCGTCTTGAGGAACTCTGTATTACTCACGGGTATAAGCTACCGCGCCCCCGCTCCTGTGCCCAGCCGCGCCGCGCCCCTGTGCCGATGCTGTTCTTGGTGCTCAGGCGGCGGATAGGCGAGAATGGATGATTGTGACTACGCATCCAGATTTCAGCCCATCCCGGATCGCGATCCTGGGCGGTGGCCCGGGCGGATATGAAGCAGCCATGGTTGCTGCTTCACTGGGGGCGAAGGTCACCATCATTGAGCGGGCGGGCCTGGGCGGCTCTGCGGTGTTGACTGACGTTGTTCCTTCCAAGACGCTGATCGCCACAGCGGACCTGATGACCCGGGTGGCCGAGGCCGGCGAGCTGGGTGTGAAGTTCGACGTCGACGGCGGAGACGTAGTGCCCGTCATGCGGGCGGACCTCAAGCACATCAACCACCGGCTGTTGAATCTCGCCCGTAAACAGTCCAGCGACATCAACGACGCCCTTGTCCAGCAGAATGTCCGCATCCTGATCGGCACGGGAAAGCTGCTGGACAACCACACCATTGAGGTCACCACCGTTGACGGCGTCGAAACGGTTGAGGCGGATGCGATCCTGCTGACCGTTGGCGCCCACCCGCGGGAATTGCCCACGGCCAAGCCGGACGGCGACCGCATCCTGAACTGGGCGCAGATCTACAACCTGGATGAGCTCCCCGAGGAACTCATCGTGGTGGGTTCCGGTGTAACTGGTGCCGAATTTGCGTCCGCATACAACGGGCTGGGCTCGAAGGTCACCTTGATTTCCAGCCGTGAGCGGGTGCTGCCCGGCTCGGACGTGGACGCCGCCGAGGTCCTAGAAGAAGTGTTTGAACGCCGTGGTGTGCGGGTCCTGTCACAGTCGCGCGCAGAGTCTGTGGAACGTACGGACGATGGCGTGGTGGTCACCCTGAGTGACGGCTCCAAGGTGACCGGCAGCCACTGTCTCGTATGCGTCGGTTCCATCCCCAACACGGCCGGAATCGGGCTGGAAGAAGCCGGTGTGGCAGTCTCGGAGAGCGGGCATGTAAAAGTCGACGGCGTGTCCCGCACCACGGCCCCGAACATCTACGCCGCAGGTGACTGTACCGGAGTGCTGGCGCTGGCGTCCGTGGCAGCCATGCAGGGCCGGATCGCCATCGCACACATCCTGGGCGACAGCGTCACCCCTCTGAAGCTGCACCAGGTGGCGTCCAACATCTTCACCTCCCCGGAAATCGCCTCGGTGGGTGTCTCCGAGGCTGAGGTGCAGTCCGGCAAGTATCAGGGCGACGTCATTAAGCTCTCGCTGCGCAGCAACGCCCGCGCCAAAATGCGCAACACCCGCGACGGCTTCGTCAAGATCATCGCGCGCAAGGGTTCCGGCACGGTGATCGGTGGAGTTGTCTGTGGCCCGAACGCCTCCGAACTGATCTTCCCGATTGCCATCGCGGTCAAGCAGAAACTGCACGTGGACGACGTCGCCAGCACCTTTACCGTTTACCCGTCGCTGACGGGCTCCATTTCCGAAGCGGCAAGGCGCCTGCACGTCCACATGTAGGCGGGGCGGAACTGAATCTCTGGACCCGGCAAGGCGGACCTGCCTAGACTCGCTTTAGGGACTGCCTGGGCAGGGCGATGCCGGGCCCAGACAGTCCTCCGGAGCCAGGACGCAAGGAGGAGCCCCATGAGTACAGCATTGGTACGGCCCCGCAGCGGCAAAATCATCGGCGGAGTCTGCGCAGCCCTGGCCGCCCGGTTCGGGCTCCCGAAGTTCCTGGTCCGGCTGGGCTTTATCGTCTTTGGATTGGTGGGAATCGGGGAAGTGGTCTACATCGTGCTGTGGATCCTGGTTCCCAAGGCCCCGGCGTAGGGCATTTTTTTCATCCTCTGGCGGGCCTACACTGATGCCAACTGCGGAGGTTGGCCATGGATAGTCCCCAGGCGTTGGTAAATGCTGCCGAGCGTTCGACGGTGCTGCCGGGCGGGCCCATGGAACGCTTCGCAGGCTACGGCATCATGGGAGTCACCTTCAGCAGCGGCTACATCCTGGCCCTGCGCCGTTTCGCCGCGTCATCCATCGGCCCGGCCTACAATGCGGTGTGGCTCCGCGATCCCGCGGGTAAATGGTCCATCTTCAGCACAGCGGCACCTGAGGTTTCCTGTGCGCGGTATTTCAGTGGAGGCATTGAGCGGGCACCGGTTGCAGCGGTGTCCATTCACTGGAAGGGCCCATCGTCATTCACGGTCCGCGTGGAAGGACCGGCGGACCTGACCTGGGATGTTGAACTGTCCGGTACCCCCATCACCCGGCTGATGTCCGCCATGTGCAGCGCCGTCCCGGAGAAGGTATGGCGGAGCAGCATCTTCCTCAGCGCCATGGGCCTGATGGCCGGCCCCATGCTTAAGGCAGGAAAGATTGGGCTGACCGGGAAAGTCCCCAACCGCCAGTCCTTCCACGCCCGGCCCAAGCAAGTGTGGTTTGTGTCGTCCTCCCGTGCCGTCTTTGATGGCCAGGACCTGGGCACGTCGGCCGCCTTGCCGCTGCAGGACCGGCTGGGCGATTTCTGGATACCGCAGCGCGGCATCTTTATGATTGGCTCTTCCATGTTCGAACAGTTGGACCCTCGCCATCACATCGTGGCCGGGTAGCCAACTCAGGCCGCGGCCGCCTGGAAGTGCCGTTCGATGATGCCCTTGATGTCGTCATGGCAACCGCCGCACCCCGTTCCGGCCCGTGTTGCCTTCGAGACCTCGCCCACGTTGGTGCAACCTTCCTCGACGGCGGTTCGGATAACTGTGCCGCTGACTCCGGCGCACCGGCACACAGTCCCGTTGGGATCCAGCGGTCCGGCATCCGGCAATTGATCGGGCCCATCGAGGCGTAGCATCAGCGACCTGTCCGCCGGCAGTTCAGCACGTCGTTCGAAGAGGCCCACGAGTTCCGCCGCCGTCCGTGGCATGCCTACCGCCACCAGGCCTTCCAGGACGCCGCCGCGGGTGGTCATCTTGACGTAGCGGCCGTGCTCCGGGTCTGCCCACTGGGCTACCTGGAGGCGTTCCCGGCCATTGCCGGCGCCGGCGGTGAGTGCTTCCTCATCCCAGGGCTCTGCGCCGTTTGAACCGGCCACAACCAGGTTCAGGCCCTTTGCCTTCAGGACGATCACACCCGGCAGTTCCTGCGGCAAGGGCGCCTGGGCCTCAGCTCCAGCAGGATCCGCGCCCGCCAGCAGGAGAAGGTGTTCGGCAAGCCATTCAGCCTGCCGCCAGCCCGGCCCCACCAGACCCAGCGGGCCCGTGGCATTGCGGCATTCTGCGCACGCCTTGTCAGCGCAGCGGACCTCCGCGCAGTCGCCGATGGCGAAGATATGGGGTTCATGGTGAGCCTTGAGTTGGTGGTCCACCAGGATTCCGGTACCCGTGCTTAAGCCTGCCCCTTCTGCAAGCTCGGTGCGGGGCCGTACGCCGCAGGAAAGCACCAGTAGATCGCCGTCGATCGCGGAACCGTCCGCCAGGAGCAGGGCGGAGAATTCGCCGTTGGGGCCATTGTGCTCCACACCCGTTGACCGCGCATTCCCGGCCACTTTGACCCCGCAACGGCGAAGGCTGGCGGACAGCACCGATCCACCGCCGCGGTCTATGGAGCGGCCCAGGGGGAAGGGGCCGTTGTGCACGACGGTGACGGTGGCGCCTTCCTCAGCTGCGGCCAGTGCAATTTCCAGCCCCAGCACGCCGCCGCCAAGTACCACTACACGCTTCTTGCCTTCGATGGCCTGGCGAAGCTGCCCTGCATCACGGAGATCGCGCAGGGCCGTGACTCCGTGCGGCAGCACCGGACGGGCGGGATCCGGGTTGATGCCTGTGAGGTTCGGAATGACAGGCCGCGAGCCGGTGGCCAGGACCAGCCGGTCAAAGTGCACGTCCGTCCCGTCTGCGAGCAGGACGCGCTGCCGGGGACGGTCGATCCGGCGGACGCCTACGCCCAGCCGGACATCTACGCCGTCAGCGGCCAGGGCTGCGGCATCCGCCAGCGCCAGGGCATCTGCAGAGGTGTGGCCTACGCCCACGGAGCCGATCAGGACCCGGTTGTAGGCGGCTTCGTTTTCTTCGCCGATTACCGTCAGGCTGACATGTCCGGTCCGGACTCCGGGCAGCAGCTCGTCCACAAGCCTGGCGGCCACGGGACCAAAACCCACCACCACAATCTGTTCGGTCATAACGCCTCCATGGTTGCGGGCAGGCGGTCCACCCCGTCCAGCGGCGCGGCGGCCAGCGAGACATGGACCCGGTTGAATTTGAACTCCGGCATTCCGGAGATGGGATCGGTGGCGGCCTCCGTGAGCCGGTTGGCGCTTTCCAGCTCCGGGAAATGGAAAGGCAGGAAGACGGTTTCCTGGCGGATTGCCGTGCTCAGTTCGGCTTTGCAGAGCACGTGTCCGCGGTCGTTGGCTACCGAAACGTAAGCGCCCTCGGTGATCCCGAGGCCCGCCGCGGCTGCTGGATGGATCTGGACGGTGGCTTGGGGCCGGGCGGCGAGGAGGTCTGCCACGCGCCGGGTTTGCGCCCCGGATTGGTAGTGCTCCAGCAGGCGTCCGGTGATGAGGGTCATGGACCGGCCGGAGGACCTGGTGCCGCTGTCGGTTCCGCTGATGACACCGGCAACTGCAGCCGGGGAGGTGTCACCGGGGCCGGACGCACGACGGCGGGGTGTCACCGGGGTCATGACCGCCCTGCCGTCGGCGTGGGCGAAAGAATCAGCGAACAGCCGGGGAGTGCCGGTGCTTCCGGCGGGGTAGGGCCAGTACGCGGCTTCTCCGCGATCCAGCATCCCGTAGCTGATTCCCGAGTAGTCAGCCAGCCCGCCGGCGGAAGCCAGGCGCAGTTCTTCGAAGACTTCCTCGGGGTACTCGCTGAAGGTTGAAGGCGCCTCGAGGGCCTCGGCAAGCCGGGCCATGATCCAGAGTTCGCTGCGCGCACCGAACGGCGGCTTGATGGCCGGGCGGCGGCGGAGCACCCGGCCTTCCAGATTGGTCAGGGTTCCCTCTTCCTCCGCCCACTGCAGGACCGGGAGGACCAGGTCCGCAACCGCGGCGGTTTCGGACATAAAGAAGTCGCACACCACCAGGAAGTCCAGGCTGCGCAGGCCGGCGATCACGGAGTTGGCGTCCGGGGCGGCCACAGCGATATTGGAGGCATGCACCAAAAGGCATCGGACGCCGTCGGGCTTTCCCAATGACTGCAGCAACTTGACGGCAGGGAGGCCGGGACCGGGAATGCTCTCCTCCGGGACGCCCCACACCGCAGCCACATGTGCACGGGCGGCAGGGTCCGTGATCTTTCGGTAGCCCGGAAGCTGGTCCGCCTTCTGGCCGTGCTCGCGGCCGCCCTGGCCGTTGCCCTGGCCCGTGAGGGTTCCGTAGCCGCTGCGTGCCGAGCCGGGCAGGCCCAGCAACAGACTGAGGTTGATGGCGGCTGTAGCGGTGTCCGTGCCATCCACGTGCTGTTCCACGCCGCGGCCGGTAAGGATGTAGCTGCCGCCGTTGCTGGCCCCTGCAGCCAGCCGGCGGGCGGTCTCACGGATGAGGTCCGCGGGAACGCCTGTGAGGGACTGGACACGCTCAGGCCAGAAAGAGTTCACGCTTCGGGCGACGGCGTCATAACCGGACGTGCGCTCGCGGAGGTACACAGAGTCGCTGAGGCCCTCATGGATCACCACGTGGCTGATTCCCAGCAGGAGCGTGAGGTCGGTGCCGGGAAGGGGCTGCAGGTGGAGGCCGCCGCCGTCGGCAGTAAACGCCGCGGTGGCGGACCTGCGCGGATCCACGACTATCAGGCCGCCGTTGTCGCGTGCGCCCTGGAGGTGCTGGACGAAGGGCGGCATGGTCTCGGCCACGTTGGAACCGAGGATCAGGATGGTGCTGGCATCGTCGATGTCCGCCAGCGGGAAGGGCAGGCCGCGGTCCACGCCGAACGCGCGCATGCCGGCGGCAGCAGCGGAAGACATACAAAACCTGCCGTTGTAGTCGATGCGTGAGGTACCCAGCGCGACGCGGGCAAACTTGCCCAGCAGGTAGGCCTTTTCATTGGTGAGGCCTCCGCCGCCGAACACGCCTACGGAATCGGCCCCGTAGGAAGCCTGGGCAGCCTTGACCTGTTCGGCAACGAGGGCAAGGGCCTGGTCCCAGCCAATGGGCCGGTGGACGCCGTCAGCGCCACGCAGCAGCGGCTCGGTGACCCTGCCGGGGTGGTTCAGGAGGCTGGCGGAAGTCCAGCCCTTGCGGCAGAGGCCGCCGCGGTTGGTGGGAAAATCCCTGCCGGTGACCTCCAGCAGGGGCGGAGCCTGGGAAGCAGGCCCCGGCCCCGGCTTTGTGGCCGGGGTCGGTGCCGTGGTGGACGTCAGCGTCATGGCGCACTGCAGGGCGCAGTAAGGGCAGTGCGTGGCGGCGCTTTTGGTCATGTTAGACGTGTCCCATCGCGTTTCGGTTGGCATTGCGGATGTAGCAGGCCCAGCAGACGGACAGCATCAGGACATAGGCCGCAACGAATCCGTAGAATGCCGGCGTGTAGGACCCTGTGGCTGTGTTGGAGGCGTTCAGCACCTGCGGAATGACGAACCCGCCGTAGGCGCCGATGGCGGAGATCAGGCCCAGCGCGGATGATGCCAGCCGTTGGGTGGCCACCGAATCCGCTCCCTTGCGTGCCGCCCGACTGGACGTCGCGAAGATGACCGGAATCATGCGGTAGGTGGCGCCGTTTCCGAAGCCGCTGGCGGTGAAGAGCATCAGGAACAGGACCAGGAAGAGCCAGAAGTTCTTGACCGGCAGCGTCCAGATCATGGTGAGCGTGATGACGGCCATGGCGGCGAACGCGGCCACAGTCATTCGGGCGCCACCCATACGGTCCGCCATTCTGCCGCCGTAGGGCCGGGCCAGCGAGCCGACCAGCGGGCCGAGGAAGGCCAGCGAGAGCGCAACGGTACCGACGCCGATGGTGGAGAACTCCGGGAAGTAGTCCTTGATGAGTTTGGGGAACACACCCGCGAAGCCGATGAACGACCCAAAGGTCCCGATGTACAGCAGTGCCATGATCCACAGGTGCGGTTCCTTAAGGGCTGCCACCGAACCGGCCACGTCACCCTTGGCGCTGGTCAGGTTGTCCATGTACTTCCAGGCGCCGAAAGCCGCCAGGAGGATGAACGGCACCCACATCAGTCCGGCCATGGGCAGGTTGACGGTTTCGGCAGCCAGGAGGGTGATGACGATCGGAACTGCAAGCTGCGCGACGGCGGCACCAAGGTTTCCGCCAGCGGCATTCAGGCCCAGGGCCCAGCCCTTTTCACGTGCGGGGTAGAAGAAGGTGATGTTGGCCATGGAACTGGCGAAGTTGCCGCCGCCGAAGCCGGCCAGTGCGGCCACCAACAGAAGTGTGCCGAAGGGGGTTTCCGGGTTGGAGACGCAGATGGCCAGCCCAATGGACGGGATCAGCAGCAGGAGGGCGGAGATGATGGTCCAGTTCCGTCCGCCGAAGCGGGGGACCATAAAGGTGTAGGGGATGCGCAGCGTGGCGCCCACCAGGCTGGGCATGGAGATCAGCCAGAAGATTTCCGACGTGGAGAGCGTAAAGCCCGCGGCGGGAAGCTGCACAACAACAATCGACCAGAGCTGCCAGACCACAAAACCCAAAAATTCGGCAAAAATGGACCAGTTCAGGTTCCGGCGAGCTATGGAGCGTCCTGCCGATTCCCACTGTTCGTGGTTTTCCGCGTTCCAGTTGGCGATCCAGCGGCCGGACCGGAATTCAAGCGCGGGAGCCTGGCTGGTGGACTTGCCGGCGGCTGGCGCGGTGGCGGCTTCAGTGGCACGGTCAACAGTCACGGTAGCGCTCCTATCGGGATTGATCGGGGAAGTTGCTCCTTCAAAAGTAGGCAGCGGGCGTTTCGCGGATGGTCGCGCTGTGTTAACGTGCTGTGACATTTGCCTATCGGTGCCCGATGCCGGGTTGTGAGAAACCGATGCTGACAGCGGCAAGGACTGTCCGTATAGTGGACTTTCTGTCCGCTTGTTGGACTGCGGGAACTAATATCGAACTCTAAGTAAATGCGCCCCCGGGATGCGGAAGCAGTCCGGTCTGACGAAAGTGTTGATACATGTCATCAGCTGAAACAACAACAGCGGAGCCAGGGTCCACGAAGCCCGTGAACTCCAAAGGCAAGGTCATCTTTGCCAGCCTCATCGGCACCACCATCGAGTTCTACGACTTCTACATCTACGCCACGGCTGCCGTCCTGGTCTTTCCGAAGCTCTTCTTCCCGGACGCCACGGAAATCAACGCACTGCTGAGCTCGTTCGCCATTTTCGGTGTGGCTTTTATTGCCCGCCCGGTAGGTTCCGTTCTCTTTGGCCACTTCGGCGACAAGTTCGGCCGTAAAGGCACCTTGGTGGCGTCGCTGCTCACCATGGGTATTGCCACCTTCCTCATCGGGACGCTCCCCACGGCCTCCCTTCCCGGCTGGGCAATTATGGCTCCTTTGCTGCTCGTGGTCCTGCGCTTTGCGCAAGGGCTGGCACTCGGTGGCGAATGGTCCGGCGCAGCCCTGCTGGCTACGGAGAACGCCCCGAAGGGCAAACGGGCTGTTTATGGAACCTTCCCGCAGCTCGGGGCACCCATCGGTTTTATCCTTGCGAACGTGCTGTTCATCTGGCTCGACGCAGCACTGACTCCGGAAGCGTTCCTCGCCTGGGGCTGGCGGGTGCCGTTCCTGCTGAGCGCCGTGATGGTGATTGTGGGCCTCTACGTACGGTTGAAGCTGGTGGAAAGCCTGTCCTTCCAGAAGGTCCTCACCGAGGACAAAGTGGCCAAGGTACCCTTCACCGCCACCTTCAAGAACCACTGGCGCCCGGTGGTGGCAGGCACGTTCATCATGCTTGCCACGTACGTGCTGTTCTACATCATGACCTCCTTCACCCTGTCCTACGGCACCAAGCCCGCCTCGGTGGAGGCTGCCCAGGCAGTGGCGGAGAAGGCCGGCAAGCCGATGTCCCCGGCAGAAATCGCCAGCTTTGTTCCCGGTCTGGGAATTCCCCGCGGTGACTTCCTCTGGATGCTGATCATCGGCGTTGTTTTCTTTGGCATTTTCACCCTGGTTTCCGGTCCGCTGGCTGAGAAATGGGGCCGCCGCAAGTTCCTGCTCGCCGTCACCGCAGGCATTTTTGTCTTCGGTGTTCTGTGGTTCACCATGTTCGGGCCGGGGCAGGCTGCAGCCGTCGTTGGGCTGATCGTTGGCTTCACGCTGATGGGCCTCACTTTTGGACCCATGGCCGCGATCCTTCCCGAGCTGTTCCCGGCGAACGTCCGCTACACCGGATCCGCCGTGGCCTACAACCTGTCCAGCGTGATTGGAGCCGCTCCGGCATCGTTCATCGCGATTGCCCTCTGGCAGGCAGCGGGCGGCAGCACCTGGCTGGTGGGGGTTTACATGGCAGCCGCAGCGGTGCTCACCTTCATCGCGCTGTGGATCACCCGCGAAACCAAGGACACGGATTACGAGAACAACGTAGCCTAGGCGCTTAACTAAAACTGCCCGGCCTGTTTCTTCAACAGGCCGGGCATTTTAGTTGGCGTAGCGTTCCGCGAAGTTCCGGAGGACTTTCATCGGCTCCGTGACGGTAGCGGATCTGGCTTCTTCGATGAGTTCTTCGGCCGCCTCCGGAGCGAAGTACCCGGCATGGCGGTAGACGCGGATCCGGGTGACCAAGCCGTCCACGTCCAGTTCCGGATGGAACTGCGTGGCGTACAGGTTCTGTTTGATCCTGAACATCTGGACAGGGCACGACGCCGACGACGCCAGCAGTGCCGCGTGTTCGGGCAGGCGGGTGCAAGCTTCCTTGTGGCCGACGAAGGCGGTGAACTCTCCAGGGAGGCCGGCCATCAAAGGGTCGGTGCCGCCGTCGGGCGTTATCCTCACCTGTACCGCACCCAGAGGTTCACCGAAGGTCCTGTCGATCAACGCGCCCTGGTGGCTGCCCAGGGTTCCGACGCCGTAGCAGGCGCCCAGGAACGGAAAGTCCTCTGCCACCAGCTTGTCCAGGAGCCCCGCCAGCTCGCGTTCCACCCGATGCTGTACAACGGACTTGGACTCTTGCGGATCGCTGGAGGTAAACGGACTGCCGCCGACAATCACCCCGGAAATGCTGTCCAGGTCCAGGTCAGGCAGGGGGCCAGCATCGAGCCGGATCCGCAGCAGCTGCTCCGGATCCAGGCCGCAAAAGCGCAGATACGCCTGGTACTCCTCGTCCGCAGCGCGCACTTCCGCCCGGGAAGCGAGCAGGACGAAGGGTTTCACTGGCTAGGGGGCCGTGGCACGCCGGGCCCGCGGATGGGCGTTGGTGTCCGCGTGCCGGTGGGCGAGCTTCCAGAGGCCTTCCTCGCGGCGGAAAATGCTGGTGACCCGAAGCGCGAATTCCTCAGCTACCTGGCCAGAACCAACCCGGGCCCGGAAGTGTTCAGTTTCCACCAGGTAGGCGGTGTCCCGCGCAGTGTAGGAAGTGATGGTTTCAAACCCCAGCATCTCGCCCTCAGCGTAGTAGCGGGACGCCTGGTCCAGCCGGGCTTCCACCTGCGCCCAGCCGCGGGCGATGCCGCCCAGCGGGTTGGCGAGCGTAACGTCGTCGAGCCTGGAATACAGGTCTTTCACAGCCTGCGGGTTGCCCCGGGTGATTTCCGGGACGGCCAAATGGTATCGGGCCACTTCTTCTTCAAAACTTGGTGCGAGCACGTGCGGTTCTCCGGGCTTAGTCTTCGATGGTGGCAATAACGGCGCCGGCGGAGACAGTCTCTCCGGCGACGGCGCTCAGGCCGGTGATGGTTCCTGCCCGGTGCGCCGTAAGCGGCTGTTCCATCTTCATGGCTTCCAGCACCACCACGAGGTCGCCCTCGGCAACAACATCACCATTGGCTACGGCCACCTTGACTATGGTGCCCTGCATGGGCGACGCCAGGGAATTTCCGGTAGCGGCGTCGGACGGTCCTGCGGAACGGGAGCGCTTCTTGGACTTGGCAGCCTTCGCGGTGCCCGGAGCCGCAGTGGACAGCGAGCCAAGCGATGCGGGGAGCACCACTTCCAGTCGCTTTCCGCCGACCTCGACGACGACGCGCTGGCGCTCGCCGGCATCGGCGGTTTCCGCCAGGCCCTCGGGAGTCCACGCCGGAAGGTTGTTGGTGAATCCGGTCTCGATCCAGCGGGTGTGGACGGAAAACGGGCCACTTTGGGGCGCAAAGGCGGGCTCGGACACAACGGCGAGGTGGAAGGGAATTACTGTGGGGATACCCTCCACCACCATTTCCTCCAGGGCCCGGCGTGAACGCTCCAGGGCCTGCCGGCGGGTAGCGCCGGTGACCACCAGCTTCGAGAGCATGGAGTCGAAATTGCCGCTGATGACGTCGCCCTGCTCCACGCCGGAGTCAATGCGGACGCCTGGACCGGTGGGGTTACGCAGGGTACGGATGGTGCCGGGGGCCGGCATGAAGTTGCGGCCCGGATCCTCGCCGGTGATGCGGAATTCAAAGGAGTGGCCCCGGACCTCGGGATCGCCGTAGCCGAGTTCCTCGCCACGGGCCAACCGGAACTGCTCGCGGACCAGGTCGATTCCGGTGACTTCTTCGGAGACACAATGCTCCACCTGGAGCCGGGTGTTCACCTCGAGGAAGGAGATGGTGCCGTCCTGGCCCACCAGGAATTCGCAGGTGCCGGCGCCCAGGTAGCCGGCTTCTTTGAGGATGGCCTTGGAGGACTCGTAGAGAAGGCGGTTCTGTTCTTCTGTCAGGAACGGAGCCGGAGCCTCTTCAACGAGCTTCTGGTTGCGGCGCTGCAGCGAGCAGTCGCGGGTGGAGACCACCACAACGTTGCCGTGCGCATCTGCCAGGCACTGGGTCTCCACATGGCGGGGCGCGTCCAGGAACCGCTCGATGAAGCACTCGCCGCGGCCGAAGGCGGCAGTGGCCTCGCGGACGGCGGACTCGAACAGCTCAGGAATTTCCTCACGGGTCCGGGCAACCTTGATGCCGCGGCCGCCACCGCCAAAGGCAGCCTTGATGGCCACTGGCAGGCCGAACTTATCAACGAACGCCAGGATTTCCTCGGCGGATTCGACTGGATCCGCGGTGCCCGGTACCTGCGGAGCTCCGACCTTCTCGGCAATGTGGCGGGCCTGCACTTTGTCGCCCAGCGCGGAGATGGCCTCGGGAGACGGGCCGATCCAAGTAATGCCCGCCTCAATCACGCGGGCGGCGAACTGTGCGTTCTCCGCCAGGAAGCCGTAGCCCGGGTGGATCGCGTCCGCGCCGGAGCGGACGGCGGCGTCGATGATCTTGTCCATCAGCAGGTAGGACTCGGCGGCGGTGTTGCCACCCAGGGCGTAGGCCTCGTCTGCCAGGCGGACGTGCAGGGCGTCCCGGTCCGGATCGGCATAGACGGCAACAGAGGCGATGCCTTCGTCGCGTGCCGCGCGAATGATGCGGACGGCGATTTCACCGCGGTTCGCGATCAGCACCTTCGTGATGGTGGACGGTGCGTGGGGGGCGGACTGCTCCGAAATAGCTGACAAGGCGTCTCCTTCTTTCTTCAGGGAGCCTAGCGCGATTTTGAGGGTTCCGCCGATATTACTTGCGGATTCCGCGTGTGCAGCGGTCATCCTTTGTAGGGATGCTACAACTTCGCCCGAAAAGGGCGAGTCAGTCCTGGGTCCACAGTTCGGTGATGCCCACGCCGGCCTGTGCCAGGAGCCTGCGGAGGGTGGAGATGGAAAGCCCGACGACGGCATGGGGATCGCCATCAACCTTGCGGATGAAGGCGCCCCCCAGGCCGTCGATGGTGAAGGAGCCCGCGCAGTGCAACGGTTCTCCGGTGGCGATATAGGCATCAATTTCCGCTGCCGTCATCTCCTCGAAGGCCACCTGGGCGGAGGCAACGGAACCCAGGGTGGCGCCGGAACCGTTCCCGGAATCCGGGTCCCGGCAGTCGATCAGCCAGTGCCCCGTGTGCAGGACACCTTCGCTCCCGCTCATCCGCAGCATCCGTTCCCGGGCAACAGCCGCGGTGTAGGGCTTGCCGTGCGACTCGCCGTCGAACTCAAAAACCGAATCGCAGGCAATCACCAGTGCGCCCTCCGCTTCCGGGAGCGCTGCCACGGCTTCGCCCTTGGCCCTGGCCAGCAGGAGGGCGGTGTCGTGCGGATCGGTCACCCCGTACCTGGCCTGCACTGCGTCTTCGTCCACATCGGAGACCATAACGGTGTGTCCGATGCCCGCGTCGGCAAGCAGTTTGGTGCGGGCGGGGGACTGGGAAGCGAGGATCAGCCGGGTCACGGAACCAGCCTAGTGGACCGGCTGGGTTTCGGGTTTCGCGGGAACTTCTTCCCGGGTCAGCCGGGCACCCTCCACGTCCACGTCGGGCAGGATGCGCTCCAGCCACTTGGGCAGCCACCAGGCCTTGTCGCCCAGCAGGTACATCAGGGCCGGGACAATGGTCATCCGCACCACGAAGGCATCAAGCAGCACACCGAAGGCCATGGCGAAACCAAGCGGCCGGACCATGGTCAGGTGGCTGAAGATGAAGCCTGCGAACACGCTGACCATAATGATCGCGGCAGCAGTCACCACGGCGGCGGCATGCCGGAAGCCCAGCTGCACGGCGTGTTTGGCCGGCTGCCCGTGCACGTAGGCCTCACGCATTCCGGAGGCGATAAACACCTGGTAGTCCATGGCCAGGCCGAACAGCACGCCGATCACGATGATGGGCAGGAAGCTGAGCACGGCACCGGGATTGGCGACGTCGAACACACCGCCCAGCCAGCCCCACTGGTACACCGCCACCACGCCGCCAAACGCCGCGGCGAGGGAGAGCAGGAAGCCACCGGTAGCCAGGAGCGGCACCACGATTGAGCGGAATACCAGCAGGAGCAGGACCAGGGAAAGCCCGACGACGATCAGCAGGTAGGGCGGGAGGGCGTCGGCAAGCTTCGTGGAGACGTCGATGTTGCCGGCCGTCTGCCCGGTCAGGCCGATGTGGACGCCCGTCTGCTCTTCGATTTCAGCGTTGCGCTCCCGCAGTTCGGCAACCACCTGGACAGTGTTTTCGCTGGCCGCGCCTTCGCTGGGGATCACCTGGAAGACTGCCGTGCGGCGGTCATCGCTTAGGGCCACGGGGGCCGCGGCAACAACATTGTCCAGCCCGCGGAGCAGGTCCGAGACGTCGTACTGCAGGTGTTGGGCGGCGGCTTCGTCCAGGCCTTCGGGGAATTCGCCCACCACCACGATGGGTCCGGTCATGCCTTCGCCGAAGCTCCGGACCGTGAGGTCGTACGCCTGGTAAGCCTCGGAGTCCACGGGTTCTGAACCGCCGTCCGGGAGGGCCAGCCGGAGTTGGGTGGCCGGAAGTGCCATGGTGGCCAGCAGAACCACGCCGGCAATAAGGGCCATCACGGGGTGCCGGGTGACGATTCCGCCCCAGCCGCGGGTGCTCAACGCTTCATCCTTGGCTTCGTCTTCACGCTCATGGCCTGGCTCGGCGTTGTGCGCGGCTGCCTTGGCCCACGCCCGTTTCGAGACGATCCTCCGGCCAACAAGCGCCAGGACCGCCGGGGTCAGCGTCAGTGCCACGGCAACGGCCACCGCCACCGTGGCAGCGGCGGACAGGCCCATCACGGCGAGGAAGGGCAGGCCGGGGACCACCAGGGCCGCCAGTGCGATGATGACCGTCAGGCCGGCGAAGAGGACAGCGTTGCCGGACGTGCCGGTGGCGCGTGCCACCGATTCCTCCGCATCCATGCCGGCCAGGACCTGCGTGCGGTGCCGGTTGACGATGAACAGCGAGTAGTCGATGCCCACGGCCAGGCCCAGCATCAACGCAAGCATGGGGGAGATGGAGCTCATGTCGATGACGCCGGTGAGGGCAAAGGTGCCGCCCACACCAACGGCCACGCCAACGACAGCCATCAGCAGCGGCAGTCCGGCGGCGATGAGGGTGCCCAGCATGATGATCAGCACCAGCGCAGCGATGGCGATGCCGATGATTTCCGCCGCTCCGAAGAGTTCGGAGATGTCCTCGGTGATTTCCTTGCTGGCGAAAGCAGTGACACCTGCGCTTGAAACGCTGTGCGCAATGTCCTGGACTTCGCCACGGACTTCCGGCGTGAGGCCGTTGATCGAGGTGTTGAACTGGACCTGGGCGATGGCCGCCTTGCCGTCTTCGGACACAAAGCGCAGTCCATCGCTGGCTTCCGCCTGGCGTTGACCAAGCTCCAGTTTGGCCTTTGCTGCCTCAAGCTCGGCCGCTCCGGCCTGGTGCCGTTCCTGACCGGCAGCCAGGGTTGCCTTCTGCCCACCTAGCTGGGCTTCAATGGCGGCAGCCGGAAGTCCGGCCGCTGCCATTTGCTGTTCTGCCGCTGCCAGCTGGGCCGCCCCGGCGTCGAGCTGCGCCTTTGCGGCGTCGAGCTCCGCCTGGCCTGCATCAATCTGTGACTGGCCGTCCGCGATGGTCTTCGCCGCGCCGTCCAGCTGGTCCTGGGTGGTGAACGGATTGACGGTGCCCCGGACGTCCGGAAGGGCTTCCAGGTCGGTCAGGGCATCGGCGACGGCGGCCCGGCTCTCGGCGGTGAATCCGCCGTCGGGTGCTTCGAAGACGATGCTGGCGGAACCGCCGGAAGCGGAGGGCAGTTCGGCTTTCAGCTTGTCCGCCATCTGCTGGGTCTCGGTACCCGGGATCTGGAAGTTGTTGGACATGGTGCCGTGGAAGGCCGCGGCGGACCCGCCTACAGCCACCAGGACGGCCAGCCACAGCGAAATAACCAGCCAGCGGCGACGGTAGGAGAATTTGCCAAGTCGGTAAAGCAGGAGTGCCATGTCAGAGCCGTTCTGTCAGGAAGGTGGCGAAGGAGGGTAGTAGGTCAGATGCCGGATGTGGAAGCCGGGCTGCTGCCGGCCGTGGGGTATGTGGCGAATCCATCGGCCAGCAGGCTCATGGAATCGATCAGGAGCGAGCGCAGGATTACCAGGGACTCGGGGGACAGGTCTGCGCCGCGTCGGGCGAACCAGGTGTCCACGGCGGCTTTGCCGCAGCCCATGACCGAGCTGGCCAGGGCACGCACGTAAAGGTCGTCAACCTCGGCTCCGGATTTGGCCAAACGCTCCTGGACGGCCTCGGTGATCTGGACCGTGCAGGTGTCCCAGGCCTCAAGTTCGGACCGGAAGATCCCCGGGCTGCATTGGGCCAGGCTGTGGAGCTCCGCAATCGGCGCGACCGTCATGGGGTCGGCGAGCTCGGCAAGGGCGGCGCGGGCTGATTCGAGGATCGGTTCGTCGGTGGGGCGGAGGCGGAACCGGACCAGGACGTTGTCCAGGAACCCGTCTGCGACTGACGCCAGCACGGCATCGATGCCGCTGAAGTAGTTGAAGAACGTGCGCCGGGAGATGCCCGCGGCGTCAGCGATGTCTTCCACGGTGAAATTGCCGTATCCCTTGCTGCGGAGCAGTTCCAGCGCCGCGGTTGCGATGGCCTCGCGGGTAGCGGCCTTGTTGAGTTCACGGCGGGACAGTGCCGGCGCCGGCGCCTGGTTCGTGGGGGAGTTCACCTGATTACACTATGTGCAAGTTTGCACTCTGCGCAAGTTGTTGATTTCGACATTCACAGCAAGGCGAAAGGTTTCCGACAGCTCCCGCAGAACCTGCGCCCGGATGCTGGAAAGAGCCCCGGTAGGGGCAATTCACCAAGAGCAGCCGTCACCGCACGGCAGATCCAGGAGATACGAAATGTCACGCATCAGGAAAATTACCCTTGGCTTGTCCGCAACCGCGTTGGCGCTGAGCGCCGGACTGGGAGTGGCCGGCATGGCCTCGGCGACAACCACCCCGGAACCCACCGCCAGCTCCAGTGCCCAGGCCGGCTCCGAAGCCGGCGAGGGGAAGGGAATGCCTGGCGGCCGCGGCGGTGACCGTGGAATTGCCCAGGCGTCGGCGCTCGCCGAAAGGCTCGGCGTTGATGAATCGGCCGTCACGGAGGCTCTCCAGGCCTTCCACGAGGCCAACAAGCCAGCCACCCGCCCGGCTGAAGGTGAACGGCCGGACGCCGCGGCCCGGGATGGGGCGCTGGCCGCCGCGCTGGCCGAGAGCCTCGGCGTTGAACAGTCCGCAGTGACCACAGCGTTGGAGGAACTCCGGACCGAGGCGCAGGCAGACAAAGCTGCAGCGCTGAAATCGAAGCTGGACCAGGCTGTCACTGACGGCACCTTGACCCAATCGGAGGCGGACGCCGTGAGCAAAGCGGTGGAAGCCGGCGTAATCGGCGGCGGCCGCTGAATGCAAAGGAAGTCCCCGGAAAATTCCGGGGACTTCCTTTGTGGAGCAGGCTTCTTGGTTTATGCCTTGGCGTCAGCGAGTTCACGTTCCGCTGCGGGAGGATCAACCGGTTCCGGGGACCCGGCCTCGTCATCCACAAAGGGGGTACCGTTGCGCGGAGCGTTGTAAAGGTCCTCATCCAGGATTCCCTGGCGCTTGGCCACAATCGTGGGCACCAGTGCCTGGCCAGCAACGTTCACGGCAGTGCGGCCCATGTCCAGGATGGGATCGATGGCGAGCAGGAGCCCGACGCCGGCCAGCGGGAGCCCCAGCGTGGAGAGCGTGAGGGTCAGCATCACCACAGCGCCGGTGGTTCCGGCAGTGGCTGCGGAGCCCAGGACGGAAACCAGCGCGATCAGCAGGTACTGGGTGAAGTCCAGCTGTACGCCGAAGAACTGGGCTACAAAGATGGCGGCGATGGCCGGGTAGATCGCGGCGCAGCCGTCCATCTTGGTGGTGGCGCCCAGGGGCACAGCGAAGGAAGCGTATGCCCTGGGCACACCGAGCGAGCGTTCGGTGACCCGCTGGGTCAGCGGCAGTGTGCCGATCGAGGAGCGCGAAACGAATGCCAGCTGTACAGCCGGCCACACGCCGGTGAAGTACTGCTTGACGGAGAGGCCGTGGCTGCGGATCAGCGCCGGGTAGACAACAAACAGCACCAGGGCGAGGCCGATGTAGATGGCGATGGCGAACTTGCCCAGCGAGCCCATGGTGTCCCAGCCGTAGACGGCCACGGCGTTGCCGATCAGGCCGACGGTACCCAGCGGGGCGATCCGGATGATCCACCAGAGGACCTTCTGGATGACGGCCAGCGCGGAGGCGTTCAGGTTCAGGAACGGCTCGGCTGCCTTGCCCACCTTGAGGGCGGCGATGCCGACGGCGATTGCGATGACCAGGATCTGCAGGACGTTGAAGCTCACGGACGTGGTCACAGCGCCGGATTCAGCAACACTGGAACTGGCGCCGAGGCCCAGGAAATTCTTCGGGAACAGTCCGGTGAGGAAGGCCCACCAGCTGCCAACCTTGCCGGGTTCCTTGCCCTCTTCCGTGATGCCGGTGTTGGCCCCGGGCTGCAGCAGGACGCCCAGGCCGATGCCGATCAGTACGGCGATCAGCGAGGTGATGGCAAACCAGAGCAGGGTGTTCCAGGCCAGGCGCGCGGCATTGGAAACCTCACGGAGGTTGGAAATGGAGCTGACCACTGCGGTGAAAATCAGGGGCACGACGGCGGTCTGCAGCAGGGCGACGTAGCTGGAGCCGATGGTCTGCAGGGTGGCGCCGAGGGCGTTGGGGGCGTCCTTGGTGCTGCCGGTGTACTTGGCCAGGAGGCCCAGTGCCAGGCCGACGATCAGGGCTGCAATGATTTGGACGCCGAAGGATCCGGCCCATTTGGGCAGCTGGAAGCCGGACGTTCCGGAAGTTTGAGGGGTGCTGGTTGAAGTGCTCACCAAAACAAGCTAGGCCAAGCCCACATATCACCACGAAAGCACGTTGAGAAATATTACGCCAAGCCATGCCCCCTCAAGCGACAAACCCCAGCAAACGCGCCACCCCAAGCCCCTTTTATGAAGATATTCCCTGCGCGGCTGTGTTAAAAGTCTCGCTGCAGTTGGGACTGGAGGACGGGCGCCCGGCAGCATGCGTCAAAGCGACGAAGGAGCAGCATGCAGAGGGCGTCCGCCCTCCAGTCCCGGAGAAGGCAGGGAAGGCTAAAGCAAAGCCCGGCGGAGGGTATCGAGCCCTACGGAGCCAATGTTCAACGCCCGGGTGTGGAAGTCCTTGAGGTTGAAGCCGGGGCGGGATTCGAGTTCGGCGCGGATTTCCTCCCAGAGCCGCTGCCCGATTTTGTAGGAGGGGGCCTGACCGGGCCAGCCGAGGTACCGGGTGAACTCAAACTTGAGCTGGCCGTCGCTGATGGGCAGGTTGGCGCGGAGGAATTCGTAACCCTTTTCGGGCGTCCAGGTGCCGGCACCCCAGGCTGAGGGGACGTCGAGTTCCAGGTGCACGCCGATGTCAAAGACAACCCGGGCGGCACGCATCCGCTGCATGTCGAGCATGCCCATGTGGTCACCGGGGTCGGACAGGTAGCCCAGTTCCTGCATGAGTTTTTCGGCGTAGAGCGCCCAGCCTTCGCCGTGCCCGGAGGTCCAGCAGACGTTGCGCCGCCACTTGTTCAGCAGTTCCCTGCGGTAGGTGGCCGTTCCTACCTGGAGGTGGTGGCCGGGAACGCCCTCGTGGTAGACGGTGGTGGTCTCGGCCCACGTCGTGAAGGTGTCTTCGCCGGCGGGGACTGACCACCACATGCGGCCGGGCCGGCTGAAGTCGTCGGACGGGCCTGTGTAGTAGATGCCGCCCTCATCGGTAGGGGCAATGCGGCACTCAAGCGTTTTCATCGGCTCGGGGATGTCGAAGTGCACCCCTGCCAGTTCGGCGACGGCTTTGTCGGAGAGTTCCTGCATCCAGGCCTGCAGTGCCGCCGTGCCTTTGAGCTGGCGGGCGGGATCATTGTCCAGGATTTCCTTTGCCTCGGCCACGGTGGCGCCGGGCTTGATGGCTTCTGCGACGGCCTGTTGCTGGTCTATCAGCCGCTGGAGTTCCTGTACGCCCCAAGTGTAGGTTTCCTCGAGGTCTACTGTGGCACCTAGGAAATTCCGTGAGGCGAGGGCGTAGCGTTCGCGGCCCACGGCATCCTTGGCCGGGGCTACCGGCAGCAGTTCGTCACGAAGGAATGCGGCGAAGTCCGCGTACGCGCTGCGGGCGGCGCCAGCACCGGCGTCGAGAGTTTCCTGCAGTCCGGACTCCAGCGGCTCCCCTGAGACGCGGGCCTCGGCGGCGAGTTTGGCGAAGAAGCCGTCTTCCGCCGCGTACTTGGTAGTTTGTTCGATGACGGTTTCCACCTGCCGCGCGGCCGACACCTGCCCCGCCTCCTTGCCGGAACGCAGGGCTTCGATATATCCGGCCAGTGCGGCGGGCACGTTGTGGGCCCGGCCGGCGATGTGCTCCCAGTGTTCCGACGTCTCCGTCGGCATCAGGTCGAAGATGGCACGGATTTCTTGGGCGGGGGAGGCGATGTTGTTCAAGTCGGCAACGTCCCAGCCTGAATCGTGGATTTCCAGCAGGAGCCCCAGCCGCTCGCCCATGGCGTCGAGGGTAACGGCGTCGACGTCGTCAGCCGGCGCCATGCCGTCCAGCTCGGCGAGCGTCTTGCGGGCTTCGTTGGCCAGTTCGGCAATCCCGGCAGGGGAGTAGTCCGGGTATTCGGTCTCACGGCCGGGGATGCCCAGCTCAGTGGCGAAGCTTGGATTGAGCCTGATCAGCGTGTCCGTGTATTGGTCCGCAACGGCGTCGATGGGTGTCCGGGGGCGCGCGGAAGGTGCAACAGGGTTAGTCATGAAACGAGCCTAATAGTGGCGCGGCCCACATCGAAGGCCCGCCACGCCCGGGGCGGGGGAGACGGTGGGGATCAGCCCCGGCTGCGCCGCCAGGCGCCCGGGCCCGGTGTGGGTGCCAGCCGCAGCTGCTGCCGGCGCACCCAGTGCCGGGTAGTGGGACGCAACGGTGAATCCGCTGCCGTGCCCGGCAGGGAAAGCACGACGGCGGTAAGCGCCGCGAGTTCCTCGGGCGAGGGATGTCCCTTGACCACGGAGAGGATGGCCGGGGCTTCGACGGTTTCGACAGGCTCAACCACCGCGGTTTCGACAGGCCCGGTTTCGACAGGCTCAACCACCGGTTTGCGGGATGTCACAGCGGGATGTTCCCGTGCTTCTTGGTCGGCAGCGAAGCGCGTTTGTCGCGCAGGGCCCTCAGTCCGCGGATGATTTGCGGACGGGTTTCCGACGGGGCTATGACGGCGTCGACATACCCGAGCTGGGCGGCCTGGTAGGGGTTGAGGAGCTCTTCTTCATACTGCTTGATTACCTCGGCACGCCGGGCCTCGACGTCGCCACCGGCTTCAGCCACTGCGGCAAGGTCGCGGCGGTACAGGATGTTGACGGCGCCCTGGGCGCCCATCACGCCGATCTGGGCCGTGGGCCAGGCCAGGTTCAGGTCCGCACCCAGCTTCTTGGAACCCATCACGATGTACGCTCCGCCATAAGCCTTGCGGGTGATGACAGTCAGCTTGGGAACTGTGGCTTCGGCGTAGGCGTACAGCAGCTTGGCGCCGCGGCGGATAATGCCCTGGAATTCCTGGTCCTTGCCGGGAAGGAAGCCTGGAACATCCACCAGGGTAATGATCGGGATGTTGAAGGCATCGCAGTTGCGGACAAACCGGGCGGCCTTTTCGGATGCCGCAATGTCCAGCGTTCCGGCGAACTGCAGCGGCTGGTTGGCCACGATGCCAACGGTGTGGCCTTCGATCCGACCGTAGCCAATGATGACGTTGGGGGCGTACAGGGACTGCATCTCCAGGAAGTGCGCATCGTCCACCAACTGCCCGATCAGGGTCCGCATGTCGTATGGCTGGTTGGCGGAGTCCGGGATGAGTGTGTCCAGGGCGAGGTCGTCCTCGTCGATCTCCAGTTCCTGGTCATGTTCGGTGACAGGAGCTTCAGAGAGGTTGTTGGACGGCAGGAAGTCCAGGAGTTCGCGGACGAATTCCAGGGCATCGGTCTCATCCGAGGCGAGATAGGTGGAAGTTCCGGTGGTGGCGTTGTGCTGCCGGGCACCGCCCAGGGTTTCCATGTCCACGTCTTCGCCGGTGACGGTCTTGATGACGTCAGGCCCGGTAATGAACATGTGCGAGGTTTTGTCCACCATGACCACATAGTCCGTGAGGGCGGGGGAGTACGCTGCACCGCCGGCGGAGGGGCCCATGATGACGGAGATCTGCGGTACTACTCCGGAGGCGTGGACGTTGTTCCGGAAGATGTCCGCGAACATGGCCAGTGAGGCAACGCCTTCCTGGATACGGGCGCCGCCGCCGTCCAGGATGCCCACTACAGGGCAGCCGTTGCGAAGTGCGAACTCCTGCACCTTCACGATTTTTTCGCCGTTGACCTGGCTCAGCGACCCGCCGTACACAGAGAAGTCCTGGCTGTACACGGCAATCGGGCGGCCATCAACGGTGCCGTATCCGGAGACCAGGCCATCGCCCAGCGGCTTCTTCTTCTCCATGCCGAACGCGGTGGAACGGTGCACGGCCAGCGCATCAAACTCCACAAAAGAGCCTTCATCCAGGAGCAGTGCGATGCGCTCGCGGGCGGTGTTCTTCCCACGGGCGTGCTGCTTCTCGATTGCTTCCGGTCCCGATGGTTGTTCGGAGCGGGCCTGGCGGTCGCGGAAGTCGGCAATCTTTCCAGCTGTAGTGGTCAGATCGTGGCTCATCAGGCGTCTCCGGCTCTATATCGGGTTCAGTACGTTCAGTCAGTGCGATGTGCGGTGCGTTCAAAGGTGCGTTAACAACGCGATGCAATGACAAACAGGGCCCACCGCAGGAATTAAGTAGCTTCCACACAAGAAGCCGGGCTGCGGCACGCGCCTGCTCGCTAGTCTAGTGATGCTTACCGCCCGGACCGCTGTAGAAACCCTACAATTTTGCGAAGTTGTCCCGTTCTGAATACCCACGCCCGATGTTACTCATCAGTAACATCTGTCGGCTACAGTATGGCTATGACTGCCAGCAACGATGCCCAGAGCACTCTCTCCACGTCTTCGGCCGCCCCATACCAGCCGCGGGGATCATTAAAGGGACGAACCGTCCTGATGTCCGGCGGCAGCCGAGGGATCGGCCTGGCCATTGCACTCCGCGCGGCCCGTGACGGTGCAAACATTGTCATGCTGGCCAAAACCGGCCAGCCGCACGCCAAACTTGAGGGCACCGTTTTCACGGCGGCTGCACAGGTGGAGGCTGCCGGCGGCCAGGCGCTCCCTCTTGTCGGGGATGTCCGGAACGACGACGACGTCGCGGCGGCGGTTGCCGCCGCAGTCGAGAAGTTCGGCGGCATCGACGTCGTGATCAATAACGCCTCAGCGATTGATCTCTCCCGCACGCCCGATGTCGACATGAAGCGCTACGACCTTATGCAGGACATCAACGTCCGCGGCACGTTCCTGCTCTCCAAGCTGGCGCTCCCCGCGCTGCTGGCGTCCGGCGACGGGCAAATCCTGACGCTGTCCCCACCTTTGAACCTGGACCCAAAATGGGCGGGGATGCATTTGGCCTACACGATGGCCAAATACGGAATGAGCCTGACCACCCTGGGTCTGGCGGCGGAGTTCAAAGACCAGCCGCTCAGCGTCAACTCTCTGTGGCCGTGCACGCTGATCGACACTGCCGCCATCCGCGCCATGCCCGGCGGCAGCCGGATAGTCGAGGCGGCGCGGGGCCCGGAGATTATGTCCGACGCCGCGCACGCCATCCTCACGCGCTCGCACCTGGCAACCGACGCCGCACGTGAAAGCGGCCGCTTCTATACGGATGAGGAAGTACTCGCTGGAGCAGGTGTCCGGGACTTTACGCCGTACAGCCTCGGTGCAGCCGAAGATCAACTGGTCCCGGACATCTTCCTCTAACCCCGTATCCAGGGCGAGTCGCTAGGATTCTGTTTATGGATGACGAACAGAACCCTGGCTCCGATGAGGCCGCTACCAACTCAGCGTCCGGCGGTTCTGTCCCAGACCGGGAGCCCCTGGACCGGACTGCCCTGGTGGCACCGGAATTCCTGGGAGCCACGGGTGTCAGCCGCCTTGACGTTGTAGACACCACCGGCTCCACGAATGAAGACCTGCTGCGGGCCGTAAGGGTTGATCCAAAGGCCTGGCCGGATCTGTCAGTCCTGACTGCCGAACATCAGAGTTCTGGCCGTGGGCGGCTGGCCCGGCACTGGGAGGCTCCGCCGCGCAGCTCGATCGCCGTGTCACTGGTGCTGCGCCCTGTTAATGCCCAAGGTCTTCCGCTCCCCACCCATAGCTATTCCTGGTTGTCCATGGTGGCCGCGCTTGCTCTCCGGGAAGCCTTGATGGAAACCGCTGGACTGCCGGCCCAGATTAAATGGCCCAATGACGTCCTGGTCCATGGCCGGAAGATTTCAGGCATCCTGGCACAGATGGAGTCACTGAGCGGCCCAGGGGTTCCCGCCGTTATCCTCGGCACGGGAATCAACGTTTCGCTGACGGAGACGGAGCTCCCGGTGCCGACGGCCACTTCAGTTCTGGTGGAACAGTCCTCGGCGCCTGACCGCACCGGGCTGCTCAAAAGCTACCTGTCCCGCTTCGCCACGCTTTACCGGGGCTTCTGCAATGCCGACGGTGATCCCGAGGCGGGATTGGCAGGGGGCCCGTCCCTGCACAAACGGCTGGAGCACGTTATGGTCACCCTTGGCCGGGAGGTCAGGGCACAGCTGCCCGGCGACCACGAAATCATCGGCCATGCCACCCGGCTGGATCCTTACGGTTCGCTGTTGGTGGTGGACGATGTCGGGAAGGAACACGTTGTGACCGCCGGCGACGTAGTACACCTCCGCCCCTGGTCGCGGGAAACCGGCGGCGAAAGTGGATATGCGTAAGGAACTGCTTCCAGGCGAGCAGGTCATAATCCTCACGCGGCCCCAACCACGTGGGCTCACCGTTCCTGTTTTTGTTTTTATCCTCGTGCCGGCGGTGGCAGCCTTTGCCAGCGCGTGGATCCTCAAAGGGGAAGCGGCAAGCCTCCTTCCGGTTCTTTCCGGACTGGAGTTCTGGCTGGTGGCCGGCTGCGGAGCGCTGGTTGCCTGGGTTTGGCTGGGCTATTGCCTGCGCCGCCTGTCACGGTGGAGCGCCACCCGTTACATCCTGACCAGCCGGCGGGCCATCGCGAGATCCGGCACTTTGCGGCGCCGGGACCGGCAGCTTTCCCTCGCTGCTGTGCGCAACGTGTCGGTCAGTCAGTCGCTCCTTCAGCGGGGATTGCGCTCCGGGAATATATCCTTGGAGTCCGGCCATGGCGCGAGCCTTGAGTTTCCGGACATGCCGGAGGTAGCCCGGTTTCGAAATTTCATCCTCGAAGCCATTGATCACCTTCCGGAAGAAGAATTCTTGGCAGTTGAGCGGATGAACAGCGCCGCAGAAGCGGAGTCGTGGGATGAGAGAGCAGGTGGAGACAATGAGCGATGAGGACATGAACGATGCCGGAACTGACGTTGCGTCCGTGACGCCCCCCACCATGCCCCTGCCCCGCGTTATGCCCCAGGTGGTTCAGGAGCCCGCGCCGGCCACGGGCACGATGTCTGCAGAGCGTGTGGCTGCCAAGGCGCTCGAATCCCGGCTGCTGGGCGGCGAACGCAAGCTCCGCCGTCGTGAGGTTGCCGCCGGTGCCGGACTGTCACTGCTGTCTGCGCGGAAGCTGTGGCGGGCGCTCGGCTTCCCGAACTACAGCGACGAGGACGTGGCCTTCACCGAGCGTGACCAAGCCGCGCTGGGCGCAATAGTGGACCTGGTCCGCGCGGAAAAGCTCACCGAGGAAGCGGCGATTTCCATCACCAGGTCCATCGGCCAGATGACGGACCGCATGGTGGTGTGGCAGATCGAAGCCCTCATCGAGGACATGGTCCACGAACAAGGTGTGACCGATGCCGTGGCCCGGAAGCAGTTGGTCAACGATCTCCCGGCGCTGGTTGATGCGTTGGAGGAAATGCTGGTTTATTCCTACCGGCGCCAACTTAACGCCGGCGTGCAGCGGCTTGCCGTGCGGGCGGAAGCCGGACTGCAGGCCAGCGAGGAAGGCCGTGAGGGCGATGAGGACGACGCCCCGCTGCCCCTGGCCCGCGCCGTTGGATTTGCGGACCTGGTTTCCTACACCAGCCTGTCCCGCCGCATGAACGAAAAAACCCTGGCCCGCCTGGTGCAGCGCTTCGAAAACAAGTGCGCCGAGATCATTTCCGTCGGTGGCGGCCGGCTGGTTAAGACCGTTGGCGATGAAGTCCTCTACATCGCCGAAACCCCGGCCGCCGGCGCCGAAATTTCGCTGGCCCTTGCACAGGCGTTTACGGAGGATGAGATCCTTCCGGAAGCCCGCGTGGCCATGGTCTGGGGGCGGATTTTGTCCCGGCTTGGCGATATCTACGGACCCACGGTCAACCTCGCGGCGCGGCTGACCTCGCTGGCTGATCCCGGGACCGTCCTGGTGGACTCCATGACGGCATCCGCCCTTGAGCAGGACGAACGTTTTGTGCTGCTGCCCCAGCCCGCCGAGGACGTCCGTGGTTTTGGCGAAATCCATCCGGTCCTGCTGGCCCGCGGCCGCGGAAACGGCCTGGTCCTGGACTAAACCCTTCTGGCCTGCGGTTTTATCCATTTGATGGCCGTGGCGTAGAATTTCCTCTGTCTGGCCGAAGCCGGCAGGTATCCCGGCCATCCGGGACTCCAACCTGGGGGAAACTACGAATGAAGTTCCGTGCTGAATCGCGCGCCGGAAAACGCACCAGTGCCACGCGTACAGGCGGGCGCGGTCCACGCCCACGGATCCTGGCGGTAATCGCGTTCAGCCTTGCATCCGTTGTCCTGGTGACTGCCGCAATCCTTTATCCCGGCTTCAAGACAACCGACGTCGATCTGAACGACGGCGGCGTGTGGGTGGTCTCGAAGTCCCGCAACGCGGTGGCTCGGTTGAACTATCCCTCCCGCGTCCTGGACGGGGCTGTGACGCCGGCCAGTTCAACCTTCGAGATCCTGCAACATGACAGCGAAGTCTTTGTGGACGATTCAGCAGGCTCCACGCTGAACCAGGTTTCTCCCGCCAACATGCGCCTGGGCGGCGATAAGGAATTGCCCGGCAGCGCCGACGTGAGTTTCGGGTCCGACGTCATTTCCTTGACCGATGCAGCCTCCGGACGGGTTTGGGCAGTGTCCCCATCCAACGTCAATGGCTTTGACGAGGAAACCAGCAAACCGGTGCTGGAGGGTTCCGCAGGCGTGGTGTCTGCGGTGGGCGGTGATGACCGCATTTATTCTGCTGATCCGGAGCCGGGTGTGGTGACGGTGACTGAGGTGGATGCTGCTGGTGTTGTGGTGTCTTCTGATTCTTCGACGTGGGATGGGTTGAAGGGTGCGGGGGATCTGCAGTTGGCGGTGGTGGGGGATAAGCCGGTTGTTCTTGATGCTGCCCGGGGGAAGTTGTTTTTGCCTGGTGGGCGTGAGTTGGCGTTGGCGGAGGCTGGTGATGCGGTGTTGCAGCAGTCGGGTCCGGCGTCGGATTTTGTGGGTTTGGCGACGAAGAAGGCGTTGTTGAAGCAGCCGTTGGATGGTTCGACGGCGAAGACTGTGTCTTTTGATGGTGAGGGTATTCCGGCTGCTCCTGTGCAGTTGGGTGGTTGTGTGCATGCTGCGTGGTCTGGTGCGAATAAGTATGTGCGTGACTGTGTGAATGATGTTGATGATAAGAATGTTGAGGTTCCGAAGGCGAGTGCGTCGCCGTCGTATGTTTTCCGGGTGAACCGGGATCTGGTGGTTCTCAATGATGTGAACTCCGGGAATGTGTGGTTGGTGAACCAGAACATGCAGCTGGTGAACAACTGGGAAGACGTCATCCCGCCCAAGGAAACTTCTGACGATGCTGACAAGGACTCCGCTGACGAGGTCCAGCAGACGGTTCTTCCGGACCGCACCAAACCCAACAGTGCCCCTGTGGCTGCCCCCGATACCTTTGGCGTTCGTGCCGGGCGGACCACCGTCCTGCCGGTCCTGGACAATGACACCGATCCCGACGGCGACATCCTGACTGTGCGTCCGCCTGCGGGGCTGCGGTTGGGAGAGCTGTCGCCGATCTACGGGGCCACAGGGTTCCAGGTCTTCGTGCCGGCGGAAAAATCCGGGAGTGAGTCCTTCCAGTACACGGTGGACGATGGACGGGGACTCTCCGCCAACGCCGATGTCACGCTTAACGTTGTGCCGCCAGGAGAAAATTCGGCGCCGCGGCAGAAGCCCAATCGCAGCAACGTGCTGATCCTGCAGGCAGGAAAGAGCGCCACTCAGAACATCCTGCAGGACTGGATTGATCCTGACGGTGATGACCTCTTCGCAGTCTCTGCAGTGAGTACTGACGCTGGGGACCAGGTGAAGATCCGCCCGGATGGCCAGCTGTCTTTCCAGGATTCCGGTGCGGGACCTGGCCGGAAAGAGCTGACCCTGACGGTCTCTGATGGCCGGGACACAGCTGAAGGTCGGATTTCCGTCGACGTCCGGGCCGCGGGAGCGCTGCCGCCCATTGCCAACGCCGACCATGTCACCGCTGTTGCCGGCCTGGACACGGTCATCGCACCGTTGAAAAATGACCTGGATCCACAGGGCGGCACCCTACGATTGGCCCAGGTTACGCCTGATGGCCAGACGACGGCCACGATTGGCGCGGACCAGCAGACTTTCAATTTCAATTCGTCCACACTCGGTCCGCACTACGTTTCCTACCTGGTAACAAACGGACCTGCCAGTGCGCAGCAGCTGGTCCGGGTGGATGTGGTGGCCGGCGATGACCAGGGGGCTCCGGTTGCAGTCCGCGATATTGCCCTGTTGCCTACCGGCGGCAGCGTTCTGGTCGACGTGCTGGGCAACGACTCCGATCCAGCGGGCGGGGTGCTGGTGGTCCAGTCCGTCACGGCCGACTCCACCCTGCCCATTGGCGTCTCTGTCCTGGACCATTCGGTAGTTCGGCTGACGGACTTGCGGGCGCAGGGACAACTGACCCTGAAGTACAGCATTTCCAACGGTCGCTCATCCGCAATCGGCGAGATCTCCGTGCTGGTGGTACCGGCGCCCGCCAAGCTGGAGGCACCGCGGGCCAAGCCTGACGAGGCCACGGTGCGCGTGGGCGACGTTGTCACCATTCCGGTGTTGGAGAACGACGTCGACCCCAACGGCGGCGAACTGACCGTCCTGCCGGACCTCGCTCAGCAGCCGGACCAGGCCGACGGTATGGCATTCGTGTCTGGCAATTCGCTGCGTTTTATTGCCGGCGACGTGCCCAAGACGGTGTATGCGATTTATAAAGTCCGGAACCAGTCCGGCCAGGTTGATTCGCAGCAGGTCACCATCCGGATCCAGGCCAGGGACGACGAACGGAACTCCCGGCCGGAACCGCGTAACCTTACGGCCCGGGTTGTCTCGGGTATGACGGTGAAAATTCCTGTCCCTCTCGACGGCATTGATCCGGACGGCGATTCTGTCCAGCTGATGTCGGTAGACAAGGCTGCAGCCATGGGAACGGCCATAGTCAGGGACGGCTACCTGGACTTTATGGCTGCCGCCGATGCCGCCGGCACGGACACCTTTACCTACCGGGTCAGGGACCGCGTTGGAGCCGAAAATACCGGGACGGTGATTGTGGGCATAGCTCCGTTGGAGGCCAACAACCAAAAGCCGATTGCCATTGATGACGCCGTGGACATCCGTCCGGGCAGGAACGTGGAAGTGGAGGTCCTGGCAAACGATTCCGATCCCGACGGCGATCCCATCGCCCTGCAGGGAAACTCCTTCGAAGCGAAGCCAGAGCTCAAGGTCGAAGCCACAGAAGCTTCCAAAGTCCGTTTCACGGCGCCGTCAGTTGAAGGCCACGAGAGCATCCGCTACCAGATCAGGGATGACAAGGCAGCGGAGGGAAGCGCGGTGATCCGGGTCAAGGTCAGTCCCGACGCCGAGTTGAAGCGCCCTGTGGCAAAGGACGACAGGGTCACCCTGGCGGAGACGCTGGGGAAGACGGCAGTCGATGTCCCGGTCCTCAAGAACGACTCCGATCCGGATGGCGTGGTTGACGAACTGGCAATCAGTTTCCCCGACGGGAATCCCAACGTCCGCGATGGCGGCACCGGAAACGCCATCGTGGCCCTCGCGCCGGAAGACCAGGTCATCCCCTATACGTTGACCGACGTGGATGGACTGGTTTCCACGGCCATCATGTGGATACCGGGGCAGGGCGCGCAATATCCCACCTTGGCGAAAACAGAGACGGTGGAAGTTATGGCCGGCAAGGAGGTCACGCTGGACCTGGACGAGTACGTCAAGGTCCGGGAAGGCCGGCGTCCGCGGATCACGGTGCCGGACTCCGTGCATGTCCAGGGTGCGTCACGAGAGAACGTTATTGTCGACGACGGTACCGGGCTGCGCTACGCCGCCAGGGCTGACTACGCGGGAAAGGGTTCCATTACCTTCGAGGTGACCGACGGCAGCCGTTCAGATGACCCGGAAGGACTGAAGTCCACGCTGGTGATCATGACAGACGTTATTCCTGCTCCGGAGACCAACCACCCGCCCACATTCCGGGGGGCCTTGCTTGAGGTACCAAAACTCGAAACAGGCACGATTGACCTGGCACCCTTGGCTGCCGATGTGGACGAACAGGACCAGGGCAACCTCTCCTTTGAAATCGACGGCGGCCTGCCACGCGGGTTCAGCGCTTCACTGGACGGCAGTGTGTTGACGGTCCGGGCGGACAACAGCGTGGGCGTGGGCTTCACCGGAAATATCCAGGTCCGCGTCACCGATGGCCGCTCCGACGCGGTCTCGGCCACCATCCAGGTCCGGCATGTTGCGTCCACCCGTCCTCCTGCGGTGGCGAACGGGGACACCGTGGATAAGGCCAACGCCGGCAAGGCAGAAACCGTCAACGTGCTGGCGAACGACTTCAACCCCTTCAGCGATACGCCTCTGAAGATCGTGGCAGCAGTGGTGGAGACCGGGCAGGCAGCCGGGCAACCTGCTGTCTCCGGCGACTCGATCACCGTGACGCCGGCAGAGGACTTCAAGGGCGTGATGGTGGTCCGGTACACGGTAGAAGATAAAACAGGGGACCTCTCACGCCAGGTGGATGGCCGGTTGCAGTTGACCGTCCGCGCCGCTCCGGATGCACCCTCCGCGCCCTCTGCCACCGATGTCCGAAGCCGCACGGCCGTCCTGAAGTGGGCGCCGCCGTCGGACAATGGTGCTGCTGTCACCGGCTATACCGTCAAGTCGAACAACGGCTTTGAGCAGAAGTGCGCCACCACTACCTGCACGCTTGACGGACTGACCAACAACGTGAAATACGTCTTTACGGTCTTGGCCACCAACGAGGTGGGGGACTCCGAACCTTCGGCTGCCTCCAACGAGATCCGGCCGGATGAGAAGCCGTCTCCTCCTGAAGCCCCCACCGTTAAGGCCGGGGACAAGAACATGGTGATCAACTGGCCGGCCGCAAAGACCGAAGGCTCACCCGTCAAGCACTACGACCTGGAAATCTCGCCGCCTCCTGCCAACGGCATCGCAGTCAAGAACGAAGTTGCCGGACTCAACTACACCTGGCCGGGCTTGACCAACGGTGTGAAGTACAAGGTTCGGGCACAGGCCGTCAACGAACTGGGCCCCTCAGATTGGGGAACGTACTCGGCACAGGACAATCCGGCAGGCCTTCCGGCCGCGCCGCCCGCCCCGGTGTCTTCGGTGGCCTCAGCTGTGGGCAGCGAGAACCAGCTCAAGGTGGATTGGGCCGAACCGGACACCAACGGTGACCCCATCAGGAATTACTACGTCACGATGAGCGGCGGCGACGGAACCAGTCAAAGCCAAACGATTTCCGGTACCGTCAGGTCTGCCGTCTTCACGGCGAAGAACTCCGAATCCGCTTATACGTTTACAGTGCAGGCGGAGAACAAAGCCGGGAAGGGCGCTGTCAGTGCTCCCTCAGCAGCCCGCCGCGCCACCGGCAGGCTCGGCCAGGTGACGGGAGTGACCGCCACGCCCGCCAACACCGGAGGCTCAGGGCACGAAATAACCGTCAACTTCAATCGCCTGAACGAACAGCAACGGAACGGTTCGGCGGAAAACGAGATCAGCTATTCCTACAACGCTGGCGGGAGGAGCGGCCCTATTTCCCCAGGCCAAACGATTGGCGGGTTCACCAACGGCGCGCAGGTCAGCGTCACTGTGATTGCAAACTCCACGGTGGCACCCAGTTCCAACGCGAGCGATCCAGCAACGGCTATGCCTTATGGTTCGCCGGGCACGCCGGCGGCCTCCGGACAGGACGGCGGGATCAACCAGCAGACGGTCACGTTGAACTGGTCATCGCCGTCAACGGCAACCAACGATGTGGTTGCCACCAAAATCAGCATCAATGGTGGTGGATGGGAAACGGTCGCAGCATCGGGAAGCAGGACCATCAACACCGGCGGCTGGGAACAGACGGCAATTATCTCCGTGCAGACCTTCAACTCGATGGGCACCGGGAGCGCTGTGGTTTCGGCCAATGCCAGATCCGGCAGAGAGGGAGTCTGGGAGACGACTACTCACTGGCAAACAACGCTTCAGCGCTCATGCTCGTTCACTCTTGGTGGATCCAACTACAACCCGGACACCTTCAGATGCGATGGTCGGGGAGGAACAGACGTGCCGTGGTTCGACACCGCCAACCAAGGACGGCTGGTGGTCAAGTGCTACATCGATCAGAGTGACAACTGGACGGGCATGCACCGCTGGTGGCGGATCGAATCGGGCTCCTACCGGAACGTGGGCCGCTATATTATCGCGGGGCACACCTACCTTAAGGATCCCGCCGGCATCGGAGCGCCCCCATGCTGACACCGCAGTCGGTGGGAACCGATCTACCCCGCCATGGGAAGTGCTCCCCATCGCGCCGTTATTGCCCGTTCGGTAGGCTTGCGCGGGGACCAGGGGCCCATACCGGCTCGTGAACGTCATATACTGGCCGCCTTTTGAGCGGTATGGAATTTGAGGAAACAGAACACTGTGACAACTTTGCTGGGGAAGCTTGGATTGAAAAAGCGCCACAACAAGCTCGTGTCGGGCACCGCTTTTGGTGTTGCCGCCGGGTTCCTGGTGGCGGGTGCCGTGCTGTACCCCGGTTTCAAGACCACAGAGGTAGAGCTGAACGACGGTGGTGTGTGGGTTGTTTCCAAGTCCCGCAACGCAGTAGGACGGTTGAACTATCCCTCCCGCGTCCTTGACGGCGCCGTTACACCCGCGTCCACCACGTTTGACGTACTGCAGGACGGCTTGGACGTCCTTGTCGACGATTCGGCGGGATCCACCCTGAATCAGGTCTCCGCGGCCAATCTTCGTCTCGGCGGCGACAAGCAGCTGCCGGGGTCCTCTGAGGTGAGTTTTGGCACGGAGGTCATCTCCGTGACGGATCCGGGCTCCGGAAAGGTCTGGGCAACGTCGCCGTCCACGTTGAACGGACTGGACGCTGAAACGTCGGAACCTGCATACGTCGGTTCTGAAGGCGTGGTGTCTGCGGTGGGCGGTGATGACCGCATTTATTCTGCTGATCCGGAGTCGGGTGTGGTGACGGTGACTGAGGTGGATGCTGCTGGTGTTGTGGTGTCTTCTGATTCTTCGACGTGGGATGGGTTGAAGGGTGCGGGGGATCTGCAGTTGGCGGTGGTGGGGGATAAGCCGGTTGTTCTTGATGCTGCCCGGGGGAAGTTGTTTTTGCCTGGTGGGCGTGAGTTGGCGTTGGCGGAGGCTGGTGATGCGGTGTTGCAGCAGTCGGGTCCGGCGTCGGATTTTGTGGGTTTGGCGACGAAGAAGGCGTTGTTGAAGCAGCCGTTGGATGGTTCGACGGCGAAGACTGTGTCTTTTGATGGTGAGGGTATTCCGGCTGCTCCTGTGCAGTTGGGTGGTTGTGTGCATGCTGCGTGGTCTGGTGCGAATAAGTATGTGCGTGACTGTGTGAATGATGTTGATGATAAGAATGTTGAGGTTCCGAAGGCGAGTGCGTCGCCGTCGTATGTTTTCCGGGTGAACCGGGATCTGGTGGTTCTCAATGATGTGAACTCCGGGAATGTGTGGTTGGTGAACCAGAACATGCAGCTGGTGAATAACTGGGAAGACGTCATCCCGCCGCAGAACGAATCCGACGAGCAGGACCAGGAATCTGCGGATAACAACACCATCAACGTCCTTCCGGATCGGACCAAGCCCAACCGGCCGCCGGAAACCAAACCGGACGCCGTGGGTGTCCGGCCGGGCCGCACCACTGTGATCAGTGTTCTTGACAACGACTCCGATCCCGACGGAGATGTCCTCACGGCGGCTGTGGGTGATTCAGGACCGAAGACCGGCAAGCTTCAGAGTATTTATGGCGGCACTGCCTTCCAGGTGACGGTCCCGCCGGACGCCGGGACGGGCACCGAAACATTCAATTACACCGCCAATGACGGCCGTGGCCTGAGCGCCACAGGGCAGGTCACGCTGAACGTTGTGGCCCCGGACGAGAATCACGCACCTGTCTTTAAACGCGGCAGCAATTCCACCACTCTGCTGGTGGAACAGGGGAAGACCGTCAGCCAGAACATCCTCACGGATTGGATGGACCCGGACGGCGACGATCTGGTGCTCCTGGACGCCAAGGCGGACAACGAACAAGACCAGGTGAAGGTGCGCCGGGACGGCCTCCTGACGTACCAGGATTCCGGTGCCACTGCCGGCAAGAAAAACGTCACTGTGACCATCTGGGACGGCAGGGACAACGTCACCGGAACTGTTGTCGTAAACGTGCAGCCGCCGGGCGCCCTGGCACCGGTAGTCAACGCGGACCATGTCACGGCAGTCGTAGGCCAGGACCTGGTCATCTCGCCCCTGAAGAACGACGTCGATCCCAACGGTGGTGCTCTTCGGCTCGCCCAGGTGGAAGCCAACGGACCGGCAGAAATCGGCCCGGTTACCGACGGCGGCACCTTCACTTTCAAGAGCACAACGCCTGGCCCGATCTATCTGACATATATCGCCAGCAACGGCCCGCAGAGCACCCAGGGCCTGATCCGGGTGGACGTTGAATCCGGTGAAGACAGCGGTGACCCCGTTGCCGTGCACGACGTTGCACTGATGCCGGTGGGCGGCAGCGTGCTGCTGGATCCGCTGGCCAATGACTCTGACCCCGCTGGCGGCGTCCTGGTGTTGCAATCCGTCAAGGTGCCGGACAACGTCACCGCTTCCATCAGCGTGATTGACCACAGCGTCATCCGGATTACCGATCTGGGCGCCACTTCCGAACCATTCCTGTTCGACTACACCATGTCCAACGGCAGCAAGTCCGCCACGGGAAGCGTCACGGTGGTGCCGGTACCGGCACCGGCTGTTGTTGAGGCCCCGCAACCCAAACCGGATGAGGTCAACGTGCGGGTGGGAGACGTTGTGACCGTTCCCGTCCTGGAGAACGACACCCATCCGCAGGGCCAGGAATTGAGCGTGGATCCGGTCCTGCCGCAAGGCATTGATGAGGCGGACGGAAAGGTGTTCGTCTCCGAGAACACCGTCCGCTTCATTGCCGGGCCGCTGCCCAAAACAGTCCGGGCTATCTACAACGCGGTGGATCCGCAGGGCCAGAAGAGCGCGGCCGCAGTCACGATTCATATTCTTCCGCTGGAAGGGGCGGAAAACTCGCGTCCGCAGCCCAAAAACCTGACGGCCAGGGTTGTAGCAGGCGGCACGGTCCGCATCCCGGTACCCCTGGATGGAATCGATCCTGACGGCGACTCCGTCCAACTGACCGGCGTCGACAGCACACCCAGCATGGGAACGGCCAGCGTCGGCAGCAACTTCATCGACTTCACGGCAGCCGGCGATGGCGCAGGTACCGATACCTTCCGCTACAAGGTGGTGGACCGGCAGGGTGCCACAAACACCGGCACGGTCACGGTGGGAGTTGCACCGCGCGGCGACGTCAACCAGAATCCCACCCCAGTGGATGACGAGGTCAAGGTCCGGCCCGGTCGGCAGATTGCCGTCGATGCCAGCGGTAATGACACCGATCCCGACGGGGATCCCATCCGTATTCTGACAGATGGCATCGTTGGTGATGCTTCCCTTGAAGCCACCGTCAGCCAGACCAGCGGCCGGATCATCCTTAGGACACCTGCCCAAGAGGGCACCGTCAACCTGCAGTACACAATTGCCGACGACCGGGACGCCACCGCGCAGGCGGCCATCACAGTAGTAGTGGACAGCACGATCCCACTGCAGGCCCCCATTGCCCGGGACGATCGCGTCACGTCCGCACAGACTCTGGGCAAGACAGCAGTTGATGTCCCGGTGCTGAAGAACGACGAAGATCCCGACGGCGTAGGCGAGAATCTTGCCATCAGCACCGAGGCCACCACCGCTCGTCCCGGCACCGACGGCAACATGATTGTTGAACTGACCGAGGGCCCGCAGCTGATCCCGTACACGGTTGAGGACGTTGACGGCCAAAAGGCCACTGCCATCATCTGGGTGCCTGGTCTTGGCCAGCAGGTTCCCACCCTCGCCAAGGACGAAGTACTGGAACTGATCTCCGGCCAGTCAGTCACCATTGACCTGAACGAGTGGGTAAAGGTCCGTGAAGGCCGCACCCCGCGTATCACCCAGGCCGACAGCATCAAACTGATCGGCGGCAACGGGAGCGATCCCATCGCCAGCCCAACCTCACTGAAATACACTGCTGGCGCGGAGTATGTGGGGCCGGGTTCCATCACCTTTGAGGTGACCGACGGCACCGCCGTTGACGATCCTGCAGGGTTGAAATCCACCCTCAGTGTGCGCACCAAGGTGCTGCCGGATCCCAACAAGAACAACCCGCCCACACTGCTGGGCGCTGGACTGACGGTGCCAAAGGGGGAGAGTAGGAGCCTTGACCTGTCCCGGCTCACAGAGGACCCGGACAAGGACGACGTCGCCAACATGAAATACGAGTTGGCCGGCGGAAACACCAACGCTTTCAAGGTCAGTATGGAGGGCAAATCGCTCAAGGTATCCACGGATGCCACCACCGCCACAGGCGTAACCGGTACCGTGCAGGTGAAGGCCAAGGACCCCCGCGGACTTGAGTCCACGGCAACGTACCAGTTGGCAGTCACTGCTTCCGACCGGCCTAAGCCTGTCGCCAATGACGATGTTGAGGACAACGCCGCCGCCGGCAAGCAGGTCTCCATCAACGTGCTGGCGAACGACACCAACCCCTTCCCTGAAACCGGGCTGAAGATCGTCAGCGCAACGGTGGAAACCGGCCAGGGCGGTACAGAGGTGGCCGGAGATTCCGTCCTCGTGACGCCGGCCGGTGGGTTCTCCGGATCGATGATCGTGGCCTACACGGTCCAGGACAAGACGGGCGAAGCCTCACGCCAGGCCACGGCCCGCATCCGGCTCAGCGTCAAGGACAAGCCCATGCCACCAGGCACGGCGCAGGCCCAAAGTGTGGGGGACCGGACTGCCTTGCTGACCTGGACGACACCTGCCGACCGCGGATCACCCATCACGGGGTACACGGTGTACGGCGAGGGTGGATTCCAACAGGCCTGCCCCGCAAATACCTGTACCCTCAACGGCCTGACCAACAACACCAAATACCACTTCCAGGTCACGGCCACCAACGAATTTGGTGAATCAGACAGGTCTCCGGCGTCTGCCGAGGTGCGTCCTGACGTCAAACCCGAGACTCCGCTTGCGCCCGCCACCAAGTTTGGCGATAAGCAGGCCACTATTACCTGGACGGCGCCGCTGAGCAAGGGATCGCCGATCAAGTCCTACGATCTGGAAATCTCGCCGCCCCCGGCAGGGCAAAATGCCCAGGTCCCGGGCCTGTCCTCCACCAGTTATGTGTGGAAGGGTCTGCAGAACGGTGTGTCATATAAGGTGCGCGTCCGGGCACACAACGATGCCAAGGATCCTTCGGAATGGAGTCCCTATTCTGCAGCGGTAGTGCCAGCCGGGCCGCCGATGACACCCGCTGCTCCGACTGCAAGTTCAGCCGCATCGGTCGGGCCGGAGAGCCAGATGCGGGTGACGTGGACGGCGCCGAACAACAACGGTGATGCCATATCTGCGTACACGTTGACCACCCTTCGGGGCGGTGCCGTGGTGTCCTCGCAACAGGTGGGCGGAACCTCGCAGAACGTCACGGTGGATAACTCGGAAGCCAACTACACGTTCACGGTTTCGGCCACCAACAAGGCCGGCACCAGTGAGACCAGCGCGCCCTCCGCGCCGGTCCGGGCAGCCGGAAAACCCGGGATGGTCAGCGGCGGCAGCGTGCAGGAAAATGGCACCAGCGGTCAGCTGGTAGTGAAGTTTACGGAGCTGACACCGCCACAGCGGAATGGCTCAACGTACGACGAGATCCAGTACAGCTACACCACCAGCAGCGGTAGTAGAGGCTCTATCCCGCGCGGAGGCGGCACGATTGGTGGCCAGCCCAACGGCACGAACGTGACAGTGAATATCATTGCCACGTCGACCAAAACCGGCCAGTCAGGCGATGCCCAGGCTGTTGGTACGGCTAATCCCTACGGCCCGCCCAACGCCCCCAACGTTAACGGCGGAAAGTCCGGGGCCCAAGACCAGAAGGTCTACTGGAACTGGAACAACCCACCCACCAACGGCCGGGCTCTGTCCCACTATGAAGTGCGCGTTGGCAACGGTGCCTGGGAAAACGTTGGTAAGCGTAATTCGTACGAAATGAACACTGGCGACTTCAACGCAGTCCGCAATCTCGATGTTCGTGCATTCACGGTGGTCTATGGCCCAGCCGGCAGCGCAAACTCCACATCAGGCAACCCACCACCGCCACCGCCACCGCCCGTGAAGAACATGGTCAAGGTCACCTCGCAGGCCATCAACTCGTGCACTGAGCCGGCCGGCGGCGGGAGCGGCTACAGCGCAGGTCCGCCGCAGCGTTGCTATGGCACCACCAGCCCGGGTGGACCTGGAGCACCGTACCCGTGGCTCAGCATGAATGATGCTGCCGTAGAGGTGAGCAGGTGCGGCGTCCCTTGGGGTGGTAGCGGCAACAACTGGTACCAGATCACCGGTGGCCAGTACAACAGCCGTTGGGTCCGTGCCGATACGGTCTACTTCTCCTCGGGAAGCCGGCCGTGTTAGGCCCGGTTGCCACCTTCGTTCTCCGCCGGACCGGGCAGAACCCCCGGTCCGGCGCCACCACCCGTTCAGAAAAAGGAATAATCCAATGACAATGACAAATGAGCAGGCCACCTGGTTTGCAGGCACGTTCGACAAGCTGGTGGCGAACGTGAGCAAGGCGGTCCTGGGCAAGGACCACGTCATCCGCCTGACGTTCACGGCCATGCTCGCCGAGGGCCACGTGCTGTTCGAGGACGCTCCGGGCACCGGTAAGACATCACTGGCCCGGGCCCTCGCGGCCACGGTCCAAGGCTCCAACAACAGGATCCAGTTCACCCCTGACCTGCTGCCCTCCGACGTCACCGGCGTGACCATCTACGACCAGAAAACGCAGAAGTTCGAGTTCCACAAGGGCCCGATCTTCAACAACATCGTCCTGGCCGATGAGATCAACCGCGCCTCGCCCAAGACGCAGTCCGCCCTCCTGGAAGTCATGGAAGAATCCCGGGTCACCGTGGACGGCGTGACCTATGAGGCCGGCCGGCCGTTTATGGTGCTGGCAACCCAGAACCCGATCGAGCAGGCAGGAACCTACCGTCTGCCCGAGGCCCAGCTGGACCGCTTCCTGATCAAGACCTCCATTGGCTACCCGGACCACGCCTCCACGGTCCAGCTGCTGGGCGGCGCGAACCTCAAGAACCGGGCCAGCGACCTCACCCCGGTGATCACCACGCAGGCTGTAGCAGACATGGCGGACCTCGCCGCGACAGTCCACGTGGACACGGCGGTGCTGGAATACATCTCCAGGCTGACCGAAGAGACCCGCAACGCGCCGGAAACCCGCCTGGGTGTCTCCGTCCGTGGCGCCCTGGCCATGGTCCGGGCCGCCAAGGTCTGGGCTGCAGCCCAGGGCCGGAACTTCGTGCTCCCGGATGACGTGAAGGAACTGGCCCCGGTTGTTTGGACGCACCGCTTTGTGATGGACCCTGAAGCCGAGTTCTCCGGTGCCACTCCGGAAGTGATCCTGGCACGGGTACTGGGCGAGGTGGCTGCACCGCAGCAGCGCGCCACTACCTGAACCGCACCTCCCACGTAGTCCCCAGCCAGCACGAATGAAGGTCCTTCTATGTCCAGCAGCACACCGTTGACCCGGCTTGCTGAGCGCGTCAAACAGCCGTTTAACAAGGACGGCGCCGCCTCAAAGCTTGGTGAACAGCTGCGCCGCCCCTTTGTCCGGGACGGCCGCCAGACCCGGCTCCACCCCGCAGCAGTCTGGGCCGAGGCCAGCAGTACGCTCGGCCTGCTGCTGCAACCAGCCTGGCGCGCCGCGAAGGACCTGTGGCTCCGATACGTGTGGCCGGTCCTGTCGGTGGTCAGTGTGCTTGGCTGGTCAGTGCTGGCCGCCACCATCCTGCTGTGGAGCCTTGGCCATGCCTTCGGCTGGCAGGAGGCCAAAGCAGCCGCCGTCGCGGCATTTGTGCTGTTTGGCATCGCCATCGGGTTTATCCTGGGCCGTTCTTCCTACGGCGTGGTCCTGGACCTTGCCCGTACCCGGGTGGCAGTAGGGGACAGTGCCGTCGGCAGTATCGCCGTATCCAACACTTCCGCCCGCCCGTTGCTGCCCGCCGCGCTGGAGCTGCCGGTTGGTGCTGCAACGGCCATATTCCACCTGCCGCGCATGAAGCCACAGCAGGTCCACGAGGATCTCTTCACCATCCCTACGGCCCGTCGTGCAGTAATTTCCGTAGGGCCTGTGCGTTCGGTACGGGCTGACCCGCTGCACCTGTTGCGGCGCCAAGTGCTGTGGACGGAGCCCGAGGACCTCTACGTCCATCCACGCACGGTTGCCCTGGCCGGATCCGCTGCTGGTTTTATCCGGGACCTGGAGGGCATGCCCACCACGGACCTGTCCAGCGCCGACGTTTCCTTCCACGCCCTGCGCGATTACGTGCCGGGCGATGACCGCCGGCACATCCACTGGAAAACAACGGCCCGCACCAACAAGCTGATGGTCCGCCAGTTCGAGGAAACCCGGCGGGCCCACCTCGCTATCTCGCTCTCTACCAACACGGATGAATACGATTCGGAACACGAATTCGAGATGGGGATCTCTGTTGCGGCGTCCATCGGGCGGCAGGCCATCCGCGAACAGCGGGACCTCGACGTTGTCACTCAGAAAGGTCCGCTGCGCTGCGAAACCGGGCGCAACCTGCTGGACGACATGACCAGGATTGTTGGCGCACCCCACCGGCGTACCGCCGTCGACCTTGCGCGGACCGTTGCGGACACCATTCCAAATGCTTCGGTGGTCTTCTTCGTGGTTGGCCGCCATGTAACACCCACGCAGCTCCGCACAGCAGCGGCATCAGTGGCGCCCGGCGTGCGCGCCATTGCCGTCCGTGTCCACGCCGGAGCGGCCCCTTCCCGGGCCAACATTGCCGACCTCACGGTTCTGACCCTGGGCAGTCTGGACGAGTTGGGCATCATTCTTCGAAAGGCAGCAGCATGAGCACCGCACCCGGACTCCGGCCCAGGCGCGCCAACCGGCAGGGGAGCGCTTCTCAGTCCCAATCGCCGTTCACTGACGGGCGCCCCGCGTGGCATTTTGTGCTGGACGCGGCGGTCCTGCTGGTCCTGCTGGGGCTGGGCGTGCTCGGTTTCAGCCTGAGCTTCGGCGGAAACCCGTACTACCTCATTTCCGGGTTCGGCGGGATCCTGCTGGGCCTGGCCATTGCTGCCGTCAACGCCCACCTGAGGCTTGGCCTGCTGATCACCACCGCGCTCACGTTGGCTGCCTACCTGGTCCTCGGTACAGCGCTTGCGGTGCCGGACTCGGCCCTCGCCGGCTTTGTGCCTACCCTGGATTCGCTCCGGACGCTGCTGCTGGGCGTGGTCTTCTCCTGGAAGGACATGCTCACGGTGGGTGTTCCCGTAGGCACGGCCGGCGGCGTCCTGATTGTTCCGTTCCTGAGTTCGCTGATCACGGCAGTGGTGGCCGGCGTCCTGACCTGGCGCCTGCGCACGCCGTACTGGCCGCTTCTGCCGGTGCTGGTTCTGTTCGTCACCGGCATCGCGTTCTCCACGAATGCATCATTCCTCACCATTGAGCGCGGCATCGGCCTGACGGTGGTCGCCATTGCGTGGGCCACGTTCCGCCGTGATGAATTACGACGCCGGGACACCCGGAAAATCGCCGTCAACAGCCCGCAGGCGGACACCGCCACAGCCCGGCGCGCCCGGACGCGCAGGCTCGCCACGGCCGCTGCCGTCATTGCCGCCAGCGTCGGGATCACCGCACTGACAGCACCCCTGATCACCGCAGCTGATGACCGTAAGGTGCTCCGCAACGTCGTCGTACCGCCTTTTGATCCCAAGGCTTACATCACTCCCTTGGCCAGCTTCCGCACCTTCGTGAAGGACCAGAAGGACGACACGCTGTTTACGGTCAAGGGGCTGCCCAGGGATGCCCGCGTCAGGTTGGCCGCGCTGGACGCTTTTGATGGCACCAACTACAACATGGATCCGAACGGCTCCGGCAGCTTCAGCAAGGTGGGCGACACTGATTCACTGAACACCCTGGCCGATTCCTCCGGTGTTGTGGGCACCAACGATTACACCCTGGACATCACGATTGCCGACTACCAGGGCTATTTCCTGCCCGGCGGCCGGCAAACCACGGGAATCAGTTTCGATAACGCGGGTTCACGCGCGGCCTCCGGGCTGTACTTCAACGCCGGCACCGATACCGCCGTGACTACGCAGGGCGTGGAGCAGGGCGACTCCTACAGCGTCCAGGTTTCTGACCCGGTCAAGCTTGAGCATGGCCAGCTCACGCAGTACGGCTTCGCGAAGATCACCCTGCCGGAAGCCTTTGAGGTCCCGCCGGTGGTGGGGTCGCAGGCCAACGACCTTTCCGTGGACGCCCCCACAGCGATTGACAGGGTCCGACAGATCGAGGCCCACTTCCAGAAGACCGGCGCATTCAGCAACGGCCTTATTTCCGAGGGCCAGCTGCCCAGCGTTTCCGGGCACAGCTCGGCCCGCGTCCGCAGCCTGCTGACCGCCAAGCAGATGCTTGGCGACGACGAGCAATACGCGGTGGCGATGTCCCTCATGCTGCGTCACCTGGGAATTCCGTCGCGTGTGGTGATGGGCTTCTACCCGGATCCGACGAGCCCGGAAAATGGCGCCGGCGAGGTCAGCATTACCGGCAAGAATGTCCATGCCTGGGTTGAGGTCGCGTTTGAACGCGTGGGCTGGGTGCCGTTTGACCCGACCCCGCCCAAGGACAACGTGCCCATCCCGCCGGATCCGGAGAACAAATCCAAGCCCAAGCCCCAGGTGCTCCAGCCGCCGCCCCCGCCGCAGGAGCCGGCGGATCTGCCTCCGGACTCTTCACCGGACGCACTGGACGCTGACGAGAAGAAGGACAATCCCTGGCTGTTCTGGGGCCCCCTCCTGACCGCTATCGGCATCGCCATGATTCCGCTCATCATCCTCGCCATTCCGCTGATCCTGATCGCACTGCTGAAGTCCCGGCGTCGTAAGACACGGCTGAACGAGGGGCACCCGGCCCAGCGTGTTGGCGGCGGCTGGAACGAAGTGGTCAGCCTGGCCACGGACGTTGGAGCAGGCCTGGACTACCGGGCAACCCGTCGCGAGAGCGCCGTGGTCCTGGCCGATGCCTTCCCCAATGCGCAGGCGAACACCACATTGCTGGCGAACCGTGCCGACGCCGCGATCTTCGGGGCCGGACAGCCCAGCGAGGAGGAGGTCAAGGAGTACTGGACCATCGTGGATTCCTCGCTCAAGGAGATGACCGGCGAGCTGGGATTCTGGCGGCGGCAGGCAGCGAAGTTCTCGCCCCGGTCCCTCCTTGCGGATGGCCGGGCAGCCATGGCGGCCCGGCGTTCAGCCAAGGCCTCCGGCACGGGTACTGGAACCGGGTCCAGGTCCGGCCGGGAAAAGCCAGCCGGTAAGGTGGCAACGGGTCCTTCAGCGGCTGCCCACATCAGTTTGGCCGCAGCTTCCGGGATGACAGCCGAACGGCTGGATGCACCAGGGCAGTCAGAGCCGGATGGCACCACGGTGTTGCGCAATAACCCGGCCGGGAACACCCCGGCCAGTAACCAGCCCGACAGGAAGAGTTCCACCGAACAATGAGCCAGGAAGCTGAGCGTTGTGCGCGCTGCCAGCAGCTGATCCGCCCGGGGGCCACCTTTTGCACCTCGTGCGGCTCGCCATTGAGCAACAGGGCGGCCCGCAATTCGCGGAATGTGGACTCTGCCCACAGGAACCACCCGGACCGTAGCACTGAGCATCCCGGCCCGAATCCCGGTAATATCCCGGTAACACCGGCCGTGGCGGTCCCGACGCTGGCAGGTCACAGTCAGGGACATGGTCAAGTGGGAGGAATGAACGTGGCAACGAAGCTCGAGCTCGTACCGGCGACGGCGGCCAAACGGTTGGGAGCAGCAGTCCTGGACTGGCTGCCGCCATTTGCCGTGCTGGTGATCGCGTTTGCCGTTGGCTTCGCCGGGGTGACCCGGAGCCAAAGCGGCGGTTTTATTGTCTACGACACCAGTTCGCTGGTGCTCTTCGGCAGCATTGGTGCCGGGATCGCGTTGGTCTACGCGTTTGTCATCATGGGCCTGGAAGGGCGTTCGGGGGCCACCTTGGGCAACCGGGTGATGGGAATCCGCAGTGCTGATTCCGACGGTTTCGCACCCGGTGCGGGCCCAGTGTTCGTCCGCGGCATTATTACCGGCGCAGGTGTTTTCCTCGCCCTGATTGCCGCAATCCTGGTGGTGATTTTCCGCTGGTTTGATGCAGCCATGATCATTCTGGGCCCGCTTGCCCTGGTGGCCGTTGCGTGGGCCGTGCTGGTGGTTATTTCCAATTCCTGGGATCGCAACAACAAGCTTCGTGGCTGGCATGATTCCGCGGCCAAGACACTGGTATTTGACATCAAGGCCGGCCGGAATCCCGTAGCTACGGGAGGCATCCAGGGTCCCTATACCTTCGCGCCGTTGGACCTTCCGCCCGTCCAGAAGGTTGCCTCTCCGGTAGCCGGGGCCCGTCCCGCACCGAGCGTGATCAACGCCCAAGCACCGGTCGACGGCGGCAATTGGGCACCGCCCCAAGCTGCACCCGCTGCTGGCGGCCAGGCTTCGGGTCAGGTTCCACCAGCGACCTCCACTGCGGCACACGCGCCGGCCGCAGCCGCTCCAGCCCAGGCCTTCCAGCCGCCTATCGCCCAGACCCAGGTCCAGCAGCCCCAGCAGTTCGCGCCGCAGCCTCCGCAGCAGGCCGTGCAGCCGCCGGCCCAGCCGCAGAACGCGCCCCACCCTGACGACGATCTTGACCGCACGCAGATGCGTGGTGGCGGTGTTGCTCCGGCTCCGGTTGCCGTACTGCGCATACGCCTTGACGACGGCCGGGATTTCCAGCTGGACCGCAGCGTGCTGATCGGCCGCAACCCGGTAGCCCAGGGCGGAGAGCAGAACGCCATGACGCTTGCTGTGGCGGATCCCGGGCGCTCCATTTCCAAAACGCACCTGCACCTCCTCACGGACGGCGCAGGGGTGTGGGTGACTGACCGCAACTCAACCAACGGCAGTGCGGTCAGCATGCCTGACGGAACCCGCACTCCGCTGCAGGCGGGAGTTCCCTTGTTTGTCATGCCGGGCTCCACTGTGCACTTTGGTGACCGGCACTTCATTGTTGGCCAGGCATGACGGCGGGCAAGGCGGAGTCATCCGCAGGCAGCCACACAGGCCTGAGCCTGAGCTACGGATATGGCACGGACCGGGGGCTGCGCCGGGAACTGAACGAAGACTCCTTTATCGCCTCTGATCCTGTTTTCGCCGTAGCGGACGGGATGGGCGGACATGAAGCGGGCGAGATTGCCAGCGGCATGTGCGTGCGTGCCTTAGCGGCCATGCCGCAACTGGCCAAGGGTGAGCGCAGTGTCACCGCCGCTGTCCTGCAGCAGTACCTGGTGCGCGCGGATCAAAGCATCCGGGAGGCAACGGGGGCGAGGGCCGGCACCACACTGACCGGCGCCGTCGTGGTTGAACAGATGGGCATGCCGTACTGGCTGGTCATGAACATTGGCGATTCGCGGACCTACCGGCTCAGCCAGGGGCACTTCAGCCAGGTCAGCGTGGACCACTCGGAAGTCCAGGAACTGGTGGACGCCGGGGACATCACCGCCGAGCAGGCTACCGTCCACCCGCGCCGCCACGTAGTCACCCGGGCACTCGGGACAGGAGACGAGACCGAGGCTGATTATTGGCTGTTGCCTGTTGAAGAGGGCGACAGGATCCTGGTTTGCTCTGACGGGTTGAACGCCGAGCTGACGGACGAGCACATGTTCCGGATCCTCAGCACCGTGGGCCACCCGCAGGACGCCGTGGATGCACTCATCCAGGCAGCGCTGCGCAACGGCGGGCGGGACAACGTCACCGTCATCATCGTGGACGCAAAGAACGTGATGAACGACGCCGGGATCGCCACCACAGCGCCGCGGGCCGCCGTCGACGCGGAGGAAGTCACCACGCTGCCGCGGGCACAGGTGCTGGGCTCGGTGACGGACTCGACGGATCCGAAACCGCCGACCGAACCTGAGGCAACAGAGGAGCACGGCGATGACCGCTAGTTATGGCCCCGGTACCTGGCTGGGAATCCTGCGCGGCCGGACGGCCGTGCTGTTGGAAGCGGACACCTCTCCCGAACTGGTTCATGCACTCTGGGAACTCCTGGCGGGGAGCCCCCAGGTCCATGAAGTTCTGCATGCGGTCACCACAAGATTCGGTGGTTCACTCGCTGACATGCCGTCCTTCGGCATCATCGATTTCAAGGACTCGCTAAGGGTCTTCCTCCGAGGTGACCTTGACCTTGAGATCGACGGCTCCGGCGACCTCAACGCCCTGGAGGGTCGGACCGGTCCCGTGGAATTGAACGGCCGCAACGTATCCACTTGGGCGGAGCGCTGGCTGGCCGAACCGGGAGGCTTCCGGCTTACGACACCTGGCGCGCCAGTCGCGTCCTGGCCCATCGTCGAAGGCGTGGTCCTGATGGGCACCCTCAGCGTGACGGTGGATGGAGAAGTGCCCCGAGGTGGAGCCGTTGCAACAACCGCTGCGACTGCGGAAGTGCCGGCCGTAGCCGTCCCGGACTTAGAAACCCCCGAACTGGACGTTCCGGACCTGGAAAGCCCGGAACTGGACAGCGCTGCCATGGCGGCTGCCGCTGCGCCCCCCGTAGCTGAACCGCCGGCCGTTGAGGAACCTGCTGCTGAGCCTGCCCTTGAAGCACCTGCGCTGGAAGAGCCTGCCGTGGAATCAGCAGTGCTTGAGCCGGCTCCCGGCGAGGCGGACGAATCGGATCCGGCAGCCGACCGCGAGGTGTCAGCCGAGACCATGATGGGACTCTCCGACGAGGACCTGGACTACACCGTGGCACCTGCCGATCTGCACGTTGACGAGCCGGAACCCAATAGGGCTGATGGCCAGAAGCCGGAGGCCGACGCCGTGGATCCCGCCGCGGACGCCCTCTCCGAGCCCGCGCACGAGATGACCACCAACTACGACCACCTCTGGGAAAAGACTGTGGCCCGCAGCATCGAAGATGCGGCGGTCAGGGACGACCCCGAAGAGGATGAGGAGCCTCCCACAGCCCCTGCAGAGGATGCACTGGAAGCAACGGACGAGCCGGAAGAGCCCGCGGCGGCGCCCGCACAGGCCCAGGTCAATGATTCGGTCCCATCCGCTCCGCAGCCACCTGCCGGCTCGGGCCTCATCGATTCCGTCCCGTGGCTGACTTCCAGCAGCCCGGCCGCACCGCCGACTCCACCGGCGACACCGGCGGCGCAGCCCATGGTGGCGCCCAGCCCCAGCTGGCCCGTGCCCGGAACACCCCAGCCAGGGTACCCGGCGTCGTCCTTTGACGACGATCACGATGGCCAGACGATCATGAAAAGCGAGCTGGCCGGAATGGCGGCCCATCCCGCACCCGCAGTGGCCGCTGAACCAGCTTCGGGCCCCCTGGTCCTGGCGCGGGTTTGCGCCCAGGGCCATGCCAACCCGCCTACCAACGCGCAGTGCGCCGCGTGTGGCCAGGAGCTTCCGGCCGACGCCATACAGGTTCCGCGGCCAAAGCTCGGGGTGATGCGGATTTCAACGGGTGAAGTCGTGGAGCTGGACCAGTCGCTCGTGATCGGACGGCAGCCTTCCGTCTCCCGCGTACAGGGTGGCGGAATGCCGCGACTGGTCCAGGTTGCCAGCCCCAGCGGTGATATTTCCCGTTCCCACGTCGAGGTAAGGCTGGAGGGCTGGCACGTAATGCTGTGTGACCTGAAGGCAACAAACGGCACGGTGCTGGTCCGCCAGGGCCAGCCACCGCGCCGGCTTGCGCAGAATGAGATGGCTATCCTCCTTGATGGGGACATCGCCGAGCTCGGCGATGACATCTCCCTGCGGTTCGAGGAGATTCTGTGAGTTCCAAACGCCCCATCGCACCACCGCCCCGCATCCCGGGCTTCAATTACCTCAGCCTGCTGGGCTCAGGCGGCTTTTCCGATGTTTATCTGTACGAACAGGACAGGCCCCGCCGCAAGGTGGCCGTGAAGGTTCTGCTTTCCGACCTGAAGACCGAGGGCGCCCGGCGTCGCTTCGAGTCCGAGGCCAACCTGATGGCCCAGCTGTCCTCGCACCCCTACATCGTGACGATCTTCGAAGCCGAAGTCACCGAGGATGGGCACTCCTACCTCGCCATGGAGTACTGCTCCCGGCCAAGCCTCGATGTCCGCTACCGGCGCCAGCGCTTCAGCGTGGATGAAGTACTTGCGGTGGGCATCCAGGTGGCCTCCGCCGTCGAAACCGCCCACCGGGCCGGAATCGCACACCGCGACATCAAGCCTGCCAACATCCTGGTGACGGACTACAACCGTCCCGCCCTGACTGACTTTGGCATTTCCGGAACATTGGGCAGCGATGCCGATGAGGACGCCGGAATGTCCATTCCCTGGTCGCCCCCGGAACAGTTCCGCGACGGTGCCGTGGACGGCGTGATGGTGGACGTCTGGGCCTTGGGAGCCACGCTTTACACCCTTCTGGCCGGGCGTTCGCCGTTTGTGATGCCGGGTGCCGACAATTCGCAGCGTGAACTCATTTCCCGGATTACCTCCATGCCTGTGCCGCGCCTTGGCCGGGCCGATGTCCCGGCTTCCCTGGAGCTGGCGTTGTCCACCGCCATGGCCAAGTCGGCGGCGTCGCGGTATTCGTCAGCGCACGCTTTTGCCCTCGCCCTGCAGCGGATCCAGGCCGAGCTCAACCTGTCGGTGACGCCCTTCGAAGTCCTCGAGGAACCCACACATGAGGACAACCATCCGGACGATGGCTTTGAGGAGACCAGGGTCCGCAGCATTGCCGCGATCGATCCCGAACGTACAGGAAGTTCGCCGACTTTTCCTGCCCGGACCCGGCCTGGCACGGCACCGGCTCCCGCTCCAAAGCCGGCAGCGGTTCCCAAGCCCGCCCAGCCCCAGATGCCGGCGCAACTGTTCGACGGCGGCGGGGTGGACCGCGGCGCCGCCGAGCAGGGCACCCGGAACACTGCGGCGCCCAACCTGTTTGTCCCCCCGGCCCGGACCGGGGACGACTGGGCGCAGGCAACCATGCTGCGCAGCAGCACGGCTGCCGCTCCGCCCCAGCCGGACGAGGCGACCATCCAGCGGAGCAGCCCGTCCACCGCGCCCGGGTCAGTGCCCGGCCGGCCGGCCGAGCCGCGTTGGAGCCCTGCCGGACCGGAACTTGATGCCACCGTCAGCCGGTCGGCATTGCCGGAGGACGCCATCCAGGGCCAGCCGGACGACGCCGAGGAGCACCCGTCCCGGCGGAACCTCTGGCTGGCCATCATGGGCGGCACCCTGCTGGTGCTCGCCGTCGTCGTCGGAATCATCGTGGCCACCAGCGCGCCTGAAAAGAAGGCAGCTCCCGAGGAAACCGGAAGCCGCCCGCCTGCTGACGCGCTGGACAACGGTATGGTGCCGAACGTCAGCGGTCTCGCCGGCACAATTGGCGGTGCCGGGAAGGCGACCTTCACTTGGACCAACCCACAGCCGCAGGACGGCGATACCTATAAGTGGCGGGTCTATGCGTTGACCGGAAGCGGGGATTTTCAGTCGACGGAGAACCCCACGGCCGAGGTGGCCGTCAACCCGGCCGAACCCACCTGCATCCAGGTCATCCTGGTGCGAAGCGACGGCGCCTCCTCACCACAGGAGCAGGATTCGATCGCCTGCGTGCGGCCATGAGCGCCCACTGCAGCAGCGACGTCAACACAATGAGGAGGTACCCGGCATGGGGGATCTAAGCCTGGATTTCTGCGGCGAATGGTATGAACCGTCCGACGAGGACATTTTCAACATCGGCCGCGAGGGGGATCTTGAAGTCGATGACAACCCGTACCTGCACCGCCAGTTTCTCCAGATTGCCCGCTATGACGGCATCTGGTGGCTCAGCAACGTTGGCAGCATGCTGTCCGCGACCATTGCCGATGCTTCCGGTGGCATGCAGGCCTGGCTGTCGCCGGGCGCCCGCATTCCGCTGGTCTTCAGCCACACCAACGTCATTTTCACCGCCGGACCCACCACCTACGAGTTCGCTGTGCACCTGAGGACGCCCTCGTTCCGGCAGGAGTCCCGGGACGATGACAGCGACGGCGAGACAACCATTGGCCCGGTGGTGTTCACCGATTCGCAGAAGGCCCTCATTGTGGCGCTGGCGGAACCGATGCTGCGCCGGGAAGGCACCGGGTTCAGCGCCATACCGTCTTCCGCCGAGGCCGCCAAAACCCTGGGCTGGGCTTTGACCCGGTTCAACCGGAAGCTGGACAACGTGTGCGACAAGCTGGACCGCGTGGGTGTTGTGGGGCTCCGTGGCGGCGGCGGGAAGCTCGCAACCAACCGCCGGGCCCGCCTGGTGGAACACGCCGTGACCTCCCACCTCGTCACCGCCGACGACCTGTACTTGATTGAAAAGATGAGAGGGGTCGACGAAGGGTGAGGATCCGACTGACGCTTCGCCGCGAGCCGGCTGAGGCCAAAGACCTGGCCGTAACCGTTGACGGCCTGGCCACCGTAGCGGACATCGCGGTCCAGCTCTGGACCGCCGACCCCGACCGGAAGGGCACCCCACCGCCCGAGGGACTGTCCCTGCGCATCGACGAAGCCTTTGTGGCTGGCGGTATGCGTGGCCTGGTCCTGGAACGCACGGATAACCTCCTCGAATCGGGACTAAGGCCTGGATCGGTGGTTTCCCTGACTCAGGTGAGCGACAAATTCGACGTTCCCGGGGCCAGCCGTGGCCCCGCCGCGGCGACCCTGCGCGTGTTGTCAGGTCCCGACGTCGGGCAGGAATTTTCGCTGCCGTCCGGCACCAGCTACATCGGCCGGGACCACGACGTCGATATCCGGCTGTCCGATCCCATGACGTCCAAGCGCCACGCCCGGATCACGGTGGGGGAGACAGTGGAGATCGTGGACACGAACTCCGCCAATGGCCTGCTGATGGACGGCTTGCCCGTCACCCGCGCCACCCTGAACTCCTCGGACACGGTGACCCTCGGCGATACCACCATCACCGTGGTGGCGCTGTCCCGGAACCAGGCGGCAGCCCCGACGTCCCCCCTGGTTGACTTCAACCGGTCGCCGCGGGTGGTCCCGCGGTTCGATCCGGTCAAGAAGATGCTGCCGGCCGGACCCAAGCGGCAGGACCACCACCCGTTCCCGTACATCATGCTGGTAGCCCCGTTGATCATGGGTGCCGTCATCTTCGCCATCACCAGGAATGTCCTGTCCGTGGTGTTTATGGGCATGATGCCGCTGTTCATCATTGGCCACTACGTGGACCACAAAATGCAGAACAAGCGGGAGCGCAAGGAACAGGTCAAGCATTTCCGCGAGTCCATGACCCACTTCCGGGAGGACATTACCGAATTGCAGCGGGTTGAGCGGGCGGTGCGGCTCCAGGAAGCACCGTCCGTCGCGGACACCGTGGACTCCATCTACAAGCTTGGTCCGCTGCTGTGGACCCACAGGCCTGAACATTCCGGATTCCTGGGGCTGCGCTTCGGGCTCGGAACCAGCCCGTCCAGGATCGTTTTCGAGACGGGCGGCTCCAGCGATACCGAAGTGGAGTTCACCCGGGAGATCGAGGCCTGCATCCGGCAGTTCCAGGACATCGAAGGCGTGCCCATCGTCTCCCAGCTCCGCTCGGCTGGATCCTTCGGCCTGGCGGGATCGCGAGGCCTGGTCGACGACGTCGCCCGCGGCATGGTGCTCCAGATGGTAGGGCTGCACTCGCCTGCGGAGGTGGCCGTCACCGCCATCACCTCCGCTCAATCCCGGGAACGCTGGGACTGGCTGCAGTGGCTCCCGCACGTGGGTTCAGGCCACAGCCCCCTGGGCGGTGACCACCTGGCCGCTGGTTCCGCCGGTGGCTCATCGCTGCTGGCCCGCCTCGAGGATTTGGTGGAGTCCCGTGAAGCTGCCGCGCAGGGTCCGCGTCCGGCGGCCCGGCCAGCGATCGGCAAGGAGAACGTTCCCGTTCCCGCCCCGGTCCTGCCCGCCGTCCTGGTGATTGTCGAGGACGACGCCCCCGTGGACCGCGGGCGCCTCACCCGGCTGGTGGAGCGCGGCCCGGATTCAGGTGTGCACGTGATGTGGGTAGCCGCCGATATCCAGTTGCTGCCGGCAGCCTGCCGCGACTTCATGGCTGTCGACGGCGACCACGGCACCACGACCGGCCAGGTCCGGCTGGGCCGGCATACCTACCCCGTCAGCTGCGAGAGTGTTGACGCCGAGCTTGCCGCACAGCTCGCGCGCATGCTGGCTCCGGTGGTCGACGTCGGCAAGCCACTTTCCGATGATTCGGACCTTCCCCGGGCGGTGTCCTACGCGACGCTGATCGGCAAGGACTTTATGGACAACCCGCAGGCTGTGGCCGACCGCTGGAAGGAAAACAATTCCGTCCACGCGTTCGCCGTGCCGAACCGGAAGGACAACGGAACACTCCGGGCCTTGGTCGGTTCCAAGGGCGTGGAACCGCTTTACCTTGACCTGAAGAATGAAGGACCCCACGCCCTGGTGGGCGGCACCACCGGTGCCGGCAAGTCAGAGTTCCTGCAGTCATGGGTGATGGGCATGGCCGCGGCCTACAGCCCGGACCGGGTGAGCTTCCTGTTTGTTGATTACAAGGGCGGCGCGGCCTTCGCCGACTGCCTCCACCTGCCGCACACCGTGGGCCTGGTGACGGACCTCAGCCAGCACCTGGTCCGTCGCGCGCTGACGTCCCTTCGTGCCGAGCTGCATTACCGTGAGCACCTGCTTAACCGGAAAAAGGCCAAGGACCTGCTGGGCCTCCAGCGCGAAGCCGATCCCGAGGCCCCTCCCTATCTGATCATCATCGTGGACGAGTTTGCCGCGTTGGCAACCGAAGTTCCGGAGTTCGTTGATGGCGTGGTGGACGTTGCCGCCCGTGGCCGTTCACTGGGTTTGCACCTGATCCTGGCCACCCAGCGGCCCGCTGGTGTCATCAAGGAAAGCCTGCGCGCCAACACCAACCTGCGCGTTGCGCTGCGCATGGCCGACGAAGACGACGCCAGCGACATTCTGGGTGTGCCGGATGCAGCCTACTTCGATCCCTCCATTCCCGGCCGCGGTGCAGCCAAGACCGGTCCGGGCCGGATCCAGGGGTTCCAGACCGGGTACGCCGGTGGCTGGACCACTGAGAAGCCGCAGCGTCCCCAGATCGACATTGTGGAGATGGCGTTCGGTTCGGGGCCCAGCTGGCAGGAACCGGCACCGGAGAAGCCGGTCAAGGAAGAGCCGGCAGGTCCCAACGATATTTCCCGGATGACCTCGAATATTGTCCGCGCTGCCGACGTCCTCGCCATTAATCCGCCACGCAAGCCGTGGTTGAACGAGCTGGCCGTGACCTACGACTTCTCGAAGCTTCCCAACCCGCGTACTGATGAGCGACTGCTCCTGGGAGTTGCAGACGATCCCGCCCACCAGGACCAGCCCACCGTGTTCTACGAGCCGGACCGGGACGGCAACATGGCCATCTACGGCACCGGTGGATCAGGCAAGTCCGCTGCGCTCCGCGGCATTGCCATTGCCGCCGCCGTGACACCCCGCGGCGGTCCTGTGCACGTCTACGGCATCGACTGCGGTTCCTCCGGGCTGAAGATGCTCGACGGACTCCCGCACGTAGGTGAAATCATCAACGGCGATGACGTCGAACGTGTTGGGCGGCTGCTGCGCTGGCTGCGGGACATCGCCGATGACCGCTCTGCGCGTTTTGCCGAGGTCCGGGCTTCCACCATCGTGGAATACCGCCAACTGGCCAACATGCCGGACGAAAAGCGCATATTCATCCTGGTGGACGGCATGTCCGCATTCCGGGAAGCCTACGAATACAGCCGGCTCTCTGCCATGTGGGACATCTTCCTGCAGCTGGCCACCGACGGCCGCCCGCTGGGCATCCACCTCGTGGTGTCCGGTGACCGCACCAACTCCGTGCCGGCGTCGTTGTTGGCTTCCATCCAGCGCAGGCTGGTACTGCGTCTGTCCTCCGAGGACGACTACATCTCCATGGACGTCCCCAAGGACGTCCTCAGCGCCGCGTCGCCTCCCGGCCGCGGCATGCTGGGCGGCTTCGAGGTACAGCTGGCCGTCCTGGGCGGAAACTCCAACCTGGCACTGCAGGCCCGCGAGGTCAACAAGCTCAGCGAAGCGATGCTGCGCCAGGGGGTTGCCCAGGCACCCAAAATCCAGCGGCTCCCGGAACAGGTGGACCTGGACATCCTGCCCACCGGCAATACGGACCTGCCGGTCATCGGCGTCGACGACGAGACGTTGCAGCCGGCGGAGATCATGGCGAAGGGACCGCTGCTGCTTGCGGGTCCGCCCGGGGCCGGCCGTACGGTGGCGCTGGTAACCATGGCGTACGCCCTCCGGCGTTCCAACCCGGACACCGAGCTGGTCTACATCGGGTCCCGGCGCTCGGCGGTGGCGTCCCTGCGTCTCTGGAACCGTTCGATCGTGGGTGCTGACGACCTTGAAGCCGTGGCGGAGGAGCTCATGGAACATTCGGTGGCCAACCCCGGCCAGCTGGCGTTCTTCATCGAAGGCCTGACCGAGTTCACGGACACGGGAGCCGAATCCGGCCTGGAACAGCTGGTGTCGTCCTCCATCAAAGCCGATCAGTGGGTGGTGGGAGAGTCCGAGACCTCCACCTGGTCCTCGGCGTGGTCCCTTTCCCAGCCGTTTAAGTCCGGCCGCCGTGGCCTGCTGATCAACCCGGGTGACATCGAGGGCGACAGCCTCCTGAACACCTCGCTGGGCCGGATCAGCACCGACTTCATCCCCGGCCGAGGCTACATAGTGGGCCGCGGCAAGGTCCGCAAACTGCAAATCGCGCTGCCGCCGGAGAACCGTTCATGACGTGTGCCGATGCAGGGAATGGCGGCGGGCAATTTGCACCGCCGCCATAGGGTGTAGCACACTACTCGAAACCCATGTCTGGTGCGGAGGGGGGCCGCACGACGTCGAAAAGGTCCCCATGAGAACTCCATCCGCAATCCGTCGGGCAGCCGTGTCCGGGCTGGCCGCAGCCTTTCTTGTCCTGTCAGCGGGGGCTGTAGCTGCTGGCCCGGCCAGCGCCGACGACGCCTGCCCGCTGCTCTGCGTGGCCAGCGAAAAGAAGACCCCGCCGCCCAAGCAAGACGATCCACCGCAGCCGGGGCCCGCACCGACCAAGTCGGTGCCGCCTGTGCAGGAGCCTGCGCCACCGGCGCCTCCCACAACAACGCCGCCGCCCGCGCCGGCACCGGCACTCCCCGCTCCGGAACCCGCTCCCGTGACCGAGACAGCAACGCCCGCTCCGGAACCCACAGCCGAGGTGCTGGAGGTGCCGTCGCCGTCGGAAACTCCCTGGACCCCGTCAGCCCAGCCCAGCACGGAATCCAACTGGAACAAGCCCATTAAGAAGCAGTCAGCCGAACCCAGCAACCAGGCTGCGCTGATGTCCTTCAACGGGCCCGGCGCGGGTCTGGGCCCGCTTGCGGCCATCATGGGCGGCGTCTTCCTGATCGGGATCGCCGGGCTTGCTCTTGCGTGGTGGGCGCGGAACCGGTTCTCGAGCCACTGACCCAACCAGGTCGCAATTGTTGCCATTTAGAGGCCGCTAAAGGGCAACAAATGCGACCTAGTTGTATTGACCACGGACATTGGTGACGTTCGGCGTGGCGGGGTGACACGGAAAAGACCTCCGAGTGGAGTGGGGCTTGTCTAGAGTCCAATTCCACAAACGGAGGTCTTCGTGT
>JAPSJV010000080.1 GCA_031178005.1 Pseudarthrobacter sp.
TTCTTGCCTCCCAGAGCGCACTCTTTGCCACGTACTGGCCGGCCCTCCAGCCCACCGAGGGTGCCAAGGAACTATTGGCCCGCTGCAAGGATCTGGGCTTCAAGGTGGTGCTTGCCACGTCTGCCCGTGAACGGGACCTGAAGGAGTTGCGGCGCTGCATGGACGCCGACGCCTTTATTGACGCCGCCACCAGTTCTAAAGACGTCACCCGGAGCAAGCCCGAACCGGACATCCTGCACGCCGCCCTCGATACGGTCGGCGTGGCGGTGCAGGACGCCGTCTATGTCGGTGACTCGGTATGGGACATGATGGCAGCGGACCGCATCGGCATGCCGGGTATTGGCTTTTTGTGCGGTGGTACCGGGGAAGCGGAACTCCGGGAAGCCGGCGCCGCCAATGTCTACAGCGGTCCCAACGGGCTGCTGGCCAACCTGGACAGCAGCCCTATCGGGAAGCTCCTGTAACGCTAGGCCGTAGGGTCCTGAATGATCTGATCCTTGTTCCAAATGACCTTCAGCGACACGCCGCCGTCCTCGTCGCGGTCGACGTGGGTGACCACGGCGTCCCTGCTGGCCCCCATTTCCATCATCTTTTCCTGATAGTCAGCTGCGAGCGCCTCAAGGGTTTCCTCGCTCCATTCGCCTGGACGCATCCTGGTGGAAATCTCTACCGGTTCTGGTTCAGTGCTCATATCTTGGCCTTCCGTAGCTGGTGATGGTCAGTCTACTGATCTTCGACGGCGGCCGTCAGCTTTTACCGCTCTGGCGCCACTCCCCGGACGGGAGGTAGGCGCCGGCCATCGGCCCCATCTGCAGCATCCCCCCGTCCACCACCCAGGACGCCCCCGTGACGTAGGACGACGCGGGAGAGGCGAGGAAGTTGATGACCGCCGCGATTTCCACCGCCCGGCCTGAACGTCCCAGCGGAACTCCTGGTTTGGCGTCCGGCTCCGGATCGTCCCCTTCGCGGCCGTTCATCGGGGTCGAAATCGCTCCGGGGGCTACAGAATTCGCGGTGATGCCATGTTCGGCGAGCTCCAGCGCGATTGTTTTTATCAGTCCGCCCAGGCCATGCTTCGATGCGACATATGAAGAGGAATGCACCTTGGGCTGCGTTTCGTGCACGGAAGTCACGGCGATGATCCTGCCGCCACGGCCTCCGTTCACCATGTGCCTGGCTGCTGCCTGCATGCAGATGAAGGCACCGTTGAGGTTGATGTCCATGGTGCGCTGCCAGGTTTCCGCGTCCAGTTCCAGAAACGGGCGGCCATCGCCGGCTCCGGCGTTATTCACGAACACATCCAGGCCGCCCAGGTCCTGGATCAGTGCCTCGATGACCGTTCCGCAGCCGGGCACGTCGCTGGTATCCAGTTGCCGGATGTACGCCTGCTGCCCTTCCGCCCTGACCTGGTCAGCGGTGTGTTCGGCGCCGTCGCGGTCCGTATGCCAGGTGATGCCAACGTCCATGCCTGCGCGGGCCAGTTCGACGGCGGTGGCCCGGCCGATTCCGGAGTCACTTCCGGTGACTATGGCGGTGCGCGGAGCGAATTCCATGAGGTGTCCTTT
>JAPSJV010000046.1 GCA_031178005.1 Pseudarthrobacter sp.
GAAACGCAAAGCAACGTCGAGTTCCTCATGCAGGTTCAGAAGACGACGCTTGGCGCAAAGTCGGACAACGACAAGTAGCTGAGTTAGGGGCGGGCGCTGGTGCGTTCGTGCGGTGGTTGCCGCGCGGATGTTCCGCCCCGCCCCTTCGCGATGCAGCTGACGTACTGTGTACGTCAGCTGCAACGCTACGACAGGCCCGATGCCACTCCCGGGGCGGAACATCCGCACGGCAGTCGCGTGGCTCGCTCACCGGGGCGCGCAGATTTTGCGCCTGATTAAACTAGGTGCAGAACGAAAGGTTTTGAAAATGTTTGAGTCCGTACAGGGCCTGCTTGATGAGCATGATGCTATTCAGGCGCAGCTGGGGGATCCGGCTGTTTATGCTGACCAGAAGCTGGCGCGGAAGCTGGGGCGGCGGTCGGCCCAGCTTAACGGCATCGTGGAGGCCTACCACAAGTGGGAGGGGATTCGGGATGACCTGGCGGCTGCCAAGGAGATGGCTGCCGAGGACCCTGAGTTTGCTGCTGAGGTTCCTGAGCTGGAGGCTGCCTTGGAGACGGCCGCGGCCAAGTTGCGGCGGCTCCTCATTCCGCGCGATCCGGATGATGCCCGCAATGTGATCCTTGAGGTCAAGGGCGGCGAAGGCGGCGACGAAGCTGCCCTGTTTGCCGGCGACCTGCTGCGCATGTACACCCGTTATGCGGAGTCCCGCGGCTGGAAGACCGAGCTCATTTCCGCCACTGAATCGGACCTGGGCGGCTACAAGGACGTCCAGATGGCCGTCAAGGGCAACTCGAACGATCCTGCCGAGGGCGTCTACGCGCGGCTGAAGTTCGAGGGCGGCGTGCACCGGGTGCAGCGCGTTCCCGTCACGGAGTCACAGGGACGCATCCACACGTCGGCGGCAGGCGTTCTGGTCCTTCCCGAGGTGGACGAGCCGGAAGAGCTCGAGATCAACCAGAACGACCTGAAGATCGACGTATACCGGTCCTCGGGCCCCGGCGGCCAGTCTGTGAACACCACCGACTCCGCGGTGCGCATCACACACCTTCCCACCGGAATCGTCGTGGCCATGCAGAACGAAAAGTCGCAGCTGCAGAACCGCGAAGCCGGCATGCGCGTTCTCCGTGCGCGCATCCTCGCCCACCAGCAGGAACAGATCGACGCCGAAAACTCGGCCCAGCGGAAGTCCCAGATCCGCACCATGGACCGCTCAGAGCGGATCCGCACTTACAATTACCCGGAAAACCGGATTGCCGACCACCGCACCGGCTACAAGGCGTACAACCTCGACCAGGTCATGAACGGTGACCTCGAACCGGTCATCCAGTCCGCCATCGAGATGGACGAGCAGGCCCGCCTGGACGCCATCGGCGACTAGCCGAACCTCACGCCAGATGACGTCCGAGCACACTCCGGCCGGTCCTGCCCAAACTCCCAACGGCGCCACCCCTGATGGTGCCACCCTCGGTGATGCCGTGCGGGCGGCCGTCCAGATCCTTGCCGAGGCTGGGGTTCCGAGTCCCAGGGTCGACGCCGAATTGCTTGCCGAGCACCTGCTGGGGGTCGGGCTGGGCCGGCTGCGGGCCATGATGCTGGGCGACGCGCCGGTTCCGGAGGGCTATGCGGAACTCGTGGCCGAGCGCGCCCGCCGCATTCCGCTGCAGCACATCACGGGCGTCGCGCACTTCCGGTATCTTCAGCTGGCAGTGGGTCCCGGGGTCTTCATTCCCCGGCCGGAGACAGAGTCGGTTGTACAGCTGGTGATCGACCGGCTCGAGCAACTCGTCGCGTCCGGGGTGCGCCGTCCCAGAGTAGTGGATCTCGGTACCGGTTCCGGGGCCATCGCCGGCTCCGTCGCGCATGAGATGCCGGAAGCCGAGGTGCACGCCGTGGAGTTCAGCGAATTCGCACACGCCTGGGCAGCCAAAAACCTGCAGCCCCTCGGGGTCAGTCTCATACGGGGGGACCTGCGGGACGCGCTGCCGGAGCTCAACGGCACCGTTGACGTCGTCGTTTCCAATCCGCCGTACATCCCGGCCGAGGCCATCCCGAACGAACCGGAAGTCGCGTTGCATGACCCGCCCGAAGCCCTTTATGGCGGAGGCACGGACGGCATGGAACTTCCGACGGCGGCAGCAGCATCGGCCGCGCGGCTGCTGGTGCCCGGGGGCTACTTCGTAATGGAACACGCCGAAGTCCAGGCGGCATGGATCGTGTCCATGCTGTCCAGAACCGGCCGGTGGACGAATATCTCCACACATCTGGACCTCAACGGCAAAGAACGCGCAACCAGCGCCGTCCTCGCCGTTCCTCCCACGGAGTGATGAAAGAATAAGGCAGTGACCACTACCTATAACTGCATGGCCGACGATGAGCGCACCGCAGGGCTGGCCCACGCCCATCGTGCCATTCTCGAAAAGAAATGCGTGGTGTTCCCTACGGACACCGTTTATGGGATCGCCGCAGACGCATTCTCGCCGCAGGCCGTCACGATGCTGCTCGCCTCCAAGGGCCGCAGCCGGGCCATGCCGCCGCCCGTCCTGATGCCCCGCCTGAATGCCCTGGACGCACTGGCCACAGATGTGTTTCCCGAGGCACGCCAGTTGGCCGAAGCATTCTGGCCCGGCGGCCTGACACTCATCCTGCACGCCCAGCCCTCACTTGACTGGGACCTTGGCGACACCAAGGGCACGGTGGCGCTGCGGATTCCCGCCGATGAGGTCGCCCAGGAGCTGTTGACCCTGACAGGACCCCTGGCGGTTTCCTCAGCAAACAGGACAGGCCAGCCGGCGGCACAGACCGCGGCTGAGGCCCGCGACCAGCTCGCCGAATCCGTTGAGGTGTACCTGGAAGACGGCTTCCGCCCCGTTGAAGGCGCCGACGCAGTGCCCTCGACGATCGTCGATGCCACGTCCCTGCCCCTGCGCGTTGTGCGGCAGGGTGCGGTCAGCCTTGAGCGGCTCCGCGAAGTGGTTCCAGGCCTGCTGGACACCGACGGCAACGCCGCCGGAATGGACACTTCCACCAGCGGGCCTGCAGCCGGTGAATCCGCGGACGACAAAGTGTCCGGCGCCGAATGATGCTCCAGCGGCAGGCCGTGCCTCTCCTGGATGTGGACGCCACTCCGCTGGACGTCGCGGGACTTACGGGGGTGCTCAGCGCTTTCATCGCCGACGGAACCACGCGGACCGTTGTCGGGCACAATCTTCACAGCGTCACCCTCTTTCACGCAGAACCGGAGTTCCGGAAGTTCTACGAGGACAGTGACGTGGTTTTGATCGACGGCGCGCCCGTGCTGTGGATGTGGGGGAGAGGCAAGCAGCACTCAGCGCCCGTCATGGACTATCGCCTGGGGTCCACCGACTGGATTCCGGCGCTGGGGCAGGTCAAAGGGCTGGAGCGGATTGCGGTCCTGGGGGCCGGATCCGTGGCAAATGCGCGTGCTGTGGCAAGACTGGAGACCATCGTGCCGGGGGCTACGGTCTCCGGGATGCCCGGTGACGGGTGGAATGAGGACCTCGAAGAGGCAGCGGCCGCCTGGCTTGCAGAGCAGCAGCCGCAGCTGGTGCTCGTGGGGCTGGGAATGCCCCTGCAGGAAGAGGTGCTGCGCCGGCGGCTCGGCACGCTGCCCCCGGCCATCTACTGCACGGTGGGTGGTGCAATCGAGCAGATTGCGGGTATCCAGAAGCTGGCCCCGCGCTGGCTGGGACGGCTTGGCCTGGAGTGGGCGTGGCGACTGGTGCTCCATCCGCGGCGGGTGGCGTACCGCGTTCTGGGCGAGCCGTGGGTGCTGCTGGCGCTGCTGCTGCGGCGCCGCCTGCGGGCGGCCCGGGGTTAGAACTTCTGGTCCTTGAGCGGACCGAAGCCCTTCCCGCGGAGCCCGGTGGAGAAGGCCCTGAACCAGTCGGCCAGGCCCCGGAAATCGCCGCGGCGCAGGAAATAGCCCAGGTAGCCGCCGACGTCGGCAGTCAGGGACTTGACGCGGAAGTAGCGCCGGATCAGATAGCCGCGGTTGCGGTAGTAGTAATACCGCTTGAACGCGGATTCGGGAACGATGACGTGCCATCGGGCCCCGAAGACGTGCTGGGTTTCGGAGAACGCATGCGGGTGGGTGATGGCCGCGGTTGTGACCGTGCCGAAACGGATGCCCGCCTTGCGGAGCCGGATGGTGAAGTCCACCTCGTCCCCGCGGATGAAGAGGCGCATGTCGGGCAGTCCCACTTTGAAGAAAACGTCCGAGCGGATCAGGGCCCCGTTGAAGAAGTGTCCGTCCTGGGGAAGGAATCCCACCCTTTCCAAGGCAGCGCGGTCGTGGGTTACCTTGCCGTCCAGCCGGAAGAAGAAGGACAGCCGGTCCGGATGGCCGGGCGCAACCACGAGCGGTACCACAGCGTCAAGGCCACGCGACTCGGCCTCGCGGACAAGCGTGGCCAGGCATTCGGCGTCCGCGGGTTCCGCGTCGTCGTCCATCATCCAGATCCAGTCGGCGCCGCTGGCCACGGCTTTGAGGACAGCCAGGGAAAATCCGCCGGCACCGCCGAGATTGGCTTCCGAGCGGACATAGTCCACATTGCCGTGCTGTTCCGCCACGTTCTTGGCCGGCACGGTGCCGCTGTCCACAAGGCAGATCGAGGAGACAGGGGCCGTCTGGCTGTTGATGGCGCGGAGCAGAACAGCGAGCTCACGGGGGCGGTCAAACGTCACAGCAGCAACGGCTACAGACACTGACATTGCGGGATCCTTTCAGCACGGCCGCCGGCAAGTTTCCCGCCGGCATGAGGCCGTGTGACGCGAAGCGATATACCCGTTGGCGTTAGTATCTTGACTAGAGTCCACTGTAATACAGCCCTGTCAGGCGGCTTCGCACTGCCTGCCTGAGCGCTTGGCGACGGAGAAGTTTCATTTATTGCACGTCAGATCCACAGCTTTCGGTCCCCCACGGTCCGCCCGGCCTGGCCCGGCATCCGCGCCGTTGTGACAGCCATCAGGCCATGCATACGCGGCGTGCCCATGGCGGCCCGCTCCCTATCGGCGTGGCCAGGGAAATCCCATGATCATGTACCTGAGCATGATGCTAACGGCAGCCGTGGTTTCCTATGCAGCAACGTGGGGTGCGCGGCTCGTCGGAAACCGGCTTGAGCTGTTCGCCCCGATCCGAAGCCGTGACATGCACTCAAGCCCCGTTTCACGGCTCGGCGGGCTGGGAATTTTTGCCGGCGTGCTTGTGGCGTTAGTGGTGGCCAGCCAGTCCTTCTTCGTGAAGGACATTTTCCGGGGGAACTCCGCCCCGTGGGGAGTGCTGGCCGGTGCAGCAGTGATTGTGCTGGTCGGGGTGGCAGATGACCTGCTCGATCTTCGCTGGTGGGTCAAGCTGATCGGCCAAAGCGCGGCGGCCCTGGTCGTGGCGATCTGGGGCGTCCGGATGACGATCATTCCGTTCGTGCCCGAACCCATCCGTTTCGACTCGGACCCGGTGAACATCACCCTCACTGCTGTACTCATCGTGACCACGATGAACGCGTTCAACTTTATTGACGGCCTGGATGGACTGGCCGCGGGCGTAGCGATCATTGGCGGTGCCGCCTTCTTCCTCACTGCCTACTGGGTGCACAGGACAGCAGTGCTGCTGGATCGCTCAGACCTCGCTACCCTGCTCACCGCCATTCTGGTGGGCAGTTGCCTGGGTTTCCTGCCACACAACTGGTTCCCCTCCAAAATATTCATGGGTGATTCCGGCGCCATGCTGATTGGCCTGCTCATGGCCTCCGCCGGTGTGGTCTCCACCGGCCAGATCACCTCCGGGCTTTATGACCGGGTAAACGGTATTCCCACTATCATCCCCATCGTGCTGCCTTTTGCAGTTCTCTTTCTTCCGCTCCTGGATCTGTGCCTCGCGGTGGTGCGACGCACCGCCGTCGGCCGTTCTCCATGGTCTGCCGACCGCGGCCACCTGCACCACAAGCTCATGGATATCGGTTACTCACACCGCACCGCGGTGATGCTCATGTACATGTGGACGGCAGTATTGTCCTTCGGCGGGCTGGCCTTTGCCGTCTATCCGTGGCAGATCGTGCTGGCCGTGGACCTGATGGCGACACTCGCCATGGGACTTCTCACCGCATGGCCGTACTTGAGCCGCCGCAGTGCTGACACCCCCGGCCCCAGTGCCGATGCTGCAGGCTAGGCAGCGGTTTCCTGGAAATTTCTATCTCATGTAGAATTCATGTGCAGGTGTGTCCTGCACCAAAATCCTCCGCCCCACCTTCGACGATTGGGATCGCATGACCTCCGACGCCGGCCCCGGACCTGTGTCCGGCAACGGATCCGTTGGCGCATCCGGGCCCCGGGAGTCACTGTGGCTTGGCCTGCTGGGGCTCAGTTCCGCAGCAGCCACAGCGGCCCTGCTGCTGACCGGCGTTCTGGCCCTGGTCCTCAACGGCTGGGCGGGAGCTTTTTCGACTGCCTTCGGCGGATTGCTGGTGATGGTGTTCTTTGCCATCAGCCTCCTGATCGGCCACTTCGTCGGCCGAAGCAACCCCTCGGGGGCCATTGGCCTTTTTCTGGCGACATATGTCGTCAAGGTCATCGGGTTTGCAGTCGTGCTGTTTGTGCTTGGTGAACCGGCCTGGCTCCATGAACGATGGTTCCTCATCGGGGCCGTTGTCTCCGTGGTGTTCTGGCAGGCTGCCGAAATCTACGGTTTCGGCAAGGCCCGGCTGCAGATCTATAACGACCCCGAGCCCAGCCCTCGGAGCGAGAGGGGCACCACGGATGTCTGAGCGTAACCACTCCGAAAATACTCCTGGCGACGACGCCGCCAAACGGGCCCGTACTGCCGGCGAACCGGACGTTCGGGGTGACGGCGGTTACAACGCCGGCATCGCCGTATTCAGCTACATTATTGGCGGAATCATCGTCTGGAGTTTGATAGGGTGGGGACTGGATTACCTGTGGGGAACCCGCTGGATCGTGCTCGCAGGCGCTCTGCTTGGAGCTGCGGGAGGGTTCT
>JAPSJV010000047.1 GCA_031178005.1 Pseudarthrobacter sp.
ACGTTGCCGTTGGCCGGATCGAGGAGGCCTGGGACCTGTTCGACCAATTGGTGAACCTCTTCGGCCCCACCGGTCTTTTGCCCGAAGAGTACGATCCGGGCACCGAAACACACCTTGGGAACCACCCGCAGGCGTACTCGCACCTCGGTTTCATCCGGTGCGCCCGCCTGCTTGCTGCCCACCAGGAGGGACCGGAAATGCGAAGCACCCGCTTAGCGCAGTAGCCAATGAATCCGTGCGGGAAAGGAACTGAGATGCGCGTAGGACTTATTCGGGTTTTGACGACGTCGGACCGGCGTCTGCTCCATGCCCATGGGAAGCTGCTGCAGGAGAGGTCCGGCTTCTCTGTCACCTCCCGCTGTGTTCCGGACCAGCCATACGGCGTGTTCGACGAAGCGTCACTTCTGGCCGCCGCCCAAAGGTCGTCGAGCTGGCACGGGAGATGGCCGAAGAGGCCGATGTGCTGATCATTAGCTGCGCTTCGGAACCCGGTTTGACGGAAGTCCGCGCCTTGGTGGGCATCCCCGTCATCGGTGCAGGTTCCGCCGCTGCGGCCGCGGCTTTGGCGTTCGGCGGCAGGGTGGGCGTGCTGGGGCTCCGGCACCAGGTGCCGGGACCGGTTTCCGAGTGCCTGGGCGAACGGATGGTCCTCATCGATGGTCCCGAAAGTGTCAAGACACCTGACGCGTTTCTGATGCCCACAGGCATCTTCGACGCACTCGCGTAGCCCAGATGCTCATCGATGCCGGTGCTGATGTCATCGTTCAGGCGAGCACCGGGCTGAGCAGCATCGGCATGGCCGAGGTTCTCCGCCGCAAACTCGGGGTCCCCGTCATCGACGCCGTCACAGCCGCCGGATCCATGCTCGTCTCGGCCCCTGCAGCCCGGGAGCTGCAAGAAGATCTAATCCTCGGGAAGCGTCCGTGGAGGGCGGCGCTGCGGCTGCGGCGCCGCCCTCCACGCTTTGTTGGCCTTAGCCGTCCCCGATCAGGATTCCTGGTCTACAGCAATGACGATCTTGCCGCGGGTATGCCCTTCCATGTTGGACCGGAAGGCATCAGCGGCCTTTTCGAGGGGAAAAACCTCCGCAACTTCCACGCGGAGCTTCCGGTTGTCCACCAGGTCGGCGAGTTCCTGCAGGTCGGCTCCCACCGGTTTGACCCACATCCACTCGCCGCCGTGCTCTTCCACTTCGCTGTCGGCGATCGAGGCATGCCTGCCTCCTTCGGCCAGCACGTCCAATGTCGCCTGGAGGTTTCCGCCTACGAAATCGGCGACGACGTCCACACCGTCCGGACGCAGCGCGAGGACGCGTTCGGCGAGCCCGTCCCCGTAGGCAACAGGCTCGGCGCCCAGGGAGCGAAGGAACTCGTGGTTCTTCTCCGAGGCAGTGGCGATGACGCTGGCGCCCAAGGCCACCGCGATCTGGATACCGAGGGAGCCCACGCCTCCGGCACCTCCGTGGATGAGGACTGTTTCGCCGGACTTCAGGCCCAGCCGCTTGAGCACCTGGTAGGCGGTCAGGCCGGCCAGCGGCAGGCCCGCCGATGCGTTCCACCCGAGGGAGGCAGGCTTGCGGGCCAAGAGTGGCTCCGGCAGCGCGATGTACTCGGCGAAGCTTCCGCCGTGGACGTAGTCCTTGCGGCCGTAGGCGATGACCTCGTCGCCGGGCTGGAATTGCCGGGCGTCAATTCCCACCGACTCCACAACTCCTGCTACGTCCCATCCGGGGATGGCGGGAAACTGCAGATCCATGACGGCATCCAGGTACCCCGCCGTGATTTTCCAGTCCACCGGGTTCACGGCAGCTGCCTTCACTTTGACCAGGACCATTCCCGGCCCGACTTTCGGCATCGGCTGATCCCTAAATTCGAGGACATCAGGGTTTCCGTATGAGCTGTAAGTGATTGCTTTCATGCCTTCCACAATGGCACAGGCATGCTTCGCTATTCCGGACCCCGGCGCAAAGTGGTGGATCGCACGGGCCGGTTAGCGCGTGCAGGCGATGAAGGCCTGAAAAATGTGGCGCTGGCGCTGTGGTGGGGCTCCGGGGGACTGCACCGCCCGGACCCGAAGCATCCTGAAGCCTCGGGTAGCGGGCGTCCTGCCGTCCAACCCTTCAACCGGGCACAGCTGCGCCCGGTCCAGGCAGGGGGCCACCGCCGCGGTGACTGGAGCGGCCGGCAGGATGAACCGCTACCCGGACATGGCCGCCGTCGAACTCCGCGAACGGATTGCCCGCCACCTTGGCGTCACGCCCGCGGAGATCGCGGTGGGACCGGGGAGCGTGGGCGTCCTCCAGCAGATCATCGCCGGACTGTGCGACGCCGGGGACGCAGTAATTTTCGCCTGGCGATCCTTCGAGGCCTACCCCATCCTGGTGGAGCTGGCCGGTGCCCGCCCGGTCCGCATCCCGCTGGACGACGTCGAGGGCCACGACCTCGACGCCATGGCCGCCGCCGTCACTGCCCGCACTAAGGTCATCCTGCTGTGCACCCCCAACAACCCCACCGGCGTGCCGATCGGCCACGACCGCGTCGAGGCCTTCCTTCAGTCTGTGCCGTCCCGCGTCCTGGTGGTGATAGACGAGGCCTATGTGGAATACGCCGACGCCGGCAGCGGCCCCGATTCCCTGGCGCTCCACCGCCGCTACCCGAACGTCTGCATCCTGCGCACCTTCTCCAAGGCCTACGGACTCGCCGGCCTGCGGGTGGGCTACGCCGTGGCGGCGCCGGCCATCGCCGAGGGGCTGCGCCGCACCGCCCTGCCCTTCGCGGTGAGCGCGCTGGCCCAGAAGGCTGCCATCGCGTCGCTGGACGCGGGGGAGGAGATGGAAGCGCGGGTGGCCGCCGTCAGGCAGGAGCGCGCACGGATGGCCGCGCAGCTCGAAGCCCAGGGCTGGAAACTGCAGCCGAGCCAGGGCAACTTCCTGTGGATCCGCGCTGATGACCATCTCTTGGCGAGGCTGGTGGACGCGTTCGACCGCGCGGGCATCCTGGTCCGGGCGTACCAGGGAGACGGCGTGCGGATCACCGTTGCGGACCCCGCCTCCAACGATCGTGTGCTCCGGCTTTTGGAAGCGCACGCAGGCTGAACTTTTATCCCCAACAGTTCCACCTACACCTAAGAGGAATCCCCATGGAACAACAGACAAAGACGTCTGCCCGCGCCCTCGGCGCCGCGCTCAAACCCCGCCAGCTGACCATGATGGGCCTGGGCAGCGCGATCGGCGCGGGCCTGTTCATCGGCTCTGGCGCCGGCATCCAGGCCGCCGGCCCGGCGGTGCTGATCTCCTACCTCGTGGCCGGCACTCTCATCATCCTGGTGATGTGGGCCCTCGGCGAGATGGCCGCCGCCAACCCGGACAGCGGCGCCTTCTCCGTCTATACCGCCAAGGCCTACGGGCCGGTGGCCGGTGCCACCGTGGGCTGGCTCTGGTGGCTGCAACTGGTGGTGGTCATCGCCGCCGAGGCGCTGGGCGCGGCCGGCCTGTTGGCCACCATCTTCCCCGCCCTGCCGGTGTGGCTGATGGCCTTCGTGTTCATTGTGGTGCTCACCGCCGTGAACCTCACCAGTGTGAAGAACTTCGGCGAGTTCGAGTTCTGGTTCGCCCTGCTCAAGGTTGCGGCAATCGTCGGGTTCCTCCTGGTGGGTGCTGCGCTGCTCTTCGGCTGGCTGCCGGGCGTCCAGTCGCCAGGCCTGTCCAACTTCACCGGCGAAGGCTTCGCACCCAGCGGGTTTGCCGGGATTGCCACGGCTTTGTTCGTTGTGTCGTTCGCGCTCGGCGGCACAGAGATTGTCTCCGTGGCGGCTGCCGAGACGGCTGAACCGGCCCGCAGCGTGAAGAAGGCAGTGCGCACCGTGCTGTGGCGCATTCTGGTGTTCTACATCGGTGCGATCTTCGTTATCGCCGCGGTGGTTCCCGTGGGTTCTGAGGGACTGAAGAGCCCGTTCGCAGCAGTGCTGGAAGCTGCCGGCATGCCCGGTGCGGGCACCGCCATCACCCTGGTGGCCGTGGCGGCACTGCTCTCCGCGCTGAATGCCAACCTCTACGGTGCCTCTCGGATGGCGTACTCCCTCGCGGAGCGCGGCGAGGCGCCGCGTGCGCTCGCCTCGGTGTCCAAGGCGCGGGTCCCGGTTGCCGCAGTCCTGGCGAGCGTCGCCTTCGGCGTTGTCACGGTGGTGTTGGAGATGGCATTCCCCGAGATGGTGCTTGGCGTCCTGCTGAACATTGTTGGTTCGACGTGCCTGTTGGTGTGGACGTCCGCGCTCCTGGCCCAGCTCGCGCTGCGCCTCCGCGCCGACCGTGAGGGAACGGAGCTTCCGCTGCGGATGCCCGGCTTCCCGTGGCTCACGGGTCTTGGCCTGCTCATCCTTGCGGCGATCTTCACCGTGGGCTTCGTCGGTGAGGATTCCCGTCCCCAGCTCCTGAGCACGTTCGCACTCGTGGCACTCCTTGCGGTGGCGAACTGGCTGCACCACCGGAACCGGACGGTACCGCCGCGTATCGATTCTTCGGGCGGTGCCAAGCAGTCGGTGCTTATCGACTGAATTAGGCACTCTGAGCCACTGCTCGGGTTCAGGGCACACGAAGGGCGCGTCCGTCCGGCCGGGCGCGCCCTCGCCATGCAATGCACGGGCTGGCCGATCTTGAGGCTGCCAAGACCCTTGGTAAACCAGCAAGGACACTTGCCCACGGGTTGGACCATAGGAACGATCCAGTCTCAGATGAGTTGCAGACCGCCCGTAACTGGCTCCGTTAGCATCGCGAGCAGTTACAAAAAATGCATAGGGCTAAGAGTTTTTTGTAACTGCTGCGGTTGTCAGTACCGGGGCTTACAGTGCAGCCATGACCAATGAAGTGAAGCCCGCGAAGAAGCGGGAAACTGTCCGGAAATGTCCAGTGTGCGGCCATGAGTCCTGGGGCATCGCGTACGGCATGATGATGCCGGATGCAATGGCCGAGCACCAGAAAACGGAGTTTGCCGGCTGCTGTATGACGGAGGAAGTACGGATCTATCCGGCCACCGGCAAGGTTGAGTCGGGCGTTCCTATGTGGGCGTGCCAGAACCCGGAGTGCCGTCACCGCTGGTGGTAAGGACCGCCGTCCTACAGGGACGGCGAAGACGTTGGTGAAGGAAGCACACATTGATCACAGCCGGCCCGGTGTGCGGGCATGAAGCCTTTCCGATCGCTTACGGCATGGTGAACTCGCGGACAAGGGAACAGAACCCCAGGACCGAATTCGCCGGGCGCGTCGTGGTCGTGGAGCGGAGAACTGATCCGTTCACGGGCAAGGTAAATAGGGGCAGGCCGAAGTGGGCCTGCCAAAACAACGGCTGCCGATACAGGTGGTTGTGACGCGGCGGCGGGAGAATCGTGGGCAGTTAGGAGGGTAGAGGCTGGTCGTCGTAGACGCCGAGCAGCCTCCTGGCGTTCTCGTACTTGTCCGCCAGTTCCGCCCGCTTCTTCGGAGCCAACCGGGCCGTGCGCTCCGGATCCGTGTTGTCCTCGATGTCCGCCAGCTTCACTGCCAACGCAATGGGGTTGTTTCGGATGGCCTCATAGTATTGGTCGCCTTTGTTTTCCTGTGTCCGGGTGAGGAGAACGACGGCGTCCACCGCCTTCTGGCTGACGCCCGCCTTAGCCAGGTCATCTGCCGTGATGCCGCAGTCCTCAATGACGTCGTGCAGCCAGGCCGCAGCAATCTGCTGCGGGTCGTCCAGCCTGCCTGCCACCCTGCGGGGATGTTCGATGTACGGCGCACCGATCTTGTCCGTTTGGAACCGGTGCGCGATGGTAGCTATCGCTTTGGCCGCGGCCACTTCGGCTGTTGGTTCGTAGCTTTCCACTCTTGGTCCCTTCTCCGCTTCCTGTCCTGGTGCATCCTCAACATGGGCAGACTATCAATTGGCTCTGACATTTCGACTCGGGATTCTTTTCTGCTGCATTTCCTCTGGCCGAAGAATGTCAGAGGGGCGTCTCATCATTGGAGCGTAAGTCAGTTGCGAAAGGGGCAAAGATGCTGGAGACCCAAAGGATCGAACCAGTCACAGCGACCAACACCGAGTTGGAGCTGATGCTGCTCATACAGCCGGAGGAGTCGTTGGAGTGGCAGGGGGAAGTGAATGGACGGTGCACCGGATGGCACGATGTCGAATCCTCTTCCCACCTGGTTTCCCTCGTTCAAATGATCTCGCATGAAGGCGACTGGCTGACTGTTCAATCCAAGCGCTTGGATGCTGGGCCCGTGGGTCGGTACGGCCAGGCCATGAACACGGGCAAGGGATACCACGTGGAGGTTGCCCAAGTTAGCCGAGGAGCCACTCATAATTGGCGAATCGGAATCGGATCGTCAGCGGATGACGCCGGCAATGAACCATGCGAAGGAGTGTCCTCTTCTCAGCATCTCAGTTTGGCTGCGGCGGCCGAGGTTCTGGTGTCTTGGCTGAACGGCCACGGATTGCCGCTGGGCTACGGTGCCGCGCTCCACGTTTATGGCTAGCCGCGGCACCTTCAGCTGGCTGTCGGCTGACCGGCCTCCACCTCGGCGATCTCATAGACCTGCCCGAGAGCCGGGAAATGGATCAACGTGCGCAGCACCGGCTTGCCTGTTGCAGCGAGGACTGCACCTCGGTATGCGGCCATCTGGCCCAGGTACTTCTCTCGCACATGGCCTTCAGGGTCGTTGCCTGGGTAGGTCTTGTGGTCGACAAGTACGAACCCGTAAGGCCCCTCCAGCAGCAAATCGATCCAGCCCTCCATGACCTGGTTGTCCGGCCTCCAGCCGATGGCAGCTTCCCGGTGCCGCGTCCAGCCGGGGAACTCCGCGTCCAGGTAGGCTTCGAATTTTTCCCCAGCAGTGAGCAGGAGGGAAGCATCGATCGTGCCCTCCACCTGCCAGCGGCCCACTATCCGCTCCGCAAGCTCCCGCTGTTCGGTCGGGCTGAGCACCGAGAACTGGGTTCCGAGATAGGC
>JAPSJV010000048.1 GCA_031178005.1 Pseudarthrobacter sp.
CCGGACCAGGTCCGCGGGCGCGAGTTCAATGTCAAGGCCGCGTTTGCCTCCCGAGACCAGCAACGTTTCCAGCGCCAGGGCACTGGAGTCCAGCACGGTAGGGGAGGGAAGCCGCTGGCCCAAAGGGGAGATGCCGCCCAGGACATAACCAGTGCGCCGCTGGGCGGCTGCGGGATCAGCCATCGCGGCCTTCTTGCAACCCAACGCGGCGGCGAAGGCCTTGAGGTCCAGGGTTCCGCTGACGGGCACGATACCCACTGCGAGCTTTCCCTCAACCTCCAGCATCAGGGTCTTGAAGACCCGGGCCGGATCGATACCGAGGACCTCTGCAGCCTCGGCGCCATAACTGGCCGCGGAAGGATCATGGGAATAGGGGTGCAGCACAAAGGGAACCCCGGCCGCGGTCAGTGCCGCTGTGGCCGGAGTTCCCTGTTGAGTGTTCTTGCGTGCCATGGACGGGGTTGATACCCGCCTAGGCGCGAACGCCGGACGTGGCGGCAACCTTGCGTTTGATCCGTCCCAGCATGGCCGTCATGCCGCGCATCCGCAGCGGCGTGATGGCCCGGGTCAGCCCGAGCAGTTCGGGCATGTCGTCCGGCACCGACAGGATCTCTTCAGCGGACAATCCGTCCAGACCCTCATGCAGCACACCGGCAAAACCACGCGTGGTGGGGGCTTCGGCCGGGGCCTTGAAGAAGAGCCGCACGGCAGCGTCCTGGCCGCCGTCGTTCTTTTCCGTCTCGATGGTGAGGAACAGCGGGGACTGGCATTCCACAACCTGCTCCAGCAGCTCGGGGTGGTCCTTGAGCCGGTCCGGAAGCTCGGGCAGTCCCTCCGAGAATTCCAGCAGCAACTGAAGCCTCTCGGGTTCACTGAGGGCCTGGAAATCGTCCACGATCGCCGCCAGGGCGGAAGGCAAGGCTTGAGTAGTCATCATTCCAATTCTACGCGGGAGGAATCCCGTCAGACTCCTGCCGGAACGGGAAAGGAGCCGCGCTCGGCGCCCTTGACGATGGGTACTCGAACGGCGTTGCCCCACTCAGTCCAGGAACCGTCATAGTTGCGGACTGAATCGAAGCCCAGGAGGTACTTAAGGGCGAACCAGGTGTGGCTGGAACGCTCGCCGATCCGGCAGTAGGCCACGACGTCGTCCCCTTCAGTCAGGCCGGCTTCGCCAAGGTAGAGGGCCTCAAGTTCCTCGCGGCTGCGGTAGGTGCCGTCGGCCGCGGCAGCGCGGGCCCACGGGATGGAAGCGGCAGTGGGGATGTGGCCGCCGCGCAGCGCGCCTTCTTCCGGGTAGGCCGGCATGTGCGTGCGCTGACCTGTGTATTCCTCGGGGGAGCGGACATCGATGAGGGGCTTGCCCAGGTGCGCCAGGACATCCTCCTTGAACGCGCGGATGGGAGCGTCATCGCGCTCCACCACCGGGTAGTTGCCCCGCGCAGGCGCGGGCTTTTCCTTGGTCAGTTCCCGACCTTCGGCAATCCACTTGTCCCGGCCGCCGTCGAGCAGGCGTACGTCCTCGTGCCCGAAAAGCGTGAAGACCCAGAGGGCGTAGGCGGCCCACCAGTTGGACTTGTCGCCGTAGATGACCACGGTGCTGTCCCGCGAGATGCCCTTCGAGGCAGCGAGCTCAGCGAAGGCGGCCCCGTCCACGTAGTCCCGGGTGACCTCGTCATTCAGGTCGGTGTGCCAGTCGATTTTCACGGCGCCTGGAATGTGGCCGGTGTCGTACAGGAGAACATCCTCATCGGATTCGACCACTACCAGCTCACCATTGGCTACGGCGCCGCTTTCGATCGCGGCGGCAAGCCATTCGGTGGAGACCAGACGCTCCGGGTGGGCGTAGGCAGCGAATTTCTCGTTTTGTTCAACGGGGTAGGGCATGGGTTGGCCTTTCATTGAGAACACGGGAGACCCGCGGGACCTGCATTGGACCTGCTCCCACACTAGCCAGCGCCCCAGGCGATGTCCGTATTCCGTTAACAGGACGAAATGTTGCCTTCATCACGCAGGCGGCTGAAGGGGCCAGGGAAGCCGGGGGCTGTGGCGTGTTGCCGGTATCCTTTCTGGGGACCACCTACCAGCAGAACGGACCACCTTGGTACAGATCGAACAGCTTGCCGCCCGCACTCCGGCAGTTTCGGTGGATGAACTCCTAAAGGGCTTCTATCCATCGCCGCGGTTCGGCCAGGTCTCCTTTGCCAGCTACCGTCCGGACCCCAGGCAGCCCAGCCAGTCCGCAGCAGTCCGCGCCCTTCAGGGCTTTGCCGACGGCGTGGGGTCGGGTGACGGAGGCGGCCTGTTCAAGAAGCTGTTCGGCAAGAAGGACGATTCGCGCGCCGGGATTTACCTGGACGGCGGTTTCGGCGTGGGCAAGACCCACCTGCTTGCGTCCCTGTGGCATGCGTCGCCCGGTCCGAAGGCCTTCGGAACCTTCGTGGAGTACACCAACCTGGTGGGCGCCCTGTCCTTCCGCAAAACCGTGGACGCGCTGAGCAGCTACAAACTCGTCTGCATCGACGAATTCGAACTCGACGATCCGGGCGACACCGTCCTGATGTCACGGCTCATGCGCGAACTGGCCGACGCCGGGGTCAAGCTAGCCGCCACGTCCAACACCTTGCCCGGTTCGCTGGGCGACGGCCGCTTCGCCGCCGTGGACTTCCAGCGCGAAATCCAAGTGCTGGCCGACCAGTTCGATGTGATCCGGATCGACGGCGAGGACTTCCGCCACCGCGGACTGCCCGCCGCCCCGGCGCCGCTGAAGAACAGCGAACTCTCGTCCCACATGAAGGCGGAGTTTGACGGCAAGACCGTGGCCCAGGACGAATTTGCCACCCTCATCCACCACCTCGCCGGTGTGCATCCCAGCCGCTACCGGCAGCTGATCGACGGAATCGATGGCGTGGTGTGGCGCAACGTGGAGACCATCACGGAGCAGGCGGTGGCGCTCCGGTTCGTTGTCCTGGCCGACCGCCTTTATGACAAGGACGTCCCCATCCTTGCCAGCGGCGTTCCGTTCGACCAGCTCTTCACCGAAGAGATGATGACGGGTGGTTACATGAAGAAATACTTCCGGGCTGTCTCCCGCCTCACCGCACTGGCCCGCGAGGGCCAGAACCACGAGCCGTCCTAGTCCTTCTGCGTGCCCGGGTGGTTCCGGTCGGCAGTCTTCCGCTGGACCAGCAGGGACCGTACTGCAAGGCCTGCCAGAAGGGCCCAAAAAGCTGAGCCGATCCCTGCGAAGGCGAGCCCCGAGGCAGCCATCAGGAAAGTGACGGAGGGGGCCATCCGGTCGTCCGCATCCGCAAGTGCGGAGGAGATGGCCGCGGCCAGGGTCCCCAGGAGCGCCAGTCCCGCCACCGCCTCCAGCATTCCCGGGGGCGCTGCATTGACGACAGTGACGAGGGCCGCGGAGAATGCGGCCAGCACAAGGTAGGCCAGGCCTGAGGTGAAACCGGCTATCCACCGCCTGCTTCGGATGCTGCCGGCCTCCTCTCCGGCGGCAAGGGCGGCGCTTAGCGCGGCAAGATTGATCGCGTGCCCGCCGAACGGCGCCCCGAGAACGGTGCCGGCGCCCGTCACCAGCATGGAGGGGCGCCACGGAGTGTCGTATCCGAAGGACCGCAGGACAGCGACCCCGGGCACGTTCTGCGAGGCCATGGTCACCACGAACAGCGGAAGGGCAATCCCCGCCATGGCCTGCAGGCTGAATGCCGGTGTGGTCCAGACAAGCGCAGGCAGCACGTTTCCCCGACCCAACCCAGTCCCACCGGCCGCCAGCGATATGCCGATCACGGCAAGGGCCACCAGGAGGGCCACCGGTACGGCCCACCTCGGCGCGAACTTCATCATCAACAGCCAGCAGATAATTACGGGGGCCACAAACAACGGGACGCTGCCGAGGGCTTTGAACGGGGCCAGGCAGAGCTGCAGGAGGACCCCTGCTAGCATCGCCTGCGCCAGGGTGGTCGGAATTTTTGCCATCAGCCGGCCAAGGGCGGGGACCAGGCCCGTGAGTGCTATCAGGACTCCGGTGGCCAGGAAGGCACCGACGGCGGCCGGCCACCCGCCGTCGGCCGTTCCGGATGCGGCCAGGAGCGCAGCGCCGGGAGTGGACCACGCCAGTGTCACTGGCACTTTGGAGCGCCATGCCAGCAGAAGTACGCCGACGCCGACTGCCAGCGTCAGCGCCAGCAGGCCGGACGCCGCCTGGGCTGGGTCGGCGCCCACGGCCTTGAGTCCCGTCAGCACAACGGCGAAGGATGAGGTGAAGCCCACCAGGGCGGTAACGATGCCTGCCACAACGGGCCGCGTATCGAATCCGGGCTGGCGGCCGGCCTGGGGCTTTGTGGAGGGTGCGGGGGACTTCGCCATACCGGCAGGTTACCGGCGCGCCGGGGCGAACAGGCAATCGGGGCCTGCGCAGGGGCGGGCCGCCGGCCGTTTAAACGCCAAAGGCGCGGGTGCCGCCTCCCGGCGGGACCCGCGCCCCCTTGACGTGCTAGGGCAAGACCCTGGCCAAATCCTTTACGGGGTCCTGTCAACCGGCGGAACCGGGTTGACGGGAGTGACCGGGGGAACCTGCTCGGCGGCAGGTGCCTGGCCCGGGGTTCCGTTCTTGTCAATGAGCTTGGAAGCGCCATGCTGGATCTTGTTGACGTGGCCGGAGTACTTGCCTCCGGTCTTGGTGTCGACGAAATCACCGGCCTTGTTGAGGCCGTTCTTGATGGCCTGCTCGTTGCCATGGATGAGACCCTGAGCCTTGCCCTTTAGATCGTCAATCAGTCCCACGAGCACCTCCCTTCAATCGCGGAGCCAGGTCGCTCCTCCGCATTAGATCCTAGCCCTGCGGGGGAGGCCTGCCAAGGAAAATGGGGGCTTTCGACGTTCGCCCGGAGCGGATGCCGCGGCGTTGCCCTGTCAGTTTTGGTCGTTTGGCCCCTGTTTTGGCGACTGGAGCTGGTACAGCATCGGAGGGGAACAAAAAAGCAGCTCCGGAGAGCTGCTGAAAGTGTGGGCGATACTGGGATCGAACCAGTGACCTCTTCCGTGTCAGGGAAGCGCGCTACCGCTGCGCCAATCGCCCGGAACCGGAAGTCCGGCATATGGGTTGTGCAAGAAGTAAGAGAGCGGACGACGAGATTCGAACTCGCGACATCCACCTTGGCAAGGTGGTGCTCTACCAGCTGAGCTACGTCCGCGTGTGCAGTACCATCCGGCCGGGGCCGTACTGCGTGGGGCAAGTTTCCTTGCCGAGTGGGCGATACTGGGATCGAACCAGTGACCTCTTCCGTGTCAGGGAAGCGCGCTACCGCTGCGCCAATCGCCCATTGCATCCGGATGCACTCCGGAAACCATGGTTTTCACCGAGGTGGGTACGGGATTCGAACCCGTGTATACGGCTTTGCAGGCCGCTGCCTCGCCTCTCGGCCAACCCACCGTGTTAGCGTCAATTCCGGGGAATTTTGCTATGACAGTGTCCTGCGAGCGGACGACGAGATTCGAACTCGCGACATCCACCTTGGCAAGGTGGTGCTCTACCAGCTGAGCTACGTCCGCATTTTGGAGAGGTGATTCGCTGCCGTTCCCGGCATTTCCTCGCTTTCCAACGAGTAAAAACAATATAGGAGGTTCCGGAATTCTCCAAATCGGCGATGAAGCAGGAGTCGGTAATACGCTTGCTTCCCTGTAATGGCGCGGCTGAACACGAGTTACAGCCATGTAATTTCCGGCGGGCGGCTTCCCGCCTGGCTGTTCATTGGCGAGGCTCGTGCGCTGCTTTGTGCCAGCCGGGCCTGGGCGCGGATGCAGTTGGGGGCCGATTTTTGAATTGCCCACATAGTCAGCTAGCATTCAAGTGCATCAGGGCGATTGGCGCAGTGGTAGCGCGCTTCGTTCACACCGAAGAGGTCACTGGTTCGAACCCAGTATCGCCCACAGATGATTGGTCCGTTTCCGCACATTCAGCAGCGGAAACGGACCTTTTTTGTGCCCGGACCTGCGTCCGGAGATTTTGTCGGCCCCCTGTGAAAGAGTCTTTTCCATGACTGATCCACTTCTCGCCCACGCTACCGAATACGGCAGGATGTATGCGCGGTCCACATCCGAGCAGTTTTCGGTGCCGTCCATCACCACGGTAATAGGGCAGCAGCCGCACGGGCTGGACGGCTGGTTCGGGTACATGGGAGCCAGCAGCCTGGCCAAGGATCCGCTGCTCGCAGACTGCCTGGGAAGCCCGGCCAAAATCAAGCAGGCTGTTAACCGTGCCGCCAAAGCTGCCGAAACTTACAGGGACGAGGCCGCCAGGCGCGGGGACCGCGTGCATAACTACTGCGAACAGGTGGCCCTCCGGGCACTTGACCGCCCGCATGAGATGAAAGAAGCCCGGGAGGCCCTCGCCGCGAACGGGGAGGAAGCCTTCGCCGTCCGCTTCGACGAATGGTGGGAGCTCTTTGCGGTGGAACCCATCGCTCCGGAAATCACGGTGTGGAACAACTCCGTAGGGTATGCCGGAACGCTGGACCTGGTGGCGCGGATCAACGGCCGGGTTTGCCTGATCGACTACAAGACCAAGGGCACCACGCGTGACGGGCTGGTCAAACCCCTTGATGACAAGGTGGTGATGCAGCTGGTGGCCGGCATGAAAGCCGAAGAGAGCCTGGTGGATCCGGTAGCGGGAACCTGGGAACCGTGGAAGTACGGCGAGAACCCCGTGTTGCTGGCAGTGGCCATTGGTGAAACGGAAGTCCGGCCTGTCCGTGCCAACCCGGAAGTCCTCAAGCATCACTGGTGGAAATTCTGTGCACTGCGGCGTGTCTGGGAGCTGTCCGCGGACACCATCAGCGCGGGCACCGCGTTGCTGCCCATCGCCCCGCCACCCCTGGCCCAGATGCGCACCGCATAGGGATCGGTGACTGCACCTAAACTGGATGGGTT
>JAPSJV010000010.1 GCA_031178005.1 Pseudarthrobacter sp.
CGGCGGCGCCGAATCCTTCCACCGCGTCCTCACCGACCCCCGCGACGGCACACCCCTGGACATCAGCAGAACCAGCTACCGCATCCCCACCGCCATGCGCCGCTTCCTCATGCTCCGCGACGGCAAATGCCGCTTCCCCGGCTGCAACAACCACTCCCTCGACAACGAAACAGACCACACCACCGCCTGGAACCACGGCGGCACCACCGCCACCACCAACCTCCAACAACTCTGCCGCAAACACCACATGCTCAAACACAACACCACCTGGACCCCCACCGGCACAGACACGGATAAAGGCACCGGCACGGACGCAGAGGTAGGCACCGACACGGCTCCAAACACGACCGCAGGCACCGGTGCAGGTCCAGATACAGCGGCAACCACCAGGAAAACCCAACAACCAGGCTGGACATCACCCACCGGAAGGACCTATCGCACCGAAACCCAACAATGGCAACCCACCACCTGGCCACCAGGAATCCTCAACCCGCTACAACCAGGCCGGACACAGCCCGAACCAGGCTCCTACCCGGCCTCAAGGGCGGAGCCTGACCAAAACCCGAACAACGAACCTTGTCAAGAGCCCGCGGAGACCGACGAACCAACCTGGACCGGCGCTTATCCGGAACCGCCAGATTGGCTCCTGGAACAATCGGCGGCATGGGACGAGTTCGCCGCCGCACATCCTGAACTGCTGGAGGAATTTGCCGCCCCACCGGACCATGAAGTCCCACAGGACAGTTGGCACCACCACCGAACTGGTTGACCGATCGGCCCAGGGAGGCTCCGCCGTCGAGGCCGCCCCAATCCTGGCCTGGTCCTGGCCACGTCCGAGCGCCATCCCTGGTCCTGGGCTGGAAAACCCCGTCCTAACCCGACCTTGGTATAGGAGAATAAGGCCCTTGGAAAATCAGGTCTTGGATATCCAAGCGGACATCCGGCCCAGGCTCCTGAGCTCTAGTCCTGCTTGTTCAGTCGGACGTCCGTTCGGGGGCCGAGTAGACCTAGTCCTGCTTGTCCAGCGCGTCCTCGAGCCGCTCGACCTTGGCCGTGAGTTCGCCGGAGTAGCCGGGGCGGATGTCGGCCTTGATCACCAGGGAAACGCGGCTGCCGAAGCGGCCCACTGCTTCCGTGGCGCGCTTTACGACGTCGAAGACCTCATCCCATTCGCATTCGATCTCAGTGAACATGGAACTGGTCCTGTTGGGCAGTCCGGACTCGCGGACGATCTTGACGGCGGCAGCGACGGCGTCGTGCACGGAAGCGTCGGAGGCTCCCGGAACGTCGGACGCACCAGCAGCGGAGCCAGACGGGGTACCGGACGGGGCAACAGAAAATGCTAGCAACATAGGGTCAGTCTGCCACGCAAGGGGCCGAGTCCGGCAGGGAACAGCAGGCCCCGTCGCGTCACAAATTCGCGCTACTGCAGGGTAACCCTCCACCTTTGGCGCGCTTTGGCTAATCTGTTGGAATGAACGTCGTAGCAGCCCGCAAGCCCCTCCGTGCGGACGCCGCCCGAAACGTAGACAAAATCATTACCGCGGCCAGCCAGTGTTTCCGTGAATATGGCCCCGATGTGCCGTTGCAGACCATCGCCGCTACTGCCGGGGTCGGCCCTGCCACACTGTTCCGTAATTTTGCGGACAAAGAGGACCTGGTTCTGGCTGCTCTGAACCGCCAGCTGCGCACCAGCGTTGATCCTGTCATCGCCCAGGCGCTGCTGGAAGAAGACTCGGCCGCGGGCCTTTTCCAGGTAATGGAGGCGATCATGGCTGCCTCCAGCGAAGACGCAAACCTGCTGGGAGCCGTAGCCGGACGCCGCCAGCTTCTGGTTGGAATCACCGGAAGCCTCATCGAATCAGTCGGTGTCCTGTTGGGTCGCGGCCAGCGGCAGGGGACACTGCGCGACGACGTTTCCCTCACCGATATGGTCCGGCTCCTGGCCATGCTGATCGGGGCGGTGGACACCATGGAGCCCGGCTCCGATGCCTGGCGCCGTCCCCTGGCCCTGGTGGAAGATTCCCTCCGCACCCAGCGGCTGGACCGGAAACTCCCGCCGCAGGTCCCGCTGCTGGGTGATCCATTCCCCGGCGCCATGCTGGGCTGACCCACGCTGGACTGGCCCGGAAACCCTAAGCGCCGGGGACCCGAATAGAAGTCTTCTACTTTCCGTTGTGGTGATGCCCCTCGTGCAGTCCTTCGTTCGGCGTGTGGTGTTCAGCTTCCTTAAGGTGTTGCTGCAACTTCTCTTCGGCTTCCCGACGGCGGCGGGCAAGATCGCGCAAATCCCGCGTTGAAAGGGACCCCGTGGAATCCCCGGGGCGGGCAGCTCGATCTGAATCATGGTTCATGGAAATGGTGGTCCTTCCGGTTTCGCGGTCTGGTGCTACGGCGCGCTTCGTGATTGTCCCTGGCTGGCGGACGGACCGGATGACCGGCCTGCCCGGATTCGCAATTCCTGGTTAACCGCGGCCAACAGCTCCAACGATGAGCTCGTGGCCTCCGGGCCTTCCGCTTCCTGGAGATAAAACTGCAGGATGACCAATTCATCTACGGGTACAACCTGCAGTGCAGCGAACTCGCGGTAGAAGCGCTTTGGCCTGGCCCCGGCAACTGCCTGGACGGCTGGAACGGAAATGGAATTATCTGCCTTGGGATTGGTGGTGCGATGCCGATTCGTGTCCATGCTCCCCACTTACAACGGCGGATTTCCGCCGACGGTCAGGTTCATGGCCAACTGCATAACCACTCTCATGCTAACCCCGGGAGCCCGGCACCACCACAGCAAACGACGGCGGAGGCGACTTCCATCTGTGCGCCCTAGCCCCAGCCGAGGAGCCTTAGCCCTGCCGCAGTCCCTGCCCCCGCCAGCACTACCACCAGGAAAGGGGCCCGGAAAAAGAGCGCGACTGCAGCCGCTATAAGGGCGCCGATGCGGGCGTCCAGTACCAGTGACTGCCCCGTGGCCACGGCATTAACCACCGTCAGGGATGCCAGCAGGCCGATGGTCATGGTGCCCGCGATCCGGGACATTCTCGGATTTTCCAGCAGTTTGGCCGGCACCAGATAACCAACAAGCTTCCAGGCGTAGGCCAGTACACATGCGATCAATATCCAAAGCCAAAGGTTCATGGCAGGTCCTCCTGCCGGCGGCCCGCTGCCTGGTCCCGTTGAGTTGTCGCCTCGGAATGGTGACGATGTCCGCCGTCGTAAGGATCGACGTCGGGCTCCAACCCTTCGTCCCGGCGTCCATGGCTGAACCAGCCCACGGCGGCGGCCACAACGGCCGCCACCAGGATGGGGACGCCCGCGGGAACAAACGGAGCCGCCAGGACGGTAGCCAGGGCGCAGACGACGGCGATCGCCACCGGTTCACGCCCCTTCAGCCGTGGCCACAACAGCGCCAGGAAAGCCGCCACTGCTGCACCGTCCAGGCCCCACTGCTTCGGATCGCCAAGGCTGCTTCCGGCAAGGGCGCCGACGGCGGTGAACAGGTTCCAGAGGACGTAAATGCCAAGCCCGGCGGCCCAGAATCCCCGCCGTTGCTCGTCCGGATCGGACTGCCCGGTGCTGGTGGCCGTCGATTCGTCGATCGTCACCTGGGCGGCCGCGAACCTGTGCCAGCCCTTCGGCCGCAGGAGGGCGTTCATCTGCATGCCGTAGATGCCGTTGCGCATGCCCAACAGCGTGGCCGCGCTCATGGCGGCGAGTCCGGATCCGCCGCCGCCCACCACGCCGATGAACGCGAACTGCGAACCGCCGCTGAACAACAAGAGGCTCAGCGCCATGGTTTGCCAGAAATCCAGGCCCGAGGTGACGGACAAGGCACCAAAAGAGACGCCATAGAGGCCAGTGGCGATGCTGATGGACAGGCCAACCCGGACGGCCGGCGATTCCAGCAGCTTCAAACGCATTCCCCTACTTAATCACAAGCTGAGGACCCTTAATCACAGGCCGGGTACGCTTCCTGGCTTCCGATCTGGGCAAGGACAGCGGCAGGCTTGTTGGTGGTGATCTCGTGGATGCCGAGTCCCTGGCACAGGGCCACATCGTTCTCTGAGTCCACAGTCCAGACGCGGAACCGGCGGCCCGACTCCATCCAGCGCTGGACCGTACGGGCGTGCTCGCGTACGTAGTCGATGCCCGGGCCGGCCAGCAGCACCTTGCCGTCGTCCAGGACCTGTTCGGCGTCGAGCTGGGCGGCCCTCAACACGTTGGCCACGGCGCCGCCGGTGATCGGCCCCAGTCCATGGTCCTGGCGAAGGTCCGCCAGGTCCACCTCATGCACCAGTTGGCACAGGAAGTTGGGAGGAACCAGGCGCAGCAAATGCTGGATGGAATCCGTGCTGAAGCTCATGAACGTCACGCTGATGTTGTCCACCACCGAGGACTCCGGAGCCCAGCCGTGTTCCGCCAGGACCTCAAGGACCTTATCCTCAAGCTTGAGCTGGTAGGGATTGGGGTGCTTGAGCTCGATCGCCAGGCCCACGGGACGGCCCGCGCCCTGCAGGATCTCAAGGAGCTCTTCCAGGGTGAGAAACTGCTCCGACTTGGCTCCGTAAGCCTCCGGAATCCGGACGCCCTTCCAGGACGAGAAGTCCAGCTGGTGCAGTTCATCCAACGTGCGGTCTGCAACCTCGCCCGTGCCGTCCGAGGTGCGGTCCAGGGTGTCGTCATGGATCAGCACCACGTGGCCGTCGCGCGTCAGGTGGACGTCGCATTCCACGCCATCGGCGCCGTCGGCCAAGGCCTGCATAAAGGCTGCGCGGGTGTGCTCCGCATAGGCAGCGCTCGCTCCACGGTGGGCGAAGACCAGTGGACGGGCAGTTGAAGACTCGTCAAATGTCATGAGGACACCCTAGCCAACCCCGTGTCAGGGACCGGCACTAGGCTGGGCACATGCAGGTGAACACTGATCCAATTTCCTCCGCAGGCCCCGGCCCAGGCGCGCCCACAAAGCCCACTGCCGCCGTCGGGCCTTCCGTGGATCCCTCGGGGCTCAGCGCCGGCGATGCCGAGAAGGCAGCAGCGTTGCGCCGAATGAAGGCCCTGGCACTGTCGCTGCTGCTTTTTATGGCGGTGGTTTTCGTCGTCGCCTTCGCGCTTCAGGACACCTACCCGTGGCTTCAATACGTCCGTGCGGCCGCGGAAGGCGGCATGGTGGGTGCCCTCGCGGACTGGTTCGCCGTGACAGCGCTTTTCAAGTACCCCATGGGCATCAAGATTCCGCACACGGCTATCATCCCGCGCCGGAAGGATCAGATCGGCGCCTCGCTGGGCGAGTTCGTGGAGACCAATTTCCTCTCCGAGCAGGTGGTCCAGGACAAGCTGGCCACCATCAACATCGCCCGCAAGGCCGGGCAATGGCTGTCCGGTCCCGGCGGTGCCGAGCGCGTGGCCAAGGAGGGCGCCGCCGTCATCCGCGGTGCCTTCAAGGTCCTGAATGACGACGACGTCCAGGCAGTGATCGAGGGAATGGTGCGCAAGCATCTGCTAGCTCCGCCGTGGGGACCTCCCGTGGGCCGGCTCGCCGAGCGGATTTTCGCTGAAGGCCATCATCACGCACTGGTCGACCTGCTGGTGGACCGTGCCGCCGACTGGATCCGGGACAACCACCAAACGGTCAGCAGGCTGGTGGCGGACCGGTCGCCATCGTGGGTTCCGAACTTCGTGGACGGCATTGTGGGCGACAAGGTGTACCTGGAGATCCTGAAGTTTGCCCAGGCTGTGCAGGCGGACCAGCAGCACCAGGTGCGGAAGTCGATCGATACCTACCTCAGCACCCTGGCCCGGGACCTCCAGCACGATCCCGCCATGATCGCCCGCGCCGAGCACATCAAATCCCAGGTCCTGGGCGATCCCGAGGTCCAGGAACTGGCGTCCCGCACGTGGGCCACCGTCAAGAACGCGCTGCTCACCGCCGTCGAGGATCCGGACAGCGAGCTCACCGTCCGGTTCAAGAGCGCAGTCCGCGACTTCGGCACCCGGCTGGTTGACGACGTCGAACTGGCCGGAAAGGTGAACACCTGGGTCGGCGACGCCGCCGGATACCTCGTGCGGACCTACCGCTCGGACATCGCCGGGGTGATCACCGATACCGTCTCGCGCTGGGACGCCGAGGACACCTCACGGAAGATCGAACTCCAGGTGGGCAAGGACCTGCAGTTCATCCGGATCAACGGCACCGTGGTGGGCTCACTCGCCGGGCTGGCCATCTTTACGGTGGCCCACCTGATCTTCGGTTAAGGTCCCAGTCCGACGGTCCGAAGCCTACTAAGCGAAGGAGGCCAGCTCCACGCCGGCCCGCTGCAGGGCATCCCGCACGGCAACGGCCATCTCCACTGCGCCCGGGGTGTCGCCGTGGATGCAGAGTGAATCAGGTCGTACGTTCACAACGCTTCCGTCAATCGCCACAACCTCACCCTTGGTGGCCAGGCGCACGGCCCGCTCCGCGATCATGCCGGCGTCGTGCAGCACGGCACCCTCCTGGGAGCGCGGCACCAGCGTGCCGTCGGGCTGGTAGGCGCGGTCCACAAAGGCCTCGATGAAGACCGGGTGGCCTGCTTCGCGCGCCTGCTCCAGCAACTGGGAACCCGGCAGGCCCAGGATGGGCAGGCCCGGATCGTAGGCCTGGATGGCGGCCACCACGGCGGAGGCCTGCTCGGCATCGCTGAACGTCCTGTTGTAGAGCGCTCCGTGCGGCTTCACGTAGTCAACGGAGGCACCCACGGCGTGCGCCACGCCGTCGAGCGCTCCCAGCTGGTACAGGACGTCGCCAAAAAGCTCGTCGAAGGACATGTCGATGGCGCGGCGTCCAAAGCCGGCGAGGTCCCGGTAGCCAACATGCGCGCCCACGGTGACGTCAAGTTCAAAGGCCGCACGGCAGCTGTCCAGCATGGTGACGGGATCACCCGCGTGGAAGCCGCAGGCCACGTTGGCGCTGGTGACGATCTGGAACATGGCAGGGTCATTGCCCATGGTCCAGGAGCCGAATGATTCGCCGAGGTCAGCGTTAAGGTCCAAGGGTGTTGCCTTCCGGGCCTGGCGATTCAACCGCCGGTGGCTCCGCCGCGGTGGCCACCGCACGGAGTTCGCCCGGAATGGTGTCCGGGAGCGGGCCGAACGCTTCCTTCGCATTAGCGACGACGGCACGGCCCATCATGAGGTTACCGGCACCACCTACCGCCGCCCCAATGCCGAACGGGAGGGCGCGGCCAAGGAGCGCTGTGCCCTGGCGCTTGAGGAGGCTGCGAAGGAAGGCCTTCTGGATGCGTTCCCGGACGGAGCCGAAGCCAGAGAGCGGTACGGCCCTGGACAGGACGCTCCCCCAGGCTTTGGTGGGGCTGGATCCGTTGCCACGGGCCTGGCCGCTCAGGCTGCCCAGCAGCGCCGTGCCTTCCTCGCCCAGCATGATGGCCATCACCATGGTGCTGGCTTTGTCCGGGTTGACCAGTCGGATGCCGTGGAGTTCCGCCAGCGATGTTGCGTAGAGTGCCGTGGCTTCCAGGAAACCCACAGTGGCCACGGCGGACAGTCCCAGCGACGCCACCGTTCCCACACCAGGTACGACGGCCGTGGCGCCCACGAGTGCCCCGCCGCCGGTTACTGCGGTGAGGTAGTTCCGTTCCAGGATCGCTGCCAGCTGCGCGGCGGATGCCTTGGGATGCCTGCGCTGCAGCCGGCGAAGGTTTGCCAGCACCAGGGGCCGCTGGATTTCGACGGCGCGGAGCAGCATGTTGTGGACGCCGGGCTTCGGCTTGCCCTCGGCATCGAACACAGCGTCGTGGGCCGTCTTCTGGGCAATTTTTACGGCTGGATTTGCTCGCCTGGCCATGGTCACCTTCGTTCACGTCTGCTTCGTCAAGGCGCCAGCAGCGGGTTGGCTGGCTGCGCCTATCCATCCTAAGCCGGTTCGACGCTAAGCATGCTTACACCTCCCCAACTGAGTAGCAGTAGTTGCCCTTTACAGGCCTCTAAACGGCAACTACTGCTACTTGGTTGGGCGAGTGCCTAGACTTGGTCCATGCCCACCCTCCGCGCTTTGCGTCCCTTCGTGCACCGTGACTACCGGGTGCTCATCGCGGCGCTGGCCATCTCCATTTTCGGCTCCGGAATGTGGGCCGTTGCCATGGTCTACCAGGTGATTGCCCTGGGCGGCGGACCCCTGCAACTGTCCATGGTGGCCGCGGCCGGAAGCGTTGGGCTGGTCGCGTTTGTCCTGGCCGGCGGGATCGCCGCGGACCGGGTCCCGCAGCGGCTGCTGATCATCGGCGTCGAGGGTGCAAACCTGGCTGTCATCGCCGCCATCACCGGGCTGGCCATGTCCGGCTGGCTGGAACTCTGGCACCTGGCCGTCGGCGCATTCGTCCTTGGTGTTGGCGCGGCTTTCTTCTTCCCGGCATACTCGGCGATCCTGCCGAGGATCCTCCCGCCCACGGATCTGCTGGCGGCCAACGGCATGGAAGGGACCATGCGGCCCGTCCTGCAGCAAGCGGCAGGACCCGCCGTCGCCGGTTTGGTTGTTGCCGCACTGTCACCGTCGTATGCAGTGGCGGGAGTGGCTGCCTGCCACCTGCTGGCATTCCTGATCCTGAACATGCTGGGCCGGAACACCCTGAACACGCCCGCGCCGGCTGCCAAGACCACGCTTTTGCACGACCTCCGGGAAGGCGTCACCTACACCCTGCGCACGCCGTGGCTGCTGTGGACGCTGCTGTGGGCATGCGTCTCGGTGCTGTTTATGATCGGCCCCATCGAGGTGCTGATCCCCTTTGTGGTGCGGGACCAGCTGGGCGGGGACGCACGGATGTTCGGGTTCCTCCTCGCCATCATGGGTGTTGGCGGGGCCATTGGCTCCCTGGTGACGGCATCGCTGAAACTCCCCCGCCGCTACCTCACGGTGATGATGGCGCTGTGGGCCGTCGGCGCATTGCCGCTTGCCGCCGTCGGGCTTATCCAGAGCTTCTGGGTGCTGGCGGGAGCGCTGTTCATCTTCGGCGCCACGGGCAGCGCCGGAATGGTGCTGTGGGGCACCCTGCTGCAACGGCGCGTTCCGCCGCACCTGCTGGGACGCGTCTCCAGCCTGGACTTTTTTGTGTCCCTGGCGCTGATGCCGCTCTCCATGGCGCTTGCTGGTCCGGCCGCGGAGGTCATGCCGCTCTGGGTGATTTTCCTGGTGGCGGGCGCAATCGGCCCGGTGCTGGCCGCCGTCGCCATGATTGCCGCGAAGATGCCGCAGGACGAACTGGCCCACCCGCTGGACCACGCCCCGGAGGAAGCCGAACCCGAGGCCACCTCCGCAGGCCCCACCCTGCCCAAGTAGCTCGCATTTGGGCAGGGGCAGGGTGAACGGGACCAACGCGCAGAAGCTAAACCCCGGTCTGCACCATTGGGATGCTCGCGGTCGGCAGCCCGGACGGGAATACCGTGGGCTCGGGGACGGGGACTTCCTCCAGCGGAACAGAGACGCCTTCGGGTCCCACCCGGACCAGCTTTCCCCGGACGTCGACGTCCAGCGCTATCCCGTCAGTCCGCAAGGACAGCTGCCCCGGTGTCAGGTCCACGGACAACAGGCCGCCCCGGAGCCGCACCGAGAAGGACAGGCCGCTCCATTCCTGCGGGAGCCTCGGATCGAAGAACGGCACGGCGCCCTGGTCCCGCAGGCCGGCGAAACCGCAGACCAGCGAGCTCCACACCCCACCGGCGGATGCAATGTGCACGCCGTCGATCGTGTTCCCGTGTGAATCGTCCAGGTCGATGAAGACCGCATTGGTGAAGTGGTCCAGCGCCGCCCTGGTGTAGCCCACTTCGGCGGCCATGATGCCCTGCACACACGCGGACAGGGTGGAGTCGCCGGTGGTGATGGGATCGTAGAAGTCGAAGGCGCGCTGCTTTTGCTCAGCGCTGAAATCCTGCCATTGCAGGAACATGGCCAGCACGGTGTCCGCCTGCTTCAGGACCTGGTGCCGGTAGATCACCAGTGGGTGGAAGTGCAGCAGCAGCGGATACTTGTCCCGCGGCGTGCCCCAGTCCCACTGCTCAAGGGTCATAAAGTCGGCGTCCTGCGAGTAGACCTGCAGCCGGTCATCGAACGGGAGCTGGATCAGGTCCGCAGCGGCCTGCCACAGCTGCCGCTCGTCGTCGTTAATCGACGGGTGATCCAGCGCTGCGGCGGCACGGAGGTTAAACCGCGCCATCACGTTCGTGTACAGGTTGTCATTGACGACGGCGGTGTACTCATCCGGGCCGGTCACACCGTGGATATGGAACTGCCCGTCCTTGCCGAAGAAGCCGAGCGACACCCACATCCGGGCGGTCTCGATCAACAGCTCTGCCCCCATGCCCTCACGGAAGCCGGCATCGCCGCTGGCCCACAGGTACCGATTGGTGGCAAAGGCGATGGCGGCGGCGATGTGGAACTGCGCGGTGCCGGCGGCGTAGTAGGCGCTGGCCTCCAGCCCGTTGATGGTTCGCCACGGGAACAGTGCCCCGTCCACGCTCAGTTCCTTGGCGCGGACGCGGGCCTCGGGCAGCATCGAGTGCCGGAATTCCAGGACCTTCCTGGCACCCTCGGGGTTGGTGTAGGTCAGGTAGGGCAGCAGGTACACCTCCTGGTCCCAGAAGTAGTGCCCCTCATAGCCGGATCCGCTGACGCCCTTAGCGGGAATGCCGCCCACGTCGGCGCGGGCAGTAGCCTGCGCCAGCTGGAACAGGTTCCAGCGGACGGCCTGCTGCAGCCCGTTCGGACCACCCACGCGGATGTCGGCCGTGGCCCAGTACTGCTCGAAGTGCCGCATGCTCTCGGCGAAAATCTCCGCTACCGGCTTCAGCCCCTCCTCGGCGACTTCCGCGGTATCCACGGCAGCCTCCTGCGTATGATGCGCCACCGCATAGCTGACGCTCTTCTCCAGCCGGAACGGATCGCCCGGGTTCAGCGCCAGAATGTACCGGACGCTGCTGTCGTCCTGGTCAACCAGCGTCTCAAAGGGCTGCAGCCCGGCGGAATTCCAATGGTCGACGCCGATTCCCACCCGCTGCTTCGATTCCGCAGCTTCCCAGGACAGCCGGAATGAGCCGTCGGCGCCGTCCGTGCGAACGGGCAACAGCACCCGACCCGCGTGCCGGCCGGAGCGGCGTGGATCGTGTCCGGAGTGGTCCTCCACAGGCTGGTCCTGGCGGTTGATCACGGACGAGGTGACGTCGGCGGACACGGCCCTGTCGGCGTCGATCTCCAGCGAGATACCCAGGCCACCGCGGGTTTCGTAACCTACGGCCCTGCGTTCAGTCGTGGCGACCAGGGCTCCGGAGCGGGTCTGCCAGGTGATGCGGCATTCGTAAATGCCGGTGGCGAAATCCACCGTGCGACGATAGTCCTGCACTGCGGATTCGGCGAGTGTCAGCGTCTCGCCGTCGATCATTACAGTGAAGTTGTTGGCATCCGGGATGTAGAGGATGCGCTGGCCGGTGCGGGCAAAGCCGAAGGCGTTTTCCGCGTGCCGGATGTCCCAGATCTCGTGCAGCCCGTTGATGAAACTGCCGGGAAGTCCGACGTCGGCAGCGGACCAATGTGCGCCGCGGATACCCAGGTGCCCATTGCCCAGGGCAAAAAGGGTCTCAAGGGTGCCCTCATCCCCGGGACGATGGCTTGTTTCAACCAGCTTCCAGGGATCGTCGGGAAAACGTGTGCGGTCTTGTGTTACCAGTGCCATGGTGTTGGGTCCTTTGGCAGTTGATGCGGAAATTTGTTGCTGTAACGCGGGGCGTGGCGCCCGGGGCTGTGGCGCCCGCTCCCGCTAGAGGAGTTCGTCGAGGTCGTTGACAACCAGGGTTGCGCCCGCGTCGAGGAGTGACTGGTGCCCGGCACCACGGTCGACCCCGATCACCGAATGGAACGAGCCTGCATGGCCGGCCTGCACGCCGGAAACGGCGTCTTCCACCACTACGCAGTCCTCGCTGGCGAGTCCCAGCAGTCCTGCGGCGTAAGCATAGGTGTCCGGCCGGGGTTTGCCGGGCAGTCCGGCCGCCGCTGCCACCACGCCGTCCACCACCACCTCAAAGCGGTGGTCGAGGCCTGCGGCCTTCAGGACGGCGGGGGCATTCCGGGAAGAGGAGACGACTGCGAGCTGGAGCCCGCGCTCTTCTGCGGCATCCATGAACTTGACGGAGCCGGGGTACGGATCCACGCCTGCGGCAACAATGCTGTTGAACACTGCATTCTTGCGGTTGCCGAGGCCGTGGATTGTGTCATTCCCAGGCGCGTCATCCAGCGGGCCCTCGGGGAGCACAATGCCGCGGGATGCCAGGAAGTCCCTGACGCCGTCGAACCGTGGTTTACCGTCGATGTGGTCGAAGTAGTCGCTTTCCGCATACGCCGGGACGCCAGGGTGCTGCCCAAGGTAGCCCTCGAACAGCTGCTGCCAGGCGCGCTCATGGATGACAGCCGTGGGGGTAAGTACGCCGTCGAGGTCAAACAGAATGGCCGCGGCACCGGTCCAGGCCGTGGTGTTGTCAGTAAATGTTGAGCTCATGTGGTTGGAGCGTCCTCTCGGATTGGCGGGCCCGCAGGCAAGCGTGCCGGTTCCTCCGGTCCCACAGCCCTGCCGGGTTAATTCGGTACCCGCCGCGCGTAGGTAAGAACGTGGCCAAAAGTCGAGTGTAAGCGCTTGCAAAAGCGCTCGCAAGTGGATTTAAGGAACGTTCCGTCAGGGGTTTTTCAGGACGTAGTGACGCAGGAACGCGGAGACATCCACCATTTCCTGCACACTGATCGAATGCCCCATGCCAGGGTAAGTGCGGGCCGTCAGGGCGGTATTTTCTTCCAGCCACCGGGCAGTGTGCTCGATGGCGTCCTCGTTGATAACAAGGTCGTCCCGGTCCCGGCCCCAAAAAAAGGGTGGTCTGCTGGGGAACTGTTCACTCATGGCCAAAAGTTCGTTGTCCAGGACAAATCCGGAAAGGCCTGCTACGGCCTGATATTTTTCCGGATGTAGGCGTAACAACGTACTTGCCATGGCCATTCCCTGCGAGTAGCCAAGCAGGGTGACGCTGCTGTGTCCGGTGCGAAGCGAGTTGATCCAGGTGTGGACTTTGTTGGTGGCCGAGATGACGTCAGCGAAGTCGTTGGTGAGGAAGTAGTCCAGGAGGAACCAGCCGAAGTCATCACCAATAACCATGGGCGCCCGGGGCGCTGCGCAGGTGAACTCATCGGGCAGCAAGCCAAAGAGCTTTTCCATCCGCTTTTCATCGGTGCCGTACCCGTGGAGCATCACCAGCAAGGGTGTTCCCGCACGTTGGGATTCGGGCCTGGACCAGACGACTGTTTCCACCGCTTCAGCCTAGTCAGTCTTTCAGCGGAGACCGGCTTTCTTCCGGGCCGTGCCAAACCAGGCAGGCTGGAGACTGGTGCTAGGCCGGCTTGCGTTCCAGCAGCACCATGACCTCGTAGTGGCTGGTCTGCGGGAACATGTCCAGGAGCCGGCCCTCGCGCGCCGTGAACGAGGGCAGCGCGGCCAGGTCCTTTGCCAAGGACTTCGCGTTGCAGCTGGAGTACAACAGGTGCTGCACCGACGACGATTCCAGCCAGGAGCATAGTTCGCTCCCGATCCCCCGCCTGGGCGGGTTGACGATCACAAGGTCGGGTCCGCCGTCGGACGTTCCGGCACCTGAAGCCGCACGCTCTGAACCTGCGGCACCCCAGGTGAGCGCAAACGCCGTCGCGTCGCCCGCCTCGAACAGGACCCGGTCCAGCCCAGCGTCCCGGGCGCTAAGCCGTGCGCTGGTGATGGCTTCGGGGCTGAACTCGATCCCGGTGACGTTCCGGTCCGGTGCCGCAGAGTGCAGGGCAAATCCGCCCACGCCGCAGTACAGGTCCCAAACCGAAGCCGGCGAAACCAGCTCCACCCATTCGCGGCCCTGCCGGTACAAGGCTGCGGCAATGTCCGTGTTGGTCTGGAAGAAGCTCTGCGGCCGCAGGTGGAGAACCACGTCATTGACCCGCATCGGCAACGTAGATTCATTGGTCAGCACGATTTCCTCGGCGCCCTCCACCACCGCCTTGTGTTCGGGGAGCAGATTGACGGAGACAACGCGCAGCTGCGGGAGATCGGCCAGCAACCCGGGCAGGAACTTCTGGATCCGGGGCAGCAGCTGGGTGGAACGCATCACCAGCCGCAGCATCAGCTCACCGTCCGGCGACTCGGTGAGGATGATGTTCTTCAGCTCCCCACTGCGCCTGGGCACGCTGTAGGGACTTAGCCCGGCGCGGCTGATGAAGGTGGCCAGGACGGGGAAAGTGGCCTGCAATCCGGGGGAACAGACGTTGCAGCCGCTGAGATCCACGCCATCGCCGGCGGCGTCGAGAATGCCGATCGTCGGCTCGGCTGCCGTCCCGCCGATCACCATCTTCGCCTTGTTCCGGAAGCCGGACTCAGCGCTTTGGATGCTGGGCAGCCAACGGATTCCACCGTGGGCCGCCAGCAGCCCGTGGCAGTCGTCCTCCTTCGCGGCCAACTGCCGGGAGTACGGGGTACCCATGAATGAACAGGAACGGCACCGGCCGGCGTCGAAGTAAACACAATCCACGGCAGGAAATTTTACCGGCCCGGCGCTGAAACTCCCCAACGGGACAGCCCGGCGGACGCCTTGGAATCCTCCCGGCGGCCCAAGTCACGTGTCATTGAAACCACGGATTCATGGCGGTAGCGTGAAACTTGACAGTATGCTTATCAATACAGCGGATATTCCGCAGCGTACAGAAGGAGCACGTCCATGAGAATCGGCTCATCCATATTCCTTATCGCCCTGGGTGCCATCCTGGCCTGGGCCGTTACGCCGGGACTGATCCCCTACGTCGACCAGACGCTGATCGGCTACATCCTGATGGCCGTTGGTGTCATCGGCCTGATCGCTTCGCTGATTCTCGCCTCGCCAGGCCGGCGCCACCGCGTCAGCGAGACGCGCTCGACGGCGGATCCTGAGACCGGCGAACGGATCACCAGGCACGATACCCGCGAAGGCAACGTCTAGCGAGTCCACCTCGACGCCAACAACTGAATACGCAGCTGCAGCAGCAGCTAAAAATGCCGCCAGCAAAATAGCGCCGGCCCGGATCGCGACGATCCGGGCCGGCGCTTTGCTGTCGTTTTGCTGCGGGGCACGCACTCCAACGTTGAGTTCAGTTGTATTTCCTTTGTTTCACACCCAAACTCATTGACAACCCAACAGAAACAAAGATAAAGTCAACTAATTCCACATTGGAGTGACAGTCATCACTCCAGACGGACAAGAAGCAGTTGAACCACCAGCGCAATGGAGGGTACGTGTTCGCCGAGGAACGCCAACAGAAGATCGCGGAGCTTGTGGCCAGTCACGGCCGGGCCAGCGTGACGGTACTTGCCGAGCGTTTCAGCATCACCACCGAGACCGTCCGCCGGGACCTCGCCGCACTGGAAGCCCTCGGAACGGTGCGCCGGGTCCACGGCGGTGCCGTGACTGCTGACCGCTTCACCACCACCGAGGAAAGCATCACCGAACGCACCGTCCAGCGTCCGGACCAGAAACTGCGGATCGCCCAGGCCGCACTGAAGCTGATTCCAAGCAGTTCCGCCGGCAGCATCCTCCTCGATGCCGGGACCACCACCGAGGTCCTGGCGGACCTGTTGGCCCAGCAGCACACGACCACCAACACCCAGGGACACAGCAACGGCAAAACCCCACAGACGGGTGCTGCTTCCGAGCTGACGGTCATCACACACGCGCTCCCCATCGCCGCAAAGCTCTCCACCACGCCCGGCATTGCCCTGCACCTCCTGGGCGGGCGGGTCCGCGGACTGACGCAGGCCGCCGTCGGGCAGTCGACGTCAGAGGCAGCAGCCCGGCTCCGCCCCGACGTTGTTTTCCTGGGGACCAACGGCATCCACGCGTCGTTTGGCCTCAGCACGCCCGATCCTGAAGAAGCCGCCGTCAAGGCAGCCTTCGTCCATTCGGCACGCCGCATTGTGGTGCTGGCCGATTCCTCCAAGCTGGACGCGGAAACGCTGGTCCAGTTCGCCTCCCTGAAAGATCTGGACACCTTGATTACAGACAGTGAACCCGGATCTGAGTTAGCGGCCGCACTGGAAGACGCCGGCGTTGACGTGGTGATCGCATGATCGTCACGCTCACGGCCAACCCCAGCCTGGACCGCACCGTCTCCCTCCCCGGCCCCCTTGAGCGCGGTGAAGTCCAGCGCGCCGTCTCTGTCCGCCAGGAGTCCGGCGGCAAGGGCGTCAACGTTTCCCGCGCGCTGGTGGCCTCCGGCCTGGATACGGTCGCAGTCCTGCCAGGTGCCGATTCCGACCCCGTCCTGGCCGGTCTTCGCGATGCCAAAGTGCCCTTCAGCGCCCTTCCCATCAGCGAGCCGCTGCGCACCAACGTGGCACTCACCGAGCCGGACGGCACCACCACCAAAATCAACGAACCCGGCCCCATCCTGGATTCCGCCCAACAGGAAGAGCTCATTGCCCTCCTGCTGGAACGCTCACGCGGCGCCAGCTGGGTGGTACTGGCCGGCTCCCTGCCACCCGGATTCCCTGAAGATTTCTACGCCACCGTGACCCGGCGGCTGAGAATGTCCGACGGCGGCGCGCCCCTGATCGCCGTCGACTCATCCGGCGCGCCACTCGCCGGAGCCGTGGCCGGAGGGGGTGCGCAGGACTCCAGTGCGCACACCAAAGCGGTCGCCAGCGGAAAGCCGGACCTGCTCAAGCCCAACGCGGAGGAGCTCGCCGAACTGGCAGCCCTGGCAGGTTCCGCCCAGCCGTACACGGCTGAGCAGCTCGAAGCGGACCCGGACGTAGCAGCCGCTGCGGCAGCCGCCGTCGTACGTTCCGGCGTGGCCGCCGTGCTGGCCACCCTCGGTTCCAAGGGCGCTGTCCTGGCGACCGCCGACGGCGCGTGGCTGGCCACGCATCCGCCGGTCACCGCCGTCAGCACAGTCGGTGCGGGCGATTCCGCCCTGGCCGGATACCTGCTGGCCCACGGTCAGGGCGCCACCCCGGCCGATTGCCTCCGTCAGGCCGTGGCACACGGTGCCGCCGCCGCCTCGCTGCCGGGTTCCACCGTCCCGGCAGTCCACCAAACCACCCCTGAAGCCGTCACCATCACGGCCCTTCGAAAGGATTGACAGTGTCCCAGCTCATCACCACAGAACTGGTCGACCTCGACCAGAACCTGGGCTCCTCGCCCGAGGCCGTGATCCGGCACCTGGCCGGCAAAGTTGCCGCCACCGGCCGCGCCACCGAAGTTGAAGGCCTCTTCGCCGACGCCTTCGCCCGCGAACAGAAGACCGCCACGGGCGTGCCCGGCGGCATCGCCATCCCGCACTGCCGCTCGGCTGCCGTCACCGTCCCCACCCTGGCCATGGCCCGGCTCTCCAGCCCCGTGGACTTCGGTGCCAAGGACGGCCCGGCAGACCTGATCTTCTTTATCGCGGCCCCGGACGGCGCGGACCAGGAGCACCTCAAGCTGCTGTCCAAGCTGGCCCGCTCGCTGATCAAGAAGGACTTCACCGGGGCGCTGCGCAACGCAACCTCCGCAGAAGAAATCGTGGAACTTGTGACCGCGGCGATCGGTGACGGGCCCGCGCCCAGCGCCGCCGCTGATGGGGGCCCGGGAGCGGCTTCGGGCGTCCGCGAAGCGGGCGGGGCCCCCATCAGCGGTGGCGCCCCCGCAGCCACAGGCACCAAGCGCCTCGTTGCTGTGACCGCTTGCCCTACCGGGATCGCCCACACCTACATGGCGGCTGATTCACTGGTTGCCGCAGCGCAGGAGGCCGGCGTTGACCTGCAGGTGGAGACGCAGGGTTCCTCCGGTGCCAAGCCGCTGGACCCGGCAGTCATCGCCGCTGCGGACGCCGTGATCTTCGCGGTGGACGTGGACGTCCGCGGCAAGGAACGCTTTGCCGGCAAGCCCGTCATCACGTCCCCGGTCAAGCGCGGCATCGACGAGCCCGCCAAGATGGTCCAGGAAGCCCTGGCCGCCGCGGACAACCCCAATGCACGGCGCGTCACCGGCGGCATGGAGATAGCCGGCGAAGAAAGCGCAGGCGGTGAGCACCTCGGCCAGAAGCTGAAGAAGGCGCTGCTGACCGGCGTCAGCTACATGATTCCGTTCGTCGCCGGTGGTGGCCTGCTGATCGCCTTGGGCTTCCTGCTGGGCGGCTACAACATCACGGACATCGCGGACACCGTGGTGCTGGAGAACAACTTCGGCAACCTCCCTGAGGGCGGCCTGGCCATCTACCTGGGCGCTGTGCTGTTCAAGATCGGTGCACTGTCCATCGGCTTCCTGGTCCCGGCGCTGGCTGGCTACATCGCCTTCGGCATCGCGGACCGCCCCGGCATCGCTCCCGGCTTCACTGCCGGCGCGGTCGCGGGCTTTATGGGCGCTGGCTTCCTCGGCGGCCTGGTTGGCGGCCTGCTGGCCGGCGTCGTCGCACACTGGATCGGCACCTGGGACGTACCCCGCTGGCTGCGCGGCCTGATGCCCGTGGTGATCATCCCGCTGCTGGCTTCCATCGTCGCCTCCGGCCTGATGTTCCTGGTCCTCGGCGGCCCCATCGCCGGACTGACCCTGGCACTGAACTCCTGGCTGTCGGGCATGACCGGCGCGTCCGCCGTCGTACTGGGCATCATCCTTGGCCTCATGATGTGCTTCGACCTCGGTGGCCCCGTCAACAAGGTTGCCTACTCGTTCGCAGTGGCCGGCTTGGGCGCCGGCAGCCTGATCGACAACCCCGCTCCCCTGCAGATCATGGCCACCGTCATGGCGGCCGGCATGGTTCCGCCGCTGGCTATGGCACTGGCCACCACGCTGGACCGGACCCGCTTCAGCCTGGCCGAGCGCGAGAACGGCAAGGCGGCCTGGCTGCTGGGTGCATCATTCATCTCCGAAGGCGCCATCCCGTTCGCCGCCGCCGACCCGCTGCGCGTTATCCCCGCCAGCATGCTCGGTGGAGCCGTGACCGGAGCCATCGCCATGGCCGCCGGCGTCACGTCGCAGGCCCCGCACGGAGGCATCTTCGTCTTCTTCGCAATCGGCAACCTGGTGATGTTCGTTGTTTCCATCCTGGTGGGTACTGTGATTACCGCACTGGCAGTCCTGGCCCTCAAACGCTGGGCCGTCCGCCAGCCCGCTGCTACCGTGGAACCTGTTCCGGCCACCGTCTGACCAGGCCCTGGCAGGCCACGCACGTTCCACCCGCTGTAACCCGCTTTTCGCACAGCTTTTCGCACAAATGAAGGAGCCCCCACCATGTCCGAACGCACCGCAACCGTTGCCAGCCGCGTAGGCCTGCACGCCCGTCCGGCCGCCATCTTCGCCGAAGCCGCCGGCGAATTCGATCTGGACATCACCATTGCCCGCGAAGGGGAGCCGGCCGACGAAGCCATGGACGCTGCCAGCATCCTCTCCCTGATGAGCCTGGGCGCCTCGCATGGTGACGTTGTGGTGCTTCGGGCCGAGGGCGACGGCGCGGACGCAGCCCTCGACCGCCTGGTCCAGATCCTCGAAACGGACCACGACGCCGAGTAGTCACCTCGGGACCTCCGGCCCCGGGAGCTCTTGGGCCCGGCGCCTGGAGTCCGCCCCGGGAACCGGGGAACCTTCCAGTGGCCGGCACCTGCAATGGTGCCGGCCACTGGCCGTTAACCGGACGTTGTCAGGACAGCCACTTCCACCGCCTACGGTCCAGTATGACCACGGCCGGATACGGCCTGACCAGCAACGGAGCATAGGAACAAATGGAAAAGATTCAAGGGGCCGGTTTCAGCAGGCGGACGGCACTGGCTGCTGCAGGGACATTGGGAGCGCTGGGCATTGGCCTGTCGGCCGGAACGCCGGCGTTCGCCAAGCCCGGGCCCAAGCCGCAGAAGCCGGTCCTGGGTTTCCGGCCCGACGGCGGGTTCAAAGTGGTCCAGTTCAATGACACCCAGGACGACGAGCGGACGGACCGGCGGACGATCGAGCTTATGGACGGCGTCCTTGATGCCGAGAAGCCCGACTTTGTAGTGATCAACGGCGACGTCATCAACGGCGGCTGCGACACTGAGCTCGAGGTGAAGCAGGCTCTGAACCACGTGGTCCGGCCGATGGAAAGCCGCAAGATCCCCTGGGCCGTGACGTTCGGAAACCACGACGAAGACTCCGCCCAGCGGACCGGGATGACCGAAGACCGAATGCTGGCATTCCTGCAGAGCTACGAATTCAACCTGAATGCGGATTCCGTCCCGGGACTGACCGGAACTTCAAACACCCAACTGCTGGTGCAGTCCTCGCGCTCCAAGGACCCGGTGTTCGGACTCTGGCTGATCGACACGGGACGGTATGCACCGGACGCCATAAACGGCCAGGACTTCGCGGGCTACCCGGACTGGGACTGGGTACGGATGGATCAGGTCACCTGGTACCGCAACCTGTCCATCGCCACGGAGCAGAAGTACGGAAAGAAGGTCCCGTCACTCATGTGGGGCCACATCGCCCTGCATGAGCACCGCAACATGTGGTTCGCCAGCATCGATTCCCGCACCGACGCGGACCACAATCGCGCGGTTGCGAAGCACAAGATTGTTGGCGAGCGCAACGAGGACGAGTGCCCGGGCCCGTTCAACTCAGGCCTGTTCAACGCGTTCCTGGAGCGCGGCGACGTCCGCGGCTACTTCGTGGGACATGACCACGTGAACACCTACGTGGGCGACTACTACGGCGTGCAGCTGGGCTACGCGCCCGGAACAGGCTTCGGCGCCTACGGGCTGTCCGGCGCCGAGCGGAACCGCCTCCGCGGGGCACGCGTGTTTGAACTGAGCGAGGACCACCCCGGCATCTACAAGGACACCCGGCTGGTGTTCGCCAAGGACCTGGGCATCGACCTCACGGCGAACGACCAGCCGATCGAGCCGCTCCCACTGACCCCGCCGCAGCAGTAACCGGCAGTAACAGCGTCAGCCGGGTGCCGCCGTCGGATGTACGACGACGGCACCCGGCTTAGGCAGCCATCCGCGCCGAGCGGGCCACGCACTTCGCGGAAACCCTGAACAGTGGAAGGATCGAGCCATGGCGACAGTGCAGAATGACCACCTGTGGGCGTTGGCCCACGAAGAGCGGGCCGCACTGGCGGAGGATCTGTCCAACATCAGCGCGGAGCAGTGGCGGCATCACACACTGTGTGGGGAGTGGAACGTCGAGCAGGTCCTCGCGCACCTTACGGCGGCGGCCAGCTTGAATCAGTGGCAGTGGATCGGCAGCATCTTCAGGGCCCGGTTCCGTCCCGACGTGCACAACCAGCGGGCGCTCGTTGCGCATCTTGGGAAGACCCCTGGCGAGACGCTCGATCGCTTCCGGAAGATCATCGCCAGCACCACGGCACCTTCCGGGCACACGCCGGCCTACCTCGGCGAGGTGGTGGTTCACGCCCAGGACATCCGGCAGCCCCTCGGGATCACCCGGACTCCTGCCGTTGAAGCGCTCACTCCGGTGGCCGCGTTCTTCCTGGCGAACAACTTCACCGTCAACAGCCGCTCATACGTCGCGGGCCTGCAATTGAAAGCCGACGATGGTCCCTTCACGGCAGGCACGGGCCCCTTGGTCACGGGATCCACCCTCGCCCTGGTGATGAGCATGGCCGGCCGGCCTGTATACCTTGACCAGCTGGCAGGCCCGGGCCTGCCCACCCTGCGGCAGCGTCTCGAAGGATCCAAGGCCTGGGGATAGCCAACAAGAGCGGCCGTGACCCGCAGGAGCGGTGTTGGCCAGCACCGGTCTTGCGGGCCAAGGCCGCTTATGCCGAACTGAAGCTGGCCCGACGAAGTTCTGAACGGACGACGGCGGCTGCCGGACCTACGCGCCTTTCCGCGCCCGGGTGCCTGTGGACTTAGCCGTGGTGGACTTTTCCGCGCTGGACTTGGACGCCGCGGACTTCGCGGCCGTGGACTTCGCCGTGCTGGACTTCGCGGCAGGCTTCCGCGCAGGAGCCTTCGAACCGGCGTCGTCCTTCCCGTCAGTGTCCTTGGCGGCACTCTTGGCACCAGAGGACCGGGTGCTGCGGCTCTTGGCAGGCGCCTTCTTTGCGGCACCCGAGCCGGTGTCGGCGTCGTCCGCTTCTTCCTCGTCAGAACCGGATTTGGAGCCGGAACCGGAAGCCTTGCCCCGCTTTTTATCCAGGCTGCGTTTGAGGGCCTCCATCAGGTCGATGACTTCGCCCTTGCTCTCGCCTTCCTCGACGCCGAATGTATCCTCGGTGTCCAGGGCGTCGCCCTTCTCCAGCTTGGCCTCGATGAGCTGGCGGAGCTGGACCTGGTATTCGTCGGTGAATTGCTCGGGCTCAAAGTCCGCGGCCATGGATTCCACCAGCGCCGCGGACATGTCCCGTTCCTGGGCGGAGATCTTGATGGAGGTGTCCAGGGAAGGAAAGTCCACCTCACGCACCTCGTCGTGCCACAGGAGGGCCTGCAGCACCAGGACGTCGTCCTTGATCCGCAGCGCGCCCAGGCGGGTCTTCTCCCGCAGGGCAAACTGGACAATCGCCACCCGGTCAGTGTCCTCCAGCGCGCTCCGCAGCAGCACATAGGCCTTGGGCGATTTCGAATCGGGTTCCAGGTAGTAGCTCTTCTCGAACGTCATGGGGTCCAGCTGCTCCGAGGGGACAAACTGCACCACCTCGATCTCGTGTGAGTTCTCCGCCGGGATGGACTTCAGTTCTTCCTTGCTCAGTACCACCGTGCGGCCATCGTCCTCGTAGGCCTTCTCGATGTCCGAGTAGTCCACCACCTGGCTGCAGACCTCGCAACGGCGCTGGTAGCGGATCCTTCCGCCGTCGGCATTGTGGACTTGGTGCAGACTGATGTCATGATCCTCAGTGGCGCTGTAGACCTTGACGGGCACATTGACCAGCCCGAACGCGATGGCACCTTTCCAGATGGCTCTCATCCCTCAAGTGAACATCAGCTTGGCCAGAAGGTGAAGACCCATGGCCGGTCCTAGGGAACGTGTCCGCGTTGCAGGGCGCGAATTGACCCTGACCAGCCTGGACAGGGTGTTCTATCCGGAGACCGGCACCACCAAGGCAGATGTGCTGGCCTATTACGCGTCCGTGGCGCACGTCCTTATCCCTGCGGCCGCCGGCCGGCCGGCCACCCGGAAGCGCTGGGTGCACGGCGTAGGGACCCCTGAGAAGCCCGGCCAGATGTTCTTCCAGAAGAACCTGGACGAGTCCACACCCGGCTGGGTCCCGCGTGCCGCCATCACGCACAAGGAACGCACCATCCACTATCCGATGGTCAATGATCCCGCCACGCTGACCTGGTTCGGCCAGATCGGCTCGCTGGAAATCCACGTGCCGCAGTGGCGGGTGGACTCGCACGGAAATTCGCTGCCACCGGACCGGCTGGTGCTGGACCTGGACCCCGGCCCCGGCGCAGGGCTTCCGGAATGTGTGGAGGTGGCGCTGCTGGCGCGGACCATCCTGCAGGACGTTGGCCTGGATCCGGTCCCGGTCACCAGCGGCAGCAAGGGCATCCACCTGTACGCCAAGCTGGACAGCAACCAGAGCTCGGACCAGATCTCCGCGTTCGCCCATGAACTGGCCCGGGCGCTGGAGTCCGACCACCCCGACCTGGCCGTCAGCGACATGAAAAAGACGCTCCGCCGCGGCAAGGTGCTGGTGGACTGGAGCCAGAACAACGCCGCCAAAACCACCATCGTCCCGTATTCGCTGCGCGGCAAGCTGACGCCGACCGTCGCCGCTCCCCGGACGTGGGCGGAGCTGGAGGCCGGGGACTTGGAGCAACTGGACTACCGGGAAGTCATGGAGCGTGTAGAGGCGGGCGAGGATCCGTTTGCGCCGATCTCCGGAGCCGGCGGGGCTGACTCCGGAGACGGGGACGGAGACGGGACCGACGGCGGCGACAACCCTCGGCTGGCCAAATACCGCTCCATGCGCGATCCGGCCAAAACTCCCGAGCCCTTCACCGGTACTCCCGACGAACTGGTTGGCGAGAACCGGACGTTCGTTATCCAGGAACACCATGCAAGCCGGCTGCACTACGACTTGCGGCTGGAACACGACGGCGTGCTGGTCTCCTGGGCAATTCCCAAAGGGGTCCCGGAAACCGCGGACAAGAACCACCTCGCGGTCCAGACTGAGGACCACCCGCTCGATTACGCCACGTTCGAGGGCACCATTCCCAAGGGCGAGTACGGCGCCGGCGAGATGACCATCTGGGACCACGGCACCTACGAGACCCACAAATGGATCAACGGCAAGGAGGTGATTGTCACCCTCACAGGGGCCGACGGCGGCGGGCTGGGCGGGACGCGGAAGTTCGCCTTGATCAGGACCGGCGGCAGCGACGGTAAGGACCAGTGGCTGATCCACCTGATGGAGAAGGAATCGCACCGCTACCCGAAACACCGGCCTGATGCCGACCCGGAGGACCTGGCAGGTGTGGGCGAGGACCCGGAACCCGAGAATCACGAAGCGAAAGACAGCACCCCCGGGTCCCCCGTGCCTGGTCCCGACGCTGAACCCAACGAGCCTAAGTCCCAGGAGTCTGAGCCCCAGGAAGTGGTGTCGCAGGAACCCCGGTCCCAGGAGCCGCCGTCGTCCACGGATTACCTGCCCATGATGGCTACCTCCGGAACCACAGGGGACCTGGGCGGCAGCGACTGGCAGTTTGAGCTGAAGTGGGACGGCGTCCGGGCCATCATCATCGGCGGCGGCGGAAGGGTGCGCATTTTCAGCCGCAACGGCATCGACGTTTCCGCGACCTACCCGGAGTTCACCGACCCCGCACTCTGGCCGGACCGGGCGTTTGCCGCTGATGGCGAGATCGTCGCCGTCGGGCCTTCCGGGAAACCCGACTTTGGGCTGCTGCAGGGCAGGATGAAACTGACCAGGCCCGGCGACGTCCGGAAGGCGCAACGCAACATTCCCGTGCGGCTGATGCTGTTTGACCTGCTGAACGACGGCGGCGCCGATCTGCGTGCCTTGCCTTTGCGCCGGCGTCGGGCCCGGTTGGAGACGTTCTTCGGGGAAGCCGGCGAATCCCTTTCCGGGGTCTCGATCGAGCTGTCCCCCGTGCTGGACGAGGACGTTGAAGACCTGTTGGAAAGCGCCGGCGAGCTGGGTTTGGAGGGGATCATGGCCAAGCGCTCGGACACCCGCTACGTCAGCGGCCAGCGCACCCGGACGTGGATCAAGCTCAAGCTGGAGCAGACCCAGGAAGTGGTGGTGGGGGGCTGGCGCACCGGCAAAGGCGGACGCGCGAGCACTGTGGGATCGCTGCTGCTGGGCATCCCGGACGGTGACGATCTGAGGTACGTGGGCCGGGTGGGCAGCGGCTTCAGCGGGCGCGAACTGACGGAAATCAAGGAAAAGATGGCGAAGCTGGCCCGCAAGACCTCACCGTTCCATGATGTTCCGGCCGAGGACGCCTCCGACGCGCACTGGGTGAAGCCGGAGCTGGTGGGCGAGGTGACGTTCGGCGAATGGACGGAATCGGGGCGGCTGCGGCACCCCGTCTGGCGAGGATGGCGGGTGGATAAAAGGCCCGACGACGTGGTGCCCGAGTGATGAGCCACCCCCGGCCCGCCAAACCGCCCCACTCGCTGGAACGGTGCGGGGACGCCGTAGCGCTACGGCGTCCCCGCACCGGTCGGGCGAGTTGGCGGAAGGCGAGCGGACAGAGTAAGCCCTCTAGCTTGAGTGCTTCATCTGCGGCCGCCTGGTCCTGTGCACTGCGTTAACGGCCGCTTCATGGCCCGTCCTGCTGTGCGCAACGAACTGATCGTGGCCATGCTCGTGGCGGTGCCGCTTGGCGTCACCATTGGCAACAGCCGCACGGGGCTGGTTCAAGCCGCCGGCCTGTACGGGCGGGGCCGCGGCCATCTGGGCCTTCATTGATTCAGCCAGATGCCGGGCGAGCTCCGGATCGAGGTTTCCTCCGGGTGTGTTCGTAGCCATGGTTCTTCCTTCCTCTTTGAAGTGTCCTAATTGAAGTGTTCCAAAGTGAACTGTCCAAACGTGGACTGCTGGAACGTGGACTGCTCGAAAAGTGGCTTACCAGCGGGTTTTCTTCTCCACAGGGCCCTTCTTGCCGCTGGCCTGTGTTGGCTGGTGGCTCTTGCCCACGCTTTGCACGTGGGCGCCGCCACCCCTGGATTTGCTGGCGAGCATTGCCTTCTGGGCATCGCTCAGGCGTGACTTGATACCTGCCGCCGGGGTTGTGGTGTCAGCGGAGTCGCTGGAGGGGATGTTTGACGAATTGGGATTGCTGTTGGATTCCGGGGTGGTCATGGTGACCCTTTCAGTGGTCCTGCTCAGGCGGGCGATGCTGCCGGCGATGCAACGGGCCCACCGCTGCGGCAAGAGCCGGCCGGGAAAGACCACGGGAAAAATGAGCACCAACCAGCCTTAACAGGCGTGGATTTATGGACGTTGGAAGACGACGGGACCAGCAGTAAGACTGTGGTCAGACCGTGGCGCTTCTACTCAAAAATTAGTGTTCCCATGCATCCACCATAATCACCCGGCTGCCTGTTTGGGAACCCCGGGAGCAGCGCCGGCCAAAAGGTGGCATTTCTGCAAAGAATTCGGCACCGCTCAACCGGCGGATTCTCTGCAGAATTGGCTCGCATTCGGACCAGAATGGCCACCGGAACGCGACGATCTTCAAAAAGTTCCGGTCACCGAGGCGCCGAAGCCCCTACTTCCCTTTGCTGGCACGGAATATCGGGTCATCAGACACTCTAAAATTTTGTCCGATTCCCGCTACAAATGAGGGACTGCGGGCCGTTTCAATTCTGATTCTGAGGCCAATCCACGTAAAATTGACAGCCTGCCCGGAGCGGGGCAGCTATAAGTCGCAAGCAAATGACCTCCCTAGGAGTGGCCCAAATGCCCACAGACCGAAGCACGACCGACTCTTATTCAGGCGCCAGGAACGCCGGTAGGACCAGCAAGCCAAGCCTCCTCCGGCGACGGCGTCTCAAGGTGTCCGACGTCAATGTGGTGGACCAGCCGATGCTTAAGAAGGCCCTCGGCGGCACAGTAGTCGGCAACACCATGGAGTGGTACGACGTCGGCGTGTTCGGCTACCTGATCACCACCATGGGCTACACCTTCCTGCCCGAAGCTGACCCCTCGACGGCCACGCTTTTCTTGCTGGGCACGTTCGCGGCAACATTCATCGCCCGGCCACTCGGTGGGGTGATATTCGGCTGGCTCGGAGACAAAGTAGGCCGCCAGAAGACCCTTGCCGCGACACTGATGATCATGGCCGCGAGCACGTTTGCCGTGGGACTGCTGCCAGGTTATGCACAGATCGGGCTGTGGGCACCTGCACTGCTGGTCATCCTCAAGATCATCCAGGGCTTCTCCACCGGCGGTGAATATGCGGGCGCCACAACATTCGTCAGCGAGTACGCCGCCGACAAACGCCGCGGCTTCTTTGCAAGCTTTCTGGACCTGGGCAGCTATATGGGCTTCGCCATGGGCGCGGCACTGGTTTCGGTCCTGCAACTCACTCTGGGCCAGAGCGCCATGGAGGAGTGGGGCTGGCGGATTCCGTTCCTTGTGGCCGGCCCACTGGGACTGATCGCGGTCTATTTCCGGAGCAAAATCGAGGAATCACCGCAGTTCCAGGCCACCCTCGACGCCCGTGAGGAGGCCACCCGGGAAGCGACAAACAGCGATCCGGTGGCCGTCGCAGGTCCCATTGCCACCATGAAGGCCAACTGGCGGCCCATCATCGTTGCCATGGTGGTTGTTGCCGCCGCAAACACAGCCGGCTACGCCCTGACGTCCTACATGCCGACCTACCTCTCCGAGGAAAAGGGCTATGACGAGATGCATGGCACCGCCCTGACCATCCCGATCCTGGTCATCATGGCACTTTGTATTCCGCTGACCGGCCGGCTCTCAGACAAGATCGGCCGCCGCCCGGTCCTGTGGTTTGGCGCCGTGAGCACCATTGTGTTGGTTATCCCGGCCTTCCTGCTGATTGGCATCGGGGAGATCTGGTCGACCCTGGCCGGCCTGGCACTGGTGGCGCTGCCGGTCACGTTCTACGTCGCCAACCTGGCTTCCTCACTCCCGGCCCAGTTCCCGACATCGAGCCGCTACAGCTCCATGGGCATCTCCTACAACTTTGCCGTTGCGATCTTTGGTGGAACCACCCCCTTCATTGTCAAGCTCCTGATCGAGTCCACGGGCAATGACATGATGCCGGCGTACTACCTGATGGCGACCTCCGCAGCCGGCGCGGTGGCCATTTACTTCCTGAAGGAGTCAGCCAACAAACCGCTTCCGGGTTCCATGCCCAGCGTGGACACTGAAGAAGAGGCCCGCGAGCTTGTGGCCACCCAGGACGAGAACCCGCTGATCGACCTTGCCGAGCTGCCGTTCGCCGAACATGATGCCAGGCAGGACGCCGCTCAGGACGCCGGGCACGACCGCGGTGCCGCCGACGGGGACCTGGTCCGCACATAGTTCTGGCCCCGCTCCGCCACTGAACCCCCTCTTGTGGGCTTTTCACCGCCGTACGCCCTGTGCGTCAAGCGGGAATCCCCCCAGAGGGGGTTTAGTGTGGCGGGTCACCATTGTGAAGCCGTTGGTCCTTTGTGAACCCCTGCAATAGCAGGTACGCACAGGCATCTGCTAACTTTCCGAAGGTTCAAACTCTCGAGACTGGCGGTGCATGTGAAGACCCTCCTGGGCCATGCCCGCGTACTCCATTCCCTTGGCCCGCCCAACAATGACAGGCTTTCCGCTGTCCGGGTGGCCATCAGCGTGGCTGCTCCCGTGCTGCTGCTGATCGCCATCGGCCGGCCTGACCTCACCCTCTATGCCGTGTTTGGCGGGCTCACCGCCATGTACGGCAGGAACGAACCCCACCAGCTGAGGCTCCGGCACCAGTTCCAGGCATCCCTGGTGTTGCTTAGCGGTGTCACAGTGGGCGCCTTCCTGTCCGTGAACCATATCCACTCCTGGGGATTGGTCCTGGTGGAGACGCTGCTGGCCGGAGTGGGCTCGCTGTATTCGGACCGGGTACGGCTGAAACCAAACGGCCCGTTCTTCGGAATCCTGGCCCTTGGAGCCTGCGCTTCGGTCCCCACCAGCGTCCCGTTCGCCACGGCAGTCCTGATCGCCGTGGCGTCGGCTGCCTTCTCGATCATCATCGGGTTCGCCGGCTGGCTGCGTGTCCGGGCCTGGAAATCCGGCGCCGCCCGCGAATCCCCGCACCTGAACCGCGAATTCCACCGCACGGCCGGCACCCACGCCCTCAGGTACATCCTGGCCGTGGGCGCCGCGGGTTCCTGCGGTGTCCTGGCCGGCAGCGCCTACCCGCATTGGGCGATGGCGGCGGCCGCAGTTCCATTGGCGGGTGCAGATATGCCCAGCGCCGTCCATCGCGGCATCCACCGGATAGTGGGGACGATGCTGGGCCTGGTGCTAGTCGGCGTCGTGCTGTTCCCCGGGCCGTTGTCACCGGCGCAATACCTGCCGCTGCCCGTTCCCGTGGTTCTGGCGCTGCTGGTGATCATCTTCCAGTTCGGCACCGAGCTGTTTATGACCCGGCACTATGGCTGGGCCATGGTGTTCTTCACACCTGTGGTCCTGCTCATCACGTACCTGGCGATCCCTGCGGACCCTGTCCGGCTGGTTACCGAACGGGCAGTGGAGACGCTGGTGGGCGCATTAATCGGGATTGCCGTAGTGGTCCTGGTGCGTCAACGCCGCGCCCGCGCCCGGGCCACCAGGGCGTCCGGCAACAAGCGGGCACCCGACACCAAAACCTTGTAGCGCCTGGACGGGATGGACACTGCCTTGCCCCGGTTGTTGTCCGCCAGGCCCTCGCGGACAACGCGCGCGGCATCGAGCCACATCCACCCTGGCGCCACCGACTTCTCCATGCCCATCCGCTGGTGGAACTCGGTGTGCGTCAGGCCGGGACAAACGGCCGTCACCTTCACCCCACCGTGCCGGTACGCAACGTTGGCGGAACGGCTGAAGCTCAGGAGCCAGGCCTTCGCCGCCGAGTAGGTGCCACCGGGAGTAAACGCGGCCACGCTGGAGACGTTGATGATCCGCCCCGAGCCGCGTCCCAGCATTCCCTGCAGCGCCGCGTGGGTCAGCGCGAGTGCCGCCTCGCAGTGCAGGCGGAGGAGGTTTCGTTCAGCGTCCAGAGGGTTCTCCTCGAAGTCACCCAGCAACCCGATCCCCGCGTTGTTCACCACGATCTCCACCGGCCGCGCGGGATCGGTGAGCCGTTCGACGACGGCGGCCAGGCCGGCGTCGTCCGTCAGGTCCGCGGGCAGCACCTCGGCCGTGGTTCCATAGTCGCGCTCCAGCCGCCGGGCCACGGAGTCCAGCCGGTCCCGGTCCCGGGCAACCAGCACCAGGTCCAGGCCGGATTCCGCGAGCTGGCGCGCAAATTCCGCACCCAAGCCGGCGCTGGCTCCAGTGACGAGGGCAGTGTGGGATTCAGGTCCTGTCATGGAGCCAGCCTATAATTTCGGCGTCGGGGCTACCGGCCCGCGAACCTGGCCAACGGGTTCGCCAGCCGGCCGGCCATCTGCAGCCCGCCGGACGGGTCCGTAAGATCCAGCATCTGCTGGTTGTTGCGCAGCTGGAGACGGTTCAGGCAGGACAGCTCGAAGTCCGGCGCAAAGAGATCGTGCATGGCGAACTGATCGGCCAGCTCCGGATGCCGCTGCTGGTATTCGCGCACGACGGCGGCCGTCACCTTCCAGAATTCGTCCTCGGCCAGGGTGCCGTCCTCCGCGAGAATTGCGGACAGGAAGCGGAAGATGCAATCGAAGACGTCGGTGAAGATGGCCAGTACCATCTCCTCTGCAGGGATTTCGGCCTTGATGCGGGACACGTCCTCCGGCAGGTCCAGCCGGTCCCCCATCACCACGATTTCCTCGGCGATGTCCTTCATGATGGCCCGCACCGGTACCCCGTCCTCCAGCACCAGGATGACGTTCTCGCCGTGCGGCATAAACGCTAGCTCGTATTCATAGAGGCAGTGCACCAGCGGAACCAGATAAGCCTCAAGATAGCGTCGCAGCCAGTCCGCAGCTTCCAGCCCTGACCGCTCGATCAGCCGGGAAACCACGGAGACACCGGCGGCGTCGACGTGCAGCAGGGACGCCATGCTGGCAAGCTGCTGGCGGTCTTCCAGCAGGGGAAGCGGACTTTCCCTCCACAGGGCGGAAAGCATCTTCCGGTAGGCCGAGCCCTTAGCGGACGCGGCCTCGTAGTAGCGGTTGTGGTAGCCGATCGCGGCTGTCTCCCGGATCATGGCAAGCCCGCGGTCCTGCAGTTCCTGGTCTTTGCCAATCAGGTCCTGCAGCCAGTCGTTGATGGCCGGGGTGGCCTTCATGTACTGCGGGGACAGGCCACGCATAAAGCCCATGTTCAGGACAGACATGGCGGTTTTGACGTAGGCCTTTTGTGGCTCGGTTGTGTTAAAGAAAGTCCTGATGGACTGCTGCGCCTGGTAGGCATCCGCGCCGGTTCCCAGATGTACGATGTGCCGCTGCGCGATCTCCGCCGCGAACGTCACGGTGAGCTTGTTTTCCCACTGCCAGGGGTGGACCGGCATCAGCAGGTACTGGCGGGGATCCACTCGGGCATCCACCAGCTCGGCGTCGAAGCAGGCCAGCACATCGGCCCCCAGTTCGGCTTCGAAGTGGCTCCGGTAGTCCAGCCCGGCGCTGGAGGTAAATACCGCCTTGGACTGGTGCACTGCAATCCACTGCAGCTGGACCGCGGCCCCGGTTTCCGGCGCGAAGGAGTGGTAATCGGTGATCCCGAAGCCCAGGCGGCCGTTGTTGGCCACAAAGCAAGGGTGGCCTTCCGTCATGCTGCGCTCGATGGCCTGGAAGTCCGCAGCCTTGTCCGCACCGCCGGTTATGCCCGCCACCAGGTCCGCGGATCCAACGCTGGAGCCCTGCTTGTAGGCGTGGCTGGACAGCGTGCTGCTGATTTCCTCGAGGTAGACCGGCAGCATCTCCTCACGGATGGCCAACTGCTCGCGGAATTCCGTAATGAAGGCCAGCGCGTCCAAGGGCAGTTCCAGGGAATCCTCGATCCGAAGGATGGACTCGGCCGGGATGCTCCAGTGCTCCAGTTCCAGGACGCGGGCCCGGAACCGGTACTCCACAGTGGCGTCGTCGCTGACCACCCGGTAGAGGCCGTTGCCGGCCCCATCCAGATCCTTGAGGAGGTCCGGGACCAGGATGCGTTCGTGGGAGAACTCGGCCAGCGCCTTGCGGACCACGTGGCGGTTGGCGGCGGCCCAGCGGGCAGGCGTCAGGTGCGCCACGGAACCTGCGGATCCGGTGCCGCCGCGTGGCACTCCTGCTGCTTCAGCCAGCGTACGTTCGGTGTTCTGTTCAACAATGGCGGTCATCGGTTCTCACTAACTGTCAGGGTTTTGAGGAAATCAGCCCGGGTGCAGAAGCTCAGCAGGGCGTCCTTGTGGGTTTCGGAAGGGTCGACGGCGGGAAGGGTCACCACTGCGCTGGGCTGGAAACCGACCCGCTCGTTGAGGACATGGATCTTGTGGTTGCGGGCATCCGGTTCCACCACAATGCGTTCTGTCTCCGGGTCCGCAAAGAGCCGGGAGACCACCGAACGCATCACGTCCAGGGTGTACCCGGGCCTGGGTTCCCCGGCGGGAGGGGCCACCAGCAGGTGCATGCCCCGGTCCCCCGGCTGGACCGCGTAGACGGCAGACAGTGGCGAGAGCTCGGGAACGTACTCCTCCATGAGGAAGGCGGGGACGCCGTCGTCGAGCCCCAACAGTGCGTGGTGATGGCCGCTGGCCTGGATTTTTGAATACTCCTCCACAACGTCCTGGACTGTGGCGGACAGCATTCCCCAGAAGGCAGCGTAGGGCTGTGAAACCCAGCTGTGGAGGAGTGGTGCATCCTGCACGGGATCAACGCAGCGGAACGTGAAGGTCACAGCGCTGCCCTCGCGAGTCCGGAGACACTTGTATGCCCCGATGTCCCGGAACCGGCATGGCCCTCCGGCGCCCCAAACTGCTGGAAGGCGATGCTCCGCTCCACCGGATACACTTCGCGGCCGGTGATGTCGCGCAGGATGCAGGAGTTCCGGTACGCCGCCATGCCCAGGTCCGGGGTGACGAAGCCGTGGGTGTGCAGTTCGGCGTTCTGGACGAAGATCTCGCCGGGTTCCACGCCCGTGGAGTAGTTGCGGGCGACGTCGAACCGGCCTTGGGAATCGCGGGCAATCCGGTCCTGGATTCCGGCCAGGAAGGCGGGCTCGCGATAGCCATAGCCGGTTGCCAGGACGACCGCCTCGCTCTCCAGCGTGTAGTCCTTGCCGTGTTCTTCGTGCCGCAGCTGCAGGGTGTGCACACCGGTGGCCCGGTCCCACGCAGCATCATTGAGTGACGAGTGCGTGAGCAACTGGCTGTCCACCATGCCGGAGAGGCTCTTGGTGTAGAGCAGATCGTAGATGGCGTCGATCAGCTCGGAGTTGATGCCCTTGTACAGGTTCTTCTGGCTCTTGATCAGCCCGTCACGCTGTTCGGACGGGAGGCTGTGGAAGTAGTCAACGTACTCCGGGGACGTCATTTCCAGAGTGAGCTTGGTGTACTCCAGCGGGAAGAACCTGCCGGACCGGGTGACCCAGTTCAGCTGGTAGCCGTAGACGTCGATCTCCTGGAGCAGCTCGTAGTAGATCTCCGCTGCGCTTTGGCCGCTGCCCACAACCGTGATGCTGCGCGATGCCTGCAGTTCACTCTTCCTCGACAGGTAGTCGGCGTTGTGGAGGACAAGTCCACCGCTCCCGCCATCCACTATTCCTGCACACGACGCCGGCACGTACGGTGACGTTCCCGTCCCCAGTACCAGCCGACGGGCCAAAAGTACCTTGGTCCCTGTGGAGGAGGAGACCGTCAGGCGGTACACCCCGCCGTCGTACTTCACATCGGTGACGTCTGAGCCGAACCGAATGGCAGGCAACTGGCCTGCAACCCACTGGCAGTACTGGTTGTATTCGGCGCGCAGCGGGTAGAAGTTCTCCCGGATATAGAACCGGTAAAGGCGGCCGGTCTGCTTCAGGAAGTTGAGGAAGGAATAGGGCGAGGTGGGGTCGGCCAGGGTGACCAGATCCGCCATAAAAGGGACCTGCAGGTGGGCCGGTTCCAGCATCATGCCGGGATGCCAGTCGAAGGAATCCCGGCGTTCCAGGAAGATGCCGTTCAGCCCCTTGACCGGCTCGCTGAGCGCAGCAAGGCCGAGGTTGAAGGGCCCCAGGCCGATGGCTGCGAAGTCGTAGACAGTTTCGTGGTTCATGCTGCGTCCCCAGTGCTGGAAGCCTTGGCTTCGGTGGCGTCCTGCGCATCGGCCAGCAGGGAAGCGCCGGTGCCGCGGAGGAGTTCGATGATCTCGCGGATGTCGCCAAGGGTGGCCTCGGCGTTGAGGAGTGTGAATTTCAGGTAGTGCCGGCCGTCCACTTTGGTGCCGGCCACTACAGCCTGGCCGGACGCGAACACTGCCGACCGGATGGCCGGATTGAGCCAGTCGCTGCGATCCTCGTCGAGGCGGATGCCGTCCAGCACCGGCCGGTAGCGGAACACCACAGTGCTCAGCCTGGGCGCCGCTGCCAGTTCGAAGTCAGGATCCGCGGCAAGCACGGATCCCACCCGGGCGGTCAGGTCAATGGCCTCGTCGAACAGGGCGCCGATCGCCTCCGCACCCATGATCCGAAGGGTCAGCCACAGCTTGAGGGCATCGAAACGGCGGGTGGTCTGGATGCTCTTGTCCACCTGGTTGGGGATCTCGGCGCGGGCCGCGCTCTCCGGGTTGAGGTAGTCAGCGTAGTAGGTGACGTGCTGCAGCATGGCCCGGTCACGGACCAGCAGGGCGCTGGAGCTGACGGGCTGGAAGAACGTCTTGTGGAAATCCACGGTGACGGAATCAGCCAAACGTGTGCCGTCCAGCAGGTGGCGGTAGCGGTTGGACACCATCAGCCCGCCGCCATAGGCCGCGTCCACATGGAACCAGGCTCCGTAGGCCCGTGCCAGGGCGGACATTTCCACCAGCGGATCAACGGCGCCAAAGTCAGTGGTCCCGGCGGTGCCCACGACCGCCATGGCCAGCAGCCCGGCGTCGTGCGTTTCCGCCATAAGTTCCGCCAGCGCAGAAGGATCCAGGCGGTGGTCGGCGGTGCACGGAACCGGGACCACGGCGTCGTAACCCATGCCCAGCATGGAGGCCGATTTCTGGATGCTGAAGTGGCTGTCAGCAGAGGTGAAGATCCGCAGGCGTTCCAGCAGCTGCGGGAGGCGGAGGTGCTCATTGCCGGGTTCCTTCCGCAGGGCGGCCACGGCGTGGTTGCGCGCGACCAGCAATGCCTGGAAGTTGGACTGGCTGCCGCCGGAGGTGAAAACGCCGTCGGCATCCGGGCCCAGGTCCAGCCGCTGGGCCGTCCAGTCGATGAGGCGGCGTTCGATCATGGTGGCGCCGGCGCTCTGGTCCCACGTGTCCATCGACGAGTTCACCGCGGACAGGACGGCCTCTCCCACCAACGCGGGAATCACCACCGGGCAGTTGAGGTGGGCGGCGTACTTGGCGTCATGGAAGTACACCGCATCCTTGAGGTACACGTCTTCCAGTTCGGTCAGCGCTGCGGCCGTGTCCGGCAATGGCGAGCCAAGGTCGACGGCGGCAATCCTGGCCTTCATCTCCGCGGGCGTGACTCCCGTAAACGGCTGCCGTGTCCTGTCCAGCTTGGTGGCCACAGCATTCACGCCCTGCAACACCTGCGCCACGTAACGTGGCGAGTTGCGAACGTTGAACAGGTGGTTGGTGGCAGAAAGCGCCAACTCCACCCGGGCGCCAAAATCCGCGTCGGCATCATTGTCGACGACGGCAACGCTGGTGGAGCTATCGACGGCACTGCCGGCGGCGGAGCTACCCGCGCTGGTGCTTCCGTCGTCAAGAGCCTCGCCGATGGCAGGAGGGTGTTCAGTGCGGGGCGATGGGGTCACGGGATCATCCTTTGTTCTGGCGTTGGGGCCACGGATCTAGCAAAGGTAAGACTTACTTAGGTGACCCTTATAGTCAAACTTTTGTAACCTAATTCGCACTGGCCGCGTCATTGACTTTTCCAAACGCCGCCGAGGGTCCAAAATGACCGCTTTCATTTGCCATGCAGGATGAACGGCTGGAGTCGTGGCCCTCCGGATGGCAGGCAGGGTGGACGGTAAGGTGTTGGCAGCGGCGTCACCGGGGCGCCCGTGATCATGGGGTTAAACGATGGATCAGCGTGAAGGCATCTCGAATTTCCGGGAGATCGACGCGGACGGGAACACCGTTCCGGCAGAAGCTCCGGGCAGCGCAGCCCCGCCGGCTCCCGCGTTCATCCGCAGGATCAACCCGTTTATCGTCATACTGTGGCTGCTGACCGCTCTCCTTCTCATCGGAAGCATCCAGATTTTTGGAATATCCCTGAACGGGCTCGGCCCCAACGTAACTCCAGGGTTCGTGGAACAGTTCGGGTACATCCTGTTTACGCTGGCGCCCTGGTGTCTGCTGGCGTCCATCCTCATCACGACGGGCCTCCTCTTCTGGCACGCCAACCAGTGGCAGAAGAGGAGGGACGGCGGGGCCTAGTTCCGCCGTCGAACATTAATAAGTCTGGACCGCCCGGTCCTTTGACGACGAACATCACTAGAATTAGTAAATGAACGAGCCATCCACCAGCACATCTGATCTTGCACCCGCCCAGTTGGCGGATCGGCTCCAGGACTTGGTGATAGAGAGCCAGGACGTCAATAGTTTCCTCGGCGATCTGTGCGAGTTCGCGGCCCGTTCCTTGTCCGGAACCATGGGAATGCCGGTGGTTTGCGCCGTCACTCTCAACCGTCGGAAACAAACGGAAACGGCTGCGTGGAGCGACGAAGAAGCCCGCCAAATGGATGAAATCCAGCGGCAGTATGGCGAGGGCCCTTGCCTGCATGCCATGCATCATGGCGAAACGATCCTGGTGGAGGACACCCGGATTGATCCACGCTGGGCGGTCTACAACCGGGAGATCGCGCGGCACGGACAATTAAGCGTGCTGGCCGTGCCTTTGGCCCTGGACCATGGCGCCAAGGCAGCACTGAACATCTTCGCAGGCAGGCCCCAGGTGTTCGACCCCATCTCCATTGAAAATGCACAGCTTTTCGCGGCCCAGGCAGAGAAGTCTTTGCGCCTTGCCGTCCGGGTTGCCACATCGCAGCAGCTGGCCACTGACCTGCAGGCAGCCATGCAATCCCGGACATCGATCGACCTCGCCGCGGGCATCATCATGGCGCAGAACCGTTGCTCGCAGGAAGAAGCAATGGCCATCCTGGTCAGGGCATCAAGCAGCCGCAACATTAAGCTGCGGGTAGTGGCCGAGCAACTGGTGCGCAGCCTCTCCAACGACGGACCGCACACGCACTTCGACGCCTGAGCCGCCAAGCGGGCCGGGAAGCTCACAGAAGGCCAGTTCAGGGCCAGTCGATGTACTGCGCGTAGCCTTCGTGCCTGCGGAGGTACCCCGCAATAAACGGGCAATGCGGGATGATGCGCTTGCCGGAAGCCACCACATCGTCCAGGGCGAAGTGCGCCAGCACGCCGCCATAGCCATGGCCCCGGAAATCGTCGTCCGACTCGGTATGCGTGAAATCGATGTGGCCGGGAAGCTCGACGAAATGCGTCTGTACCGCCACTTTTCCGCCCACCAGCAGCTCATAGCGGTGCTGCGCATCGTTGCGGACGGTGGTGACGTCTGCACGGAACGTGTCCTGCTCCATCTCCATGTTCTCAGTCATCCTTCGAGATTGGCACTACTTCGGGCGGGAGGCAATGGCGGATTGGTTCCGGCCCGGAAAGGGTGGCTGCGCGCCGGCGCCATTCCGTCCGGCACGCGGCCCAGCAACAGCACGGCCAAGGCGAAACACGCCGCGCCCCCACCCAACAGCCCCAGCGACAGCCCGTGCAGCGCTGCCTCAACAACAGGCAGGAAGACCAGCACAACCGCCGTAACCACAGCGGCTGGTGCCCTGCCACGGGAGTGGCCCGGCGCCGTCGGACGCTCCTCCAACCGGCCCAGGAGCGCGGCCACAGGAATCAGCAGGAGCACGACGGCGGCTAGTACCAGGGGGCGCGACCACCACCATCCTGAACTCCCGGCAGCGGGCATGGGCAGATCCGTGAGGAGCAGCAGGCCGAGCAGTGCGCCCACCAGCGGCAGATGCCACAGGTAGACAGTCATGCAACGGGCTCCCACCATCCGGACCATCGTGTTGATCCAGCGCACGCCGCTGAGCCATTCCAGCCCGGGCCGCGCCAGCTGGAATGCGGCTGTCTGTGCGATGGCCAGCAGGAACAGCGTCAGGTTGGGCGGATTGAGGTTTACCAGCATGTTCCCGGAGTAGATCGCTACGCCCGTCACCACGCCCAAGGCCAGGTTGGCGCCCAGGATCAGGGCCAGGCAGCCCGAGGTTCCCAGGCGGGCGAAGGAGGAATCGGCCAGCAGGAACCCCAGCTGCTGCACCGCGCACCACACAAAGACCATGTTCAGATGGGCAACGAGGGGAAAGTTCCCGCGGAGGCTGTCGACGGCGATCACCAGCGCCACCAGCCCAGCAAGCGTTAACCACGGCGCCCGGCCGTGCCAGCCCGCGAGCAATGGCAGCGAAAGCTGCGTGATCAGGTACGCCGCCAGGAACCAGAGCGGCATACCAGCGCCGGCGGCGAGGAGCTGGATGACCTGTGGATCCACCCCCGCCAGGAGCGCGATCCACAAGCCGGCGAACATCGCCGCCAGCAGCGCCGCCGTCGGCCTGATCAGCCGGAGCATCCGCAGGTGGGCATACTGGGCATAGCTTCCGCCCCGGGCCCGCAGCCTGCGCCATGAATGCAGGCCGGTGCAGCCGCCCGTCACGAAGAAAACCGGCATCACCATAAATATCCAGATGACTGGAACAAACCAGGGCTGATCGCCAAGGGTGTTCTGCGTGGTGACAGTGCCGTCGCCGTGGAGCCGGGGGCTGACCATCAGGCAATGGCCCATCACTACCAGGGCGAGGCAGATGAAGCGGAGCAGGTCGATGGCCGTATCCCGCTGGGCCGCCACCCCGCTGTGAGCGACGGCCGGCCTGCTGACACCCATCATGTGAGCCCCTGGTGACTGGACGCTTCCACGTCCATTGTCCTCCCGATTACAGCGAAAGGCGGTTGGTGGCTGCGGGTGCTGCCGCTGGTGCCCGGCCGCAGGATCCGCCGTCACGCACAGCAGCCTTTTGGAACCTACGACGGCGGCCTGCCCCGGATTGGCGCGGCAGGCCGCCGTCGGGAGAGCCTAAAGTGTGCGTGGCGTGACGCAGGGTGGCACCGCCAGTGCGTGGGAACTTAGCCGGCGGCCACGGCAATGACCCCCAGGATCACGGCGAGCAGCGGAGTGACCCCTGGATGGTGGCCGGGCGCAGGCTGGCTTTACCGGTGAGGGCCAGTACAACTGCCGCGAGCAGCATGGAACCGCAGCTGCTGAAGATCAGGGTCCAGCCGGCTACCGCGGCAGCGCCGCCGGCGCCGAAAGCCACCAGGCCTACGCCAACAAAAGCGCCAATCGCCAGGAAGAGGTTGTAGAAGCCCTGGTTGTAGGCCAGCGATTTGGTGATCTCCGCATGTTCCTGCGAGGGCAGGTTGAAGGTCTTCCAGACTTTGGGTTTGGTCCAGTTAATGGACTCCATGGTGAAGATGTAGACGTGGAGGACGGCGGCAAGGAACGCAAAAACGAGGGAGGCCAGGATCATGGTCTGATCCTAGCCTCCGTGCCACCAATTGTTAGCGCGCCAGCAGGCCCAGCGCAGTCTTCACGAACGCCTGCGCTGAGTCGCTCCAGTGACGCAGCAGGCCCTGGAGATTCTCGCCGTCGGCCCGGTGTTCCTGGAGCTGATCCTGCAGGGTGGCCAGGACTCCGGTGCGCAGTTCGGTATTGAAGTTCACCTTGCCCACGTTCATTGAGGCGGCCTTCGCCAGCTCGTCGGCGGGAATGCCGGACGCCCCATGCAGGACCAGCGGGACGTGGGTCTGCACGGCGATGTCCTGGAGCAGGTCCCAGCGCAGTTGCGGCTCGCCTTTGTACCTTCCATGCACGTTCCCGACGGCCACAGCCAGCAGTTCCGCGCCCGTCCGGGACACAAACTCCTCCACCTGGGCGGAGTCCGTCATTCCTGCGACGGGGCCTGGTTCCACTCCGAATGCGCGGTCCTCGTCGCCTGCCAGCCCGCCCAGTTCCGCTTCAATCACGACGTCGGCACCCAGCAAAGTGCGTGCCTCCCGGACCAGGGCAATATTGTCTTCAAACGGCAGGGCGGAGCCGTCGGCGAGGACGGAATCCGCCCCGGACGCCACGGCGTCGGCCATTACTTTGAGGTCAGAGGCGTGGTCCAGTTGCACGGCCACAGGAACAAGTGCGGCGTCCGCAAGTCCCCTGAGTGCCGCGATGAGCCGCAGCCCGTCCCGGGTGGCAGCCGTTTTGGGCGCCACCAGAAGGATTACTCCGCGCCCGGCCTCCTCCGCAGCTCCAACCACGGCGAGTGCGGTGGTGAAGTCGTAGCAGGTGAAGGCCGGGACGGCGGACCCGTACTGCAGGGCGGAGGAGACCAGGTGATCGAGCCGGGTGCGCATCAGACGCTCAGGCCTCCTGCCAGGATCCAGACGAGGAAGGTCAGGGCAAAGCCTGCAAGACCCAGGACTGTGGTGAGGACAGTCCAGGTACGCAGTCCATCGGCCACTGACAATCCAAGGTATCGGGTCACGATCCAGAAGCCCGAGTCGTTGACGTGGCTCAGGCCGAAGGCACCGAAACCGATCGCGACGAGGATCAGGGCGGTCTGCAGCGGTGAGAATCCGCCGTCGGCTACTGATGCGGCCAGCAGCCCGGAGGTGGTGATGATGGCAACTGTGGCTGAACCCTGCGAGGCGCGGAGGACGGCGGCGAGGATAAAAGCCATCACGATGACCGGCAGGCCCACGCTTTGCAGTCCCTCGGCCAGCGCCTTGCCGATGCCGGAGACTGTGAGGACCTTGCCAAAGACGCCGCCGGCGCCGGTGACCAGGATGACGATCGCGGTGGGGGCAAGCGCGGAATCCATGACTTCGCCGGTCTGCTGGGACGACCAGCCGCGGCGGATGCCCAGGAAGTAGTAGGCCAGGCCGAGGGCAGTGATGAGAGCGATCAGCGGAGCACCCACAAACGCGGCAAGCTGGGCTTGGAAGGAATCCTTGGGCAGGATCACCGCACCCACGGTTCCCACCATGATCATGAGGATGGGGAGGACAATCAGCGTGATGATCATGGCCGGGCTGGGCGCGGTTTTGATCTCGGTCTTGACCGCAACGTTGCCGTGGCCGGCGTCCTGCTCAACCTGCGAGGTGCCGGTACCGAAGAGCCGGAACTGCTCGGCTGTGGAGGGCAACATGGTGAATTCGCGCATGTTCAGCTTGCGGGCCACAAAGTAGCCCAGGACGCCCACGGGCAGGCAGAGTGCCAGGCCAAGAATGGTGGTCCAGCCAATGTCAGCACCCAGGATGCCGGCACCGCCCACAACGCCGGGGTGCGGTGGAACCACCACATGGATGGCCAGCATGATCGCGCCCACGGGCAGGCCGATCTTCACCGGATTGACGCCCGCGGCCTTGGAGAAGCCGTAGATGATGGGGATCAGGATGATGAATCCGACGTCGAAGAACACCGGAATGGCCAGCAGGAAGGCCGCGGCCGTGAGGGCTGCAATGACACGGCGCGGGCCCAGCAGCTGGGTGAATTTTCCGGCCAGCGACTGAGCGCCACCGGAAATTTCGATCATCTTGCCCAGCATGGCGCCCAGGCCCACCAGAATGGCGACCGACCCGAGGGTTCCGCCCATGCCTTCGGTGACGGTTTTGATGATGTCAGGCAGCGGGATTCCGGCCACCAGCGCTACGGACACGCTGACCACCAGAAGGGCAAGGAATGCGGGGATCTTGAACTTGATCACTGCCACCAGCAGCAGGGCGACGCCGGCTGCTGCGATGGCCAGTAGAGCTAGAGCGCTCATTGGTATGTCTCCTTTGACATCGCCAGTAGTGCCTGGCGAGCGGATGGAATGACGACGGCGGAGGGGGGACCGCCGTCGTCGGCTTTGGTGGGGCGGTGCTGCTGCAGCCGGAGTGGCATTTCGCAGTGCCGGCGGCTAGCGGGTGCGCTTGGTAGGTGCCACGACCTTGATGACGGCCGAGTCGTCGGCTGCGGCGAGGCCCTGGGCCTGGCCCAGGAGATAGAGCTGCTCCGCAGCTGCGGCGACGGGCGCGGCCAGGCCTGCGGCGCGGGTGGCTTTGCCGACGATGCCCATGTCCTTCACGAAGATGTCCAGGCGGCTGAGCACCTCGGCGCCGTCTTCCGTGTAGGCCTCGAGGATGCGCGGCCCGCGGTTGGAGAGCATAAAGGACCCGGCGGCACCCGCTTCCAGGGCGGCGAGGGTCTTGGCCTGGTCCAGGCCCAGGGCATCGGCCAGGGCCATGGCCTCGGCCGCTGCGGCGATGTGGACGCCGCAGAGCAGCTGGTTCACGGTTTTGAGCGCCTGGCCGTGGCCGGGCTTGTCCCCCACGATGGTCAGGGTGGAGGCCAGGAGTTCCAGGGCCGGGCGGGCCTTTTCCTGGGCTTCCGGGGACGCTCCGACGACGATCAGCAGGTCGCCTTCGCCGGCCCGCTTGGGGCCGCCGGACAGCGGTGCGTCCACCAGTTCCACACCGTATTCGGCAAGCTTCGCAACGGTGGCCGGGATGGCTTCAGTGCCCACAGTGCTGCCGAGGATGACGACGGCGCCGGGCTCCAGCACCGAGGCCACGCCGTTTTCACCGAAGAGCACGTCGTTGAGCTGCTCGCCGTTGCGAACGGCCAGCAGCAGCGCGTTGGCGCCCTTGGAGGCTTCACGGGCGGAGGCAAAGGTGCGGATTCCGGCCTCTTCCGCGAGCTTCAGCCGCGGCTCGGCAATGTCGAAGCCGTGCACGGTGAGCCCGCTCGCCAGCCGCGTGGCCATGGGCAGTCCCATGGCGCCAAGGCCCAGGACGGTGACTGTGTAATTGCTGGTCATGATGTTCTCCATTGAATTTGTGTGGGCCCGTGATCGAGGCGCCCTGGTGATCGAGCCGCCTGGTGATCGAGCCTGTCGAGATCCGGTGCCCTGGTGATCGAGCCTGTCGAGATCCTGGGTTTCGACAGGCTCAACCACCAGCCTGTTAGAAAGTGCTGCTGAGCTTTTTGGTTACTTGGGCCAGCGATTCGTCGTCGCCCACGTTCCCGGCGAACACGATGTAGGGGATGCCCTTCGCGGGGCCGTCCACGGGTTCCCAGAGGGAGACGATGCCTGGCAGCATGGGTCCACGGACAATCGCGTGCCGGATCTCCAGTCCGTGCGCCGCAACGTCCGACGAGGTGATACCGCCCTTGGCAATAACAAACCGCGGCAGGAAGGTTTTCAGGGTCCGGTTCACCACATTCACGATGGCGGCGGACACGGTCCGCGCGATCCGCAGGCTTTCGGCGGGGTCGTCGGCCTTGATGAGCAGGCGGCTGGTGTGGACAATAACGTCGCCGGTGTGGAGTGCCGCAACGACTGTGTCCACCGTGGAGGCGAGGTAGTCTTCAGCGCCCTCCCCCAGGAGCTTCTCGACGTCGATCTCCACAATGTGCGCGGCGCTGTGCTGCTCCGTGAGCACCTTCAGCTGGCGGGTGGTGACGCCTACGTGCGAGCCAACAACGATCAGGCCACCGGCGTCGGATGGAGTGTTTCCGGCATACGCTTCAGTGCCGCTGAGTTGCTCCCGGATCTCCTGGCCAATGCGGGCGCGGACGAAGGGCGGGCCTATACGGTAGAGGAGTTTCTTGCCGCGCCGTTCGGCTTCCTGCAGCCCCAGGGACAGGGCACGTAGATCGTTTTCCGTCACGATGTCCGCCACGATCGGGGTGGACCCGGTGGCCGGTTCAATGGCGTCGGCAATCGCCTTGGCGGAAATGGCAGGATCCCCGGTCGACGCACCGGCACGGATGACATTGAGGTCCAGCACAATGACCGAGGCCGCGGGGAAACGGCCCTGCGACTTCTCCTCCACGTACTGGGCCATTCCGGAATTGGTGAAGCCAAAGGTGGCGTCCTTGGCGAACTCGGTCTCCGCTACCGGTATGAGGTGGCCTGCGTCGTTCCCGGTTCCGCGCATGTAGTGGACGCCGCCAATGGTGACCCGCCCGGCGTCCGGGAAGGCCGGAACCAGCACCACGCCGTCGGTGGTTTCCCCGGTAGTCGCCTCAACGGTGGCGGCAATGACGTCGGGCTCCAGCGGGAAGTGGCCACGAAGAGTGGAGTCGCTGCGGCTCACAAAACCGAGCCGCAGGTTGGCGGATTTACCAGAGGCGGCGGCCAGCGCATTGCGCACCACTTCTTCGTTCCGGGTGGCGGCTTCAGCGGGATCGAGGCTGCGCGTGTTGGTCAGGACGTAAACGGCCGGCCCGCAGTTGCTTTCTGCAATGTGCTCGAACGCCCACGCGAAATCTTCCACTTCCCAGCGGGTCAGGACCGGCAGGTTGGCCACGGACTGTGTTCCGGTGGGGTCGTCGTCGAGCACTACCAGCACACGGGGAGCCTGTTCACCTGAGCTGGCAAGGGCCGCAGCCACCTGGCTGGCAGCGATGGTGACCTCGGCGGGGTAGGCCGCAAGGATGTCTGCTTCTAGCGTCACTGTGCACTCACTCCATTGTGTGAAATCTGTAAAAGTCCGGCCTTGCGGATATATGTAAGATGTCTGACATATCCGCGTGGAATTAGTGTGGCATAGGACATACAGACGCGCAAGTAGACTTGTCCAGACGTATTCGCCAAGGGCGGTGAGGGGAAAAATGGCGCGGAAATCATTGGTGGGCGTGGTGGCCGACGAGCTCCTGGACCGGATCATCGCCGGCGAATTTCCCCCCGGAAGCAGCGTTCCCGGCGAGCTTGAGCTCAGCGCCAGGCACGACGTCAGCCGGATGACCGTGCGCGAGGCCATGAAAACCCTTGAAGCTCAGCGGATCCTCAGCGTGGAACGCGGCCGCGGAACGTTCGTAAACCCGCTGAACCGCTGGGCCTCGCTCGAAGCAGTGCTGCGGGCAGCATCCGAGGGCAAGAACGAAGCCGACGCTTCCGTCCAGCTGATCGAACTGCGCAGGATGCTGGAGACCGGAGCCTGCGAACTGGCGGCAGCGCGGATCAGCGACGCCGATGTCCAGGCACTCTACGGCTACGTCGCCGGAATGCAGGCCGCCCATGAGGCCAACGATCTCCCTGCATTTGTGGAGGCAGACCTGGCCTTTCATGACCTGATCCTGCGCGCCTCGGAGAACGTTTTTGTGGCAGTCCTGTTCGAGCCCCTGCACCGCGTGCTGGAAAAGCGCCGGGCCGAGACGTCAGCTGTCCGCGAGATCCAGATCCACGCGATCGGGCATCACCGGAACATCGCCGTTGCCCTGGAATCGCGTGATCCGGTGCAGGCCCGGAAAGCGATGGACGCCCACATGCAGCAGACCCTGGACGACCTCAGGAACCTGGTACTGGAAGCGAAATAGAGGCCGGCGGCGCGGTTGTCCCCCGGACCACCAGCTCCGTGGCAACTTCCAGAGCACCGGGGGTTTCCCGTTCCTCCTGGAGGTCTGCCAGTATTCCTACTGCCATGGAGGCCATCTGGGCCAAGGGCTGCCGGACGGTGGTCAGCGCGGGCGACAGCAGTGCGGCCTGGGCAATGTCGTCAAAACCCACAACGCTGAGCTGCTCGGGGATCTTCAGCGAGCGCCGGGTGGCCGCGTTGATGACGCCCAGGGCCTGGAGGTCGCTGCCGGTGAAGATGGCGGTGGGTGGCTCGGCAAGGTCAAGCAGGTCACCACCAAGCCGGATTCCCGATTCGATGCTGAAGTCGCCATCCCGGACCAGCTCGGGAAGGACCGGCAAACCGGCTTCGTGAAGGGCCGCAGCATACGCGGCGTACCGTGCTCGCCCGTGGCCGGGGCTGTGCTTCCGGCCGGTAATGATGCCGATCCGGGTATGCCCCAGATCCAGCAGGTGCCCAACGGCGGCCAAGGCTCCGGAGAACGACGCCGGGCTGACGCTGGGAATAGCCAGCCCTTCGGTACCTTCGGGGTCGATGGCCACGGCCGGGATGTTCAGGCTTCTCAAGGTGGTTACCAGCCGCGAACCCTGCTTCGGCGCCAACAGCAGCACGCCGTCCAGCCGGTTGCCGGAGGATTCGCGCAGTTTCCGCCAGCTGTCCGCCGTCGCATGTTCCCCGCGGGAGTAGATCATGGTGTAGCCAAGCCTCGCGGCAGCAGTCTCCACACTTTCCATGGCCGCCAGCACCCAGGGTGAATCAAAGTTGTTGACCACCAGCTGGAGCAACCCTGGCTGCTGCGCGGGTGTGTTGCGCTTGGTGTAGTCGAGGTCCTCGAGCGCCTGGCGCACCTTGGCCCGGGTGGCGTCCGAAACGTGGGACCGTCCGTTGAGGACTTTGGATACCGTGGGCACGGAGACACCGGCTGCCGCGGCCACATCCGCAATCTTGGGGCGCGGGGTGGCGGTCAACGGGGTGGTCCTTACGATCACAGGGCGGCAGCGGGAGCGAGATGCGGGATTGCCGTCCGGCGGACCGGTGCAACATCCACCCGCACAGGACCAACGATAACACCGCCCTTTTCCTCGGATCCCAGCGGTGACGCGGCAAACAGGCCCAGTTCAGCGCCGATCCACTGGCCCTTGGCCACCTCGAAGTTCCAGCCCTGGACTTCCCAAGGATCATCGGCGCCGGCCCGCCATGCGAACGTGGAACGCGGTGTGCCGTCCGTGCGGATCTGCAACTCGATCCGCGGCCCTGCCAGGGGAATGCGGCGCCCCAACGATTGCTCGTGCGGGCCTTCTCCTCCGGTGCCGCTGCCCAGGACATAACCATCCTCCGTCCGGATTATCCCCAACCAGGCGTACTGGAGGCCAAGGACTACGACGCCGGCACGGGTGCCTTCCGGGACATCGTCCATTTCCAGCGTGGTGGTGAAGGTGGACGGCGTGCCGGGCAGGATTTGCCCCAGGATGTTGGGCAGCTCGCGGAGGTTGATGGGATCGTTGGCCAGCGGTACCAGCACCCGGCGCCCGGGTCCGTCATGGGAAGACCAGGAATCCCTGGGGTTGGCCTGCCAATGCCACTGCGGGCCGAGCTCCGGCGACTCAAAGCCATCGCTGGCGGGCGGCGCCACGGCCACGCGTGAAGTACCCCGCGGATAAGTGTGGGTGGAGACCGGAACTCCGGGGCCGCCGTCGGGGTTCCGTTGCCCCATCCACGGCCAGCCGTCGTCGTCCCAGCCCATGGGCTGCAGGTGCACCACCCGGCCGTAAGGTCCGCGGTCCTGGAAGTGCAGGAACCAGTCCTCACCCTCCGGGCTGGTGACCCAAGCGCCCTGGTGCGGACCGTTGACCTCGGTGGAGCCTTGTTCCAGGACCCGGCGTTCCTGGTAAGGGCCAAACGGTGACCGGGAGCGGAACACGGACTGCCAGCCCGTGGCCACTCCCCCGGCAGGAGCGAAAATCCAGTACCAGCCGTCACGCTTGTAGAACTTGGGGCCTTCAAGGGTGGTGAATCCGGGAAGGTCCTCTCCGTTGATCACGTGCGTGCCATGATCCAGCAACCGGCTGGCATCCGGGCTCATCCGGTGCACGGTCAGCCGGTTCTTGACGCCGATCCGGCTCTTCGCCCAGCCATGCACCAAATATGCCTGGCCATCCTCATCCCACAGCGGGCAGGGATCGATCAGTCCGCGGCCGGCATACAGCAGATGCGGCTCAGTCCACGGGCCCTCCGCCTCCTCAGCGCTGAGCACAAAGATGCCGTGGTCCGGGTCCGGGTAGAAGATCCAGAACCGCCCGTTGTGATGCCTCAGCGCCGGCGCCCACACACCGCAACCATGCCGCACCAACGAGTAGTGGCTGTCCTGCGGCAATGCCTGGAGTGCGTGGCCCGCATGCTTCCAGTCCACCAGATTGCTGGATTTCAGGACTGGCAGCCCGGGAGCCCGGTTGAAGCTTGAGGCGATCAGGTAGTACATGCCGTCCACCTGCACAGCATCGGGGTCCGGCCAGTCACCGTTGAGGATGGGGTTGCTGTAAACGGGGTCAGGGATCCGGGTTGTCATGGTGTCCTGTCGGAAAGGCTGAGGCTGGTCAGGTTTGGGTGGTTGCGGAGCAGGTCCAGCGCACGGTCCGAGGTTTCCACCGGGCCGTCGTGGATGACTGCGTGGAGGCTGAGTTCCAGTGGATGGAACCGGTCCGCGCGGGCGGGTTCGGACCAGGCAACGGCCGGGCCAGCCCCCAGGTAGTCCTTCGCCCGGATGAACCAGGGATATTTGGCACTCCCGGCCAGGCTGGCGTGCTGGGCCAGGATGACAGTGACCGGTCCGCCTGCCTGGAACATGGTGATGGACAGCCACGGTGAACGTGAGCCGTGGGCTGCTTCTTCCCCCGCTCCTGCCGCGGACAGAATCAACGGCTGGCCTGTGCCGCGGGGAAAGCGCCAGAAGATTCCCCCGTAACCGGCACCTTTCCGGCCCTTAACCGCCGACGACGACACCGCCAAGGCGTCCGCCCCGGCTCCAGGAACCATCACCGATTCCAGGGTCAGGCCCCAGATCTTCGCTTCGGGGTGCGCCAGGGCGGTGATGGACCTCGTCTCGACGGCCAGTTCGATACCTGCGGCGGAACGCCAGGACACCGTGCCGGAGACGGAGCTGCTGGAGCTGCCGTCCTTGCCATCCCCGTACCGGTCCTGCACCCAGTCCACAGGGACCTGGGTTCCATGGTTTGGGAGCATTGCCGGACCGTCGGCGGTATAGGTGGATCCGCCCCAGAAGTTGCTGCCGTTGAGGTCGGAGAATGCAACGGACAGTCCCAGATGGTGCAGGTGGTCCATGGGTTCGGCTTCCGTGAGGACAGCCCCGCCCAACGATGCCACGGGATGCAGGTAGGGGCGCGGAGCCCGGATGGCAGGCAGGCGACCCCCGGAGTGCAGATGGGCCACCGGTTGACCATGGACGACCAAGTCAGCGGCGGCCAGGACGGAAGGCACCGCCTGATCGACTGTTGCCGTTTGGGCGGCAGGCGGGATGGACGCGGCCGGGACGGAGGCAGTTTCCGTCCGAGCGGTATCGCTGGGCAAGGTTTCCTCCTCGTGATTGCGGTGGCTGGGTAGGGACGGTGGAGATCAGCATAACCACACCGAAAATATTCGGCAAGTAGCAAAGAAACTTTCTTATGAAGCTGAACAGTACTTTTAGGAAATGTGTTGACAGTCACAAGGTTTCCTTGCTAGAAATCGTTTACTCACTTATTTCACCGGCATCAATTGCCCTTTCTCGGCCCTTGCGGCCGCCACTCGGAAGCACGCAGCTAAGAAACTTTCTGGCCGTATAAGCCTTCCACGCATCAGATTTCTGTTACCGGCACCACCTGAGAGGCGTCATTTCAATGAAGAAAACAGTCAGCACCCCTATTCCGCGCAGGTACTTCCTTGGCGGGGCCATCACCCTGGCAGGACTCGCCCTGAGTGGCTGTGGAGGAGGCTCCGCACCCGCCTCGGGTGGCGCCGTCGAACTTAACTTTGTCTTTTGGGGAGATGCCAACCGGGCCAAGGTCACGGAAGCGGCCCTGCGGGTCTTCGAGGAGAAGAACCCGGGTATTACCGTCAAGACCGAATACCAGGACAGCGGCCCCTACGCTGACAAGCTGGCCACCCGGTTCGCCGGCGGAAACCCACCGGATGTCCTGGCCATGGCAAACCGCAGCCTCCTGGAATACGCCCAGCGCGGCACGCTTGCTGACCTGAAGAGCCTGCCCGAGCTCAAGCTGGATGCCGTCCCGGAGACGGTACTCAGCCGTGGAACAGTGGATGGAAAGCTCTACGGCCTGGCCACCGGCGTGACCACCATCGGCATGGTGGTCAACAAGACCATCACGGACCAGGCCGGCGTAACCATTCCGGATGACAAGACCTGGAGCTGGGAGGACTACGCGAAATTTGCCACCGAGGTAACGCAGAAGACCGGCGGCAAGGTCTACGGCGCGGGGTTCGACGTCGCCACCGAAACGGGCCCGATCATGCTCGCCAGGCAGCGCGGCGAGGACTTCTACACAAAGGACAACAAGCTCGGCATCAGCGAGGAAACCATGCGGGACTGGTTCCAGTACAGCGTGGACCTGCGCGCAGCAGGAGGCTACCCGCCCGCAGGCTTCTTCGAACAGATCGGCGGATCACCGGCCCAGTCCTACCTGGCCAAGGGCACAGTCGCTTCCCAGATCATTCCCATTAACAACTACCGCGGCTACAACGACGCCGTGGAAGGCGAAGTGGTGCTGCTGCGCATCCCCGGCGAAACCTCCGGCGAGCGCCGCGGCTACTCGGCCGATCCCACCATGTTGTGGTCCATTGCCGCCAAGTCCAAGCACCCCAAGGAGGCCGCCAAGCTCCTGGACTTCCTCACCAACGACAGCGATGGCGCAGCCCACACCCTCACCCAGCGTGGTGTGCCGATCAACCCCGAGGTTGCTGAATCCATCACGTCGAAGCTCAGCGACGATGACAAGAAGTTCGTTGACCTGATGGCCGCCATCCAGGAAGACGACCTGCCCGCAGCCTACGTCTACCCCAAGGGCGCCAGCGTGGTTGCAGACACCCTGAAGCAGCTGGCCACCGAGGTTGAATTCGGCCGGGTCACGCCGGCGGACGCTGCCAAGACCTTCCTTGAGAAGAGCAATGCGGCCATCAACAAGTAATGCGCCCGCACGTTCCGCTACAACTTCGACAGGAGCATGACGCATGTCCGTGCTGACCAAACAAGCCCCGGGTCCGGCCGTTGGCGCCCCTCTTGGGGAGGCGCCCCGGCGCCGGCCCCCGCGGCGGAAAAACCAGCGCTCCGGCTACCTGTTCCTGCTCCCTTGGTTCCTGGGCATGCTGTTCACCATCATTCCGTTCTTCGCGTCCCTGTACCTCGCGTTCACGGACTACAACCTGTTCACCGAGCCGAACTTTGTAGGCCTGGCGAACTTCCAGGCGATGTTCGAGGATCCGCGGCTCCTGCAGTCCCTGAAGGTCACGTTCATCTACACCTTCGTGTCCGTCCCGATTTCCCTGGCGACGGCGTTGCTGGTGGCCCTGATCCTGAACCGGGGGCTGCAGGGCCTCGCCATCTACCGTTCGGTGTACTACCTGCCGTCACTGCTGGGTGGAAGCGTGGCAATCGTTATGCTGTGGCGCTACATCTTCGGCAATGACGGAATCGTCAACGGTTTCCTGGGTCTGTTCGGCATCCAGGGACCGGCGTGGGTCACCGACCCCGAGTTCGCGCTGAGCACGCTCATTGTCCTGAACGTGTGGACCTTCGGGTCGCCCATGGTGATCTTCCTGGCCGGCCTGCGCCAGGTTCCCACCATGTACTACGAGGCAGCCTCCATAGACGGCGCATCCAAATGGCGGCAGTTCCGCAGCATCACCCTGCCGCTCATCAGCCCCATCATCTTTTTCAACCTCATCATGCAGCTGATCGGGTCCTTCCAGACCTTCACCCAGGGCTACGTCATGAGCGGCGGCACCGGTGGTCCGGCCGATTCCACCCTGTTCTACAACCTGTACCTGTACCAGAAGGGCTTCACCGAATTCGAGATGGGGTATGCCTCCGCCATGGCCTGGCTGCTGCTGATGATCATCGCGATCTTCACCGCCATCAACTTCATCGCGTCCAAGTTCTGGGTCTTCTACGACAATTAAGGCAACCGCAATGGCTATCCTCGAACGATCCCCCAAGACCAAGCAGGGCAAGCCATCCAGGCAACCGGCACCGGAGGACGCCCTCACCGGCACCCGGGGTACCCGCTTCTCGCGACACCTGATCCTGTGCCTGGTGGGCCTGGTGATGCTCTACCCGCTGCTGTGGCTGGTCTCCAGCTCCCTGAAGCCCAGCAACGACATCTTCCGCCAGCTGGGGCTGTGGCCGGAAAACTGGGATTTCAGCAACTACGAACAGGGCTGGAATGCCTTGGACCAGCCCTTCCACGTCTACCTGATCAACTCGATGATCATTGTGGTGTTCTCCATTGTGGGCAACATCTTCTCCTGTGCCCTGGCCGCCTACGCCTTTGCCCGCATGGAATTCACCGGCCGGAAGCTGTTCTTCGCCCTGATGCTGGGAACCCTGATGCTGCCCGGGCACGTGCTACTCGTGCCGCAGTACATCATCTTCTCGCAGCTGGGCTGGCTGGATACGTACCTGCCGTTGATCGTGCCGAACTTCATGGCCACCAACGCGTTCTTCATCTTCCTGATGGTGCAGTTTATGAAGGCCCTCCCCCAGGAGCTGGATGACGCCGCACAGATTGACGGCTGCGGACCCTTCCGGACATTCCTCAAGGTGATCCTGCCGCTGTGCGTACCGGCCATGGCCACCACCGCGATCTTCACCTTCATCTCCACCTGGAACGAATTCTTCGGCCCGCTGCTCTACATCCAGAACCAGGACCTGTACACGGTGCCGCTGGCGCTGCGGGCGTTTATGGACTCCGAGGGCCAAAGCATGTGGGGACCCATGTTCGCCATGTCCGTGGTGTCCATCGCCCCCATCATCGGATTCTTCATCGCCGGACAGAAATACCTCATCAACGGCATCGCCACCACCGGCCTCAAATAGGCCCACGATCTCCACGCATCACCGCTCCAACATCTCTGACTAACACAAGACAAAGGAGTTTTGCATGAGTTTGCGACGTCTATTAGGCGCGGCCACCGCCGTCGTCATCCTGGGAAGCCTTACGGCTGTCCCGGCCCAGGCAGCACCTTCCGGTGCGCTGTCCCTTCCGACGGCGGCATTTCCGACGGCGGTGCGCGCGGCTCCCGATGCGGCCGGCTCCCCGGAGGCTATGTGGAAGCAGACCCCTGACGGGTTTGCCTCGCTGCCCGGCAACGGCCTCGCCGGAACCACCGGGGGCCAGGCGGGCCGGATCGTCAGCGCCACCACCCGGCAGGAGCTCAAGGACTACGCCTCGGCCAATGAGCCGCTGGTGATCTTCATCGAAGGCACCCTTGCTGCCGATCAGTATGTGAAGATCCCGGTGTCCGCGAACAAGAGCTTCATCGGGGTTGGGACCGGGGCCGAGCTGGTCAATGCCGGTTTTAAGCTCATCAACGTCTCCAACGTAATCTTCCGGAACTTCACCATCCGGGACTCCTACATCCCGGGCGACTGGGACGGCAAGCGTTCGGACAATGACCGGGACGGGATCCAGATCGATACCTCCCACCACATCTGGGTGGACCACATGAAGTTCCAGCGGATGGGCGACGGCCTGATCGATACCCGCAAGGATTCGGACTACATCACCTACTCCTGGAACGTCTTTGCAGATAACAACAAGGCTCTGGGCGTGGGGTGGACGGCCAATGCCGTCACCAAAATGACCATCCACCACAACTGGATCCGCAACACCACCCAGCGCAACTTCAGCATCGACAACACCGCCGCCGCCCACGTCTACAACAACTACCTGCAGGACATCGGCCAGTACGGAATGATGGGCCGCGGCGCCGCCAAGGTGGTGGTTGAGGCCAACAATTTCAGCGCAGTACAGGACCCGGTTGTGGCCAAGGACCCGGCGACTGAAGTCCGGAACAGCGGAAACGTCTTCAACGGCACCCGGGGACGGAGAGACAATGTGGGCGCGGCCTTCGACCCCTCCAGTTTCTACTCCTACCAAAAGGATGACGCCGCGCGGGTTCCGGAGATTGTCGCCGCCGGCGCCGGCCCGCGGGTCAACAACGCCCCGAATACCGCAACGGAGATCACCGTGGCGCTGGACGGCAGCGGCGACTTCGGCAGCCTGCAGGCGGCCATCGGTTCCATTCCCAGCGGCAGCACCGTCCCCCGCACCATCACCGTGAAGCCCGGTGTCTACCGGGAAGTGGTGAATGTCTGGGCCGACCGTCCCAACCTGACCCTGCAGGGGGCAACAGCCAACCCGGCCGACGTCGTTATCAGCTATGACACCCCCGCCAACGGCATCAAGTTCTTCGGCGGCACGTGGGGTTCCGGCGGCAGCGCCACCATGAACGTCCTGGCTTCGGACACCACTGTGCGGAACCTGACGGTGGAGAACTCCTATGACGAAGCTGCCCATGGTTCCAGCCAGGCCCTGGCCGTCCGTTCCGTGGGCGACCGCGTGACCTTTGACGGCACCCGCTTCTTGGGCAACCAGGACACTTACCTGGCGGACACCACCGGCCGGGACGACTCGGCCCGCACCTACCTCAAGAACTGCTATATCGAGGGCGACGTGGACTTCATTTACGGCCGCGGCACGGCTGTTTTCGACGGCTGCACCATCCACTCGCTGGACCGCGGCAGCACCACCAACAACGGCTACATCGTGGCTCCCAGCACCAAGAATTCCAACCCGTACGGATTCCTGATCGTGGACAGCAACCTGACATCGGATGCCGCGCCGGGAACCGTCAGCCTGGGCCGGCCCTGGTTTGCCAGCAGTGATCCCAATGCCCACCCGATGGCCGTGATCAGGGACTCCGTGCTGGGCAGCCACATCGCAGTCCAGGGTTGGGCGGACATGAGCGGACGCCATTGGTCCGAGGGCAGGTTCGCCGAATTCAACAACAGCGGCCCCGGTGCGCACATCAACGAGTTCCACCCGCAGCTCACCGCCGACGAGACGGCCGGAATGACCCAGGAAGCCTTCCTTGGCGACTGGACACCGGAAGGACGTGGCTGAAATGGCGGCTTTTGATCCAGCTTTCCTGGCGGGACCGGCACGCCGGACGGTGCTGACGGCTGGCCTGGCGGCGGGCGGACTGCTCGCCTCCGGCCTGCTGGCCGCGGCAGGGCCGGCTGCGGCTGCCCCTGCTGCCGCGCAAACCGCTCCGGCTACCGGCTACGCAGAAGCTGGTCTACCCCGCAGCCAGGCACTGCACGGCGGCGCCTGGCTGGAGACTGCCGACGGATACGCCGGAGTCCCGGGCCATGGACGCGACACCACCACCGGCGGCGCCGGTGGCCGGATCGTTTTCGCCTCCACACCGGACCAGCTCCGCGGATTTGCCGGCAGCTTCGAGGCCCTGGTGGTGATCATTGACGGCGTGCTGGTCTTCCCGGCGTACGAGAAAATTCGGGTCGCAGCCAACAAGTCCTTCCTCGGCAAGGGCGACGGCGCCGCAGTGGTAAATGCGGGCTTCAAGCTCATCAGCGTGTCCAACGTGATTTTCCGGAACTTTACCGTCAGGGATTCCTACATTCCCGGCGACTTCGTGGGAAAGCGCCCGGACAACGACCGCGACGGCATCCAGATGGACACCTGCACCCATGTCTGGGTGGACCACATGCACTTCACCCGGCTGGGCGACGGCTTGGTGGACATCCGCAAGGACTGCGACAACATCACCCTGTCCTGGAACGTCGTCGCGGACCACAACAAGGCGCTGGGCGAAGGCTGGACCCAGAACGTTGTCACCCGGGTGACCCTGCACCACAACTGGATCAGGAACACCCACCAGCGCAACGCCAGCCTGGACAACACCGCCGCATCCCATGTCTACAACAACTACCTGGAGAACATCTCCAGTTACGGCATGCTGGGACGCAACGCTGCCCTGCTTCTGGTGGAGGGCAACTATTTCCGGGATGTCCGGAATCCGCTGCACCACCAGGGTTCATCAGGCGGGCTGGTCGCCAGGGACAACATCTTCGAAAAGTGCAGCGGAAACACGGGCGAGTCGCGGGGTGCTGTGTTTGACCCGCCGTATGCCTACCAGCAGATGCCTGCCGCGGCTGTTCCGGCCATGGTCCGAGCCTTCGCCGGCCCCATTGGCGGAACGGTTCCTGCCAGCCGGGACGTGATCACTGTGGCTTTGGATGGCACGGGCGACTACGCCAGCATCCGCGCTGCAGTGGGCGCCATCCCGTCCAACAACCCCGGTCCCGTGACGATCCTGCTCCAGCCCGGCATCTATCACGAACCGTCGGTAATCTGGGCCGACCGGCGGCACATCACACTGGCCGGAGCCACCGGCCAGGCGGCGGATGTGGTGCTGACCAACAGTGAAGGAATCATCCTGCTGGTTGCCGCAGACGGTTCCACCATCCGGGACCTCACGGTCACCTCGGATACGCCGCAGGACGGCCATGTCCTGAAGGTCACCGGGAGCAATGTCACGCTCAGCAACGTGGCAGTGGTCAACGGAACGTCCGGCTGACCTCTGGTTCCTGCCGGAAAGTCCTACTAGTCTGCAAGGACAGCCCCCTGGGGATCGATGGTGATTATGAGGAGCGGAAATGCCCAACCATACCTACAGCATTTCGGAGATTGTCGGCACGTCGGACCAAGGGGTGGATGCTGCAGTCCGGAATGGAATCGCCGAGGCCGCCAAGACCCTCCGGAACCTGGACTGGTTTGAAGTCAAGGAAATCCGGGGGCATCTGGAGAACGGCGCAATTGCCGACTGGCAGGTAACCATCAAGCTCGGATTCCGCCTGGAACGCTGAGCCCGCCCCATTCACCCAAACTGAGTCGCAGTAGTTGCCGTTTAGAGCGTTCTAAACGGCAACTACTGCTACCTAGTTGGGTGAGACCTCGCCGGCTGAAACCCGCCGCCACACCGTTGCGGCACCGTCGAACGCGGGAAACACCTGGCCTTCAAAAAACGACTGCACCGTTTCGGAGCCGGATTCCGGGCTCCAGAGACCGGAGGCGGGGCAGTGTGATCCAGTGGCAGTGGTGCGGCCATGCTTGCTGGCGGCGGACGCCTGGCGCTCCTTGAGCATCGAGATGCGTTTCATCTTTGAAGACCATCCTTGGTGGAGAAAAGCGGTACAGCTCCAGCCTAGGAAACCGGTCACCTGCCCCCAATGGACTGCTGGCCAGAATCGCAGGGCGCCGCTGGACACTTGCACAGCAGCTTCCCTAAGCACGGCTCTGAAACGACTTAGGTGCCGCAGAAAGTCCTGTACGGGCCGAAGTCTCCCGGTGCACCCTCGGCATACCGCTCCAGCCCGGGCCGCTCATTAAAGGGGTCGGTCACTACGGCCAGAAGTTCAGCGAACGGCTTCAGATCCCCTTCGGTTGCGGCCGCGAGCGCCTCTTCCACCAAGTGGTTGCGAGGAATATAAGCCGGGTTAACGCTGTCCATCAGCTCCGCATCCGGCCCCAAGGCCAGCCACCGTTCAGTCCAGGCGTCGAATGCCGTCAGGTCAAGGACCATCCTGCGGGCCGGTTCGGCCTCTCCGCGGGCCGCCTTGCCAAGATTTCGGAAGAACGACGTGAAGTCCACCGGGCTCTCCTGGATCAGCGCCAGGAGGTCATCCGTCAAAGGTGAGGCATCGGCGTCGTTAGTTTCTTCCCGGAGCCCCAGCTTGGCGTTAAGGCCCGCAGACCACGCTGCGCTGTATTGCCGCTGGAACCCGCCGAGCGACTCCACGGCCAGGTCCACCGCCTTCTGTTCGTCTTCATGAAGGAGCGGAAGCATGGATTCGGCGAGGCGCGCCAGGTTCCACTCAGCCACCACAGGCTGGTTGCGGTAGGCGTAGCGCCCGGCCTCATCGATGGAACTGTAAACGGCTGCCGGGTTGAACGCCTCCATAAAAGCGCAGGGACCGTAGTCGATGGTCTCCCCCGAGATTGCCATGTTGTCCGTGTTCATCACGCCGTGGACAAACCCCACCAGCATCCACCGGGCCACCAGGGCGGCCTGGGCGGAAATAACTGCCTGGAACATCGCCAGGTAGGGGTTTTCGGCACCGGCAACATCCGGGTAGTGGCGCTGAATGGCGTAGTCCGCCAACCGGCGCACCAGCTCAACGTCGCCGCCAGCCCGCGCGAATTGGAAGGTACCAACCCGCACATGGCTGCCGGCGATCCTGGCCAGCAGGGCACCGGGCAGGACCGTCTCCCGCTGGACCGCCCGGCCGGTGCCCACCACAGCAAGGGACCTGGTGGTGGGAATACCCAGGGCATGCATCGCTTCGCTCACAACGTATTCGCGCAGCATTGGGCCCACCACTGCACGGCCGTCGCCGCCCCGGGCGAAGGGCGTGCGTCCGGAGCCTTTCAGGTGCAGGTCCCGCAGGCCGCCGTCGGCATGGCGCAGTTCGCCCAGCAGCAGTGCCCGGCCGTCACCGAGGCGCGGTGAATACCAGCCGAACTGGTGGCCGGAATACGCCTGGGCCACGGGAGTTGCTCCCGGCGGCACAGCATTGCCGGTCAGCAACCTCAGGCCGTCGGGGCTTCGCAGGAAGTCAGGGTCAAGCCCCAGCTCTGCGGCAAGCGGCTCATTGAGCGCCAGCAGCTCCGGGCGGGGGACGTCCTCCGCCCGCCAGGGAACGGCCAGCTCCTCCAGTTGGTTGGCGAATCGCGCCTCAAGCGTGACGGCAGACAGTGCGGTGTCACTCATCTATCAAGGATACCGGGGCGATCCTCCGCTATGTCAGGCTGGACCAAATCGGTAGCTGCGCCGGGCTCTGCGCCGAGGCTGCCCAGCAGCGCCAGTGCATCGGCCGACGGCGATCCCGGCTTTGCCGAGTACACCCTCAGCACCTGGTCCGGATCATCCGGGAAGGTCAAGTGCTCAAAGTTCAATTCAAGATCTCCGACGGCAGCATGATGGAGCCGTACGACACCGGACGACCGCGCCGCCACCTTATGCCCTGCCCACCATTGGCGGAAGTGTTCGCTGTGCACCGCCAACTCCCCCACCAACTGGTTGGCCTGGGCATCATTGGGGTGCCTTCCGACGTCCACCCTCAACGCACCCGTTGCTTCTTCCGCGACAGTCTTCCAGTCGCGGAAAAGTTCGCGGGCGCGCGGATCCAGGATGAGCCAGCGAGTCAGGTTGCGCTCCGGCGCTGGAAGCCCGGAGAAGTCTTCGAACAGGAGGAACGCCAGCCGGTTTCCTGCCAGGACGTCCGTACGCCGGCCCAGGACCATGGCAGGAACGTCCCCTGCCGCCTCCAGCAGGAGCCGGAGCGCGGGCCGGACGCCTTGTGGTGGTCCGGCTGTCCGGGTAGCTGCTGAACAGTTTTCCAGCAGGTCCATCATGTGCGCGTGTTCGCCGCTGTCCAGCCGAAGGGCCCGCGATACGGAGTCCAGCACAGCGCGTGAGGGCCGGATGTTCCTGCCCTGCTCCAGCCGGACGTAGTAATCTGTGCTAACTCCAGCCAGCAAGGCCACCTCCTCGCGGCGCAGTCCGGGCACCCTGCGCGTACCTGAACCGGGCAGGGCACCGGCATCCTCGGGATTCAACCGGGACCGCATGGCTTTCAGGAATTTTCCAAACTCGGCGCTTTGACCCATGCCCACCATTGTGCACTGCTGCCGGGACCGCTTTCTACAACGTGAGTAGGACTGGCAGTCCTAGGAAAAACAGGGACAGGGTCAGGGGGCTGACTCCGGGACGAAAAATGAATAGGCTCAGTACACAACCTCTGCGAAAACGCTTTCTCGCCCACCACCTGCAACCAAGGAGCCACACATGAAAGAGCTGACCCTGAACAACGGAGTCACCATCCCACAGCTGGGCCTCGGGGTATTCCAGGTCCCGCCGGAAGAGACCCAGCGCATCGTCGAGGACGCCCTGGAAGCCGGGTACCGCCACATTGATACCGCAGCCGGCTACCGCAACGAAGCCGGTGTAGGTGCCGCCATCGCAGCTTCAGGCATCCCTCGCGAGGACATCTTCGTCACCACCAAGCTGCGTAACGGCGAGCAGGGCATGGCCCAGGAGGCTTTCCTGAACAGCCGCAAAGCCCTGGGGCTGGACTACGTTGACCTCTACCTCATCCACTGGCCGGTTCCATCGCAGGGACTCTTCACCCAGGCCTGGAAGGAAATGGAGCGTCTCTACGCCAACAGCCAGATCCGGGCCATCGGCGTCTCCAACTTCCTGCCGCAGCACCTGGACACCCTTCTGGAATCCGCCGAGGTAGTCCCCGCAGTGAACCAGATCGAGCTGCATCCCAGCTACCAGCAGGCCGAACTGGCCACGAAATGCCGCTCACTGGGGATCGCCGTGGAAGCCTACAGCCCGCTGGGCCAGGGCGGGGACCTCAACGGCAACGCCGTCACAAGCATCGCGCAAGCCCACAACGCCAGCACCGCCCAGGTGGTCCTGGCCTGGCACCTGGCATCGGGAAGCATCGTGATCCCGAAGTCCGCCAATCCGGAGCGGATCCGCGAAAACCTCGCGGCGGCGTCGCTCACCTTGACCGATGAGGAACTAGCCGCCATCACGGCGCTGGAATCGGGCGCGCGCATCGGCTCGGACCCCGCCGTCGCCGCCTTCACCCAGATGTAGGTTTCGACGGTTTCGACAGGCTCAACCACCGCAACCACCGGGTTTCGACAGGCTCAACCACCAGAACCACTTGAGAGGATTCACCATGCAGTACACCCACCTGGGCCGCTCCGGCCTGCAGGTTTCCCGGCTTTGCCTTGGCACCATGAACTTCGGCCCGCAGACCGAGGAAGCGGACGCCCACAGCATCATGGATTCCGCGCAGGAAGCCGGCATCAATTTCTTCGACACGGCCAACGTCTACGGCGGCAAAGACCACCGCGGCTGGACAGAGGAGATCATCGGCCGCTGGTTTGCCCAGGGCAACGAGCGTCGCGAGCACACAGTTCTGGCCACCAAGCTCTACGGCACCATGACTGACCGGCCCAACGAGTCCAAGCTGTCCGCGCTGAATATCCGCCGCGCCCTGGATGCCAGCCTCAAACGCCTGCAGACGGACTACATCGACGTCTACCAGTTCCACCACATCGACCGGAACACCCCATGGGACGAGATCTGGCAGGCCATCGAAGTAGCCGTCCAGCAGGGCAAGATCCTCTACTCCGGCAGCAGCAACTTTGCCGGCTGGCATATCGCCCAGGCGCAGGAAGCAGCGCAGCGCCGGAACTACACCGGGCTGGTCAGCGAGCAGTCCATCTACAACCTGTTCATGCGTCAGGTGGAACTCGAGGTCATTCCGGCGGCCCGGCAGTACGGGCTGGGCCTGATTCCCTGGTCCCCGCTTCAGGGCGGCCTGCTGGGCGGGGTGCTTAAGAAGGAAAATGAGGGCGTGCGGCGCAGTGAAGGCCGAGCACTGGAAACGATGAAGAAGCACCGGGAGCAGATCCAGCAGTATGAGGACCTGGCTGACGACCTGGGCCACGAGCCCGGTGACGTTGCCCTCGCCTGGCTGCTGCATCAGCCCGCGGTGACCGCTCCGATCGTGGGGCCACGCACCCAGGAACAGCTCGACGCCGCCATCCGGGCTTTGGACGTCACGCTCGACGCCGATGCGCTCAAGCGCCTCGACGACATCTTCCCGGGGCACCGGACCGCCCCGGAAGACTACGCATGGTGAATCCGCCTGCACTTGCCACAGATCGTGCCGCAGATACCGTGGCGCCAAGGAATATCCTCTTCGTCGGCGGCACCGGGGTCATCAGCGCGTCGGCGGCGGAACTCGCCGTCTCGCTGGGCCACCGGCTCACCATCCTCAACCGCGGCCAGTCCACCGGCAGGCCGGTCCCGGAGGGCGCTGAAGTACTGCACGCGGATATCCGTGACCCCTCCGCCGCACGGGAGGTCCTGAAGGGGCGGGAGTTCGACGCCGTTGCGGACTTTATTGCCTTCACTCCGGATCAAGCCCGGGCAAGCATGGAGCTGTTTCGCGGGCGGACAGGGCAATACGTATTCATCAGTTCGGCATCGGCGTACCAGAAGCCGCCCACCCGGCTGCCGATCCTCGAGTCCACTCCCCTGAAGAACCCGTTCTGGCAGTACTCACGCGACAAGATCGCCTGCGAAGACGTCCTGTTCGAGGCCTACCGTTCCGATGATTTCCCGCTGACCGTGGTCCGTCCGTCGCACACTTACGACCGCACCAAGATCGCGATGGTGGGTGGCTGGACGGACATCCACCGGATGCGCGAGGGCCTCCCGGTCCTGGTGCATGGCGACGGGACCTCACTCTGGACGCTCACCCACAGCAAGGACTTCGCCAAAGCCTTCGTCGGATTACTGGGGCGGCCGCAGGCGGTGGGCGAGAGCTACACCATCACCTCTGACGAATATCTGCCGTGGAACCAGATCTACCAGCTGTTTGCGCGGGCAGCAGGGGTTCGCGATCCGCAACTGGCACATGTGGCCTCGGAGACCATTGCCGCCCATGATGCGGTCTTGGGCGCCAACCTTCTGGGCGACAGGTCCCATTCGGTGGTGTTCGACAACACCAAGATCAAGTCATTGGTTCCGTCCTACTCAGCCACCATTCCGTTTGCGGACGGCGCCCGGGAGATTGTGGCCTGGTACGACTCGCACCCGGATCTGCAGGTTGTTGACCAGAAGTACATGGAATTAAGTGACAAGCTGATCGCGTTAGCGGCGACAAGCAGCTGACCTGCGTGAACGTGCGGGCGGCTTGGCCTATTCTGGCGGAGTAACGTCCACACTGGATGGGACTTCTGGGGAGATGAGCATACATGGGTGCACTGGAGCAGGCCGGCACCGGAACTGCCGCTGAACAAGCTGCAGGACAAGCCGTCGAAGAAGGGACCGGTGCTGCCGGTTCCGGGGGCACCGGCAGAAGCGGAACCAAACAAAAGCGGCAACGCCGACGGCGGCGCTGGTGGGGTGCGATTGCGCTCATGGTCCTGGCGGTGGCCTTGGTGCTGTCCCTGACGCCGTGGCCGTCCGCCATGCTGATCCGGAGCGTCTTCGAGCAGGGAGCCAAGTCCACGGTGGCCGAAATGCTCCCGTATGTTCCGGACATCCCGCTCCGCGAGCAAATGGATATTGTCTACGCCCCGGACGGGCGGATGGACAGCTACACGCCCGCCGACGCCAAAGGCCCGCTCCCCACAGTGGTGTGGATCCATGGCGGTGCGTGGATTTCCGGAGACAAGCGGGACGTGGCCCCTTACCTGCAGATTCTCGCGGCGAAGGGCTACACAACCATTGGGCTCAGCTATCCAATTGCCCCGGAAACCACGTATCCCAACGCCGTCGACGACATCAACGAAGCCCTTGCCTACATCAAGGACCACGCTGCCGAACTGAACGTGGACGCCAAGCAGATTGTCCTGGCCGGCGACTCGGCGGGAGCGCAGCTGGCGAGCCAAATGGCTACCCTGACTGTGAATCCGGACTACGCGAACCTGCTCGGCATCCAGCCTGCCTTGGCGAAGGAAGATCTCGCCGCCACCATCCTGCACTGCGGCGTCTACGACCTCAGGGCAATGGCAGAGCTGAGCGGATTGGCTGCCTGGGGCTTCAAGATTGCCCTGTGGGGATACACCGGGACCAAGGACTGGTCAGAAACCTATGCCGGCAGCACCATGTCCACCATCGAGTTTGCCAACGGGGACCTGCCGCCGACGTTCATCAGTGGAGGAAACGCAGACGGACTCACGTGGCTGCAGTCCATCCCCTACAGCAACAAGCTGAAGTCCGAAGGCGTGCCAGTAACGCAGTTGTTCTGGGCGGCGCATCACTCAACGGACCTCCCCCACGAATACCAGTTCCATCTTGATTTCCCGGAGGCCCAGGAGGCCAGGGACAAGACCTTCGATTTCCTTGCCCAGCACACAACGCGGTAGCAACGGATCTACAACGTTCTAAATACTCCACCAGCTGGCCTGGCGCAAGGCTTGTTTTCCTCCACAGAGGACCACTAAGTTACTGGGGAAGCGTTTTCCCATTCTCGAATTGAAAGGATTCATCGATGAATCCGAACAGGAAATCCGTGCGCAGTCTTTCGGTGGCAGCGGCCGCCGGTGTGGCACTGACCCTCGGCTGCCTGACTACTCCGGCTTCCGCCGTCGTACCCTCCTCCCCCGGCCACGCGAAATCCCCTGCATCCAGCATTCAACTGGATCACCTGGACCGCGGGCTGGTTGCCGCGGGAACCAGCGAAGGGGTGTTCCTGAGCTGGCGCCTCCTGGGCCACGAAGCCACCGGTTCCAGTGCAACCGGACTCACCGGCACCGACTTCAACGTCTACCGGGACGGGCAGAAAATCGCCACTGTCACGGACAGCACCAATTACCTGGATCCGGACGGCACCGGAGAATCGGCATACGACGTACGTGCCGCCGTCGGCGGAGTTGAACTGGACAAAAGCGATACCGCAACATCCTGGGGCGGGAACTTCAGGGACATCCCGCTGACCAAGCCGGCCGACGGCGTGACGCCCGCCGGCGAGGCCTACACCTACCGCGCCAACGACGCCAGCGTGGGCGACGTGGACGGCGACGGGCAGTATGAGTTCGTGGTCAAGTGGGACCCCACCAACTCCAAGGACGTGTCCCAGGTGGGCTACACCGGAGCCACCTACGTGGATACCTACAAGGCGGACGGCACCTTGCTGCACCGCATCGACCTGGGCGTGAACATCCGATCCGGCGCGCACTACACGCAATTGCTGGTCAACGACTTCGACGGCGACGGCCGCGCCGAACTGATGTTCAAGACGGCGCCGGGCACCAAAACCACCTCCTACAACGCCGACGGCAGCGTGGCCGGCGAATCCTTCATAACCCTCCTCCAGGAGGACATCGACGCCGGGTACTCCAACTCGGACGACTACCGTATGAGCGCCGCGGATTACTACCAGCACGTGGTGGAGATGTTCCTCGGCTGGAGCGAACACCCGGAGGTCGTGTCCGGCAACTGGCCGGCCACCCTGGAAGAGGCGTTCGGCCAGGCACCCCAGTACCAGTACCCACTGTCGCGCACCGACGCCGAATCGCTGGCGGACTACTTTATTGACGAGTATGCGCCCGGGCGGAGCGGCAGGAACAACCTTCGCGCCTTCGAAGGCTTTGTGCTGGACGGCCCGGAATACCTGACGGTGTTCGAGGGCGCCACGGGCAAGGAACTCAAGACCGTGGCCTACGAGCCAGGCCGGCATGACGACGGCCTGATGTGGGGCGACTACGCCATGGGCCGGATCGAACCAGGCAACCGGATGGACCGCTTCCTGGCCGGCGTGGCGTACCTTGACGGCAAAACCCCCGCGGCCGTATTTGCCCGCGGCTACTACACCCGCACCACGCTGGCCAGCTACACGTGGGACGGCACCAACCTCAGCCCGGTCTGGAACGTGGACTCCGGCTGGACGCCCATGTCCAACCCGTTCAACGACAGTCCGCACGGTGTGGACGGCACCGATCCGGTGTTCGGCAAGCTCACTACCCAAGGATTCCACTCGCTGAGCGCCGCGGACGTTGACGGCGACGGCAAGCAGGAGATCGTCTACGGTTCGGCCACCATCGACGACGACGGCTCCCTCCTGTACAGCTCATTCGACACGATGCCGGCGCAGAGCGCCACTCCAGGCCAGGAGGCCAGGTTGGGCCACGGCGATGCCATGCATGTGACGGATATCGATCCGGACCGTCCGGGGAAGGAGATCTTTACCGTTCATGAGGGCGGCACCTGGGCACCCTACGGTTATGCGATGCGGGATGCGGCCACCGGCGAGGTGCTGTTTGGCGAATACTCGGGCAAGGACACGGGCCGCGGCATGATCGGGGACGTCGACCCTGATGTGCGCGGCATCGAGAACTGGGCCATGGGAATGCAGTCCGCCTCCGGTGAGAAGATTTCACCCACCGGCACCGGCACCAACATGAGCATCAAGTGGGCCGCGGACATGACCACCCAGCTGGTCAACGGCTCGCGGGACCAGACGCCCACCATCGATGACTGGAAGCGCGGCCGCCTGCTGACAGCGACCGGCACCCTGACCAACAACGACACCAAGGGCACTCCAAGCCTGGTGGCGGACGTGGTGGGAGACTGGCGCGAAGAGATGCTGGTCCGGACCGCCGACAGCTCCGCATTGCGGATGTACATGAGCACCGAGGTGACGTCCCACAAGCTGTACGCGCTGATGCATGATCCGCAGTACCGCGCCGAGGTTGCACGCCAGAACACGTCCTACAACCAGCCGGCCTACACGGACTTCTACTTCGCCTCGGACATGGACTTCGGCAACGTCCCGCTTAGGGCGGCTTGGACACCAGGCAGCGTAACGGCCCTTCAGCAGGTCCTTGAGGGCCTGTTGAAGTCCGGCGACGTCTCCGGTCCGGTGGCTGCCCAGCTCACGGCAAGCGTGCAGCAGGCAACCAGGGCCGTTGACGACGGCGACAGCGCCAAGGCGGGCCAGGCAGTCCAGCGCTTTGCCGGCTTCCTCGGCCAGCAGAAAAACCCGGACCATGTCAGTGATTCGGCCAGGACCCTACTGGAATATCACGCAGGCAATATTCTTCGGGCTTTCCACGGCTAGGCCGGCCGGAATAGGGAGAAACTGTTCAGATGACACTTTCACCGCTGATCACGCTCAACGACGGGCATCAGATTCCGCAGCTGGGCCTTGGCACCTGGCCGCTGGATGACGCACAGGTGGCTGCCGCCGTCGTCCCGGCCGTGGAAGCCGGCTATCGGCACATCGATACCGCCGTGAAGTACGGTAACGAAAAGGGGGTTGGCGCCGGCATCAGGAGTGCCGGCGTCGACCGTTCCGAGCTGTTCATCACCACCAAGCTGGACGGCGCTTACCAAGGCAACAACCACGCCATTGAAGGCCTGGAAGGTTCACTGAAGCGGCTGGGGCTGGACTACGTGGATCTGTTGCTGATCCACTGGCCGCTGCCCGGCCGGGATGAATTTGTGTCCACGTGGAAGACGTTCGAACGGCTGCAGGCCGAGGGGAAGGTCCGGTCAATCGGCGTCTCCAACTTCAAGCCGGCCCATCTTGAACGGCTGATCGCGGAGACCGATGTGATGCCGGCGGTGAACCAGATCCAGCTGAGCCCTGCCATCACGCGGGCCGAAGAGCGGGCATACAACGCGACCCACGGAATTGTTACGGAGTCTTGGAGTCCACTGGGAGCAAGCACTGAGCTGCTGTCCGCGCCGATCCTGTCCGTCCTGGCGGAGAAGTACTCCAAGACTCCGGCCCAGATTGTGCTCCGCTGGCATGTCCAGAATGGCCTGGTAGCGATCCCGAAGACAGCCAATCCCCAGCGGATGCGGGAGAACCTGGATGTTTTCGACTTCGCGCTGGACGGCCTGGACCTGGCCGAACTAGCCGTCCTGGATGAAGGTCCAGGAGCCGGTGTGGATTCGGATGTCCGGGGGCACTGAGCCTTCGCTGCGCCGCCCTCTGGCAGGTCTGGAAAATCGGCTCAAACCAAGCGTAAAACGGGTGCCAACTGCGAAGATAACGGATCTGCGACTGGCGGAAATAAACTAAGCATGATTAGTATTGAGGCAGAAGGACTCAAGCGTATCCGGGATCCGGGTGCCTCCTTTATCAAGGAAGTGGGAAGACAAAATGGGATTTTTCGCATTTCTGATCCTTGGCCTGATCGCCGGTGCGATCGCTAAGGCAATCCTGCCCGGCACTCAGGGTGGCGGTATTTTCATCACGTTGCTGCTGGGCGTCGTCGGGGCATTCCTGGGCGGATGGCTCGGAAGCCTGCTCTTCAACGCACCGCTGGGAGAATTCTTCTCCCTGCAGACGTGGCTCCTGGCGATTGGCGGCTCCATCATCGTGCTGCTGATCTACGGACTGATCACCAAGCGGAGTGTCCGCGGCTGATCCAGCCCCGGTCGGAAGCCGGTTCCAGGTACTCCTGGGACCGGCTTCCCCTTTTCACGCCAACAGCACGCCCCCCTAGGTCTCCAACAAATGAGCAGGAGTTCGCCATGAAATCAAAGATTCTCTTGGGCATCGGCCTCGCCGCCGGCTACGTCCTGGGTTCCCGGTCCGGCAGGGCTGCCTACGAAAAAATCAAGGCCAGGGCCACCGGAATCTGGGAAAGTGAACCGGTCCAGCAGAAGGTAGCTGCCGCCACGGAGACCATCAAGGAAAAAGCCCCGGAAGTTGCGGACCAGTTGGGCGAGGCAGCCCGCCGCGCCGGAACTGTGATCGGCCAGTCGGTACACCGGGAATCCCCGGAAAGCACGGGGACGGGCACGACGGCGGAAGGAACCGCAGGTGCCTCAGATGCGGATACCGCCGTCCCCGGCCACAGCACCCACCCCGGGACGACCAACCTCGCGACCCACGTCAGCCCGGGCTCCGGCTCAACCGAAGGCTACGGGACTGCGGAAGATCTCGCAGAGGTGAGCGAGGAGCATGACCGGGCTGCCGGCGTCGCTGGTTCACACGCCCGGACGGCCGACGTCGATTCCGATCCCGCACTCAACGATTCCACCGGGCAGGACTGGACGGACGAAGGCGGCGCCACGGCCGACGGCGCCGCCACCGATTCCCGCCAGCGCGAACCATAAGGGGACGGCTTTCACTGCTTCGCCGTTGTAGTCTCGAACGTAATGGCTACAACGTCCGCTCCATGGGTGGAATGACAGGGGTTGCACGTGAGCGAAGCAGGGAACCAGGGAATTCCGCCAGGCTGGTACAACGATCCGGCAGGTTCGCCCCAGCAGCGGTGGTGGAACGGTACGGCCTGGACTGATCAGCTCAGCCAGCCCGGCCCCTATGCCGGTTACCAGCCGGGCTATCAGCCCGGGTACCAACCCGTTTACCAACAGGGCTATCAACCTGAGCGGCCCACCATCAGCGCCCAGACTCCTGTCTACAATCCGCTGATCTGGATCATCACGCTGCTGCCGCTGGTTTCGATCGCCCTGATGCTGGCCTGGAACCCGGATTTCAGCACACTTTACGTGGATCCGACCGGCGAATACAGCCCCATGATGGACCCGGGCGCCGTCTTCACTCCCGCCTACATGCTCCTGGTTGGTTCCAGCTTCCCGATCTACGGTGCCAGCGTGGTGCTGGCCTATTTCGACAGCGAACGGCTCAAAAAGGATGGCGTAGTCCGGCCGTTCCACTGGGCGTGGTGCTTCTTGGGGGCAGCGGTTTACGTGATCGGCCGCAGCGTTATTGTGCGCAAGGTTGCGCCGGGACGAGGCCTGCTGCCGGTGTGGGTGATGATCGGCGTGATAGTCCTCAGCATTGTGGTCAGCACGGTGAAAATGTCCGTCATGATGTCTTCGATGGTGGACACAATCTCCACATACTGACTGCGGCATACTGGACCCCGACGGCGGGAGGTCACCTTTGCGCGTGACCTCCCGCCGTCGTGGTTTAACGTTCTTTTCCGGCTACCGCCGTCAGGGCTTCGTCGTAGATGCCAAGGGCCTTGGCCACTTCCTGAGCCGTCACGATTGCCGGCGGGACCACGTGGATCCGGTTCTCCGCGATGAACGGCAGCAGCCCCCGCTCCAGCAGCTCCGCTTTGACTCTCCCCATAAACGCGGGAGTCACGGGGGTGCGGGATTCGGGGTCCTGCACCAGCTCCAGCGCCCAGAAAACGCCAAGGCCGCGGGCTTCGCCAATTACTTGGTGACGCCCGGCGAGCTCGGCCTGTCCCGGGCCCAGGTGGTCCTTCCCGATCCGGGCGGCATTGCCCACAATGTCTTCCGCTTCGAAGGCCCCGATGGACGCCACAATGGATGCGGCTGCCAGCGGATGGCCGGAGTAGGTCAGGCCGCCGGGGAACACCCTGTCGTCGAACGTGGCGGCAATCTCCCTGGAAATGATGACGCCGCCGATCGGCACGTAGCCGGAGTTGACGCCCTTTGCGAAGGTGATGAGGTCCGGCCTGACGTTGAAGGCGTCGAGGGCGAACCAGTCGCCGGTGCGGCCGAATCCGCACATTACTTCGTCGAGGATGAGCATGATCCCGTGCTGGTCACAGAGCGCGCGGACCCCTTCGAGGTAGCCGGGCGGCGGAACCAGGATGCCTACCGTTCCGGGGACGGTTTCCAGCAGGATGGCCGCGATGGACTGCGGACCCTCCATCTCGATGCTCCGGCGCAGGTGATGCAGGGCGCGTTCCGCTTCCTGCTCCGGTGTTTCGGCCCAGAACTCCGAGCGGTAAAGGTACGGGCCGAAGACGTGCACGTGGGCGCGGGAGTACTCTTTGTGCATGCGGCGCCAGTCCCCCGTTGCCGCAATGGCCGCACCAGTGTTGCCGTGATAGGACCGGTAGTTGGAAATGACCTTGTCACGGCCGGTGTGCAGACGGGCCATCCTGATGGCGTTCTCATTGGCGTCGGCACCGCCGTTGGTGAAGAAGACCTTGTCCATGTTTTCCGGTGCATGGTCAAGGATCTTGCGCGCCGCCAGGCCCCTTATGTGGCTGGCATGTGAAGGGGCAACGGTGGCGAGCGTTTCCGCCTGCTCCTTGATTGCTGCCACCACTGCCGGGTGCTGGTGGCCGATGGTTGTGTTGACCAGCTGGCTTGAGAAGTCCAGGTACGTCTTGCCGGCGTGGTCCCAGACTGTGCTGCCCTGTCCGCCGGCGATCACCAGCGGATTCAGCGCCTTCTGGGCAGACCAGGAGTGGAAGACGTTCTCGCGGTCCAGTGCCAGAGCGTCTGCGTTGGTGATGGACGAATCAAGAACCGGCCGGCTTTCCATGGCGTTCCTCTCTGTGGAAATCTGTCTGTTCCCATCATGGTCTGTCCGGCCTGGTTTATCGCCTTGGTCTTTGGACAATTCTCGGGACCGCATTCCGGGGCGGCAGGACTCCCCGTCCGTTCACCCGTCGAATGCTGCGTTCCGGAGCAGTGCGGCCGTAAGTGTCTCGGTGAGCCAGCGCTGGTAGGCGTCGTGGGTCCAGCCGCATTCCTCGACAAGTGCCTGGTAGTTCGCCCGCCCGCAGATCGCGTAGACGATCTCCCCCGCGCGCTCAGCACTGAGATCGGTGCGAAGCACGCCGCGCTCATGCAGCATCCGCCCGAGCCCGTTGCGAAGTCCATCAAGGCGTTCGGCCGCAAGTTCGTCGCGGAGCCGGACCAGGCCGGTGTCGCCGTTTGCCGCAGCCTCCAGCGTGACCAGCAGCGGGCCGACCCGGGACCAGATGCCGGGCTGGGTCGCTGCGTAGAGCTCGAGCTGCCGCGCCGGATCCGATTCTTCGATGATGCGCCGGATCGCGGTTCGTTCGGTGACCGGGGTGTCGGCTCGGGCAACTCCGCCCGCGATCGCCGCGCGCACTGCGTCGGCGAGTAATCCTGCCTTGCCGGTGGCCGAACGGTAGACGGTCTCGACGGCGACTCCCGCTTCGGCGGCGATTGCAGGCATCGTTGTCCCCGCGTATCCGCGCTCGACGAACAGGCGGGCCGCCGTTTCGACGATGTGCTGCCGGGTGCGGGCCGCCTCAGCACGCCTACGTGTGGAGTCGTAGCCACGTCGCGACTGCTGGGTATCCGTTGACTTGTCACTCATTAAGGAGAATGATACTGGCATGAATATAAAATTCGGGGCACGGCGCTCCGGAATACGGTAAAACCGGAGGTGGGAACAATGGAGGTCATTGACCTCAGCACCACGATCACGAGCCCTCCGATCGAGGTGTTCAACTACGTGTCAGACGCCGATCGATTGCCCGAATGGCAGCCGTCGGTCGAATCAGCCGGTTTCGACGGCCCTCCTGAGCGCAGGGTAGGCATGCGTGGCCACGAGCGACGACGGACGCCCGGCGGGTTGCAGGACATCCAGTGGGAGGTCACCAAATGCGAGCCCGGCGTCCTGTGGGCGATTCGCGGCGTGAATGGACCCGTCAGAGCCCACGTGCAGATCGACCTCTCGCCAGCGGACGGCGGAGGCACGCAACTTGGCTATCGCATGCAACTCGAGGGGGTTGGCCCCGGCGAGCATATGCTGCCGATGGCCGCCCAAGGTGCGCGCGACGAGGCACCTGAGATGCTCGCCCGTCTCAAGCAGCGGCTCGAGACGGTCAACGCCTGAACCAGCCCCGTCCGATCATCGGGCCTTCCGTCAGAATCCGGAGGCCCCTGCTGCCAAGTCAGGCCGCAAGACAACGCTGTCGGCGAGTTGCAGGACGGCGCCGGCCTGCCCGCACCGCCCAACAACCACCGTGCCGTCCAGGTCCTCGGAACGGGACGTCCGCACATCGAAGCCCGCCGCGGCAAGCATCGCGGCTGTCCGCACGGCTTGAACCTCACTGGTTTCAATAAGCAGCCAGCCACCGCTCTCCAGCCAGGAGGGTGCTTCCGCGGCAACGCGTCGATGGAAGTCCAGCCCGTCGGCGCCACCGTCCAGCGCGATCCGGGCTTCGTAGTCGCGGGCTTCGACCGGCATGGTGCAAAGGGAAGCCGTGGGAACGTATGGCGCATTCACCGCCAGCACCCGGATCCGGCCCCGGATGGCGTCAGGAAGGGCGTCAAAAAGATCGCCCCGATGAACCTGCCCGCCAACCCCTGCAACGTTCTTCGCAGCACACAAAGTGGCAACTGGATCAATGTCAGCGGCATGCAGCCGGACCGGAGTTCCACCACCAACAGATGCCATGGCAGCCGCAATCGCCACGCCTACCGCACCGGAACCGCAACAGAGGTCCACCACAACAGCCGGCAGGCCGGCGTCGTACGCCTGAGATGAAGCGCCAGGAACCGGGGAAAGGCGCAGCGCGGCCACAGCTTCCCGCACCAACAGTTCCGTCCGGAGCCGCGGGACAAACACACCAGGGTCAACGGCAATTCGCAGGCCGCAAAACCGGGCCCAGCCAAGAATGTGCTCCAGCGGAGCACCTGACATCCTGTGCTGGACGGCTTCCGCAAGATCGGCTGGGGAAGGAAAGTCGGACAACAGCAACCGGGCCTCGTCCTCGGCAAAAACACACCCTGCGGCACGGAGCCGCGTGACGACGTCGTCGAAGGAAAAAGTGCCGACGTCGGGAACAGGAGCGGCAGAAGCCGCAAAAGCAAAGGGAAATTCGGGAGCACGCATGGAAACGCCTTCCTCCAAAACGGGGAGGCGCTCCGCAGCCAAGCTAGGCCCGGCGGTCCGGACGGCAGGATACGGTGGCGCCCCACGGTGACGGGACTGCTGACATGGCCGTAATGGGACCCACCTCCTTCTGCCTTGGCTGGAAACTCCATGCTAACTGATCGAAAAGTAGGACGTAGGGCGCCCGGAGTTGGCAGGATGGAGTTATGACTTCAGCCACGGAACGCACAATCATCTGGACCGGCACCTACACTCCCGACGGCGGCGGCCGTGCTGAAGGGATCGGCGCCCTGGCCGCGAACAGCGACGGGAGCTTGGAGTGGCTGGGCACCGCAGTTGAGGCCGACTCGCCGTCGTTCCTGGCCGTGCACCCGTCGCTTCCCGTCGTCTACGCCGTGGCCGAGCAGCGCGGCAAGATCCAGGCCTACCGCCGCACCGGCGACTTCGGGCTGGAAGCCTCTGGGAAAGCCCAAGCCGCCGGCACGGCCACCTGCCATATCAGCGCGGATCCGCAGGGCCGGTTTGCCGTTGCCTGCTGCTGGGGCGACGGCCAGGTGGTGCTCTACGAACTGGACAACGACGGCGGGCTGGCAGGGCGGTTCCCGGCCGCGGCGTCGGCCGATCCATACGCGGCTGCCAGCCCGGACGGCGCCCGGCAGAGCCGCGCGCATGCCAGCCTGGTCCTGGCGGACGGCCGGGTCATGACCACCGACCTAGGCCACGACACGCTGCGCGTCTGGAACTACGTGCCCGGGCAGGGACTCGTCGCCGATCACGAGGTTGTGCTGCCTGCCGCCTCCGGACCCCGGCACCTGGTGCAGCACCCCACGGGCAGCGTCCTGGTGGTCACCGAATACTCCCTTGAAGTGCTGGTAGTAAAAGCGGACGACGGCGGAACGCTCCGTGTTGCCAGCCAGAATCCGGTGACGTCCGGCGGCACCCTTCCTGGTGACTCTGCTGCGGAGATCTGCCTGGGTCCGGACGGGAACTACGCCTATGCCGGCATCCGGGGATCCAACATCATCGGCGTCCTGGCAGTCAGCCCCGACGGCCTGCATGCAACTCCCAAAAGGCATTACGCAAGCGGTGGCGACTGGCCCCGGCACCACCTGGTCCGGGATAACTGGCTCTATGTGGCACACGAACGCTCGGACGAGGTCGCTGTCTTTGCTTTGGACCCGGCAACAGGCCTTCCCGGACCCCGGCTGCAACTTTTGACCGTCCCCTCCCCCACTGCACTGGTCCCTGCGGAGTAGGGGACGCCCGGGCATCCAAGGACCGGCCGAGGCACCCAAACCCAAACAAAATAGCTCTGGCGCTTTTGGTGTGCAAGCGCTTACACTTGTGACTCCAGTCACAGCACAGTTCCCTGCCCTGCTGGCTGCTGTCCGATTCCCTGAAGCAATGCCGCTACCAGGAGGCGCACTTTGTCACCCCGCACCCGCAAGAAACCCCCGCTCGCCCGCCCAACAGCCACGGCAGGCATCCGCCCGGCTCTCCGCACCACCTTCCGCGCAGCCGCTTTGGGTCTGCTGACCGCCGCAGTCGCTGCCTCCGCGGCAGTAGTCCCCGCCCACGCCGCACCCGGTCCCAAAACTCCGGAGCCGTCGTCGGGCCTTCACTCACTCCGCGCACCGGTGACGGACGAGAACTTCTACTTCGTTATGGCAGACCGTTTCAGCAACGGTGACGCCTCCAATGACGACGGCGGCCTGGGATCGGATCCGATGGTCTCGGGCTACGATCCCACCCGGAAGGGCTTCTACAACGGCGGCGACCTGGCTGGCCTGCTGGACAAGATCGACTACATCCAGGGCCTGGGCACCACGTCCATCTGGCTGACGCCGAGCTTCAAGAACAAGGCGGTGCAGCCGGAGGACAACTCGGCCGGCTACCACGGCTACTGGATCACCGACTTCACCCAGATCGACCCGCACCTGGGCACCAACGAGGAACTCAAGGCGCTGATTGACGAGGCCCACTCGCGCGGCATGAAGGTGTACTTCGACATCATCACCAACCACACCGCGGACGTCATCGGTTACGAGGAAGGCGCGCGCAAGGCCTACGTTTCCAAGGACGAGGTTCCCTACAAAACCGCTGAGGGCGTGGAGTTCGATGACCGCGATTACGCCGGCTCGGCAGACTTCCCGGAGCTGGATCCCGCCACGTCGTTCCCCTACACGCCCGTCCTGGAAGCCGGCGAAGAGGACCTCAAAGTCCCCTCCTGGCTGAACGATTCCACGCTCTACCACAACCGCGGCAACACCACCTTCGTGGGCGAGGACGCCTACTACGGCGACTTCTTCGGCCTGGACGACCTCTTCACCGAGCACCCAACCGTGGTGGAAGGCATGAAGGACATCTACAAGACGTGGATCGGCGACTTCGGCGTTGACGGCTTCCGGATCGACACCATGAAACACGTCAACGACGAGTTTTGGCAGGACTTTGGCCCGGACGTCCTCAACTACGCCCACCAGCAGGGCAAGGACGAGTTCTTTATGTTCGGCGAGGTCTTTGACACCACCAAGAGCTTTACGTCCCAGTTCACCACCCGCAGCAAGATGCAGGCGGTGCTGGACTTCCCGTTCCAGGAAGCGGCCCGCAGCTTCGCTTCCGAGGGCCAGGACACCCGGGAACTGGAAACGTTCTTCGCCGGAGACGATTGGTACACGGACGCGGATTCCAACGTCTACCAGCTGCCCACGTTCCTGGGCAACCACGACATGGGCCGCATCGGCCACTTCATCGCCGCAGACAACCCGGGCGCATCCGACGCCGAGAAGGTGGCCCGCGACCGGCTGGCCCACGAGCTGATGTACTTCTCCCGCGGCAATCCGGTGATCTACTACGGTGATGAGCAGGGCTTCACAGGCCCAGGCGGTGACCAGGACGCGCGGCAGACGCTGTTCGCCAGCCAGGTCCCGGAGTACCTCGACGACGATCTGCTGGGTACCGACGCAACGCACGCGACGGACAACTTCAGCCAGGACCACCCGCTGTACACCAAAATCAGTGAGCTCGCGGGCCTGACAAAGGAGCACCCGGCCCTGCGCGACGGCGCCCACCAGCACCGCTACGCATCCGACGGCGCCGGAATCTACGCCTTCTCCCGCACCGATGCCAAGGACCAGCGCGAATACGTGGTGGCCCTGAACAACAGCGAAGAGCCGCAGACCGCCCAGGTGCCGACGTACATTTCGAAGCGCAACTACACCTTGGTCTATGGCGATTCGGGGGCTGCCGCAGCCGAGGTGAAAACGTCCGACGCCGGCACCCTCGCCGTCACGGTCCCGCCGCTGTCCGCCGTGGTGTACAAGTCCTCAGGGCGCCTCCCGCACTCCAAGGCAGCACCCGCCGTCGTACTCCAGGATCCTGCCCCGGCAACCGGTGACAACGGCCGCCTAAAGGTGACTGCCGACGTCGACGGTACTTCGTTCTACGAGGTCACCTTCGAAGCGAAGACAGCCAGCGGCGGGTGGGAGTCGATCGGCACCGACGACACCGCGCCGTACCAGGTGTTCCACGATGTTGCCGCGTTGGATGCCGGCACCGCTGTCGAGTACCGCGCCACTGTGCTGGACAACGGCGGCCACACCTCAGTGAGCCAGCCGCGCACCGGTTCCGTTCCGGCTCCCGTCCTGACGATTCAGTCGCCGGATGAAGGCAGCAGCGTGGACGGCTCCGTGACCGTCAGCGCGACGGCCGATCCGGAAAAGGCCACCCACGTGGTGTCCTTCGAGCGGAGCGTGGCCGGTGGCGAATGGACTGCGATCGGATCCGACGATTCATCGCCGGTGTACTCGGTGACGGATGACCTGGCCGCGCTGGGGCTCGAGGACGGCACGCAGGTCCAGTACCGCGCGCTGATGAGCGGCACCGGATTCAGCGTGACCAGTGAACCACGCACCGTCGTCGTTGGCGATGCTCCGCAGCCGGACTCGGTCACGGTGGCCGGGAACCTGAACGCGCTGCTGGGCTGCCCGGAGTGGGACCCCACCTGCCCGCAGGCCATGATGACGCTGGATCCGGCGGACAAAATCTGGCGGCTCACTGTTGACCTGCCGGCGGGCGAGTACCAGTACAAGGCAGCGTTGAACGGTTCTTGGACCGAGAACTACGGCGCCGGCGGTGAATTTAATGGCGGCAACATCGTCCTGAACCACCCGGGCGGGCCTGTCACCTTCCGGTATGACAACAGCACGCACCTGCTGGACACGGTTTACGCCTCCCAGCAGCCGGAATCCGTGACCGTCGCGGGCAGCCTGAACTCGGAAATGGGGTGCGCCGGGGACTGGATGCCGGAGTGCGCTTTGGCCCATATGGCCCTCGATCCCACCGACCTGGTGTGGAAGCTGACGGTGACTCTGCCTGTGGGTTCGTACGAGTTCAAGGCCGCGCTGAACGATTCGTGGACCGAGAACTACGGTGCTGGCGGGGTGTCCAACGGCGGCAACATTGCCCTGGAGCACGACGGCGGTGCGGTCACGTTCCGGTACGACCACTTCACCCACCTGATCACGGCGGGGTAACCTCTGCGCCCTCCCGCCCCTAGTTGGGACGGGAGGGTCAGGTTGTCGCGGTTCGCAGTGAATGCTCGACGGCAGCCAGCAGGCGGTTGAAGCGGGGGTTCTCCGGCAGTTGGTCAAGCACCACCGGTTTTCCGTCCGGGCCGGCCAGGGGAATCTGCCAGTTGGGGTAGAGGGCTCCGGTGGTTCCGGGCTGGTTCTGGACCCGCCGCTCCCCCACCGCATCCACCAGCGCCACGCCCAGCAACACCGACGGAGCCTGGGCCAACAGCCGGTGCAGCGCCTCGATGGTCCGTTCGTCATCACGGGCGTGGCCGCCTGAAGCTTCCGGCAGCAGGCCGCGTTCCTTCAGCAGGTCCATCATCCTGGCCATAGTGGCGTTGTGGTCGAGCCGCTCGTCGGCCTCGGACCGCTCCAGCAGGCCCAGCCTGCTGCGCAACGCAACATGGTCCCCCGCCAGGTACCCGGCGGTGGGCGGAAGGTCATGGGTGTTGACGCTGGCGAGTGCCTGCACCCGGTACCTTTCCGGCGGCAGGGGCGAGTCGCCGTCGTTCTCAAACCAGAGGATGGAGGTTCCCAAAATGCCGCGGGCGGCCAGATAGTCACGTACCCAGGGCTCGAAGGTTCCCAGGTCCTCCCCGATCACCACGGCCCCGGCGCGGTGGGCCTCCAGGGCCAGCACGCCGATCAGGGCGTCGTGGTCGTAGCGGACGTAGGCGCCGTCCGCAGGGCTGTTGCCGGCGGGGACCCACCACAGTCGGAAGAGTCCCAGGACGTGGTCCACCCTGATTCCGCCTGCGTGGCGCAGGACGGTACCCAGCATGTCGCGGAACGGCCGGTAACCCTTTTCCGCAAGCCGTTCCGGGTGCCAGGGCGGCTGGCCCCAGTCCTGGCCCTGCTGGTTGTACATGTCCGGCGGTGCGCCAACACTCATGCCGGACGCCAAAACATCGCGGAGGGTCCAGGCGTCGGCGCTGCAGTGATCCACGCCCACGGCCAGATCGTGCACAACACCCAGCCGCATTCCCGAGCGTTTGGCCGCCCGCTGGGCGTTCTCCAACTGTTCGTCGCAGACCCACTGCAGCCACCGGTGGAAGTCGATGCGGCCAGCGAGCTCCACACGCCTTGCCTCTGCGCGTTCCGATCCAATCCCGGACTTCGGTTTCGTCCAGAAGCTGTCCGTAGGCCCGGTGTCCTCACGAATGGCCGACCATAGGGCAAAGTCGTCCAGGCCCGGTCCGGCCTCACGGCAGAACCTGTCCAACGCATCCTGCCGGGCCGCGGAACGCTGCACCTTGTAAACCAGCTCCAGCGCCTCCAGCTTGGCGGCGAAAGAGACGTCGCGGTCCAGCCGGTCGGGGTCCGCGTTCAGCTTGAGCACCGGATCCAGGAGCTGGTCGATTTTGGCCCGCTTCCGTGGTTTCAGGAAGGCAAATTCCGGAATCGCTTCCACCCGGATGTACAGAGGGTTGAAGAAGCGCCGGGTGGAGGGAGAGTACGGCGAAGGCTGCAGCGGCGTAACCGGCTCGGCCGCATGGAGCGGGTTCACCAGGACATAATCGGCACCCCGGCTTCCGCTGATGGCCGCCAGATCGGCAAGATCCGCGAAGTCACCGATGCCCCAGGACCGCTGCGAGCGCACTGAGTACAGCTGCGCGGCCAGGCCCCAGCCGCGCTTTTCGTGCAACGGCTCGGCTGTCTGGAGCCTTGCCGGAACCACTATCAACGAACCTTGGGCCCGCACGTCATCCGACTCGGCATGCAGCGTGTGGTAACCCAACGGCAGGTCCGCTGGAACTGCAAAGGTGGCTCGTCCCACGAGGTGACCGTCGACGTCGGCCGGCGGCACCCACACGTCCTGCTGTTCGGCGTCGAACACTTCCCCGTCCTCACGTTCGATGGTGAGGCGGGCCGGGCTGCCGTGCGGAACATGGACAGGAACCGTGGCCGATTCGCCCTCCGTCACCACAACAGTCCGTGGCAGCATCCGGCGCCAGTGAGCGAGCTCGGCGTTGCGCAGGGCAGCTTCGATCAATTCATCAGTGTCCGCCTGCACACCGAGCGCGGCCAGGACTTTCACCAGCGTCTGGTCCGAAACCGTGTGCGGCAGCCCGCCATGGCCGAGAAAGGAGGTGCCCACCCCGTGGGCAGCGGCGAGCTGCCGGAGCGGCGTGGCGGGATCGTCTTCGTTCGGGGTCCCGCTTGTGCTGTCCGGGGCGTTGGTGGAAAGAGTCAGTTGGTGGTCTGGGGTGTTCATGGACGTCCCGCCTCGTCTTTGATGTGCCAGCGTCTTCGTCCGATTATTGCAGGGCACCCCCGTCGAGTGGCGAGCTAATGACGCTTTCGCTCGCCGTAAGCAGCATTATGTCGCCACTCGACGGGCGGGTTGGTGGTCACAATGGGAATCCTCTCCGCCTCCGGGCCGTTAACACTTGTGAATGGCATCTCTGTGAAGGAATGGAATGAGCAGGAAGTTTGAGTCTGTAGAGGACGACGCCGGCAGGGTCACCCGATATGTCCGGCACCCCAATGGCGGCGGACTCGTGGCACCCGGCGCCAGCGTCGAGGACAATGTGCGGATTGGCCCCATGACGTACGTGGAGCCTGGGGCCATCATCGCCTCCGGTGCACGGATCGGCCGCGGCAGCTGGATTGACCGCGGTGCGCGGATCGGCGAGCGCGCGGTGATTGGCGACTCCGTGCACGTGGGCAACGGAACAGCCATTGGCAACCGGGTACATGTGGGCAGCCACGCCAGGATTGGATCCGGAGCTGCCATTGGGCATGGGGCACGCGTGCATGCCGACCAGATTGTGGCCGACGGCGCCCGGATCATGGCAGAACCTATACGACGCCGGTCTGCCGCAGCAGCGTCCCACCGGCGCCCGTCGCGGAAGCATCACGGCCTGGCCGCGTAGAGTCCCCGTCGAGTGGCAAGGTAATGCCGCTTACGCCGCGTCTAAGCGGCATTACCTCGCCGCTCGGCGGGAGGAGAGGGCTCGGCGCAGGGGAAGGCGGGCGCCCACCGCCGCCGCGGCCCACACCGCCAGCAGCAGGCCCACCAGAAGCAGCCCTGCGTGGCCCAGATCGATCGACCCCAGCCATGTGGACAGCGGATCGTCCAGCCCGAACGCCGCGTTGGCGAAGCCGCCCAGCGTGATCACCGCAATAAACAGCGCGGATACAGCGGAAATCCCGGTAATCAGCGCGTTGAACCCCAGTTTCCGCAGCGGATCGTCCAGCGCGGAGCGGTACATCCGCATCATGGCCACGCCATTGAACGAATCGCACAGGGTCATCGCGGCCGTGAACGCCAGGGGCAGCGCAAGCAACGCCAGCGGCGACACCCCGGCGAGGGAAGCCGCCGTCGTCATTACCAGAAGGCCAATGGTGGTGGCGGTATCAAAGCCCAGCCCGAACAGGAACCCGATCACATAGATGTTCCGCGGCCTCCGCACCCTGGAGAGCGGTCTGGCCAGCAAACGGGCCACGAATCCCTTCACCTCGAGATCGTCGACGGCGATGCTGCCGCCACCGCGCGCGCTCCGGTAGACACAGGATGCACGCAGGAAAGCTGAGCCGTTGTACAAGCCCATCGCCAGCAGGAACAGGCCCGAAACGCCGCTGCCGATCAGCCCCAGCACCAGGTTTCCGGTGGTGCCGTCCTCCATAAACTGCCCCACCATGGTGGCCCCGGCAATAACCAGCACACCCGCCAGGATCACCACCGAGCTGTGCCCCAGGCTGAACGCAAACCCCACGCTGACCGGATCCTGCCGTTGCGCCACGAACTTGCGTGTGGAGTTGTCGATCGCCGCCAGATGGTCCCAGTCGTAGCTGTGCTTCACGCCGGCGAGGTACGCGGTCAGAGCCAGGCCGAGGGCCATCGGCCCACCCGCTGGGGAAGTTGAGGTGCCGCCGGATATGCCCAGGAGCAGAAGTACGACGGCGGCACCATGGAGTGCGGCTACCGCGCCAAACGTGAAGAGCAGCCGGGTCCGGAAGGGCAGGTGCTCCCGGCGGCGGTAGAACCAGACGACTTCAGTCAGCGTGGTCATCAGTACTTCCTCAGGTTCAAGGGCTGTTGCCCGTACCAACGGTTTCGAAGATGTGCCGTGCATGCACCGAGCAGGTGGTTCAGTTCGCCGGTGCTGTTGGACAGCGCCCGGAGAGCCAGCCCTGTAGCGCCCGCCACGGTACGCGTCAGGGAGATCCCGGCATAGACATCATGGCCGGCCGACAGCTGGTGCAGGCAGTCGGCGAGTTCCTGGTCCACCCGGGGATCCACCACCAACAGCGAGCCCAGGTGGCTGCAGCCCTCCATAAAGCCCAGGCCGGTGACGTCCGCCGAGGGCGGCCGGATCAGCACGTTGTCCAGGGCCAGGAGTTCGGCACTGTTTCCGGTGTCCACGCGGATCTCAGTCCGCAGCCGGAGTTCCTCGTACCGGAACGATGCCCCATCCGGCGACCAGCCCGGGGTGACCACCTCCGCCATCACCAGGCTCGACGTCGGCGTCATGGTGATGTGCGTGTTCTGCCGGTAGCTGGCCTCCCGGTAGGCGATCAGTTGGTCCGGCAACAGTTCCAGACGGGCGTTTTCAGCCAGGTTCACGGTCATGCGTTGCTCGGCGAAGGACCCTGGCGTCCGGTACACCTTGGTTGCGGACTGGGTGGTCAGCAGCAGGTTTGCGCCCGCTTCGAGCTCTACGTCCAGCACGTAAAGGTCGGCGCCCAGGTAGGCGCCGCCTGGATTCACCACCACATAACAGACCTGGCCGGAGTCATCGAGGTAGTGCGGGCGTAGCACCCTGAGTGCGCCCTGGTGGAACTGCCGGGACGCAATGGAACGGCCGTTGCGCTCGCCGATCACCAGGTTGAGAACTCCGCGGGGAGCCTGGGATTGAGCCTGTCCGCCCGGTGATTGAGGCTGGGCGTGCGGTGATTGAGCCTCTCGAAATCCCTGGGCCTCGACAGGCTCGACCACCGCAGACAGGGTCTCGACAGGCTCGACCACCGCAGACAGGGTCTCGACCACCGGCGTCATGTTGCGAGGTCGAGCATCAGGACGTCGCGGCGCACCCAGTCGATCACGGCGTCGAGGCCTTCGTCGGTTTTGAGGTTGGTGAAGCAGAACGGCTTGGCGCCCCGGAACTCGCGGGAGTCCCGTTCCATGACTCCAAGGTCAGCCCCCACAAAAGGCGCCAGGTCCGTCTTGTTGATGATGAACAGGTCCGATTTGATCATGCCCTGACCCGCCTTCCGCGGGATCTTCTCACCCTGCGCAACGTCGATGATGTAGACGGAGAAGTCCACCAGTTCAGGGCTGAAGGTGGCTGAGAGATTGTCTCCGCCGGATTCCACGAAGATCACCTGCAGGTCCGGGTGCCGCGCCTTGAGTTCCTCGATCGCAGCCGTGTTCATGGACGTGTCTTCGCGGATGGCGGTGTGCGGGCAGCCACCGGTTTCAACGCCGATGATCCGGTCCACTGGCAGGATTCCGTTGGCGGCCAGGATCTTGGCGTCCTCGATCGTGTAGATGTCGTTGGTGATCGCGGCCATGGAGATTTCCGCGCTCATGTGCCGGGTGAGCCGCTCCACCAGCTGCGTTTTGCCCGCTCCAACTGGTCCGCCGATGCCGATCTTGATGGGTTCTGACATGTCTTCTCCTTGATTCGAAAACTGTTAGCTCATGAACATGCGGGCACGTTGGCGCTCATGCCGCATCTGCGAAATTTCCAGCCCCGGGCTGATGGCACCGAAGTCGTCCGGCGCAAGGTGCTGGACCTCCTCGACGGCGGCAGCAACGGCGTCGGCCGCTTTCCGCAGCAGCCGCTGCCCCGCGTTCTGGCCCAGCGGGATGGCGCGCACCGCATTCTGCGTCAGGGACGTGACGGCGGCGAACAGGTACGCGGCCAGCGCTTCGGGCAGCGGAACCCCCAGGGAACGCGCGACGACGGCGAACGCCAGCGGCTGATGCCCGGCAGCCCGGCCGGCGGTCACCAGGTCTCGGTACAGTTCCAGCGCGGGCGACGGGAAGACTTCCTGGCCGATCTCCAGCAGCCGGGTGCCCATCTTGATGCTGGCCTCACGGACCTGGCGTGGCAGCAGTTGAGCCGAGAGCTGGGAGTCGAGTTGGGCAAGGGGTAGTCCTTCGTAGAAAAAGCGGATGGCCAGGGCGTCCGAGTACGTCAGCTGCTGCGCCACAAACGCCGAAAGCCAGGTCCCGAACGTGGCTTCATCGTGGATCAGGCCGCGCTCGATGTACCCCTCAAACCCGAGCGAGTGCGCGAAGGCTCCGGTGGGCAGCGCGGAGTCGGTGAGCTGCTGGAGGGCAAGCTGGTAGGAGGAGGAGGCCCCGGTGATTGAGCCTGGTCCGCCGGTGATTGAGTCTGTCGAAATCATGGGGTCTCGACAGGCTCGACCACCGGGTACTGCTCGACCACCGGCACCCTCAGTGGCTGTGTTCGGCATGGCGGAAGGCTACCGGCATCACACGCTCTTGCCGATCGTAGGGGACACCGACATGCAACAAGTAGTCCTCCACAGTGTGGTCGTACTGGCAGACCATCACCTCTGCTCCGTACTCGGAGGATGCATCAAAGAACTGGGCCTGCAGGTGCCGGTTGCCCAGTGAGTGCGCCACCACACCCATTTGGTAGACGGTACGCGGCGCGATGACCAGGACATCGGTGGGCAGCACGGACACCATAATTACGTTGTTGCCGGACACAGCCAGGATGTCGCCGTCGCGCAGGTCCCCCGCGCTGGACGGAAGCCGGATGCCGATCTCCTTGCCGTGGTCTGTGGTGACCCGTTGGATGCGCTTTACCAGCTGCGCACTGGGCAGGACCACCTTCTCCTTGTGGTGGCCTGCGTAGGCGTCGGACACTTCATGGAGGTTGCCCAGAATCTTCTCGATAATCACAGTTGCTCCTAAAAGAGGAAGTAGCGCTGCGCCATGGGCAGCTCGTCGGAGGGCTCGCAGGTGACGTCGCCGCCGTCGACAGTTACCCGGTAGGTTTCCGGGTCAACCTGGATTTCGGGGGTCGCGTCGTTGTACTTGAGGTCCGCCTTGGTGAGGGTCCGGATGCCGGAGACCGGGCGGATGACTTTCTGCAGTCCCAGTTCCTCAGGGACGCCGGCGTCGATCGCGGCCTGTGACAGGAACGTGATGGACGACTGCTGCAGCGCCTTGCCAAAGGTGGCGAACATGGGCCGCATGGTGCGCGGTTGCGGCGTGGGAATGGAAGCGTTGGCGTCCCCCATCAGCGCGTAGGCGATCTGGCCGCCCTTGAGCACCAGCTCCGGTTTGACCCCAAAGAACGCCGGGTCCCACAGCGCCAGGTCCGCGAACTTCCCCACCTCCACGGAGCCGATCGAGTCCGCCATTCCCTGCGCGATGGCCGGGTTGATGGTGTATTTGGCCACGTAGCGCTTGAGGCGGAAGTTGTCGCTGTCCTCGGGGCCGTGTGCCGCGCTGGCCGGATCATGGAGCACGCCGCGCTGCTTCTTCATCTTGTCCGCCACCTGCCAGGTGCGCGTGATCACCTCGCCCACCCGGCCCATCGCCTGCGAGTCGGACGACGTGATGGAGAAGATTCCCAGGTCCTGCAGCACGTCCTCCGCGGCGATGGTCTCGGCCCGGATCCGCGAATCGGCAAAGGCCACATCCTCCGGAATATCAGGGTTGAGGTGATGGCAGACCATCAGCATGTCCAGGTGCTCTTCGATGGTGTTCCGCGTGTACGGCAGGGTGGGATTGGTCGACGCCGGCAGCACGTTGGGCAGCCCGGCAATCCTGATGATGTCCGGAGCATGCCCGCCGCCGGCACCTTCGGTGTGGAAGGTATGGATCACCCGCCCGTCGATGGCCGCGATGGTGTCCTCCACAAAGCCGCATTCATTCAGCGTGTCCGTATGGATGGCCACCTGGACGTCGTATTCGTCCGCGACTTTCAGGGAATTGTCGATCGCTGCCGTCGTGGTTCCCCAGTCCTCGTGGACTTTGAGCCCCACGGCACCGGCGCGGATCTGCTCGGCAAGGGGTTCGACGGCGGACGCGTGGCCTTTGCCCAACAGCCCGATGTTGACCGGCAACCCCTCAGCCGCCTGCAGCATCCGGTGGATGTGCCATTTCCCGGGAGTGACGGTGGTGGCTTTGGTGCCTTCTGCCGGGCCCGTTCCGCCACCCACCATGGTAGTGACGCCGCTGGTCAGGGCCGCGGGCACCTGGTCCGGGGATATGAAGTGGATGTGGCTGTCGATCCCGCCGGCCGTGAGGATCTTGCGCTCGCCGGCAATGATCTCCGTGGAGGCGCCGATCACAATGTCCACGCCGTCCATGATCTGCGGGTTGCCCGCCTTGCCGATCGCGAAGATGTGGCCGTCGCGGAGGGCAACGTCCGCCTTGTAGATGCCGGTGTAGTCAAGGATCACCGCATTGGTGATGACGGTATCCGGCACGTCCGGTTCGTTGCCTTGCCCGTCCCGCATGAGCTGGCCGTTCTGGCCCATGCCGTCGCGGATCACCTTGCCGCCGCCGAACACCACTTCCTCGCCGTAGACGGTGAGGTCCTTCTCGATTTCGAGGAACAGTTCGGTGTCCGCCAGCCGGATGGCATCGCCGGTGGTGGGTCCGTAGAGGTCCGCGTATTGCTTGCGCGGCAGATCGAAGCTCATGGCCGGCTCCCCTCTTCAGCGCCGGACGCGTTGGTGACGTCCGGCTCCTGGCGCGTGCCGCCGTCGAGCTTTCCGTTTACTTTGTTACTGAGCCCGTAGACCTCACGACTACCGGCGAGCCCAACCAGCCGCACTGTGCGGGAGTCGCCCGGTTCAAAGCGGGCGGCCGTCCCGGCGGGGATGTCCAGGCGGCGGCCGTAGGCGGCGTCGCGGTCGAATTTGAGGCCCTGGTTGGCTTCGGCGAAGTGGTAGTGCGAGCCCACCTGGACAGGGCGGTCGCCGCGGTTGACCACCTCGAGGGTGATGGCTTCGCGGCCGGTATTGCAGGCGACAGGCTCGGGGCGGAGCCGGTATTCTCCGGGAATCACGATGGCTCCTAGCGGATCGGATCGTGGACGGTGACCAGCTTGGTGCCATCCGGGAAGGTGGCTTCGATCTGGACGTCGTGGATCATTTCCGGCACGCCCTCCATCACATCGTCACGGGTGAGGAGGGTGGTTCCATAGCTCATGAGGTCGGCTACGGTGCGGCCGTCGCGGGCGCCTTCGATGAGTTCGTAGCTGATGACCGCTACCGATTCGGGGAAGTTCAGCTTCAACCCACGGGCTTGGCGGCGGCGCGCCAGATCGGCGGCCACCACAATAATGAGCTTTTCCTGCTCACGGGGCATCAAATGCATGGCGGATCCCTTCAACGTCCAGGCGGAAACGGCGTGGGATCAGCGTAGGGGCAGCACGTTTCGGGGGCGTTTCAGGAATGTCTCCGGCAGGATCATCCCGCCCAACTAGGTAGCAGTAGTTGCCGTATTCAGCGCTGTAAAGGGCAACTACTGCTACCTAGTTGAGTAAGGGGGTTAGTTCTTGGCGGGCTTGGCGGCCTTCGCTGCTGCCTTCGCCGCCTGCTTGCTGGCCCGGACCTTCACCAGCGACTCGGGGTCCACAATGTCTGCGACGGAAACGTAAGACCCTTCTTCGCCGTAATGCCCGGCTGCTTCACGCCAGCCCGGAGCCTGGAGGCCGCATTGCTTGCCCAGAAGCGCGAGGAAGATCTTGGCCTTCTGTTCGCCGAAGCCGGGCAGCGCCAGGAGCCGGCGCAGCACCTCGGCACCGTCAGGACCACCCTGGGTCCAGATGGCAGAAGCGTCGCCGCCCCATTCGCCGTCAACCGTTGCGGCCAGCGCCTGGACCCGGCCCGCCATGGATCCCGGGAACCGGTGGACGGCCGGGCTCTGCTTGAACACCTCCAGGAATTCCTGGGGATCGTAGGCTGCGATGACTGCAGGATCCAGGGTGCCGATCCGTTCACGGATCTTCTGCGGCCCGGCGAAGGCTGACTCCATGGTGACCTGCTGGTCCAGGAGCATGCCCGTCAACAGGGCGAACGGATCCGAGCCCAGCAGGGCATCCGCGTCCGGGTTGGCGGTGATGTGCAGTTCCATGGGTCAGCCTCCGATTGCTTTCTGGATGGTGGTGACGAGCTGGTAACCGCCCAACACAATAAACAGGACAGCCGTGATCACCAGGGCGGTATTGGTGTGCCAGCGGTTGCGCCAGACGGCCGGAACGCCGTACTTCTCGACGTTGAGCAGTGGGAGCAGGGTGATCGCCAAGAACGGCATAAACAGGGCACCAAGGACGCCATAGGCCAGAACGAGGCCGATGGGCTCGTCCAACATGAGCAGCAGCATGGACGGGAACGTCAGCCAGATCAGGTAGAACCGGAAGTACTTGCCGTTCAGCTTGGCATCCGGATGATCCGAGCTCTTGCCGCGCGTATTAGCCCAGAAGTCGGCAAACATCAGAGAGACACCGTTCCACACGCCCAGGATGGAAGAGAAGGCGGCGGCGAAGAAGCCCCAGAGGAAGGCAATGCCGATGACGTCGCCGTAGCGGTCCTGCAGCACGCCGGTCAGATCCAGCAGGCCTTTGTCTCCGGCAGAGATGCTGACGCCGGCCACCTGGACCACCTCAACACCCACGATCAGCATGGAGATGACGAAGATGCCGGTCATTACGTAGGCCATAGTGTTATCGATCCGCATCACGCGCATCCACCCCGGCGTGATCCAGCCCTTTTCACGGAGCCAGTAGCCGTAAGCCGCCAGGGTGATGGTGCCACCCACGCCGCCGGCCAGCGCCAGCGTGTAGAGCAACCCACCTTCAGGGATCATGGGTATAAGTCCGGTAAACATGGCGGGGATGTTCGGAGCGGCAATTACGGCCAGCCCCACGATCGTGACGAACATCAGGCCCACCAGCACGGCCGTGATCTTCTCAAACACGGAGTAGCGGTTCAGCCACACCATCGCGAAACCCGCAAGGCCGGTGCCAATGGCAAAAACCCACAGGGGCACCGCCGGGAACAAGGCAGCCAACGGAAGCGCCGTGGAGGACATCGCCGAGGCACCGTAAACGATGCCCCAGATCAGGATGTAGGGGCCGAAATACCAGACCGGCCAACGGCCCAGCGAGCGCCAGCCCTGGAAGATGGTGTTGCCCGTGGACAAGGTGTAACGCCCGGCACCTTCAACCAGGACAATCTTCAGCAGCACACCCAATACAACGGCCCACAGCAGCATGTAGCCATAGCGCGAGCCCGCGGCAAGCGTGGAAACCATGTCTGCCGCCCCGACGCCGGTTGCCGCAACGACAAGGCCCGGACCGATCAGCTTCCATTTGTGGATCCGCGCCCGTTCCTCGGAATCGGTGTGCGCCGTATTTTCTGCCATGGAAACCTCCGGGTGTTACCGGCCCGCGCTTTCCGCGGCCTCGGCGTTGAGTGACTAGGCCATGCTAGCGCGTCGCCCGGGCCGGGCCCCGGATTTCTACTCCTGGAAGTGCGTCACCACCTCCGACTCCGGCGCGATGGAATCAACGATCGTGGCGGCCAGTTCACGCAGTTTCAGGTTGCGGTTGTTGGACGCGGTAATCATGATCGAGTGTGCCGCATCCTGGCTGCACCGGTTCTGGGCCATGATGACACCGATGGCAATGTCGATCACGGTGCGGGAGCGCATCGCGGCAACCAGGTCATTCCTGGCCTCGGTCAGTTTGGCGATCTTGAGGGCCAGCCTCAGGGCCTTCGAGGCGTGAGCCGCAAAGGATTCTGCCCGTTCAACGTCCTGCACAGAGAACCCGTCGACAGTCTCGCTGTACAGGTTGAGGGCCGCCCGTGTGTCGCCATCCACGATCAGCGGAACTGCCAGGATGGCGCGGATCCCCTCGCTGCGTACAGCCTTCATATAAGCCGGCCAGCGTTGCTCCGCAGCCGTATCCCGGACCAGGACCGGGCTCAGAAGTTCCATCGATGCCAGGCATGGTCCTTCACCGAAGGAGTTCTGCACATCGTCCATCGCCTGGGCCTTGTCATCGCTGCTCGCCGCGGTGGCGGCCTTCCGGCCCCGCAGCAGCGTGACACCGCAATGGACGGTACTGCCCGACGGCGAGAAGCTCTCCGTCGTGAAGATGGCCAGTTCCGTGAGGAACTGCCCGACGTCCTCACTTTCCAGCACCAGGTCCTGCAGCCAGGAATCGATGTAGGCCTGCTGCTCCACCGACACATCCCTCAACATAACCAACCCTTCCTCCTCGTCGCCAGTATGTGAAAAGAGGGCGCCGGCCCATGCGCCCGGGGAGCCAGCTAGCCGGAAACTGCGGAGCTGACTGCTGTTGGGCTGTCGAATTCCCGGTCGGGCAAGTTCTCCAGGGCCTCCAGGACGTTGCCGTCCGCTCCGGATTCCTTGGCCTTGTCCACCAGTGCCGACTTGCTGGCGGGGTAATTGATTCCGCTCAGGAACTTCTGCACTTCAATGGGGGTGGGATTGTTGCTCATGGTTCCGCCTTTCATTTCCGGTGTAAAAGGGCCTCTTCGTTCAGTACGTATTGATGGGCTTCCACGCTCCGGTCCGGGACAGTGGTAGGTGATTCCAAGTGGACGGCTCCGGAGGGCAGGATGCCTGCACCACCGAAGCGTTCCATGATTTTCCATTGCGCCAGGACGTCCTCGCCGGCGTGATTGGCCGGAAGGACCTGCCAGAATTTGAATCCGCCCGTTTCCACCAGAGCGGCCCGGCTGTACAGGACGCAGCCGCCCACCCAGGCGATGCGGTACGCCAGCCACGCGTCGTCGGCGACCCCCAGGTCATGGCTGAGATGCGCCAGGTTGGCGGCGCTGTGCAGGGGCCAGCGCTGGAATTCGGGAGTTCCCGGACGAACCTGCTCCGGCTCCACGGTTCCATCCCACGGTTGGAAAGTGCTGACTTCTTCCGGGCGGGGTTCGTCCAGATAGGATAAGCCCTGGGGAGCCATGCCAACGAATCCGCATTTGAGGGTGTCCAGGGCCGAGGCCATCCGCTCGAGCGCACCCGGCTCCAGCCAAACGTCGTCATCCAGGTACAGGACCCGGCTGGCAGTGGAGTTGTCCAGCAGAAACTGCCGGTGCTCAGCCAGGCCGCGGGCAGGCACATGCCGAAGTAACTCGACCTCGCGCCCTTGGGCCCGCAGGGTCCGCACCATGGCGAGCACCCCTGGATGATCCCAGCTGGGGCGGCCCGGTGACTGGTCGCTGATGAGTATCCCGAAATCCGGGGCTTCCTGGGCGGCAAGTCCCGCCAGGGTTACGGCCAGCTCGGTGGGCCGCTCAAAACTGGGAATAAGCACTTCCAGATCGGGCTTGGGCGCGTTCAAAAACGCAGCCCAGCGCGCAGAACTGCGCCTGGCCATGAGTCTGTCCCCCTTGACCGGCCTAGTAGGAGATGAAGGCTACCAACTCGCCAACTCTGTCATCCGGATAACTGCGGGCAATGTCAGCCTGGGAGACGATGCCAACAAGGTCATGGCCGTCGATTACGGGAAGCCTGCGGACCTGATGCTCCTGCATGGTCCTGATCGCTTCCTCAACGGAGTCATCCGCACCGACAGTGACGGGCTTGCCCTGGGCAAAATCTCCGGCGGAATGGGCCTGTGGGTTGCCGCCATCGGCAATGCACTTAACGACGATGTCGCGGTCCGTAATCATCCCTTTGAGCCGGTTGTCCTCACCGCAAATCGGCAAGGAACCGACGTCGAGTTCCTTCATTTTCCTGGCAACTGTTTCCAGGTTGTCGCGCTCACCGACGCATTCGACTCCGCCGGTCATGATGTCCCGTACAACTGTAGGCATTACGACACTCCTTCTTGCGAAAAGTGGCGTCGAGGTCCTTGGCCAAACCAGAATGAGAAGGATCAACGCCCCTACGTTTGCTGTGAGTTTCCCACTGGATTTTCGCTTTGAAGAACCGGCCCGCTTCTTGAGCTGCGGTCCACCTTCAGGCTAGTGCGGCTGCCTGAAAGGGGCAAGAGCGGGCGGCCGTGAAGGGCCTGGGTTCGGCCGCCAGGCGACGGAACAACGGCGTTATTGATCCCGCCCCTGGCCGTCGCGGCTCTGGCGGGTGCCCCCCTTTGCCTCGTCGTCCGAGTGCCCGCCGCTACCGGCACTCTGGCGCCGTCCGCCGTCGTGGTCTTCGTGTTCCCGGCTTTTCCCGCCGGTGTCGCCACTGCCCGCGTTTCCAGGGACCGGCGACGGCGGCATCAGCACCCGCCCGGTCTTGTCCACGGTGCCGGGCGTCATTCCTGCAGCTTCATCGTTGAACGTCGCCTTCCGGCGTGGCGGCAGCTCGTCGATGAGCTCGTTGATCGCCTGTGCAAGGACGTCCCGTTCCAAGGCCGGCAGGGAGAGCGCGCCGCCGATGTAGGCCTCCACTTCCCAGGTGCCCGCGTTGCCGCCCATGGTGAAGTACGCGATCCACACTGTCCCCATATCCAGGCCGGCTTCCTCGATCGCCTTGCGGATATTGCTGCTTTGGTTCTCTTCGCCGGGCTTAAACCCCATTACTCCTCCCCGGCACCGTGCAACGCTTCTCCGCTGAGCACGTCGGCTACAACGCTGGCAAAGGGTACGTCCTCCGTCCGGGCTGTCCGGAGGAGGTACTGCATGGCCTGCTCCTCCGTGAGTTTCATGCGCTCCATCAGCATGCCCGTCGCGAGTGCAGTCTCGGTGCGCGCGCGAAGGGCTCCCTTGAGGGAGGTGTTGATCTGGTATCCGGCATCCGGACCCTGGACGTTGGCCAGCAACGTCGCCGCTGGAAGGGAGATCTTGAGCAGGACCTTTTCAGTGGCGGAGGAAAACGCGTTTGGCGCAAACGAGTACACCTTGATTGCCCCGATGGTCCTGTCTCCGTAGACCAACGGGACGCTCAGAGAGGACCGGACCGGGAGCCCTGCAACAGAGTCACGCCAGACCGGCCAGCGGGTCTCCGTCAGGAGATCGTCGATCCGGACCACCTTGGAGGTAGTAGCCCACGCTGTGAGGCAGGGCCCTTCCCCACAGCTGTACTGGGCCGAGTCCAGCTCACCCGCGATGGCATCCGTGGTCCCGGTGCTGATGGCAGTGCCGTCCAGGTCGATCAGCGTGATTCCCGCCCCGATGGTTCCCGGAGTCGCTTCCTTGACTGCCTCGGCCAGAAAGGCGATGGCCGGTTCAACTTTGTCCTGGGTCAGAAGCCTGCCCTGCATTTGGGCAAACGCCTCCGGCAGGCTCTCTGCCACTGGTTCCACTCGCCGGCCTCTTCCTGGTTGCCTGCCATTGTTAATGTTTGTCATTTTCATCGACCTGGCCTTCCGGCACAGGCGGCAAGCCCGTGGGCGTGCCGGCACGGGCGGCAGGCCCGTGGGCGGCGTGCCCGACTGGAAGGTCCGTCCTGCGGCCGGAATGACCCACCCGCTGATCCCAGCATATGCCCGCCGCCGTAGCATGGCACTTACCCTGCCGCCCGCCGTCGCACGCCCGAAAGGTACCCATGAACCGCTCTCCTGACCTGTTCAACGTCGATTCGCTGCTCACGTCGGAGGAGTTGGCCGGCCGGCAACGGGTGCGCACTTTTGTTGATGAAACCATCCGGCCCAACATTGCCGCGTGGTACGAAGACGCCGTTTTCCCGCTGGAGATCGTGCCGGAACTGGGACGGCTGGGCCTGCTGGGGATGCATCTCGAGGGTTACGGCTGCGCCGGGCGCGGTGCCGTCGAATACGGCCTGGCCGCGCTGGAACTGGAGGCCGGGGACTCCGGCATCCGGACATTCATGAGCGTCCAGGGTTCGCTGGCCATGACCGCGATCCACCGGCACGGGTCCGAGGAACAGAAGCAGCAATGGCTGCCGGGGATGGCCGCCGGAGAACTCATCGGCTGCTTCGGATTGACGGAACCCACGGCGGGATCCGATCCGGCTGGGATGCAGGCTTTTGCCCGCCGCGACGGCGGTGACTGGATTCTTAGTGGCACCAAACGGTGGATCGGCCTGGCTTCCGTGGCCGACGTCGCCATCATCTGGGCGATGACCGACGACGGCGTCCGCGGCTTTGTGGTGCCCACACGGGCTCCCGGATTCCGAGCCACAGTCATTGGCCGGAAACTGTCCATGCGCGCCTCAATCCAATGCGAAATCGAACTGGACGACGTGCGATTGCCTGCCCATGCGGTGCTGCCGGGAGCCAAGGGGCTCCGGGGGCCGTTCGAGTGCCTCAACGAGGCCAGGTACGGGATCATCTGGGGCGCCATGGGTGCGGCGCGCGACAGCTACCTGGCAGCCCTGGATTATTCACTGGAACGCCTGCAGTTCGGCAGGCCCCTGGCCGGGTACCAGCTCACGCAGGAGAAGCTGGCGCATATGGCCCTGGAAATTTCCAAGGGAACGCTGCTGGCACTCCAGCTGGGCCGGTTGAAGGAAGCAGGCAGGCTGGAGCCGCAGCAGATTTCGGCCGGCAAGCTCAATAACTGTCGTGAGGCCATCGCCATTTGCCGCGAGGCGAGGACCATCCTGGGCGGCAACGGGATAACCCTGGACTACTCACCCCTGCGGCACGCGAACAACCTGGAAAGCGTCCGGACGTATGAGGGAACGGACGAGGTCCACACCCTGGTGCTGGGCAGCTACCTCACCGGGATCGCCGCTTTCCGGTAAGGGCCTGCTACGCCTCCAGCAGGGCCTTGATCCGGGCCAGGTCCTTGGTCATGGCCCGCTTCATCATGGGTCCCATCACCAGGGCGGCCAGCTTGGAGAATCCTGCCGGGGTGCCGGTGTTGCGAAGCGTCATAACGGTGCCGCCGCGTTCCGTGTCCGCCCAGCGGTACTGGGTCTGCATAGGGAAAGGGCCTTGGGCTGTCCGCATGGTCAGGCTGGTGCCCGGCGTCAGCTCCACCACTTCATAGGTGTAGTCCAGTGTCCGGCCCAGGAATTCCGCCACAAAAGCCATTCGGGAGCCGACGGCCAAAGGTGGTGCGGTTTCCACCCGGACCTGCTTGATGTTGCTGTACCACTCCGGAGCGTTGGAGGGATCACCGGCGTAGGCCGCAACTTCTGCGCGCGGCCTGTTGATGACGGTACTTACCTGGACGTCAACGATGAGGAGTCCTTCCGGTTCAGGGGGCTGAGCTGCGGATCTTCAGCGTAAAGTCCGATTCGATATGGACGCCATCCGGCGCGGCTTCCTTGCCGTTGATCCGGTCCAGCAGCAGCTGCAGGGACCGTTTGGCGATCTCGTCCATTCCCGGGCTCACGGTTGTGAGCGACGGAGAAGAGTAGCTGGCCTCATCAATGTCATCGAAGCCGGCAACCGCCACGTCTTCTGGAACTTTAACGCCCCGGACCAGGAGCTCGTGCATGGCGCCGAGGGCCACGGCATCGTTGAGGCCAAAGACAGCGTCGAACTCCACCTCGCGGGAGTGGAGGGCGGCAACCGCTGCCGCGCCGCCGTCGCGCCGCCACTCGCACGGAACTACCAGCGCGGGATCAAACGCAACCCCGGCTGACTCAAGTGCCGCCCGGTATCCGACGAGGCGCAAACCCGGGCTGTCGGCGTCGTCCACTGCGTCCGCACCAAGAACGGCTATCCGACGGCGGCCTCCCGCGAGCAGGTGCGCGGTAATGGCCTGCGCGGCCTCCTTGTTTTTCATGGTGACCAGATCGAAGCGCGGATCGAGGATGTGCTCGCCCAGCATCACCAGGGGTTTGCTGCCGCGGCGGGCGTCGATGGTATCCGCGTCCAGGGCCAGGGGCGTGAAGAGCAACCCGTCCGTGAGCTGGCGGAACGGCCCATGGAGTGCGGCGAGTTCGTTCGCGGCCCCGGCGTTGGACTGCTCCACCAACACCCGGTAACCGGCCTCGGACGCCACCGTCATCAGCCGTGACGCCAGCTCCGCGTAGTAGGGAACGGACAGGTCGGAGAGCACCAGGCCCAGCATGCGGGTCTTGCCGGAGCGGAGGCTGCGGGCGGTCAGGTTGGCCTCGTAGCCCAGCTCCTCGATGGCCTTCTGGACCTTGGCGCGCGTGGAGTCCCGGATGAACTCGTAGTCGTTGAGGACGTTGGAGACGGTCTTCAACGAGACGCCGGCGGCCCGGGCAACATCGTGCATGGTGACGGCCAAGAGTGGTTCCTTACTCGCGGAGTGTTCGTAGGTACATCGTTGCAGAAGGTGGCTGTTTTCGGCGGAAGCTTCCCGGCGGGATCTGGCCGCCTACGATCGCTGCCAGCGCCAGCGCAAAGCCGATCAGCTGCACCGCGCCAAGGGTCTGGCCCAGGATGACGGCGCCGAGGATCGCCGCAACGAGCGGAGAGAGCAGCCCGAGCACTGCCACGGAGGCCACCGGCAACCGCCCGATGCCGCGGAACCAGAGGGTGTAGGCAACCAGCCCGCCAATGATCCCCAGCCAGGCGAACCCGGCCAGCGCAGGGCCGTCGATTGCCATGGGTATGCCTTCAAAGACCAGCGTTAGCGGCAAGAGGAAGAGTCCGCCTGCAGCCAGTTGCCAGCCCGTAAGCCCCATGGCGGAGACGCCAGGCGGCCGGCCCCATTTCTTGGCCAGGGTAATGCCGAGCCCCATGGAAGCAGTACCGAGCAATCCGGCTGTAACGCCGATCGCGTCCAGGGCGGCTGTGGAACGCAGAACCACCAAGGCGACGCCGATGACGCCAACCACACCCCACCCGAAACGCCAGAGGGAGAACCTTTCACAGAGGAGGACTACCACCAAGAGCGCCACAACGAGGGGTTGCGCGGCTCCCAGGGTTGCCGCCACACCGCCAGGCAACTGGTATGCAGCCACAAACAACAACGGAAGGAAGATGCCGATGTTCAGTACGCCCAGGACGGCGGATTTCCACCACCAGGAGCCTTTGGGCAACACGCGCGTAAGTGCGATGGCGATCAAACCTGCCGGCAGCGCCCGGACCAGGGCGGCAAACAATGGATGCCCGGGTGGCAACAGCTCGGTAGTTACCACGTATGTTGTGCCCCAGACTGCCGGAGCCAGCGCCGTCAGCAACGTGTTTCCTATCCTGCCCATCAGAACCTCTTAACATTGAACTGTTTAGTATTGAAGACAGTATCCAGTAGAGTTGTCAGCGTCAAACAGTTCAGCATTGAAAGGTTTCTCTTGGAAGACAGCGTTGACCGGATCATCCAACAGTGGGCCAAGGTGCGTCCCGACGTCGACATGGCCCCCGTGGGTATCCTCGGCAGGCTCTCCCGCCTGACCCGGATCCTGGAGCGTGAGTTGCAGGCCGTTTTCTCCGAGTTCGGCCTCCAGCGCGGCGAGTTCGACCTTCTTGCCACCCTCCGCCGCACGGACGTCGCGGGAACGGGACTGACGGCCGGCGAACTGGCGGACAGCACCATGGTGACCTCGGGCGCCATCACCAACAGGCTGGACAGGCTCGTTGCTAAGAACCTGGTGACCCGCCGGACCGATCCGAACAGCCGGCGGACCATCCGGGTAGCCCTCACGCCGGAGGGGCGCAGGGTTATTGATGAGGCCCTGGTGCATCACGTCGCAAACGAGGAGCGGCTGCTCGCCGGCCTGGGCTCCCAGGAACGGACCCAGCTCGAGGGACTGCTGCGAACGCTCCTCCACAGCCAGGAAAATGCGGACTGAAACCCAGGGTCGCCAGCGCCGCCGGAGCTAGACAGGCTCCCCAATGAGCCACCTGAGCCCCGACTGACCCCGATCATTTGATTCCCGCAGGGCAATGGAGATCGCGGTTCCACGCCCGGCATTCTCCCGGGCCCAGAGTTCAACCTCGGAGAAGGTCACGCCCTCAACGTCAAAAGCGGAGACCCCGCCGCCCTCAATGAGGAAAATGCGAAAGTCGCCAGTTACGGCTTCCCACATGGTGTCGCGTTCATCAACGAGCCGAGGTTCCATGGCTCCAACCTAGCTGGAGCGCGAGGGAAGCAGGAAGACCCGAAATGCAGCCCAGCGCCTTTAGCGGGAGAGTTGAACGGCCCAGTACTTCGCGGTGTCAACAGCATCAAGCCCAAGCCACCAACTCACACCGAAAGCCGCCAGCGCCACCGCCAGGACAAGGCCCCCGCCGATCATCTTCATGAACCCCCTTGGCCGGACGAGAATCGAGGCCAGCGCAGCTCCGGCTGCCGCCGCGGGAATACCCATCGCAACGGCCATCATCAGCCGAATACCGGGAATACTCTCCCGCCAGTACGAGGCGGGTGCTCATCCGGTTCCCATGCGAAGCCGGCCACGAAGATGCAAAAGGTGGATACCACCGTAAACATCAAAAGAATGACACTCAGGCCCAGCCACATTCCACCACTTACCCGCATCCCCTAAACGCCATCCAACCACGGACGGAAGGCAACAACATGGCGTGCGCTCTATCGTCCCGCATTTACAACGTTATAGAATCGCGCCATGACGCCACTTGCCCCACTCTTCCGTTGCCCTGTTTTTGATGGCGCCGCCGATCCGACCGTGATCCACCGCCGCGGGACCGACGAGTGGTGGATGTTCTACACGGCCCGCCGGGCGACGCTCACCACCGGCGGCTGCGACTGGATTACCGGCACCCGGATCGGCGTCGCGGTTTCAACTGACGCCGGCGCGACCTGGCGGTACCGGGGCGTGGTGGAGGGACTGGACCCGCAGGACTCCCCCGGGCTGAACACCCATTGGGCTCCCGAAGTGGTGTGGCACGGCGGCCGGTACCATCTCTTCCTGACATGGGGCCCGGGAGCGCCCGGCAGTTGGACCGAACAGGCGGAGCGGCGGTTGGTCCATTACACCGGCGCGGACCTCACTGCCTGGGAGTACCAGGGAACGCTCGACGTCGGATCCCCCAATGTCATTGACGCCGCGTTCGCAGTGGTGGCCGACGGGACGCCGAGGGTCTGGTTCAAAGATGAGATGGACGGCTCCACCACCTGGTCCGCCACGTGCAGCGGCAACGACCTGAATGACTGGCGGGCCGAAGGCCAGGTGATCGGGCTGCCGGCGCATGAGGGGCCCAACGTCTTCGAGCTGGGTGGCTGGTACTGGATGGTGGTAGACGAATGGCGCGGCCAGGCAGTGCACCGCTCCAAGGACGGCCTCTCGTGGCAGCGGCAGGAAGCCAACAACGGACTGATCCTGGACGTGCCCGGCACCGGACCCGACGATGCCACCTATGGCCGCCATGCCGACGTCGTGGTTCAACACGACGAAGTGGGCACGCAAGGCGACTTTGCCTACATCTTCTACTTCACCCATCCGGAGTGGCAGGACACGGAGATGGTGAGCGGACTGGCCGACCCGGTGCAGGCAGTCCGTGAACAGTGCACCAGCATCCACGCGGCCCGGCTGCATGTGGAAGACGGCGTCCTGGTGTGCACCCGCGACCTTGACGCTCCGGTGCAGCTGGATCCGGCGCTGCTTTAGTGCTTAGCCGCCAGCCAGGGAGGCCAGAATCTCCTGGTTGGACAGCTCGTCCTGGCGGTATTCGTCCGTGAGGATGCGGAGCATGTCCGCTTCGGCTTCCTTGTCCTCGGAGGCCATCGCATCCCGGGCATAAGTGACCCGGATGTTCCGGGCGAAGGCGTCCGCGGCGGTCTGCGCCAGGCAGTTGTGGCTGGAGACGCCGGCGAGCACCACCCGCTCCACACCCCAGTTCCGCAGCCGCGCCAGCAAATCCGTGTCCACAAAGGCACTGTCCCGGGTCTTGACCAGCTGGGGATGCCCGTCGGCCTGCAGCCCCGGAACAAAATCGGCCTGTTTGCTGCCGCGGAAGATAAAGCCCTGATCGTCGTCCAGCATGTTCAGTGTCCACGTGGATTTGTCCCGCTCGTGCTCGGTCCGGACCAGCAGCACCTTATGCCCGGCCGAACGGAAGCCGGCAATAAGCTCGTTGCACTCCTCCACCACCTTCTCCCGGCTGGCATCCAGCACCGGATCCTCGAAGTAGGCGTTCTGCATATCAATCACTAACAGCGCGATCATGGCCTCCACCAATCAGTCGTGAGGAGACCAGACTATGCGCCGCCGCCAGGGGACAAAAGAGCGGGGGTGCGGGCCAGGTT
>JAPSJV010000031.1 GCA_031178005.1 Pseudarthrobacter sp.
CCGAACGAACCCAAGCCTTCCAAGCCTGGCTCCACCACTACAATCACGACAGAGGCCACACCGCACTCAAAGGTCAGCCACCAGCCACACGCGTCACCAACCTCAGTGGGTAATACACCTAGTTGGGGAGGGGCGGGGAACGGGGGCTGCCACCCGATGTCGGGGACGTAGGGCAAGATAGGTCTGTGAGCACAGCACCAGGACAGTCCCCAGAAACAGCCCCGGCCGCATCCTCCGGACCCGAGGTGGTCCCCGCGGAGTCGCTGCGGGAAGAATACGAGAACCTGGCGGACCTGGTCCGCAGGTACCGCTTTGCGTACTACCAGGAGGACACTCCGCTCATCTCGGACGCGGAATTTGATGAGCTCTTCCGCCGTCTCGAGGAGCTGGAGGCGCTGCACCCGGAGCTGGTATCCAACGATTCCCCCACCCAGGAGGTAGGCGGCGAGGTATCGGCCGCGTTCGCCGCCGTCGAACACCTCCAGCGGATGTACAGCCTCGAGGATGTGTTCTCGCTCGAAGAGCTGGAAGCCTGGCTGGTCAAGGCCCAGGCCGGAATCGAACGCGTCAGCGGCGCGCAGGGCGCTTGGCTGACCGAACTGAAGATTGACGGCCTCGCCGTAAATCTGCTGTACCGCGACGGGAAACTGGTCCGGGCAGCCACCCGCGGCGACGGCTTCACCGGTGAAGACGTCACCCACAACGTGCTGACCATCAAGGAAATCCCGCAGCAGCTGAGCGGCAGCGGTTTTCCTGCCGAGATGGAGGTGCGGGGAGAGGTCTTCATCCCGTCCAAAGCGTTTGCGGATTTCAACGAGGCGCTGATCGCGGAGGGCAAGGCACCGCTGGCCAACCCGCGGAACGCCGCAGCCGGGTCGTTGCGGCAGAAGGACCCGGCTGAGACCGCCAAACGCCCGCTGCGGATGTTCGTCCACGGCATCGGCGTCCGCGATGGCCTGCCCACGTCCAGCCAGTCGGAGACCTATGCCAAGCTGGCCGAATGGGGCCTGCCGGTGAGCCCGTATTCCAAGGTCCTGGGCGGGCTGGACGAAGTCCTGGAATTCATCGCCGAGTATGGCACCAAACGCCACAGCCTGCTCCATGAGATTGACGGCATTGTGGTCAAGATCGATGACTTCGCCACCCAGCGCGCACTTGGCTACACCTCGCGGGTTCCGCGATGGGCCGTTGCGTACAAGTACCCGCCGGAGGAAGTCCACACCAAGCTGCTGGACATCGCGGTGAACGTGGGGCGCACGGGGCGCGTTACCCCTTATGGGGTTATGGTGCCGGTGAAGGTCGCCGGATCCACGGTGGAAATGGCTACGCTCCACAACCAGGATGTGGTCAAGGCCAAGGGTGTGAAGATCGGCGACGTCGTAGTGCTCCGCAAAGCCGGCGACGTCATTCCGGAGATCGTGGGCCCGGTCCTCGCGCTGCGGGACCAGCAGGTCCCTCCCGTGCGTGACTTTGTGATGCCCACCGAATGCCCGTCCTGCGGAACGCCCTTGGCACCTGCCAAGGAAGCCGACGTCGACATCCGCTGTCCCAATGCCCGGTCCTGCCCGGCGCAGCTCCGGGAGCGGGTCTTCCACCTGGCCGGGCGTGGCGCTTTCGATATCGAGGCACTGGGCTGGGAAGCTGCCATCGCCCTGACCTCCGGCCACGGCCCGGACCCGGCCACCGTCGGTGGCTACCCCAAGCAGGACGGAGCCGGCGTCCTGGAAAACGAGGCCCGGATCTTCGACCTGGCGGCGGATGCCCCCAACCCTGAATTGCGGGACAGCCTGGCAGAGGTGAAGGTCTGGCGCGAGAAACGGTCCAAGGGCGTGGGCACAGGGGAGTGGGAGCTGGTTCCCTACTTCTGGACCAAGCCCACCGCCAAGACCCCGTCCAAACCCACGGCTTCGACGGAAAAGCTATTTGCCGAGGTGCAGAAAGCGAAAACCCAGCCGCTGTGGCGGGTCCTGGTCGCACTGTCGATCCGGCACGTTGGTCCCCGGGCTTCCCGGGCGCTGGCCACCCGCTTCGGCACCATGGAACGAATCCGCGGTGCCTCCGAAGAGGAACTCGCAGGAGTGGACGGAGTGGGCCCAACCATCGCGGTCGCCCTGGTCGAGTGGTTCACCGAAGATTGGCACCGGGAGATCGTGGACCGCTGGGCGGAAGCCGGGGTCCGCATGGCTGACGAACAGGACGAATCGACGCCCCGCACACTTGAGGGCCTGACCATCGTGGTCACCGGAACGCTTCCCAACTTCAGCCGCGACGAGGCCAAAGAAGCCATCCTGACGCGCGGTGGCAAGGCCTCCGGTTCCGTCTCAAAGAAAACCGACTACCTGGTGGCCGGCGAAAGTGCCGGCACCAAGCTGGACAAGGCCGAGCAACTGGGCGTCCCGGTGCTGGATGAGGAAGGATTCCGGAAGCTCCTGGCGGACGGGCCTGCGCCTGCAGCAGCCGAAGAACCCACTGAAGAATTAATCGAAACCAACGACGACGGAGCAACCGCATGAGCGTACCTACCCCTGAAGAACTCCTCGCCGTAGCGCGGGCGGCTGCCCGCGCCGGCGCGGCTGTCCTGGCCGGCCGCAGCAGTACGGCCCTGGAACTCACCAACAAGGGTGAGGCAGGCGACTGGGTCACGGACTTCGATGTGGCAGCTGAGAATGCCGTGCGCGGCGTGATCCTTGAACATCGCACAACGGACGCCATCACGGGGGAGGAGCATGGGACCACGCGGCCGGAGAACCCGAGTGGCTACCGCTGGTCCATCGACCCCCTGGACGGCACCACCAACTTCATCCGCAACATCGTCTACTACGCCACCTCGGTGGCCGTGGCGGATGCCGACGGCGCCTGGCTGGCCGGTGTAGTGGATGCGCCCGCTCTGGGCCGTACCTACTATGCGTCCCGCGGCGGCGGGGCCTGGCTGGAGCAGGAGGGCATCCGGACTCGGCTGACCGGCCCGCAACCGGGGCGCAAAGGCCAGATCCTGGCCACCGGATTCAGTTACGACCCGGGCGTCAGGGCGGAGCAGGCAGAAGTGCTGGGCGGACTGATGGACGGCTTCGCGGATGTCCGCAGGCTGGGCTCGGCGGCGCTGGATCTTTGCCTGGTGGCGGACGGAACCCACGATGCCTACGGTGAACGCGGTCTCAATGAACACGATTTTGCCGCCGGTGCGCTGATTGCCGAAGAGGCCGGCTGCTGGGTGCGGCGGCCACGGCTCACCAGCCCGCTGGACGGCGGACCGGAACACGGCCACCGGCTCGAATCATGGACCTGCGCCGCCACCCTGGAGCTGTCAGGCAAGTTCCCCCTGTAATTGGAGCCGCGGAATTGATAGTTCAATCACGGAATGGGCCTTCCGGGCATCAGGAGTGATGCGCTGGCACTACCATTGACAGGTGCATCCGCAGATCCTTGTCCGTCCAGCCGTCCCTTCCGATTACCCGGCCATTGCCAGGGTCACCCGTGACTCCTACCTTGCCGCCGGACATTTCGACGATGCCGAGCACCCTTACATGCTCCGGATCCAGGACGTTGCAACGCGAGCCTCCGAAGCCACCATCTGGGTTGCCGAGCGGGCCGGCGAGGTAGTCGGCTCGGTGACGCTGGCCCTTGCCGGGGAGCCGTACGCGGACATTGCGTTGGCCGACGAGCTCGAATTCCGGATGCTGGTGGTGGACCCGTCGGTGCAGCGCAGCGGCGCCGGCAAAGCCATGGTGGAAGCCATCATCAGCCATGCAAGATCCCTGGACGGTGTGGACGCTGTAGCGCTGACTACCGGGGCGAGCTGGGAAAGCGCGCACGGCCTGTACCGCAAGACCGGGTTCAACCGGGCCCCGGAACGTGACTGGTTCGTTCCGAATACCGACATAAAGCTGCTGGTTTACCGCCAGGAGGTCTAGCGCGCCTAGGGTAGTGCCGAATCATTCGGCACTGAAAGGCACCAGCATGCGCAAAACGTTCGGCACCGGCTCCGTCTGGGAACAGACTCTTGGCTATTCCCGCGCCGTCCAGGTGGACAACACCCTGTACATTTCCGCCACCGCGGCCAGCGGCGACGACGGAATCGTCGGTGACGACTTCTACACCCAGACCCAGTACATCCTCCAGAAGCTAGGCGCTGTCCTGGCGGAGGCCGGCTTCAGCTTCCACGACGTTGTGCAGTCCAAGCTGTACGTCACGGACATCAGCCAGTGGGAAGAAGCCGGCCGCGCCCACGGCGAAATTTTCGGCGACATCCGCCCCACGCTCTCCCTGGTGCACGTGCTGCCGTTCCTGGACCCCAAGATGCTGGTGGAAATCGAACTGGTGGCCCAGAAGCCGGCCAGCTAAGACCCCTGCCGGCCCGCCGGGATGCCGTAGCGGTGTTCCGGTCGGCCGGTGGTTCCGTAGCGCAACTGAATTTCGACGGCGCCATCGTCAGCCAGCGAGGACAGGTACCTTTGCGCGGTGGCCCGGGAAACGCCAACCCGCGCGGCCACTTCGGCCGCGGAATACTGTTCACCCGGCTGCAGCGATTCAAGGACTGCCGCCTCGGTGGCGGAGCGCGGTTTGGCTGAAGGCGCAACATCGCCGGGAATCAAGGACCGTTTGGCCCGCTCCACCGTTTCCTGGTCAAGGGCGCCGGCCTGGTTCAGGATGCGCCGGTACCGGGCGTAGGCGCGAAGCTGCTGGGAAAGGGATTCTCCGGTAAACGGCTTGAACAGGTAGCCCAGTGCGCCGCGGCGGAACGCGAGGCGCAGGGAGACCCCGTCAGAGGCGGCGCTGAGCATGATGGTGTCCACGTCCAGCTGGTGCAGCAGGTCCAGGCCTGAGGCATCCGGCAGGTAGACATCCAGCAGCACCAGGTCCGGCCGCAGCGAATGGATGGCCTGCAGTGCCAGCGACGCGCTGCCTACCGGAGCCAACGCCATAAAGCCGGCCACGGAATCCACGTAGGCAGCGTGCAGCTTGGCCACGTGGAAGTCGTCATCCACGATCAGCACCCTGAAGTCTTCAGGCATTGCGGTCCTCTCCGTTGAAGTCTCTTTTGTGGCTGCCGTTCTCCAGCCGGGTAACCCCCGGTAGCGTGGCCATGAACACAGCGCCTTGGCCGCCGGGCTGTCCGGGCTCCAGGACCTTGATGTCGCCGCCTCGGCGCCGGGCCAGCGATCGGGCCAGTGCCAACCCCAGACCCTGCCCGCCCGGGCTCCGTACCGGGCCCGCCGCCGTCGTAAATCCTTCTGCGAAAACCTGCTCGGGATCGGCCGCCAGTGAGGCACCGAGTCCATCGCCGGAATCCGCCACGACGATGTACAGCACACCGTTTGAAGAGTCGTCAGGACCGGCTTCGTCCAGCAGCTCCACCTCCACCCACCGGTCTGCAGCAGAACCGGCGACGGCGGCGTTCACAGCGTTGTCCAGCAGGTTCCCCAGCACCGTGGTGACGTCCTGGGGCTCGCTCACCTGGCCGCGCACCAGGGTCTCCGGGCCGATCCGCAGCGTGACCCCGCGCTCATCCGCCTCAACGCCCTTGGCGCCGACAAACGCCTGAAGGTACGGGTCCTGGAGCAGCTCCGCCTGGTCTACCGGGAACTTCAGCGGACCCGTGGCAGCCAGTCGGCCCAGGTAGTCGCGGGCCTCCCGGTGCTGACCGATGCTGAGGAACCCGGCGATGGTGTGCAGCTGGTTGGCGAATTCATGTCGCTGGGCACGGAGCGCTGTGGACATGGTCCCTACGGCGTCGAGCTGCCGGGTCAACTGCTGCAGTTCCGTCCGGTCGCGCAGCATCAGTACCCAGCCCAGGTCCTCGGTGCGGTGCAGGGCTTTGCGGGCACTTGCCACGATTACCCGGCCGCCGGCCACCAGCTCGTGCGCGTCAGCTTCGCCGGCATCGGCGCGGGTCAGTGATCGCAGGACATCCGGAACGGGTGCGTCCGCCCATTGCGTTCCGGCGAGGTCCGGCAGTGCCAGCATCCGCTGGGCTGCGGCGTTGAACACGCTGATCCGGCCGTCCGACGATACGCCGATGACGCCGTCATCCACGCCTTGCAGCACAGCGACCTGGTCGTGGACCAGTGTGCTGATCTCCTCGGGTTCCAGGCCAAGGGTGAGCCGTTGCAGCCGGTGCCGCAGGAGGAAGGAGGCAAGGACGCCGGCCAGGAGTGCCGCGAAGGCGGTGAAGGCCACCGGGCCGATGTCCCGGGCCAGGCTCTGGCCCACGGTTTCCATCGAATAGCCAACGCTCACCTCGCCAACAACGGCTTGCGATCCCGGGGCATAGACCGGCACCTTTGCACCGGCGGACGGTCCCAGGGTGCCCGTGTTGCGGGTTGTCACTTCCCGGCCGGCGAGCGCCTCCGAAGGATCGGTACTGACCTGCTCGCCCAGCCGTTCGGCGTCTGGGTGGGCCAGCCGCAGTCCGGTCTCGTCGGTGATGACCACAAAGAGGGCGCCCGTCCGTGTCCGGGCCCCTTCGGCCACACTCATCAAAGGTCCGCTGAGGAGTTCACTGGCCGGGGGAGTGCCGGGAAGGCTGCTGATGGCAGCTACGTCAGCCCTGGTGTCAGGGTCCGAAGCTACCGTCCGCGCGAGTGTGAGTGCCTGGTTTTCGGCTTCACGGCCGGAGCGGTCGTAACTCAGCCAGGCGTGGACAGCGGCGCTGAGCAAAACCACCAGGAGAACCACGCCCAGCTGGAGCAGCAGGGTCTGGGTGGAGAAACGCAGGGGACGGCCGGCCGGACTCCTCATGGCCCTCCTTCGCAGCTCTGAGCACAATCGGTGAGCACAATGAGCAAAATGCTCCCAATAAGCAGTATGCCAATCAATTGAGCCAAACACCCAGCCGTGACGGCCGCCACCCTACAGTCTGTAGCACGCGTCACACCGTTGTGCCGCCGTTCACAAGAAGGAGCCGGCCGTGCTGGTATTACTTGGATTCGCAATGATCGCGGTATTCATGGTGCTGATCATGACGAAGAAGTTGACGCCAGTGTTGGCGCTGATCATCGTTCCCACCGTTTTTGGCCTGTTCGCGGGCGCCGGACTGGGCATCGGGGACATGGTCATGGAATCGATGAAGTCCATGACGTCCACTGCGGCCCTGCTGATGTTCGCCATCATCTACTTCGGGCTGATGATCGACGTCGGGCTCTTTGACCCGCTGGTGAAGTTCATCCTCCGCAAGCTGGGCAATGATCCGGCCAAGGTTGTTCTGGGCACCGCCATCCTCGCGGCCGCGGTATCCCTGGACGGCGACGGCTCCACCACCTTCATCCTCACCACCGCGGCCATGCTGCCCATCTATCTGCGGCTGAAAATGAGCCCCGTGGTCCTGACCTGCGTGGCCGGCCTGGCCAACGGCACCATGAACATCGTGCCTTGGGGCGGTCCTACGGCGCGCGCCGCTTCGGCCCTCGGAATCGATGTCAACGATGTCTTCGTCCCGATGGTTCCCTCCCTTATTGCCGGCATCGCCGTTGTGATGGTCTTCGCCTGGCTGCTCGGCCTGCAGGAACGCAACCGCCTCCGTGCGACGCAGCCCGGAATCTGGGGCGGAGAGTCCGCCGCCGGCGGTGAAGAGTCCGACGGCGGTACGTCCGCAGCTGCCCGCGGCACCGGCGGCAGCGTCTCACCTGCCCCCGCCGGTGGCGGCTCCGTTGCCGTGCTGGAGCGCACGGAGCTGCTCGTTGATGATCGTGACTCGGCCATGGCCGATACCGCGTTGGATCCCAACCGGGCCACACTCCGCCCCAAGCTGCAGTGGTTCAACCTGGGCCTGACCGTTGCGGTGATGGCCATGCTCATCGCCGATCTGGTGCCCCTGCCGTACGTCTTTATGGTGGGTTCGGCCATCGCCCTGCTGGTGAACTTCCCCAACGTCAAGGAACAGGCTGCCCAGCTGATTGCCCACGCTCCGTCAGTGGTCGCCGTCGTCAGCATGGTCATGGCCGCCGCCGTCCTGACGGGCGTCCTCACCGGCACCGGCATGGTGGAAGCAATGTCCGCGTGGCTGGTCCAGATCATCCCTTCCAGCATGGGACCGTTCCTGGCTGTTATTACCGGCGTCCTCAGCATCCCCATGACGTTCTTCATGAGCAACGATGCCTTCTACTTCGGCGTCCTGCCGGTCCTGAGCGAGACCGCAGGCCACTACGGCATCAGCGCGGCCGAAATGGCGCGGGCATCCATCACCGGCCAGCCGTTCCACATGCAGAGCCCCCTGGTCCCCGCGATCCTGCTGCTGGTTTCACTGGCCAAGGTTGATCTGGGCGACCACCACAAGAAGGTCCTGTGGCGCAGTGCCGTGGTGTCCTTGGTCATGCTGGGAATCGGTGTGCTTACCGGAGCGATCGGCATCGGCTGACCCGTACCACCAGAAACAGCGCGGGGTCACTATGTGGCCCCGCGCTTGTTTGGGCCAAGCGGCGGCGGCAACCAAAGTAGACTGGTTCGGAAACCAATTCGAACGTGCAGGGGAGATCCATGGCTGCGATCAACCGTGAGGATGTTGCGCATCTGGCGCGGCTCGCTCACATCGAGATGAGTGCTCAAGAGCTGGACAGGATGGCGGGCGAACTCGCCGTCATCGTCGAGTCCGTCAAGTCGGTGAGTGAGGCTGCCGGCGACGACGTTCCGGCAACGTCGCACCCCATCCCATTGACCAACGTGTTCCGCGAAGACGTTGTGGGCCACACCTTCACCGCTGAGCAGTCGCTCTCCGGCGCACCTGACGCGGCGGAAAACCGCTTCAAGGTCCCGGCAATCCTGGATGAGGCGTAACCATGACTGAACTGAACACCCAGGACGCCGCTGGGCTGATCCGCTCCTCCGCCGCCACGCTCGCCGGGAAACTGGCCGCGGGCGAGGTCTCCGCCGTCGAAGTGACGCAGGCGCACCTTGACCGGATTGCCGCCGTTGACGGCGGGGAGCGCGGCGTTAACGCCTTCCTGCACGTCAACACCGAAGAAGCGCTGGCGGTCGCCGCGGAGGTTGACTCAATCCGGACCGCAGGTGGCGCGGAAGCCGAGAAGCTGCACGCGCTCGCCGGCGTCCCGATCGCGGTCAAGGACCTCATCGTGACCATTGGCCAGCCCACCACGGCCGGCTCCAAGATCCTTGAAGGCTGGCACAGCCCGTACGACGCCACCGTGGTCAAGCGGCTCCGCGATGCCCGGATGCCCATCCTGGGCAAGACCAACCTGGACGAATTCGCCATGGGCTCATCCACGGAGCACTCGGCATACGGCCCCACCCGCAACCCGTGGGACCTGGACCGCATTCCCGGCGGGTCCGGCGGCGGTTCCGCTGCCGCCGTCGCCGCGTTCGAGGCCCCGCTGGCCCTGGGCACTGACACCGGCGGATCCATCCGCCAGCCGGGTGCCGTCACTGGAACGGTGGGCGTAAAGCCCACGTACGGCAGCGTTTCACGCTACGGTGCCATCGCTATGGCATCCTCGCTTGACCAGATCGGACCGGTATCCCGGACCGTCCTGGACTCCGCGCTCCTGCACCAGGTGATCGGCGGGCACGATCCTCGCGACTCCACCTCGCTGCCTGATCCGCTGGCGGACCTCGTGGCCGCTGCCAGCATCGGCAACGTTGAAGGGCTCCGGATCGGCATCATCAAGGAGCTGCACGGCGAGGGCTACCAGGCCGGCGTCGAAAACCGCTTCAACGAATCGCTGGAACTCCTCAAGGGTGCCGGCGCCGAAATCGTCGAGGTTTCCTGCCCCAACTTCCAGTACGCGCTCGGTGCCTACTACCTGATCATGCCGTCAGAGGCCTCCTCCAACCTGGCAAAGTTCGACGGCGTCCGGTTCGGTCTGCGGGTCCTGCCCAAGGATGCGCCGCTCACCATTGAACGTGTGATGGGTGCCACCCGCGCCGCCGGCTTCGGCGACGAGGTCAAGCGCCGCATCATCCTGGGCACCTACGCGCTCAGCGCCGGCTACTACGACGCCTACTACGGTTCGGCGCAGAAGGTCCGCACCCTGGTGCAGCGCGACTTCGAGGCCGCGTTCGCCAAGGCGGATGTCCTGATTTCCCCCACGGCGCCCACCACGGCGTTCAAGCTGGGCGAGAAATTGGACGACCCCTTGGCCATGTACCTCAACGACGTCGCCACCATCCCGGCCAACCTTGCCGGTGTTCCCGGCTTGTCCCTTCCTGGCGGCCTCGCCGACGAAGACGGACTGCCCGTGGGCATCCAGTTGCTGGCCCCGGCCCGCCAGGACGCACGCCTCTACCGGGTGGGTGCCGTCCTGGAATCCCTGCTCGAAGCCAAATGGGGAGGCCCGCTGCTGGACCAGGCACCTTCGCTGGTTGAGCTTGTCGAAACCAAGGTGGTCGAGCCTGTCGAGACCCTCGTCGAAACCCACGGAGGTTCACACTAATGACTGACGCAATCCTGAGCTTCGAAGAGGCCATGGCCAAGTACGATCCCGTACTGGGGTTTGAGGTCCACGTTGAGCTGAACACCAAGACCAAGATGTTCTCCTCCGCACCGAACGTGTTTGGCGATGAGCCGAACACCAACGTCAACGAAGTGGATCTTGGCCTGCCCGGCGTCCTGCCGGTAGTGAACAAGACGGCCATCGAATCCTCGATCAAGATCGGCCTGGCGCTGAACTGCAAGATCGCTGAGACCTGCCGCTTCGCCCGGAAGAACTACTTCTACCCGGACACCCCGAAGAACTTCCAGACGTCCCAGTACGACGAACCCATCGCCTACGACGGATACCTGGACATCGAGCTCTCTGACGGCACCGTCTTCCGCGTGGAAATTGAACGTGCCCACATGGAGGAAGACGCCGGAAAGCTGACTCACATGGGGGGATCGGCCGGCCGTATCCAGGGGGCCGACTACTCGCTGGTGGATTACAACCGTTCTGGTGTGCCGCTGGTGGAAATCGTCACCAAGCCCATCGAGGGCGCCGGTTCACGCGCTCCGGAGCTTGCCAAGGCGTACGTCGCAGCAGTCCGGGAAATCGTGAAGAACCTGGGTGTCTCCGACGCCAAGATGGAACGCGGCAACGTCCGTTGCGACGCCAACGTATCGCTGCGGCCGCACGGCCGCGAACGCTTCGGCATCCGGTCCGAAACCAAGAACGTGAACTCGCTGCGCGCCGTCGAACACGCCGTCCGCTACGAGATCCAGCGGCACGCCGCCGTCCTGGATTCCGGTGAGCCGGTAGTGCAGGAAACCCGGCACTGGCACGAGGACACCCGGACCACCACGTCCGGACGTCCCAAGTCCGATGCCGACGACTACCGCTACTTCCCGGAGCCGGATCTGGTTCCGGTTGTGGCTTCGCGCGAATGGGTTGAGGAACTGCGTGCCACACTGCCCGAGCCTCCCGCGGAGCGCCGCAAGCGCCTGCAGGCTGACTGGGGCTACTCGGACCTGGAGTTCCGTGACGTTGTGAACGCCGGCGTGATGGACGAGATCGAGGAAACCATCGCAGCAGGGGCTTCGTCCACCGTGGCCCGTAAATGGTGGATGGGCGAGATCGTCGGCCGCGCCAAAGCCGCGGACGTGGATCCCGGCCAGCTGGGCGTGAAGCCCGCCACCATTGTTGAACTGGGCAAGCTGGTGGAAGCCGGCAGCATCAACAACAAGATGGCAGCAGAGGTCCTGGACGCCGTCCTCGCCGGCGAAGGAAGCCCTGCAGAGATTATCGAGAAGCGGGGCCTGGCGGTTGTCTCCGACGACGGCCCGCTGCTGGAAGCGATCGACGCCGCCTTGGCCGCCCAGCCTGACGTTGCGGACAAGATCCGTGGCGGCAAGGTGCAGGCCATCGGTGCGATCGTTGGCGGCGTGATGAAGGCTACCCGCGGGCAGGCCGACGCCGGCCGAGTCCGTGAGCTGATCCTGGAGAAGCTGGGCGTCACCGTCTAGGTTCCTCCCCACATAAAAAACCCCGCGCTGATGCAGCGCGGGGTTTTTTGTGTCTGCCGAAACGAACAAAGCGACTATCTATGACGAAAAGTCATTGCTTTCGATCAAAATGTTGCAAAGTGGGCTACGTCTCATTTAGGGTGTGTTAAACGGTTAACAGGCGGTCCTGTCGTGGGACATCGCTTCTGTACTAGAGGAGAAGTATGAACTCCACCACTCAAAGTGCTCCGCCCGGGCAGCGCACTTCTGGCGGTGCTGCCACATCGGTGGCGGATGATGCACCACAGGATGGCAGACGCCCGGCGGACCGGATGAAGCGTCGGGCACGCGTCAGTACACCCGCCCGCCAAAGCTTCCGCTCGCGCCTTCGCCGTGACAAGCAAATGTTGCTGATGATGGTGCCCGGCGTCGCCTTCCTGCTGTTGTTCTTCTACATCCCCATCCTGGGCAACGTCATCGCGTTCCAGGATTACCAACCCTTCCTGGGCATTGGCGACAGCCTGTTTGTGGGCTGGCAGAACTTCGTGGACCTGTTCGCCAATCCGGACTTCCTGCACGCCTTCTGGAACACCCTCTACCTTGCTGCCTGGCAGCTGATCTTCCTCTTCCCTGTGCCCCTGGTGCTGGCGCTGATCGTGGATTCCCTGATCAGCCCCCGCATCCGGAAGGTTTTTCAGAGCATTGCGTACCTGCCGCACTTCCTGTCCTGGGTGCTGGTGATCGCGTTGTTCCAGCAGATGCTCGGCGGCGCCGGCTTCATCAACAACACCCTGCGGGACGTCGGCCTGGATCCCATTCCCTTCATGACCAACCCGGAGACCTTCCCGGTGCTGGTGGTGGTCCAGATGATCTGGAAGGACGCTGGTTGGGCCATGATCATCTTCCTGGCCGCCCTGGCCAGCATCGACGCTTCACTTTACGAGGCAGCTGCGGCCGATGGAGCCGGACGCTGGCGCCGGATGTGGCACGTCACCCTGCCTGGACTTCGCTCGATCATCGTGCTGCTGCTGATTCTGCGCATCGGCGACATCCTCTCGGTGGGCTTCGAACAGTACATCCTCCAGCGGGACGCCGTCGGCGCTGGTGCCGCGGAAGTGCTGGACACTTTCACCTATTACACCGGTGTGGTCGGCGGCGGCTGGAGTTCCGGCGCCGCGGCCGGCCTGGCCAAGGGCATCGTCAGCGCCCTGCTGATCTACGGCGCAAACAAGCTCGCCCACCGCTTCGGCGAAGAGGGCATTTTCGCAAGGAAAGTTGGCTAGCACATGGCAATCACTCTTTCGCCGGGCAGACTTCCGCTTGGCCGCAAGCCAAAAGAATTGACGTACAACCCTCAACGCCCCGTCTGGAAGGAACGGCCCTCGCCGCTCTACCAGACCATCAAGGCCCTGATCCTGGTCCTGTTCAGCGTTTCGATCATCCTGCCGATCCTGCTGGTGGTTTCCACCTCGTTGGCGGACAAGGAACAGCTGGCCCGGGCCGGTGGCTTTGTGCTGTGGCCAGAGCGTCCCACACTGGAGGCCTACCAGACCATCTTCAGCGGCCCCATGGTGCTGACCTCGCTTGGCGTCAGTGCCTTCGTGACGATCGTCGGTACTGTCCTTGCCTTGTTTGTCACCATCACCATGGCCTACGCCACCAGCCGGCCGGTCCTGTTTGGCCGCCCGGTGATCCTGGCAGTGCTTTTCACCTTGTTGTTCGCCCCTGGATTGATCCCGTCTTTCCTGATGATCAAGGAACTCGGGCTCCTGGACAGTCTGTGGTCGCTGATCCTGCCCGGAATCTTCGGCGCATTCAATTTCGTGGTGATGCGGTCGTTCTTCATGAATATCCCACAGGAACTGATTGAGAGCGCCCGCATCGACGGTGCCAGCGACTGGACCATCCTGTGCCGGATCGTGATGCCTCTGTCCAAGGCGGTAATCGCCGTCGTCGGCCTGTTCTACGCGGTGGGTTTCTGGAACTCCTTCTTCAACGCCCTCCTTTACATCAACGACCACAGCAAGTGGCCCATCCAGCTGCTGCTCCGCAACTTCGTCGTCCAGGGCTCCGGTGCCGCAGACGGACTGGGAATTTCCTCCGTTCCACCAGGCCAGGCCATCCAGATGGCCGTGGTGGTGGTGGCGTTGGTCCCCATCCTGATGGTTTACCCCTTCCTCCAAAAGCACTTCACCAAGGGCGTCCTCACCGGCGCCGTGAAGGGCTGAGTTTTCCCGAACTACCCGTCTCATACCCAGCACCTGCTGTTGGACATACCCCAGTTGAAAGGCATGAACATGAGTGCAACAACCCCTCACGCGGGCTTCAGCCGCCGCGGATTCCTCGGCCTGGCAGGCCTTGCGGTCACGACGGCGGGCCTCGCCGCGTGCGGCAGCGGCGGCGCCACCGCCGGTGGTGGCGGCGCTGCCGCTTCCGCCGGAGTCAAGCTCCCCACCTATAAGGAATTCACCGGGGTCACCGCCGACCTCGCAGGCAACTCCAAGGGCCTGCAGGCCGCTTTCTTCAAGCTTCCCGAAGCGGTCACCTCGGTCAAGAATGCTCCGCTGAAGGGCAAGGTCACCGGCTTGACCGAGACCTTCGAGACCATGAGCCCGGGCATGAAGGACAACCCGTTCTGGCAACGGCTCAACGCCAAGCTCGGCGGTGATCTGGAACTGCAGATCGCCGAGGACATCGGAGACGGCTATTCGGCCAAGTTCGCTACTGTCCTGGCCAGTGATGACCTGCCGGACATGATGTGGGTCCCGCCGAACCAGGGCATCCCCAACGTGGGGCCCATGCTGGAGGCGAAGTTCCAGGACCTTACCGAATATCTCTCCGGCGACGCTGTGCTGGAGTACCCCAACCTGGCCGCACTGAAGCCGGATTCCTGGAAGACCGCCGTCGTCAACGGCAAGATCTGGGGTGCCCCGATCCCCAGCACGCCGTTCGGCCAGATCATGTCCGGCCGCCGCGATATCTGGGAGAAAGTGGGCGGCCTGAACGCTGCCTCGGCGGATGAGTTCATGGAGAAAGCCAAGGAGCTCACGCGCCCAGCCGAGCGCCAGTACGCCCTGGAACCGGCCTACATCAACATCCTGCACATGGTCACTGAATGGTTCGGTGCGCCGAACTCCTGGTCCGTGAACAAGGACCGTAGCCTGACCCACCTCTACGAGACAGACGAGTACGCCGCCGGTGTGGAGTTCACGGCAAAGCTCTTCGCCGCCGGCGTTTTCTACCCGGACACCAACGTCCCGGATATCCGCAGCCGTGTGGCCAATGGCAGCATCGCCGGCCAGGTGCTGGTGGGCCCGCACAACATCAAGGCCTACCGCTCCTTCAATACTGACCAGGCCTTCGACATCCTGGTGCCGTTCAGCGCCGACGGCAAGGTGAAACCCGTTTACGACATGGGCTACGGCACCGTGGGCTTCACACCGTTCAAGAAGGCCGAGGAAGGCAAGATCCGCGAACTCCTGGCCCTCATCAACTACCTCTCCGCCCCGTTCGGCACTGTTGAGTACATGCAGAAGAACTACGGTGAATTGAACGAGGACCACAGCCTGGACGCCAACGGTAACCCGCAGCTCACGGATTCCGGTTCCAACAACCTGCCAGGCCTGGTCTCCGCGTTGAACATCATGGCCAGCCCGGAGAACGTGATCTTCAATCCCGGTTTCGACGACGACACCAGGTACATCAACGAACAGCAGCAGAAGCTGCTGGACATTTCCTGGCGCAACCCCACTAACGGCAGCTACTCGGACACCAACTCCAAGGTGGGCGCCAAGATCACCAAGCAGATCCGCGACAGGGTGGTGGACATCATCACCGGTCGCGCCAACATATCCGAGTTGGATGCAGCCGTTAAGCGCTGGAAGTCCGAGGGCGGGGACAAGATCCGTGACGAGTACCAGGCCGCGCTGCCGTCCGACGTGCCGGTCTTCCGCAAATAACCGCCAGCGGGGCAGCGGCCGCGGCACGCAGAATGCTGCGGCCGTTGTCCGCGGCGGGCTCATAAACTGCAGTTACTTCGAGGAATGGGGGATCACATGCCAGAGTCAGGTATCAACGGCATCCGGCCGACCATCAGGATGGTGGCCGCGGAGGCAGGAGTGTCCACCGCCACGGTTTCGTACGTGCTTTCGGGGCGGCGGGGAGACGGCGGCCCCGGGGTTTCCGACGTCACGGCGCGCAAGGTCAAGGACGCAGCTGTTCGGCTCGGATACCAGCCGAACCAGGCAGCGCGCGCCATCCGCACGGGGCGTACCAACACCGTGATCCTCTCACTGACCATGCTCTCTGACCCCTGGTCCCTGGCCGTGGTTGAGGCTGTCCAACTGGCCGCCCGGCCATTGGGTATTACGCCCTTGATCCTTGGCGACGCCGATTGGGCCAAGGTCCTCCAAAGCCACACTGCCGATGCTGTATTTGTCGACGCAGCGTCGGAGAAGGATTGGGAAACCCTGGCCACCCTGGCAGCGCGTGGACACAAGCTGGTGGTGTTCGATGAATCCCTGGAGCCGGTTGGCTTCGACGTCATCCGTTCCGGCTCTCGGCCGGGGTGCGACCTGGCTGTGCGCCACCTCTTGCGGGGGCACCGGAAGGTGGCCTGCCTCACGGCAGTGGGGCCCGGGGGATTTGCTGCCAGCCAGCGGTACCGGGCTTATACAGAGAATCTCGAGGCCGCAGGCGTGGCCGTGAACCCGGAGTACGTTGCAGGGTTTGAACGCGGAACCGCCGGCGCCTACGCCGCGGCAACGCAGCTGCTGTCCTTGCCGGAACCGCCGACGGCGATATATGCCACGAGCGACTATGCCGCCGTGAGCGCCATCAACGCCGCCCAGCGGCTGGGTTTCACCGTGGGCGGCGATATCGACATCATCGGCGTTGGCAACACCGTGGAAGGTGAGCAGATGAGCCCGTCACTCAGTTCGGTGGGCCCCGTGGACTTTTTCGACAAGGTGGCGCGGTTGTTGCTGGAACGCGCCATGGGGCCCGATGCCGGCGTGGACCGGCCGCGTGTACTCGACTTCCCGTGGCAGTTGTTTGTCCGGGAATCTGCGCCCCTGCGCGGCCCCGGCACGATGAATTGATCCGCACAAAACACTTATTGGGAATCGGCAGAAGGACATACAGGTAATGACACAGGATTTGAAGGTTGGGATTGTTGGGTTTGGGGTGCGGTCGGGGTTGTGGCGCCACGCCCATAACCCGGGCGGGGGTTCGGTGGTGGTGATGGTTTGTGACACGAGTGAGCGTGGGCGGGCTGATGCTGCGGAACGGATTCCGACGGCGGAAGTCACCGGTGATTTGGAGGTGTTGTTGGGTGCGGGGCTGGATGCGGTGCTGGTGTTGACTCCGGATGACCAGCATGCGGCGGTGGCGGTGCGGACCCTGGAAGCAGGGATTCCGACTTTTTGTGAGAAGCCGTTGGACATTACGGTCGAGGCTGCTGATGCGATTTTGGAGGCGGCGTACCGGACGGGCACCCGGCTGTATGTGGGGCATAACATGCGGCATATGCCGGTGGTGGTGCAGATGCGGGAGTTGATTGAGGCGGGCCGGATCGGTGAGGTGAAGGCGGTGTGGTGCCGGCATTTTGTGGGTCATGGGGGTGATTACTACTTCAAGGACTGGCATGCCCAGCGGGCCAAGGTCACGTCGTTGCTGTTGCAGAAGGGCGCCCATGACATCGACGTGATTCATTGGCTGGCCGGGGGGTACACGCGGCGGGTGTCCGCCGTCGGTGATCTTGCGGTCTATGGCGGTGTGGCGGACCGGGCTGACAACAGCGGCAAGCGGATGGGAGAGTGGTTCTCGGTCAAGAATTGGCCGCCGTTGGAGCAGCGCGGCCTGGCGGAGGTGATCGATGTCGAGGATATTTCGATGATGAACATGGTCCTGGACAACGGCGTGCTGGCCTCCTACCAGCAGTGCCACTTCACCCCCGATTATTGGCGGAACTACACGGTGATCGGTACCAGGGGCCGGATTGAGAACTTTGGTGATGGTCCGGGGGACACCATCAAGGTGTGGACCACCCGCACGTCGGGGTTTGCCGAGCCCGACGAGACGGTGGTGGTCCGGGATGGTGAGGGTGGCCATGGTGGTGCGGATCCGAGGCTGGTGGCGGAGTTCCTGCGTTTCGCGGCCCTGGGTGGCAGTACCCAGACCAGCCCGGTTGCGGCCCGGCAGGCGGTGGCTGCCGGTGTCCTGGCGGCGGAGTCATTGCGCGGCGACGGCTCGGCCAGGGAGATTCCTGCCCTGCCCGCGGAACTGGTGGACTACTTCAACAACGGCCAACCCGCCCTCACCCCGCAAGGTTAGGCGTCCGTCCTGCGGTCACCCCCCCTGTTGGGTCAGCCGCCCAGGCCGCGCATCACCATGGCCAGGGCGTCGCACACTGTCCGCACGGAACGGCGCTCGAGGTTTTCCGCGCGTGCCAGGACATCGATCGTGCGCCTGGTGTTGATACCGCCGAGGGGACGGAGCACGACTCCGGCGCGGTCGGGCGAATCGAGTACCGGGCTGGAAGTGAACCGGGGAAGAAAGCCAAGGACGCCGCCGGTTGCAACCAGGGATGCCACCGTTGTGTAGTCATTAACCCGGTGGATGATGTCCAGGGGCCTGCTGGCCACGGCGGCAACTGCCCGCAGTACATCGTCCGGTGAATATCCGGGCCGGCTGGTGACCCAAGGCTCCGAGGCGACATCCTCGACGGTAAGCGTGGTCTTCCTGGCCAGCGGGTGGCCGGCAGGAACAGCGACATCCAGGGGTTCGCTGGCAAGCGGAATCGCGGCAATCCTGCCATCCGGCCACGGCGGGCTGTGTTCCATCCGGTGGGCCAGGACCAGATCGTAGCGCGCGGTGAGGGCCGGGAAATCCTGCTGGGCCACGTCCTCGTCGGTGAATTGCACACGGGGCTGGCCCGGCCCGGACAGTGCCCGGGCCAGCGGTGCGAACAGCGCCTGCCCGGCACTATGGAATCCGCTTAATGTCACGGCGGCATCAGGCGCTTCCTGGTAGGTGTCAATGGCTGCCCTGGCCTGGGCCATGGCCAGCAGCACTCCGCCGCCGGCGTCCGCCAGGACCCGTCCCGCATTTGTGAGCACCAGGTTCCGGCCGTCCTTTTGCGTCAGGGGAACACCGGCGCTGCGCTGGAGAAGGGCCAGCTGCTGCGACACGGCAGACGGAGTGACCATAAGCGTCTCGGCTACAGCTTTGACACTGCCGAGCTCGCCGAGTTCGCGAAGCACTTGGAGCTGTCGTATATCCATGAGCCAAGCCTAAAGCTTAGGCGTGTTTGATGTAGCGTTCCTGAATGGTTGTTGCCGCCCCTGAGGTAGCAGGGGCGGCAACAGTCTGTGGATGGCTACGCGTCGTTGCGCACCACAATTCCCTGCGCGACGACGGTCCGCACCTTTTCCAGGGCGGTCCCGTCGGTGAGGGGATCGGCGTCGACAATCACGGCATCCGCAAAACCGCCCTTGACCAGGCGGCCGGCCCGGGCTTCCGAACCGAGCAGGCGGGCTGCGTGGGTGGTGGCCGAGCGCAGGGCCTCCAGCGGCGACAGCCCGGCCTCGGCGAGCAGGCGCACTTCCGTACCCAGCGGGGTGACGTCCGTGCCGAACGAGTCGGTACCGGCAACGACCGTGACGCCCGCCTCGTGGGCGGCCAGGACTGCGGCTTTCAGGATCGGCGTGTACTCCGCGCCCCGTGCCGCCAGCACGGGGTTGGCGGAGCGGGCCATGCTGGTGATGGCGTCCATCGTCGGGGTAAAGAAGGTTCCCCGGCGGACCATTTCGGCAATGCTGGCCTCGGTCATAAAAACACCGTGCTCAATACTGCGCACACCGGCCCGGACGGCGCCGTCAATCCCCTCGGCGCTGTAGGCGTGGCATAGCACGCCGGCGCCGCGGGCAGCGTTCACGATTGCCGAGAGCTGATCGACGTCGTACACGAGTTCCCGGGGGTCCTGCTCGGGAAGACCTGCCCGGGGGTTGGCCCGGGTCTTGATGACGTCGGCGCCGCGGCTGAGGTTGACGCGGGTGAGGTACGCCAGGTCCGCAGCATCAACAACGCCGTTGGGCAGCGCGGCAAGCGGGGCTAGATCCGGGTCTGCAAGGATCGAATCGCCAAGGTCCGGGGAGACGAAAAGCCCGGCCGCCCGCATCCGGGGTGTGGCGCCGGGAGCCCATGAGGGGAGGCCCGCGAGCGCAACGTCCTGGTAGAAGCTGGAGGAACCGCTGCGCACGCTGGTGGCGCCGCCCTGCAGGATCAGCCGGGTGTCCGCCAGGGCGTTGGCGTGGACGTGGACGTCCACGAGCCCCGGGACCACCCAGCGGCCCGCGGCGTTGAGTACCTGGGCACGGCCGGCGACGGCAGCGGCAGCCTTACGGGTGGCATCGCGCGTTCCGACGGCCAGCACCTTGCCGCCGTCGAGGACCAGTACGCCGTCGGCGATCGCATCACCGGTGAGCGGGTCAACGATGGTTCCGCCTTCGACCACCACTGCACCGGGAGTAACGGCCCGGCCATGGTAGTTCGGGGCCGCCGGCTGTTCGCCCGCATGGGCAGCCGGAGCCGAGCCGAGCTGGGAAGCCACACTGGCCAGGGTAATTCCGGCCAGCGCCGTTGCTCCGGCGAGGACTCCCCGGCGGGAAAGGCCTGCGGGGAGCGTCACTTCGCTGGAATGGTCGTGGTTGCACATGGGGACTCCTGGGACGGGGAGGATGAAAGTGGTAGGTGTCACTGTATTTGGTATACCAAATCAATTTCAAGAGCTTGGGGCAATATGACGTCAGCCCCGTCAATGCATTAGCGTTTACTAAACTATTGAGTCAGATACTTGAGCTTGCTCTAAGCATTGTCACGGGCTTCTAATGGGAGCCATGAAGGCTCTCTATAAGCCCGGCGCAGAAGCCGGCTTTGAACTCGTTGACCGTCCGGAACCCGAAGCGGGAACGGGGGACGTCAAGATCCGGGTCATGACCACCGGCATTTGCGGCACCGACCTGCACATCCAGTCATGGGATGCGTGGGCCCAGAGCATCATCGAAGCTCCGTTGATCGCCGGCCACGAGTTTTACGGCGAGGTGGTGGAAATCGGCGCGGACGTCCGCGACGTCAAAGTCGGCGACCGGGTGTCCGGCGAAGGTCACATTGTCTGCGGGATCTGCCGGAACTGCCGCGCCGGCCGCCGCCAGATGTGCATCCACACTGTCTCTGTTGGCGTCCAGCGGGACGGCGCTTTTGCCGAGTACGTTGTCATCCCCGAAACGAACGTCTGGGTCCACCACGATCCGTCGGTCACTCCCGAACTGGGCGCAATCTTCGATCCTTTCGGCAACGCCGTCCACACCGCGCTGAGCTTCCCGCTGGTGGGCGAGGACGTGCTGATCACCGGAGCCGGGCCCATCGGGCTGATGGCCATTGCGGTCGCGCGCCACGCAGGTGCCCGGAAGATCGCCATCACTGACGTCTCTGCCCCACGCCTGCAGCTGGCACGCAACCTGGGCGTTGACTTGGCCATCGATGTCTCCACTACGCGGGTCAAGGAAGCACAGCGGGAGCTGGGCATGCGGGAAGGCTTCGACATTGGCCTGGAAATGTCCGGCCACCCCACGGCCCTGCCTGAGATGATCGACAACATGAACCATGGCGGCCGCATCGCGATGCTGGGCCTGCCCAGCCAATCCATCGACATTGACTGGGGCAAGGTCGTCACGCACATGCTGACGCTCAAGGGCATCTACGGCAGGGAGATGTTTGAGACCTGGTATGCCATGAGCGCCATGTTGTCCTCCAATCCCACGCTGCACGCGAACATCTCAGCGGTGGTGACGGAGAAGCTGCCCGCCGCGGAATGGGAACGCGGCTTCGATATTGCCCGCGCCGGCACCGGCGGCAAAGTTGTCCTCGACTGGACCGAACTCTAAGGAGCACCATGTACACCTCCCTCAAAGACCAGCTCGAGGAAGAGCTCGCGGGCCTGCGCACTGCCGGCCTTTTCAAGACCGAACGCCACATCGATTCTCCGCAGGCCAGCCACATCACCGCCGGCCAGCTTGGCGCGCCCGCCCGCCCGGTGCTGAACTTCTGCGCCAACAACTACCTGGGACTCGCGGACCATCCGGAGATCATTGCGTCAGCCAAGGAAGCCTTGGATTCGCGCGGCTTCGGCATGGCCTCGGTGCGGTTCATCTGCGGAACCCAGGACCTTCACCTGGCACTGGAGGCACGGGTCTCCCGCTTCCTGGGCACAGAGGACACCATCCTGTTCTCCAGTTGCTTCGACGCGAACGGCGGCGTCTTCGAATCCCTTTTCGGCCCTGAAGACGCCATCATTTCCGACGCCCTCAACCACGCCTCCATCATTGACGGGATCCGGCTCTGCAAAGCCAGCCGGTACCGCTATGCCAACCGCGACATGGCGGAGCTTGAGGCCAGGCTCATTGAGGCAACCACAGGGGACAACTCGGCCCGCCGGACCATCATCGTCACCGATGGAGTGTTCTCCATGGACGGTTACTTGGCCCCACTGGAAGCGATCTGCGATCTCGCGGACAAGTACGGTGCCCTGGTGATGGTGGATGACTCCCATGCCGTCGGCTTTATGGGCTCCACCGGCGCCGGCACCCCCGAGCACGCCGGCGTATCGGACCGTGTGGACATCTACACAGGCACATTTGGCAAGGCCCTGGGTGGTGCGTCCGGTGGCTACGTTTCCGGACGCGGTGCCATCGTGGCCATGCTGCGCCAGAAGGCCCGGCCGTACCTGTTCTCCAATTCCCTGGCCCCGTCCATCGTTGCGGCCACCCTCAAGGCCCTGGACCTGGTGGAAAACTCCGGCGAACTGCGCAGCAGCCTGTTCGACAACGCAGCCCATTTCCGCAGCCGTATGACTGAGGAGGGCTTCGAGCTCCTTGACGGCGAGCACGCCATTATCCCGGTGATGTTCGGCGATGCCGTGATGGCAGCCCGGATTGCCGACCACATGCTGGGTGACGGCGTCTTCGTCACCGCCTTCAGCTACCCCGTGGTCCCCAAGGGTGCCGCGCGGATCCGCGTGCAGTTGTCCGCCGCGCACAGCGCCGAGGACATCGAGACGTGTGTCCAGGCCTTTGTTGCCAGCCGTGCGGCGATTGCCGGGCAGGACTCCTAGAAAGTCCGACGGCGGCACGCACCAGGGTCTGCAAGGATGGTGCCATGGTGGCGAACTATGACGTGGTAATCGTTGGCGGCGGCATCGCCGGGCTCTCCCTCGCTTCAATTCTGGCAGGGGAGTGCTCGGTGGCTGTGGTGGAAGCGGAGCAGGAGTTGGCATACCACTCCTCCTCCCGCTCCGCCCGGCAGCTTATCCCCAGCTATGGCCCGCAGGTTGTGCAGGAACTGACCGTCCGGACCTTGGAACTGATGGCTGTCCGGGATGACGAACGCGGCTCTGAACGGGTCCTCTCGCCCCGCGGTTTTATGTTGATCGGCTCTGCCGCAGACGTTGCCGCCAAGTCCAGCGGTGCCATGGAGCCGATCAGCCACGCCGAAGCCATGGTGCTCTGCCCCGCATTGCGGGCGGAGGCCTTCGAAGCGGCGGGGCTGGACTCCGGTTCCTTCGCCTGCAACGCGCCGCTCCTCATTGAGGACCACCGGCAGCTGGCGTTGGCCGCAGGCGCGGACATTCTCACCGGGGCCCGGGTACACACGGCCCAGCCGATTGGCAGCGGCTGGCAGGTGGGCGCGGGCCAGGAGGCGCTGCAGGCGGGTGTCCTGGTTAATGCGGCGGGAGCGTGGGCAGACGAACTTGCGGTTGTCAGCGGCGTGGAGCGCCTGGGACTGCAGCCGTACCGGCGCACCGCGGCGATTGCCGACGTCGTTAATGCTCCCGCGCCCGCAGCAACCATGGTGGCGGCCGCCGATGATTCCTTTTACTTCCGGCCTGAGGACGGCGGCGTGCTGATTTCCCCTGCGGAGTCTGAACCCAGCGCCGCGGAAGACGCGCAGCCCCGGCCCGGCGACATCGACCGGCTGGTCAAGAGACTGAACCAGGACACCACCCTGGGAATCACCGGCATCCGGCGGGCATGGACGGGCCTGCGGACTTCGCCGGTGGACGGCATTCCCGTCGTAGGGTTCGACGCCGAGGCGCGCGGCTTTTTCTGGCTGGCCGGCCAGGGCGGGTACGGATTCCAGACGTCGTCGGGAATCGCCGAATTCGCGGCAGGACTGATCCTCGGCAACAGGGCCGCCGGCGTACCGGGTCCGGAATCCCGGACGGCACAGTTGCTGAATCCGTCCCGGTTGTCCGTCCGAGGCTGAAGAATGTCCCTATGAGTACTCTGATTACCAACATCGGCGAATTGATGACGCAGGACGCTGAAGGGCGGATCCTCCACGATGCCGCCGTGGTGTTCGAAGGCGAACGCCTGTCCTGGATCGGGGCAGCCGCAAGCGCGCCGGCAGCCGATGACGTGGTCGACGCCGGTGGCCGTGCGGTACTGCCCGGGTGGGTGGATTCGCATTCCCACCTGGTGTTCGCCGGTGACCGCACCGCGGAATTCACCGCCAGGATGGCGGGTGAGGAGTACACCGCGGGCGGCATTGCGGTAACCACCGGCGCCACCCGCGAAACCTCCGATTACGATCTCACCCGGCTGCTGCTGGGCCGCGTGGCCGAAGCCGTTTCACTGGGTACCACCTACCTGGAAACCAAGACCGGCTACGGGCTGGACGTCGAGCATGAGGCAAGGAGTGCACGGATTGCCTCCACCGTGGTTGACGAAGTCACGTTCCTGGGGGCGCACCTGGTTCCGGCCGGCATCTCCGCCGCCGATTACCTGGACCTGGTCTGCGGACCCATGCTGCAGGCGGTTCTGCCCTACGTATCCTGGGCTGACGTCTTCTGCGAAACGGGAGCCTTCGACGCCGAGCAGTCCCGGCGGGTCCTCGAGGCCTGCAAAGCCGCCGGCCTGGGCCTGCGGGTCCACGGCAACCAGCTGGGTGAGGGGCCGGGAGTCCAGCTGGCCGTGGAGTTCGGCGCCGCCAGCGTGGACCACGTGAACTACCTTTCGGATTCCGACGTCGATGCGCTCGCCGGCAGCTGGTCAGCCGGCCGTGGCACGGTGGCCACCTGCCTGCCCGCCTGCGATCTGTCCACCCGCCAGCCGTTGGCCCCGGCCCGGCGCCTGCTGGACGTGGGGGTGCCCGTGGCCCTGGCTTCCAACTGCAATCCCGGAACGTCCTACACCAGCTCCATGCCGTACTGCGTCACCACAGCGGTGCTGCAGATGGGGCTGTCGGTGTCAGAAGCAGTCCGGGCCGCCACGTACGGTGGCGCCCTGGCACTGCACAGGGAAACCGGGGAGGACGTCGACGGCGCACGCGCGGTGGGCTCGATCGCCGTCGGACACCGTGCAGACCTCCAGATGCTGAACGCACCGTCCGCTACTCACCTTGCCTACCGCCCCGGAATGCCGCTGACCCACTCGGTTTGGCGGGCAGGGACCGCCCAGTAAGCACCTGGCGGTCGGGCATGACCCGTGGGCATGGCTAAAATCAATGTACCCACCCACCTCACCGGGACTGCTGGCTTGACCTGCGGAACGGCCTGTCACCAGGTGGCTTACACCAGGAGGCAATGATGACACGGACGGAACGGCTCGCAGCCATACTGGATCTCCTGGCCGAATCCGGCCGTGTGGACGTCGAGGACATCGTGACCCGCCTGGGCGTCTCGCACGCGACTGTCCGCCGCGACCTGGACGGCCTTGCCAAGCAGCGGCTGCTGACCCGGACCAGGGGAGGTGCCACCATGGGAGTGGTGTCTTACGATCTCCCCGGCCGTTACAACCGTGACGACCACCCCGAAGCCAAGCACCAGATCGCCCTGGCGGCGTCCGCGCTGATCAGGCCCGGCGCGGTCATAGGACTCAGCGGCGGCACCACCTGCACGGCGTTGGCCCAGGTGCTGGCCACCCGGGAGGACCTCAACACGCCGTCCCAACGCGAAACCCTCACCGTGGTCACCAACGCCATAAATATCGCCTCCCAGCTGGCGGTCCGGCCCAACATCAAGATCATGGTGACCGGCGGGATCCTCAATGCCCGCTCCTATGAGCTGGTGGGTCCTTACATGGACATCATCATGGAGAAGGTGGCACTGGACATCGCCTTCCTGGGAGTCAACGGCGTCGACCCGGAATTCGGACCCACCAACACCGACGAAGGCGAAGCCACCGTCAACTCGCTGATGGCCCGCCGGGCCGCCGTTTCCTATGTCCTGGCGGATTCATCGAAGGTGGGCAAGCGTGCCTTCGCCACCATGGCAGGCTACGACTTCCGCCGGTTGATTACGGACGCCGGGATCTCTGCCGAAGACCAGGAAGCCTTTGAAGCCGTTGGCACCGAAGTAATCCTGGCGCACGGTCCGGCGCCAGCTGCTACCAGGTCATAATCGGAGCGTCCAGGACGGAATCGTCCACCGACCGTTCCACCCACTGGCTGAACGGTTTATCCAGGAGGTACCGCCCGCCGTCGGCCCTTGGTTCAGCCGCCCGGACCAGGGTACGGACGTCGGCGTTGTCCGGGTTGTTCAGCGATTCAAAATACTCAACAGTCCAGTGGAACCACCGCATGCAGAACAGCCGCATGGTGAGGCCGTGGGTGACCAGGAGCGTATTGGGCGCATAACTGGGCTTAGACCAGTGCCGGTACAGCGTTTCCATAAAGGAGGAGATCCGGTCATATACGTCGGATCCGGATTCGCCTTCCCGGAACCTGTAGAAAAAGTGGCCGTAGGCGTTCCGCAGTTCCTTCTGGTCCTCGATGTCTCCAGCGATCTGGAAATTGGCCCAGTCCTGCTCACGGAGCCGGGGTTCCTCCACCACCCTGTCCACCAACGAGCCCAGGTTGAGGGCCTCGAGGGTCTGGTAGGCCCGAAGATACGGTGAAACATAAACGCATACCTGCTGGCCGTCCAGCTGCCGCCGGATGGTTTCACCGGCTGTTGTTGCCTGGCGCAGGCCAAGCTCCGTCAGCGGGATCCGGTAGTCGGGAACCCGGTTGTAGATTGACGGGTCTGCGTTGGCGGCGGACTGCCCATGCCTGATCATGATGATTTTCCCTGGCGCGCTCACGTCCCCAGCATAGAGCCCGGTCAGCAAACTTCCGGGAAGAACAGGCAAGATGGGAACATGCTGGTTACGTCCCGCCGTCGGTTGCGGTTTGAAGTCTGGATTGTCCTTGGCCTGTCGCTGGGGCAGTCAGCTGTTTATTCAATAGTGCAGTTGCTGGACAAGATGAGCCGGGCGCCGCTGGCCGATGGCACGTCCACGCTGAACCGCTCGCAAAGCAGCCGCGAGTACTTCGACCTGACCTACCAACTCCTGGACATTGGCTTTGCACTGGTGCCGGTGGCGTTGGTGCTGTACTTCCTCAGTTCCGAACGGCAGGGGAGTGCTGCAGGACTGGCGCCGGGAGCGGTTTCCAGGACAGCGCCCGGTTTTTCGCTGAGGCCTGTGCCGGGGCTTGAGCCAGGGAAACCGCCGTCGGTGTTCAACCGACTGGGCATGGATGCCCGCAGGCCCGGGCGTGACCTGTTGCAGGGCGCTGGCCTGGCCGCGCTGATCGGGATCCCTTCGCTGGGGCTGTATGCCGCCGGACGGGCGTTGGGGATCACCACCGCAATCATTCCCAGCGCGCTCGACGCCTACTGGTGGACCATCCCGGTGTTGATCCTCTCCGCCATCCGGCACGCACTGGTTGAAGAAGTCATTGTGGTGGCCTACCTCCTGGAACGGTTTGGCAGGTTCGGCTGGAGCATGCCGCTGGCCATCTTGGCCAGCTCGGTACTTCGCGGCAGCTACCACCTGTACCAGGGCTTCGGGCCGTTCATTGGCAATGTGGTGATGGGCATCGTTTTTGCCTGGCTTTACACCAAAACGCGTCGGGTTATGCCGCTGATCATCGCGCACGCTTTGCTGGATATCGTGGCATTTGTGGGATTCAGCCTGGCCGGCAGTGCGATAGGGCTGGGGTAGCGGGAACCCGGAACCGGACTAACCCGGAGGCTCTTTAAACGAATTCGGCCGCCGGTTGCGGGTGGCACCATTG
>JAPSJV010000081.1 GCA_031178005.1 Pseudarthrobacter sp.
GTCGATGACCGGGTAGGTGTTGCCGTCTTCCCACTCGATGGTCTTCGAGGAAGACACGGTGGAGCGGGTCAGGAACTTCGTGCCGGAGGCCAGGTCGTTGAAAACAACAGCTTCGTACTTCGGGTGGGTATCAGACTTCATAATGGGACCTTTGTTCGCGCAACTGGATTTTGCCAGTTGCCAGGTATGAATGGGATGGCTGGATCTGCGGCAGCCGAAGCTGAAAGAGCAGGACAACCAGCTATCAATCATAGCGGACACCGGTGGGACTGACGAACAGGGCCAGGGCGTCCGGGATGGGGCGGTGCGCCGGCCTAGGGCCGGGCCCGCAGCTCCCAGAAGGCCACTGCCGAGGCGGCAGCCACGTTGAGCGAGTCCACGCCGTTGCGCATGGGAATTTTGACGGCGAGGTCGACGGCGGCGAGCGTCTCCGGGCTCATGCCGGCTCCTTCGGTGCCAAGCACCAGCGCGAGCTTCTCCGGGTTGCGGGCAGCAACCACGTCAACGTCCTGGGCGTCCTCCGTCAGCTCCAGGGCGGCAACAGTGAAGCCGTGGTCCTTCAGCACCAGGAGGTCCTCCGGCCAGCTTTCGAGGCGGGCCCAGGGAACCTGGAAGACCGTGCCCATGCTGACGCGGACGCTCCGCCGGTAGAGAGGGTCCCCGCAGCGGGGCGAGACGAGCACGGCGTCGATATCCAGGGCTGCGGCCGACCGGAAGATGGCGCCGACATTGGTGTGGTCCACGATGTCCTCCAGCACGGCCACCCGCCGGGCACCTGACAGGAGAACCGGCAGCGGCACCGGGGCGGGGCGGTGCATGGCGGCCATGGCCCCGCGGTGCAGGTGGAAGCCGGTGATTTCCTCGAGCAGCGCTGCCTTCCCGATGAAGACGGGAACGTCGGGATACGCCTGGAAGACGTCGTCGAGGTCCGCCAGCCACTTCTCCGCCAGGAAGAAGGACCGCGGCTGGTGCCCGGCCGCCAGGGCCCGGCGCAGGACCCTGGAGGACTCAGCGATGTACATCCCCTCGCGCGGCTCCCGGAGCTTCCGCAGATGCACATCCGTCAGCGTGGTGTAGTCCCCTACGCGGGGATCATCGGCGGACTCTAGGTAGTGGAACGTCACCGGGTGATTATTTCAGCAGGTTGGCGATCATGACGCCGAGGGCCACGATGCCAAGGGTGAAGATGACAGCCCGGAGCACGCGCGGGGAAAGCTTGCGCCCCACCTTCGAGCCCACCAGTCCGCCGATTGTGGAGCTGACGGCGATCAGCAGGACGACGAGCCAGTTGATCCGGTCAAAGGCGAAGATCAGGTAGGAGACGGCCGCCACCATGTTGACTCCGAGCACCAGGATGTTCTTCATGGCGTTGGCATTCTGGATGGTGCCGGTGAGGAATACGCCCAGGATGCCAACCAGGAGGATGCCCTGGGCAGCAACAAAGTAGCCGCCGTATACGCCTGCCAGGTACACCAGCACCACCAGCAGCACGCCATGGCTCCGGTCCCGGAT